>CAZCZB010000026.1:19288-35588 GCA_964502995.1 uncultured Dehalococcoidia bacterium
AGCGGCGTGGTTGGCGGGGTGGTGCGACAGGCGCACCATGAGCGGCGTGGTTGGCGGGGTGGTGCGACAGGCGCACCATGAGCGGCGTGGTTGGCAGTATGGTGCGACAGGCGCACCATGAGCGGCGTGGTTGGCCGGGTGGTTCGACAGGCTCACCATGAGCGGTGGGATCCATTGGGATCCGTGGGATCCATTAGATGGCAGCCTGTCGAGCCGTGGGCTTGAACGGGATTGCTAGTCCATGGGCATCCTGTGGAGCCAGCCGGGTTCGGATATGTCGAGCACCTGGCCGTTGGGGCCGGACCACTTTTCCTCGGCGCGAGGCGGGCGCGGCGAGCCGTCGGTGGCCACGTCGCGGCGGACGATCTCCTCTCCCTCAATCTGCCGCAGTTTGGCTCCCGTGTCCTCCAGGCTGTCCACCTGGAACCCGATGTGGTGGATGCCGTCGTAGTTCTCGCCGTTGGGGCCGACGTCGGCGTCCTCGTTGGTCTTCCACTTGAGGATGGTCAGGTTGATGTCTCCGTCGGAGAGTTGGATCTGACGCTCATTGCGAGCGACTTCGAAAAGGTCGAATCCCTGCTTGTAGAACTCGGCCACCGCGGGCGGGTCTTCGCAGGTGATGGCGATGTGCTTGATCTTGGCCATGTGGGCGCCTCCGCAACTGGTTTTGGCGCATTATACCCCGCATTGCGTGGTGGGTTGTGTCCACGATCAATGCCGCCAGCGGTGTAGGGGCAGGTCTCAGACCTGCCCCTACGTTGCCGAACAAGCGCGAGGTTGTGATCGCGATGCGTACGACCTCACGCGTACCCACTTTGATAATCTGTCATTGCGAGTCCGCCACAGGCGGATGGCAATCCCATCCGCCTTGCGCGGGCAGTTGGTCGTAGTCGTTAGCACCTCAACGAGATTGCCACGTCCGCCTGTGGCGGACTCGCAATGACAAACTGGGCACGCATGAGATGCGGGCGCGGGTTGTGGCCACGATTGGTGCCGCATTCGAGGTAGGGGCAGGTCTCAGACCTGCCCCTACGTTGCCAAACGTGCGGATCGCCTCAAACGTGCGGATCGTGCCCAACGTGTGGATCGTCCCAAACGTGCGGGGGGTTGCGATGACGATGCGCCCCAATCGGACGCATGGGTGCGCCGGCGGCGGCTGTCCGCTGGTGCTACAATCCCCGAAACAATCGGATGAGGCAACGCGCCGGCCGCTGACCGCCGGCCACTCTGGGGGACATCTTGGCAATTACAGAACTGGAAATCACCAAGCGCAGCAGTTTCGCGTCGGGCCAGACCTTTGGCGACGTGGGAGCCTATGAGTTGCTGGAAGGCACGGCCCACTACGCCGTTGACCCGCTGCACTCCCGGAACCAGGCGATCACCGATCTGGAACTCGCGCCGCGCAACGCCGCCGGCCTGGTGGAGTTTTCGGCGGACTTCGCCATGCTTCAACCCGTGAACGCCGACCGGGGCAACCGTCGCATCCTGTTCGACGTGGTCAACCGGGGACGCAAGACCGCGCTGACGCTGAACAGCGTGCCCACCGCCACTGATCCCACGTCGCCGCTGGAGCCGGGCAACGGCTACCTGATGCGCAGGGGCTACACGGTGGTCTGGGGCGGTTGGCAGGCCGACGTGCCGCCGACTCCCGGCCTGATCGGGCTGCACGTTCCGGAGGCCATCGGCCCGCAGGGGCCGCTCTCCGGCAAAATCATGTGCCAGTTCCAGTGCAACGAACCCACGCAGGTGTTCCTGCTTGCCGACCGCCAGCACCTGCCCAATCCCGCCGCCGACCCTGATGAGGCGGAGGCGACCCTCACGGTGCGCGACCTGCCCAACAGTCCCGCCACGGCGGTTGACCGCGACCAATGGTCATTCGTCCGGGTGGAGGACGCAGACCTGGAACCGCAGCACAGCCACATCTACATGCCCTCGGGGTTTGAGCCGGGCAAGATCTACCAACTGGTGTACACCACCACCGGCAGCCGGATTGTGGGCCTGGGGTTCGCGGCCATGCGCGACGTGGTGTCGTTCCTGAAATACTCGCCGGCGGCGGCGGGCAACCCATGCGCCGGCGGCATCGACTACGCCTACGCAATGGGACGCTCCCAGAGCGGGCGGTTCCTGCGCCAATACATCCACACCGGCATCAACGAGGACGAGGAAGACCGGATGGCGCTGGACGGCATCATTCCCCACGTTGCCGGCGGGATGCGCGGCGAGTTCAACCTGCGCTTCGGCCAGCCCTCCAAGGACGTTTGCTACATCATCGCCGAGATGTTCCCCTTCACCGACACGATGCAGACAGATCCGGTGACGGGCGCGCAGGGCTCCCTGCTGGAAACGATGGAACGCCAGGGCCATGTTCCAAAGATCATGTTCACCAACACGTCGGCGGAATACTGGCGGGGCGACGCCGCGCTGATCCACACCGACCTGGAGACGCTGACCGACGCCGCCGAATCGCAGTGGGCCAGGAGTTACCACTTCGCCGGCTGCCAGCACGGCTCCGGCGATTTCCCGCCGATCGAGGTTCGCAGCGCCGACGGCATCAGGGGGCAACTGCCCTTCAACAGCGTGGACTACGCGCCGCTGTCGCGGGCCATTCTGGACAACCTGGACCGCTGGGTCACCACGGGCGAGGAGCCGCCGGCCAGCCGGCACCCCAGCCTGGACGACGGCACGGCGGTGGAATCGCACACGCTGCTGGAGCGGTTCGCCGAACTGCCCGACGTGCGCGTGCCGACGGAGACGACCCGCGCCATCCGCCTGGACTACGGGCCGGAGACGCACCTGGGCCGGACCGTGAAACTGCCCGCCGACGAGGGCGAGGAATTTCCGGCGCTGGTTGCCGACATCGACGAGTCGTTCAACGAGCGGGGCGGCATACGCCTGCCAGATCTGTCGGTTCCGGTGGCAACCTACACCGGCTGGAACCTGCGGGACGAGAGCATCGGGAACCCCAACCTGTTCATCGGCATCACCGGCGGCCTGGCCGGCTGGACGCTGCCGCTGCCCGCCACCCGCGCCGAACGGGAGGCGTCCGGCGACCCCCGGGCATCAATCGAGGAACGCTACGCCGGCCGCGACGACTACCTGGAGCAGGTGACCCGCGCCGCCGAGGACCTGGCGTCCGAAGGCTACCTGCTGGAAGAGGACATCGCCGAGGTCGTAGAACTGGCCGGCCGCAAGTACGACCACTGGGCCGGCGACGACCGGGTATGCTGAGGACGGTCAGGGGCATCCACCACACCGGGAGAATACGCCATCAAAGGAGGGACGCCATGCCGCTGCAACTGGACCACACAATCGTTCCCGCCCATGACAAGGTGAAGTCGGCGGAGTTCATCGCGCGGATCTTCGGGTTGAAGTACGAGGGGCCGTGGGGACACTTTGCGCCCGTGAAGGTCAACGACACCCTGACCCTGGACTTCGACGACTCGGACAACCCGCAGGCGAACCACTACGCCTTCCTGGCGTCGGACGACGAGTTTGACGCCATCCTGCAGCGCATCAAGGACGAGGGCGTTGTGTTCGGGAGCGGCCCGCGTTCGCGGACGGACGGGCAGATCAACCACCTGCACCAGGGCCGCGGGTTCTACTTTGAATGCGCCGACGGCCACGTGTGGGAGGTCATCACCCACACGTACATCACCGACTAGCGTTCGCCGCCGCACGTGATTTGGAGATCAGGTCGAACTGGAGATCAGGTCGAACCGGAGATCAGGTCGAACCGGAGATCAGGTCGAACCGGAGATCAGCAGGCTGAATTGGAGATCAGATGGAAGTAGGGCTGTACATACGCGATTACATGGAAGATCCGAACCGGCCAATGCACCAGCAGGTGCAGGAGGCCGCGGAGGTCTGCCGCCGCGCCAGGTCGCTGGGGTTTTCGACCATCTACATGCCCCAGCACTACATCTCGCACCCCACCGTGTGGATGCAGCCGATGCAGACGCTGGCCCGCCTGGCGCCCGACGCCGAGGGTCTGCAATTGCTGACCGGCATCCTGCTGCTGCCCTACCACAATCCGGTGGACATTGCCGAGCAGACGGTTACGCTGGACCACATCAGCGGCGGGCGGTTCATCCTGGGAGTCGGGCTTGGCTACCGGGTGGCCGAACTGGCGGCGTTCGGAACCAACCGCCGGGATCGCGTGAGCCGGTTTGAGGAATCCATCGAACTGATGAAACTGCTGTGGAGCGGCGAGGAGGTCAACTTTGACGGGCAGCACTGGCAGGTGCATGACGCCCGGCTCTCCCTGACGCCGGCGCAGAAGCCGCACCCTCCCATCTGGATCGCGGCCCAGAGTCGTGGGGCCGTGCGTCGCGCCGCCGCACTGGGCGACCGCGTGATCCTGGGGCCCCAGCCCGGCTGGAAGGACATCGGAGCGCTGACGCGGCAGTACAAGGAAGCCCTCGACGAACTTGGCAAGGACCCGACCGGACGCATCGGCGCGCACCGTTCCATCGCCATCGCCAGGGACCGGGAGACGGCCATCACCGAGGCGCGGGAGACGGCGGCCAAGAAGGCCGGCATGTATGGCTCGTTCAACATGCAGGAAACCACCACCGTGGACCTGGGACTCGGCGGACAGCGCGAACTGTCGGACTGGGCGATCGCCGGCAGCCCGCAGGACTGCGCCGAAATCATCAACCGATGCCGTGAGGAAGACGGGCTGGACTACGTCGGCCTGGCGAGCCTGAACCTGCCCGGCGATTTCGAGGCGCGGCTGGATTACCTGCAGCTCATATCCGAGGAATTGCTGCCGCTGATTCAGTAGGGGTTGGCGTCAGACCGTCCTTCGACAAGCTCCCGCCACAGGCGGACGTTCCGCAGGATGAGCGGATGGCAGCGAGCGTGATGTGACGCTCGGCAGGCGGTCACGCTCAGTCGAACGCGCCGGCGATGGCGCAGTCCTCGATCTCCTCGTCGGTCATGCCCAGGAGTTCGCGCAGCACGTAGGTCATGTCGGCGGCAAACGCGGGCGCGCCGCGGGTTGCGCCGCCGGGCGTGCGGGACATCTTGTAGGGCGCGCTCTCGATGGTGCGCAACTCGCCCTGGTGGTCGGGTACCTTGCGGAAGAACTCCCGTGATTTCAACTGCGGGTCGCGGGACAGATCGGCGCCGGTCTGCACGACGCCGGCGGCGATTCCTGCCCCTTGCAGCAGCGCCATCACGTCCTCGGCGGCGCGCTGGCTCGTCCACGATTCGACGAGCGCGTCAAGAGCGTCGGCGTTGCGCTGGCGAGAGTCGCAGGAAGCGAACCGTGGGTCACTGGACCAGTCGGGACGGCCGATGGCGTCCACAAAGGCGCGCCACTCCAGGTCGGTGAAAACGGTGATGGCGACCCAGCGGTCGTCTCCGGAGCAACGGTAGGCTCCGTGGGGCGCGCCGCCCTGGTGGGGCATCCGGTTGCCGGTGCGCGTCGAGACGGCGGCAGGGCCGTTGGCGCTCATGTCCAGCACCAGCGTGTCCAGCAGGGACGTCAGGGACTCGAACTGGGATACGTCGAGCCACTGGCCGCGTCCGGTTCGGGAGCGATGCAGCAGAGCGAGCAGCACGGCCTGCGCCCCGGCCATGCCGCCCACGGCGTCGCTGTACGCGCTGGCCGGACCGCTGGGGTCGGCGTCGGGAAAGCCGGTTAGTTGGGTGAACCCCGACCACGCCTGGAGGGTCTGGCCGTAGCTGACCCGATCGCGCCACGGGCCGGTGCGACCGAATCCCGACATGCTGAGCATGACGATGCTGGGGTTGATGGCGCGTATCGACTGGTAATCCAGCCCCCACGAGGGCATCACCCGTCCGCTGAAGTTCTCGGCCACCACGTCGGATACCGCCACCAGCCGTCTGGCGATGTCGATGCCCTGGGGCGTTTTCATGTTGAGGGAGATGGAAAGCTTGCCGGCGTTCCAGTTGTGACGTTGGCCCAACCCACGGGCCGTGGCGGATGCCGGCCCGCCGACAACGGACAGGGCGTTGTTGGACTCGACCTTGATGACCTCGGCGCCCTGATCGGACAGGATGCGCGTCGCCGAGGGGCCGGCGTGAATCCACGTAAAGTCCAGCACGCGGATGCCCCGGAGGGCGAGGGCGGTGTGATGTGAGTCGGCAATCAAGTCAGTTCACCCTGGGAAGTGATGGCGGGCCGCCTCGTCGGGCGCCAGGCCCAGGACGCCCGACAGGATTTCGGCGGTGTGTTGGCCGGGGGCTGGAGCAGGCTGGCGGGCCTGGCGTGGAAACTCGGCGAGGCGGTAGGGGTCGCCCGGATACACGAGGGACGGGCCGCCATCGGGGGACTCTGCGGTGGTCAGATAGTCTCGGCCCCATAGCTGCTCGTTGGTCAGGATTTCATCGGCGGTGGCGGCGGGACCCCACGGGTGATGGTTGGACTGTCCGAACTCGGTGATCTCCTGGCGCGTGTGGAGCATGGCCCATTTCTGGACCAGTTCCTCGATGTGGGCCGAGTGTTCGCCCCGCAGCACGAAGTGGTCGTCGTACTGCGCGTCCATCAGGTCGCCGGCCATGCCGTCGCGGTCCATCCAGGCCCGCAGGTCGTCCCACGCCCGGCGGGTGTTGGTGGTGATGCTGGCGTAGCCGTCCTTGCAGGGCCAGGTGGCTACGAACTGGCCGCCGTGCCGGAATCCGCAGCGCTCCGCCGACTCGCCGGTGTAGTTGTAGGTGGTGTTGACGTGCTCGGTGGTGGCGGCCACGGCCTCCTGCATCGACACGTCGATGTACTGGCCCTGGCCGGTGGCCATGCGGTGATAGAGGGCCAGCAGAATGGCGATGTAGGCGCGGTTGGACGCGGTGTTGTAAGCCTGGGAACCCCACAGCTTGTTGGGCGGCGTGTGCGGCCAGCCGGTGACGTACATGTAGCCGCCCATGGCGAAACCCACCAGATCGGACGCCCGGTAGTCGCGGTAGGGGCCGGTCTGCCCGAAGGGAGTGATCGAGGCGTACACCAGCCCCGGCGCGTCGGCCGCCAGGGTACCGTATCCCAGCCCCAGCGTGTCCATGTGTCCCGGCGGCGCGGTTTCCAGCAGCACGTCGGAGGCGAGGGCGAGGCGGCGCAGCAACGCCAGCCCGTCGGCCGACTCCGCATCAACGGTGATGCTGCGCTTGTTGGTGTTGAAATGGAGCCAGTACAGGCTGCGGCCGGGTCCCGGCTGCCCGTCGATGAACGGGCCGATGTCGCGCATGGGGTCGCCGCCGGGCGGCTCGACCCTGATGACATCGGCGCCCATGTCGGCCATCAGCTTGCCGCAGTACACGCCCATGGGGCCGGCAAGGTCCAGCGCCCGGTAGCCGCTGAGCGGCAGGGTCGGCGCGGAGTCGGGTTGTTGGTCAGGTATCCTCATGCGCCGGTATTGTAGCACCGGGCCGGATCGGCAGGCTGGTATAATGCGGCCAATCCGCCGGAGGCTGCCCATGGGCCGTAGCGGACCACGCCGTTCAAGTGCGCGCCATGACCACCCACACCGGAAAACCCGCCACCCGAACCACCCCGTCCACGGGCCGCTTCCGTCTGCCCGACATTCCCCAACGCGAGCCCGACGAAGTGACCCAGTTCAACCAACTGACCAGGACCGGCCACGCTCACCACCTCATCCGGCACCTTGGCAATCCCGAAACTACCCTCGTGACTGCCGACCGTTGGCTCATCGCCTCGCCGGGTTCTTTCCAGGAACTGGCCCGTTATCCCGACCTGCTGATTGCCTTTGACGTGGACCCGGAGTTGTATGAGGCCAGCAACGGCTACATCATATCGGAGCAGCGCAAGCCACCCGACTTCGTGCTGGAAGTGGCCTCGCGAAGCACGGCGGACACCGACACCGGAGCGAAACGGGAAGACTACGCCAGGTTGCTGATTCCCGAGTATTGGCGGTTTGACGAGACGGGGGAACATCACGGGACGCGGCTGGCCGGGGACCGTCTGGTGGGCAACGTGTACGAGCCGATACCCATCGACGAATTGTCGGATGACGTGTTGCAGGGGTACAGCGAGTCTTTGAACCTGCTGCTGCGTTGGGAGCGCGGTGGTTTGGGCTGGTATGACCCATCGACTGAGCGACACATCGCAACCTTCGACACCGAGCGCGAGCGCGCCGACAACGCTGAAGCCCGCGCCGATAACGCTGAAGCCCGCGCCGATAACGAGCGCGAGGCGCGTCTCCGGGAACGCCGGCAGGCCGACGCGCGCATTCGCGAACTGGAAGCGCGGCTCAACCGCCAAAACTCCTGAACCCGCTCCATGTCAGAAGAGGACTTTTCCCGATGGCTCCACGCCCGCCCATAACCTTAAACCACTTTTTCAGCAATCCCGCCGCACGAGAAGCCGGTTTCACTGAACAGTTCTGGTATCAGGCCTACCAGCTATTCCTGGATGAAAAGAACCATGACCCCAACCCGTCACTGGACAAGTTCTTCACCGCGAGCACTATTCGAGCGCCTTTCGGGCAACACTTTGTTGACGTGCTTGTACGTATGCAACCGGAGCCGGGTGAGTACAGTTCACTGCGCTTCACCGTATTTCCGAGTGGCGAAGGGGAGGAAGTACGTCAAGTGAGCAGGTGGTACTCTTCTCACGAGACCCGCCCCGTGTTGGGAGAAGGCGTTTTGCTGGACGCAAACTTCCCATGGTAAAACGTGCGGCGCGTCTTTCCCGGCAAGACAACTAACACGGAGGCGACATGACCACAACGATTTACGATGCCGAGCGCCGCGACATTTCCATCGCGCTGGGCGGCGACGCCATGATCACCCGGCGGATGCAGGCTTTCCAGGAACCCCGGTTCCTCAAACTGGTGGACATTCTCAGGGACGCCGACGTGTCCCTGGTCAATTTGGAGATGCTGTTCCACGACTACGAGAGCACCTGGCAGTGGAGTCGCAACACCTACACGCGCTCCGACCCGCGCAACCTCGATGAACTCAAGTGGATGGGCATCGACGCCGTCACCACCGCCAACAATCACTCCTTCGACTTCTCCGAGGGGGGATTTCTGACCACGCTGGAACACTGCCGGGAGGTTGACCTGCCCCACGCCGGCGGCGGCCGCAACCTGGACGAGGCACGCTCGCCCGCATACGTGGACTCGGCGCGCGGCCGCGTGGCCGTGATGAGCGCCACCAGCACGTTCAGCGAGACCTCGCGGGCCGGCGCCGGCCGACCGGATTTCGCCGCCCCGGCGTCAACGCCCTGCGCCACGACATCACCCACCACGTTCAGCAGGACGTGTTCGATGCGCTGCGCAAGGCCAACCTGGAACTTGGCTACGAAGAAGAGCATGCCTTCATGCGCCACTTCGGGTTCCGGGGCGTCGAGGAAACGCCGGACGAAAACTCCGAGATCGATTTCCTGGAGCACAGATTCGTGCTTGACGAGACCTTCGCCGTCCGCACCGCGCTGAACGAGGATGACCGCCTGGGCATCGGCAACTGGATCCGCGGCGCTCAGACCCAATCGGACTGGCAGATCTACGGCGTCCACTGCCACGAGAGCGGGCCCGACGGCGACTTCCACGGCCATTCGCGCCTGTCGCCGCCCCACTTCCTGGTGGACTTCGCCCGCTGGACCATCGACCAGGGCTGCGCCGCCTTCGTGGGCCACGGCCCGCACTTCCTGCGCGGCATCGAGATCTACAAGAACCGGCCCATCTTCTACAGCCTGGGCAACTTCATCTTCCAGAACGAAAGCGTCCTGTGGCTGCCCGGCGAAGCCTACCGCCGCTTCGGGCTGGACCATAACAACACGCCGGGCGACTACCTGGATACCCGCTCCGGCGGCGGCACCCGCGCTTTCGCCGCCGACCCCGTGTTCTGGCAGAGCGTGGTGGCGGTGTGCAACTACTCCGGCGGCGACCTGAAGGAGATAGTCCTGCACCCCATCGACATGGGCTTTGGCCGCCCCATTCCGCAGCGCGGACGCCCGGTGCTGGCCGATGAACCCATCGCCCGCGACACGCTGACGTGGCTGCAGGAAGTTTCCGAGCCCTTCGGCACCGAGATTTCCATCGAGGAAAAGGACGGCGACCTGGTGGGCGTGATCCGGCTGTAGGGGATTCGGATTCGGTTGTCTGAATTCTGAATCAGGATTTGCCGGATGGAAGAATCTTCGCAATGTCGGTCGCATCCACCGACCGGGGCAATCACACACAACCGGGGCAATCCGCCGACCGGGGCAATCCTTGTGGTTGCCCCTACCCTGTCTGAGGTTTGGCAGAGGCATACGAGGTAAAAGATTTATGAGCGCAACCCGAACGCTGGCCGAGTTTATCGCCGACACGCAGTTTGAAAACCTGCCGCCCGACGTGGTGGACGCCGCCAAAATCGCCATCCTGGACGGCGTGGCCAACGTCGTCGCCGGCTCGGTGCAGGAACTGTCCGACATCATCGGCCGATATGTTCAGGATGCCGGCGGTTCCCCGCAATCCTCGGTGGTCGGCTGGGGTTACAAGACCAACCCGCCGGCGGCGGCTTTCGCCAACGGCGTTTTCGGCCACTGCCTGGACTATGAGATACAGGGGTTCCCGCCCACCCACGGCACGTCATCCTGCCTGCCGGCGGCTCTTGCGCTGGCCGAACACCACCACGTATCGGGCGACCGGGTGGTCACCGCCTACGTGCTGGGCTGGGAGATTCAGGGTAGGCTGCGGCAGGCATCAGCGCCGGCCACTCGCCACGCCTACCACCCGCCGGGACTGGTGGGGCCAATGGGCGGCGCGGCATCGGCGGCCAAGACGCTGGGCCTGGACGCGGAACAGACGCTGATGGCGCTGGGCATTGCCGCGTCCCGCACCGGAGGGTTGACCGCCAACACGGGCACCATGGTCAAGTCCACCCACCCGGGCAACGCGGCGCGGATGGGCGCGGAGTCGGGCATCCTGGCCGGCATGGGCTACACCGCCAGCGACGAGGCGCTGGAGTCTCCCGTCGGCTATGCGGAGGCGCTGTTCGGCGGCGAATTCGACTGGGACGTGGCCACCGGCGGGTTGGGCGCGTCCTGGCGTCTGGTTGACCCCGGCTTCGACATCAAGCGGTTTCCGGCGCAGGTGTACATGCAGAATGCCATCGAGGCCGCGCTGAACCTGCGGGACGAGATCGGCGGCGACCCCGGCAGGATCGAGCACATGACCATTCACCGGCGCGGTCGGGGTCATTCGGGACCCGCGCCCCGCAGCGGACTGGACGGCAAGTTCAGCGTGGAATACTGCGCCGCCGCCGCCCTGCTGGACGGGCACGTGGGCATCGACACGTTCACCGACGCCCGCCGCTTCGCGCCGGACATGGAGGACATGCTGGGCCGGATGCGGGTGGAACCCGAGGGGCCGGAATCGGGGGCGACGCTGGCTTCAGCCGTGCTCAAAGACGGCTCCACCGTGAGCGCCGAGTGTTCCGCGTTCACCGGGTCGGCGCGCAACCCGATGTCCCGCGACCAAAGGCTGGTGAAGGTGCGCGACTGTTTCGTCCGCGCCCTGTCCGATTCCGACACCGAACGGGCGCTGGAGATGCTGGAAAACCTGGAAAGGCTGGACGACGTGGCGGAGTTGATGGGCGTGCTGGGCCAGAAGGCAGCGGACCGGGGCTGAACGCCCGGTTCCGGTCAGTATTTCCGCAGGTTGGGGGCGGGTGCGCCGAGCAAACGCTCGCGGGCGCTTGACCACGCGCGGGCGACCGCCGATTGAACGGCGGGGCCGTCGGGCCCGAGGATTTTGACGCCCACGCCGTTGCCGTCGGGCAGGGTTGACGCGCCGGCCTGCACTCCGTCGCCCGCCGTCATGGAGTCGCGGACGGCGTCCAGCACGCGCCCCGTCAGGTCGGCGTCGCACAGGATCAGCAGGGATGCGTAGGTGCGGGCGGCTGCGGCTCCGGCCTGGTTGTTATCAGGTAGGCCCAGGACAGCGAGGCGCGTGGGCCGGTTGCCGGGTGGCGCCAGATCGAACGATTCCACGTAAACGGGTTGCTTGCGTTGGCGATAGACGGCCAGGCGGTTGCTGATTTTGCGGTACTGGAAAACCTCTCCGCTGGCCACTCGGCCCGGGGTTATCACGTCCCCGTACACCAGCGCGCCGCCCGGTTCCACGGTGATGTTGACGGTCTGGATCAGGCTGGCGTTCCGAAAGGGTATCAGCGGGTCGGGCAGGTATTCGAGGTAGCCGTCGGCGGCGACGTTGAGCGATACGCTCTGCTCGGCCGTTCCGTTGGGCATGGTGTGGATCTTGGTCGCGCTCTGGGTGGTCACGTGGGCCTTTGCGTCGGGACCGACGCTGACGCAGATCTCCAGGCGGTCGTTTGCCAGCAGCCCGCCCGTGGGGTTGGCCAGGAACACGTGGGCCATGTCGGGCACGGCCTCGTCGGGATACAGGGCCTGCTGCACCAGCAGGGGCGGCCGGGTGCGGGAACCGGTCAGGCGGGTGCGTCCGGCGCGGTGTTCCAGCGTCAGGTCGGCGAGGCCTTGATGCGTGCTCATTTTTTCAGCACGAGGGCGCGGTCGGACGGCGGCGGATGGCCGATTGATTCCCACAAGCAGCGTTCCTTGTCTCAACGAGATTGCCGCGTCCGCCACAGACGGACTCGCAATGACAGTTCAGAACGCGTGAGGCTGGGCTAGCTGTGGGTTGCAGCGCCGACGCCATCGAGTATCCGGTCCAGCACCGCGTCCAGGCCCTCGCCGGTGCGGCAGTTGGTGAATGCGTAGGGACGCTCGCCGCGCACGGTGTTGAGGTCGCGGCGCATCACGTCCAGGCTCGCGCCCACGTGGGGGGCCAGGTCGGTCTTGTTGACCACCAGCAGGTCGGTCTGGGTGATTCCCTGGCCGCGCTTGCGGGGTATCTTGTCGCCGGCGGCCACGTCGATCACGTAGATCTGGTAGTCGGCCAGGGCCGGGCTGAAGGTCAGCGTGAGGTTGTCGCCGCCGCTTTCGATGAGGGCGATGTCGGAGTCGGGGTAGGCGTCGGTCAGTTCCTCCACAGCCAGCAGGTTCAGGCTGGGGTCCTCGCGGACGGCGGCGTGGGGGCAGGCGCCGGTGGCGACGCCGAGGACTCGGTTGGTGTCGAACACGTCGGCCAGCGTGCGGGTGACGTGTTCGGCGTCCTCGCGGGTGAATATGTCGTTGGTGATCACCACGGGATGCCAGCCCCGTTCGAGCAGCATGGGCACCAGTTTTTCCACCAGCGTGGTCTTGCCGGATCCCACCGGGCCGCCGATGCCGATTCTGGGTACGTTTCTCATGTTGTATTCTCCGGTTGCGCGTCTAATCTAGCTGGCAAACATACGAAAATCGTCGTGTTCGTGCAGCATGGCGGCGATGTCGGCCTGCGGCGCGAAGGACGTCATGTCGCGCCAGTCGCGGGTTCGCAGATCCGCGACCATTTCGGCCACGGGTTCGTGGGTGCGGCTCAGGATCAGTTGGGCCTGGGAATGGGTGAGCGGCAGCAGCCTTTGGGCCGCCCCCAGCGCCCCCACCGCGAAGCTGTGGCAGAACATCAGCAGCGCGGTTTCGCCGTCGATGCCGGCGGCGTCGGCCACGACCGCGAGGGCCACCGCGCCGGTTCCCGGAGTTTCGCCATCGGCCGCCAGACCGCGGAACGCGCTTACCGTCGGGCCGGCGCCGCCAACCAGCAGCGAAGCGGATTCATCCAGGATGCGGCGGCCAGCGTGCCGCGACGCCTCCCGCAGTTCCCGGGGCAGTTTCATGGCGTGCAGATGCCGGTCGATATCGACGATTGCGTCGAGATCGCCGGCCGGCGCGGCGGCGTGGGCGTTCAGCAGCGCGACCCCGTCGGCGGGCATGACCGACCGGACGAGCAGGTTGCGCACGTATTCCTCCACCTCATCGGGGCCTTTCACCCAACCACGTGACACCATGCTCTCCAACCCCTGCGAGTGGGCGTACATCCCCGACGGGAAGAAAGAATCGGCCAGTTGCAGGGCCGTGAGAAGGCGCAGTCCGGTTGCGGCCATCGGGTTCAATCTCCTGTCGTCAGACCAGCGCCGTCAGACCAGCGCCGTCAGACCAGAAAGTGCAGTTGGGCCAGGCTGAGCCGTTCGGCCGGCGGCACGGTTGCGATCTCGCCGTCAACGCGCACCGTGTACGTGTCGGGGTCAACCTCGATCACCGGCATGGCGTCGTTTCGCACCATGTGGCGCTTGGTGATGGCGCGGCAGTCGCGCACCGGTTCCACCCTCCGGACCAGTCCCAGATCCCGGTGGACGCCGGCGTCGTGGGCGGCCTGCGATACGAAGGTGAGCGACGTGCTGGCGACGGCCCGGCCCATGCCGCCGAACATGGGCCGGTAGAAGGACGGCTCGGCGGTGGGTATGGAACCGTTGGGGTCGCCCATGACGGCCCAGCAGATCATGCCGCCCTTGATGATCAGCTTGGGCTTGGCTCCAAAGCTGCCCAGGGGCCACAGGACGATGTCGGCCAGTTTGCCCGGTTCCAGCGAGCCGACCAGGTGGGATATGCCGTGGGTGATGGCCGGGTTGATGGTCAGCTTGGCCAGGTAGCGCAGGACGCGGAAGTTGTCGTGGTCGGGCGAGTCCTCGGGCAGCTTGCCCTTGAATTGCCGCATCTTGTCGGCGGTCTGGAACAGGCGGGTGAAGTTCTCGCCCACGCGACCCATGGCCTGCGAGTCGGAGGCGTACATGCTGATGACGCCGAGATCGTGCAGCACGTCCTCCGCCGCCATCGTTTCGGGACGGATGCGGCTTTCGGCGAATGCCACGTCCTCGGGCACCCGCGGGCTGAGGTGATGGCACACCATCAGCATATCCATGTGTTCGGTTAGGGTGTTGACGGTGTAGGGTCGCGTCGGGTTGGTGGACGACGGCAGCACGTTCAACTCGGCGGCGATGCGGATGATGTCGGGCGCGTGGCCGCCGCCGGCGCCCTCGGTGTGGTAGGTGTGGATGGCGCGCCCGCCGATGGCCGCGATGGTGTCCTCAACGAACCCGGCCTCATTGAGCGTGTCGGTGTGGATGGCAACAGGGATGTCGAAACGGTCGGCGACCTCCAGGCAGCAGTCGATGGCGGCCGGCGTGGTGCCCCAGTCCTCGTGGAGCTTGAGGCCGCTGGCGCCGGCGGCGATCTGCTCTTCCAGCGGGGCGGGATCGCTGGCGTTGCCCTTGCCCAGCAGGCCCCAGTTCACGGGGATCGGCTCGGCGGCTTCCAGCATCCGCGCGATGTTCCACGGGCCGGGCGTGCAGGTGGTGGCGTTGGTGCCGTCGGCGGGGCCGGTGCCGCCGCCCAGCATCGTGGTGATGCCGTTGGACAGGGCGTGATGCACCTGCTGCGGCGCGATCATGTGGATGTGCGAGTCCACGCCGCCGGGCGTCGCCACCAGATGCTCGCCGGCGATCACCTCGGTGCCGGGGCCAACGACCATGTCGGGATGCACGCCGTCCATCACGTTGGGGTTGCCCGACTTGCCGATGGCTACGATCAGGCCGCCGCGCACGCCGATGTCGCCCTTGATGATGCCGAGAACGGGGTCCATGATGATGGCGTTGGTGATTACCAGGTCCAGCGCGCCGTTGCGGTTGGTGACCTCCGACGCCTGCCCCATGCCGTCCCGCGCCGATTTGCCGCCGCCGAACACCAACTCGTCGCCGTGGGTGAGCAGGTCTTGCTCCACCTGGCAGACCAGGGACGTGTCGGCCAGGCGGAACCGGTCGCCCACGGTGGGGCCGTAGAGTTCCACGTACTGGCGTCGGCTGATTCGGGCCATGCTTACACCTCGCCGGTATCGGATGCGGTTGCGGTATCGGATGGGGTTGCGGCGTCTGTGGTGGCTTGGGTATCGGATGGGGTTGCGGCGTCGGTGGTGGTTTCGGGCGGCCGGTCAAGGAACCCGCGCTCTCGCACGGCGTCCAGCGCGGCGGCGCGCACGGCCGGCGAATCCAGGCTGCCGGATGCGAGGCCGTTCAGCCCGCGCACCCGACGGGCTCCGCCGATGGCGACCAGCGGCACGTCCTTGCGGTCGCCGGGCTCGAAGCGCACCGCGGTTCCGGATGGCACGTCCAGCCGCATCCCGAACGCCGATTCGCGGTCGAAACGCAGGGCGCGGTTCACCTCGAAAAAGTGAAAGTGGGAACCGACCTGGATGGCGCGGTCGCCGGTGTTCCACACGGAGATGGTCGCGGTGGGCCGGCCTGCGTTGATCTCGATGGGTTCGGCGGCGATGATGTAGTGTCCGGTGGGGTTGCTCATGTGCGGCCTGCCTGGTGTCCCCTGCCTGCAGTCTGAAAGGGGTATGTAACGGCCAAAACTGGCCTTGAATGAAGCTAGAGAAGGCGC
>CAZCZB010000027.1:0-35021 GCA_964502995.1 uncultured Dehalococcoidia bacterium
GCTCCAAACTCCATCGCCTCTATCCCTATCATTCCTAGATTGATCCGGTACTAGTCAGCGCCGAAAGAAAGTGTCATTGCTGAAAAGAAGTGTCATTGCGAGTCCGCCTGCGGTGGACGCGGCAATCTCGCTGGCGCAGTTGAATCCGTAGGCCATCCCATTCCCGTCCATCGTAGGGGCAGGTTTCCGTAGGGGCAGGTTTCAAACCTGCCCCCGCACTTCACAATTTACCGCCCGACGCAGCGGCCCACACAATTGCAAAGAGGCCGGCGCCCCGGCCCCCTTGTATCAGGCCCTTTCGATTATTGTCGCACCGGTCAGTAGGCCGCTCGTGGTGCGGAACGTCCGCCTTTGGCGGGAGCCTGCCGTAGGCCCGCCTGTGGAGGATCGAACCGTGTGTTACGTCCTTCGACAAGCTCGGGATGAGCGGGCAAGTAGCGCGATAATCGAAAGGCCCGGCCCCCTGCATCCCGTTGGATTGCGCGACCCGCTAGCTTGCGCCGCCCAGGTTCGTTTCGGTGATCTCGATGTTATGGATGGCGATGCGCTCGGTGGGCTGGCTGTTCTCACCGCTGCGGCTCTGCCGGACGGGCGAGGTCGCCAGGGCCTCCAGCACGTCGTCGCCGTCGGTGAGCATCCCGAAGATGGTGTAGTTGGGCGGCAGACCCACGTCCGCGCCGTGGACAACGAACCACTGGCTGCCGTTGGTATTGGGACCGGCGTTGGCCATCGCCAGCGTGCCCCGCGTGTAGCTCCGCGTTACTTCCTCGTCGCGGAAGCGGTAGCCGGGTCCGCCGGTGCCGTCGCCGCTGGGGCATCCCCCCTGGATCATGAACCCGTTGATCACGCGGTGGAACTGGTTGTCCTCGTAAAACCCGTCGCGGGCGAGGAAGACAAAGTTGTTGACCGTCAGCGGCGCGACCTCGGACAGAAGCTCGATGGTCATGTCGCCCTTGTCGGTCTTGATCACGGCGTGATACCGCTTGGTGGCTTCTATCACCAGTCCGGGCGGATTTTCGTACTGCTTTGGAGGCATTGAGTCGTTCTCCTGAGGTTGATCGGATGAAGTTGATCGGATGAATAACTGCGGGGATTATACCCCACGATGTCCAGGGTATCCGAAATCGTGATTTATAATAGTAGTAGAGGCAAGCGCCTCTTTGCACCGCAATTCGACCCTCACGTAGCTTCGCTCCAACCACCCAATAACTGAACCAAACAAGGAGGCGATGTTATGGAAGTTCTCAACAAGATGGCCAGGCACGGGCACGAGCAGGTCTCGATGTACAGCGACCCTGACACCGGCCTGCGCGGCATAATCGCCATCCACGACACCACGCTGGGTCCCTCCTGCGGAGGCACCCGAATGTGGCCCTATGCCACCGAGGCCGACGCTCTGGCCGACGCTCTGCGCCTGTCCCAGGCCATGACCTACAAATCGGCCGCGGCCGGCCTGAACCTCGGCGGAGGCAAGGGTGTGATCATCGGGGACCCCCGAACCGACAAGACCGAAGGACTGCTGCGGGCCTGGGGCCGCTTTGTCGACACCCTGGGCGGCCGTTACCTCACCACCACTGACGTGGGCACCACCGGCCGCGACCTCGAGTCGGTCCACCAGGAAACCGGCCACGTGGTCGGACTTGACGTAACGCTGGGAGGCAGCGGCGACACGTCAATCATGACCGGCCTCGGCATCTACATGGGCATGCGCGCCTGCGCCGCCGACGTGTGGGGAACCGACTCCCTGCGCGGCAAGACGGTTGCCATGCAGGGCTTTGGCAAGGTGGCGTCCCACACCGCGGGCCACCTGCTGGAGGACGACGTCCGCGTCATCGCCACCGACATCAACGAGACGGCGCTGGACAAGGCGCGGCAGATGGGCGTCAAGGTGGTGAACCCCGATGCCATCTACGACACGGAGTGCGACATCTTCGCGCCGTGCGCGCTGGGCGGCGTCATCAACAGCGAGACCATCGACCGCCTGCGCTGCCGCATCGTGGCCGGCGGCGCCAACAACCAGCTCGCGACCCCGGAGGACGGCGAGGAACTGCACCGCAGGGGCATCGTCTATGCGCCCGACTTCCTGATCAACGCCGGCGGAATCATCAACGCCGCCGCCGAAATCGGCCAGCCGTACAACCCCGACCGCTCGCGCCAGCAGACCGAGCGCATCTACGAGCAGATGGCGGCGGTTCTCGCCACGTCCGGCAAGAAGGAAATCTCCACGGCCAAAGCAGCCGACCTCCTGGCCGAAAAGCGTCTCGACTCTGTAAGGCGCGTGCGCGGTATCTGGCGCGGCTAACCGTTGGCTCCGCTCATCCTGAGCCTGTCGATGGATGAGCGGAACACACACCAAACGTGGTAGAGGCGACGCACGCGACGCCCCCACGTCTGATAACGACCACCATCAGGGCAAACCAACCGGCGCAGGGGCGGGTCTGGGACCCGCCCCTCTCGTTTGCTCCGATGCGCCGCCGCGATACCCCCGCCCCGCCGGCGCCTACGACTCGTTGGGATACACCACCGTATCAGGCCGGTACACGGCCCACGAGAACCACAATTGCCCGATGCGTCCGGGAATCGGTGTGAGTTGAGTCCCAACCAGCGGGCCATCTACCGCCAGTCCGAATATGTTCCACTCGCTGCCGGTCTCGGTGTCGGTGATGCTGCCGTCGGCGTCGGCGGTGAAGGTGAGCATCGAGCCGTCGGGCGCGACCGGCGAGAAGATGCCCGCCGTCCCAACGTCGCGGCCCGATTTCACGGAACCTCGATCCAGCGCCGAGGCCGTGCCAGGCGTCCAGAAGACCACGACATCCTCCCCGGCCACATTCGCGGAAACCACCCGCTCCTCCGACAATGTGGTGAATGATACCGCCCACGCATCGCCGCCGCGCTCCAGGGCGACCACCCGCTCCACGGCCGGCAAACGCGGATCCTCCGGCCCGTCGAACAGGAAGGGCGAACTGCCCGGGCGATCATAGCCGGCGTAGGGGTTTGACCCGTAAGACCTCCCGGAGTCGGGGCGAGACAGCACCCTGCCGTCGGGGAAACTATCCTTGAAATCGGCCCAGGACACTATGGAGAGATATATCTGCTCCAGCTTGCGACCGGCGTAGTGGCCGATCACGCCCTCGCCGCCGAATTCCTGCCACCACGACTCGGTCTGGCGGTCGTACATCAGCAGGTTGCTGTCGCGCAGCGCGCCGGTGGTCCCGAAATCCAGGATGTTTCCGTCAACCGTCCGCCTGAACACGAAGGCGGTATTACAGAGTGGTCAAAACGTGATGACGACGGGTTCACCGCCCACCGTATCGTTCACCAGTTCGTGCCACACCATCACCTGCACCGGGTAGGCGCGGGCGTCTCCGTTGATGTCCACCACCTGCACGGCTTCCAGGTCGTCGAGCCAATCGTCAGCATCGGCCACCGACTCAAACTGCGGGTCGTCGATGGACGGGATGCCGTCCTTGGGCGGCCCGCCGGTCATGATCTCATCGAACGAAATGGTGCTACGAGTGAAATCAGTTGCCCACGGGGCACGCAACTGGCGCTCGTATTTGGCCTGGACTCGTGCCGCCTCTTCCGCGTCAACAGTCATCACTATTCCCTCGGATGACGCAGGGATCGAAGTCGCCGCCGGCAGGGAAGTGGCTTCAGCGCTGAGGGCGGCGGTAGGCAGGTTGGTCGCCTCCGCTTGCACGCCCGTGGTCGGCAGGGAAGTCGCCGCCGGCAGCGTCGGCGCCGTGTCTGCTCCGGATGCTTGCGGAGTCAGCAAAGGTCCCCCGGACGAGGGTTGCTGGCTCGGCGCGCAGGCCAACGAAAGCGCCACGAGTACAATGACCCCGGCAGCCAGGACGGCCCACCGGTTTGAATTCATCAGGAGTGCGGCGCGTTGTAAAGGTATGCAAAACATGTGATACTATTGCCATCGTTCATCGCATATCTTTTGCAGAAGGAACTGTCCCAATGACCACTCCAAATCCCACCCTGGAAGAACGTGTGAGCATATTGGAAGCACGTTTTGATACGGTATTGCCGACTTTGGCCACCAAGGAAGATATAGCCCGCCTGGAAGGCAAAATAGATGCCAATAACGAACGGCTGGAAGGCAAGATTAACACGATGGGCTACCAGTTGTTGATCAGGGTCACGGGTGTCATGGCCGCTGTGGCTGCCATTGCCGTTGCTGCGGCCAGGTTCCTTTAAGATACGAACGGGAGGCTGCGGCGGATTGCCAGGCCTCCCGTCCTTTTGTCCTCAATTGACCGGCGATTAGCGGCCGCGCAGGCGCGGGTCAAACACGTCGCGCAGCGCGTCGCCCAGCAGGTTGAATCCCATCACCACCATGAAAATCGCCAGGCCTGGGGATATGGCAAGCCACGGACCGGCTTTGACGTGGGCCGCAGCCGCGCGAACCAGCATCCCGCCCCAGCTTGGCTGGTCGGGCGGAGTGCCCACACCCAGGAACGACAGCGACGATTCAATGATGATGGCGAAACCCAGGTAGTACGTCGCCAGCACCAGGTAGGTGGCGAAGCAGTTGGGCACTATATGTCGCAGGATGATCCGCCAGGGCGGAGCCCCGATCGCCAGCGCAGCCGTGACGTAGTCCAGCTCTCGCAGCGATAATACCTGCGACCGTACCGTTCTGATCACCGGCGCGATCATGCCGATCACGATGGCCAGGATGACGGTGTTCAGCGACGGCGTCACCACCGCCATGATCGCCAGAGCGATCAGCAGGCCAGGCAGCGACATCAGGGAGTCGACGATGCGCTGCGACACGGTGTCCACGATGCCGCCGGCATACGTGAGCGCCACGCCGATGATGAAGCTGCCGGTGATTCCCACCACCACGCTGCCCAGACCAACGTACAGCGAAATGCGCGCGCCGTAGATCAGTCGGCTCAATACGTCCCGGCCAACATAGTCGGCGCCGAGAAGGTGATTTGCGTTGGGAGCTTCCCACGGCGCGGCGGGCGTGGACCTGGGATCGTAGGGGGCCAGCACGGGCGCCAGCGCGGCCACTACTACCAGCACAATCACAATCAGGCCGCCGACCGCGCCCAGTGGCTTCGTGCGAACGAAACGCTTGAGTCCGGTCCATGAACGCGCTGCCAACCCGGGGGCGGGAAGCTCTTCACGGGCTATAGTTGCCTGTTCTGTGGTTTGATCAATCATGGCAACACCTGCCGATGGGAACTTGCTGTCGTCTGCTCATTCGGGCCCTCGCCTACGAGTAGCGGATGCGCGGGTCCAGGATGCCGTAGAGCATATCGATGATCAGGTTGAGCAGCAGCACTACCGCCGCCGTCATCAGGATCACGCCCTGGATCACCGGGAAATCACGGTGGTTTATCGCGTCAATCAGGAGATTGCCAACGCCCGGAACGACGAAAATCTGCTCAACGATGATGACTCCGCCCAGCAAACGTCCGAACTGGTAGCCCGAAACCGTGACCACCGGCAGCAGGGCGTTTTTCAGCGCGTGGCGACCCACCACGACCCACTCGCGCAGGCCTTTGGAACGAGCCGTCCTCATGTAGTCCTCTCGCATCACTTCCAGCATCGCCGATCTCGTGACGCGGGCGGTGAACGCCATGTCGTGGAACCCGATCACCGCCGCGGGCAGCAACATCAATTTCAGGTTCTGCACTGGATCTTCCCATAAGTGGGCGTATTCCAGCGGCGGCAGCCAGCCCGTGCCATACACCAGCGCATAAATCACCAGCACTCCTATCCAGAAGGTCGGCATGGCGATGCCCACCAGCGCAACGACCCGGCTGGCGTAGTCCACGCCCGAGTCCTGTTTCATCGCTGACAGAATGCCCAATGGCACGGCGGTGACAAAGGCCATGATAATGGCCAGCACTGCCAGTTCGAAGGTTCTGGCGAAACGCTCCACCAGTTCCAGCCCGAATGGCTGGCCATAGTAGAGGGATATACCCAGGTCGCCGCGGACGACGCCCCACAGCCAGTCGGCGTATTGCACGTAGATCGGGCGGTTCAGGCCCAGGTCCTCGCGCAGCCGCTCAAAGTCTTCGGTGGTGACCGTCCCGCTGGCGTCCTCTCCGGTGAGCAGGAAAACTGCGGCGTCCCCCGGCACTATGGAGAACAGCCCGAACACCAGAATGGTGGCCAGCAGCATGGTGGGTATGAAGAGGAGAAATCTTCGGATCAGGTACTGAGACATTCCTCAACTCCTGCCGGCATTACCAGCAAAGCGATTCTCGTCATTCTACATGATTGGCCGGCCCTCATCTGTAAAGGACCGGCCAGGAAATGTGTCGCTCTTTGCGCCAGGGTTACGGCCGGTAGCCCCGGTCAGTGTTGGCGCTGTGGTCGCAGGCCGACGCTTCACCGCCAGCCCACCACACATGGTCCCACTTCTTGACGAGCTGAACCGTCGGCGGGTAGTGGTAGTTGCGGATACGGCAGTCGAACGCGCCGCCGCTGGAGTACCACAACACGGGCAGCCAGTGGCTATCGCCCCGGTGCAGAATTTCTGCCAGCGCTTCCAGGTGACTCTGGCGAACCGACGGGTCAACCTCACGGTTCTGCAGGTCTATCAACTCGTCAACCTCGTCGTCCTGCCAGTTGTGCGGGTTGCGGAGCACGTCCTGCAGATAGAACTGGTTGATGATGTCGCCCGGGTCTCTCAGGATAATTCCCGTTCCAACACCGTCAAAGTTCGCCACGCCATCCCGCAAACCGACGTACATGGTAGCCAGGTCGGTGGGCTGAATAACAATGTTGATGTTGAGGTCTTCACGCAACTGTGGCGCAACCGTCTCTGCCGTGGACAGCGAGGGGTTGCTGTTCACCACGTTGTGCGTAATCTCGAAGCCGTCGGGATAGCCGGCCTCGGTGAGGAGTTGACGGGCCTCGGCCAACGCCGCTTCCCGGTCTCCGTAGGCCACGTTGTTGGTGCGCAGCTCTTCCAGGTCTTCCACCACGCCGGGCGCGAAGAACGTGCCGGGCTGGCCGAATCCCAGGATGGCCTTTTCCACGGCGTTGTCCCGGTCTATGCCCAGGTACATCGCCCGACGTACCCGCGGGTCGTCAAACGGGGGCTTCTGATGGTTCAGGAAGAACGCCTGAACGCCGGAAGCTTCCAGGATGACCGCGCGGACGCGACCGTTGGTGTCCTCTTCCAGGCGGGCCATGTCTTCAGGGCGGTTGCTGCCGGTCACCGGCTGGTAGGTGCCGTAAACCTGTCCGGCCTGCAGCGCCGACAGGCGGCGGGCGGTGTCCCGGATCAGGAATATCTTCAAGCCGTCGAAGAAGGGCCGGCCGGTCTTGAAGTAATCGGGGTTCCGGTCGTAGGAATATCCGGAGTCCTTTTCCCATTCCCGCAGCATCCAGGGGCCGGATCCGATGAGGCTGTCCGGCGATCCGGCGCTGATGGCGGAAAGCGCCTCAGCCTGGGTCCTGCCGGTGTTGGCCTGTTCCTGCGTGAGGTTCTCGGCCACGTGCTTGGGGTACACCTTCATGTAGTCCGAGGCCAGGTTGGGCAGGAAGCCGGCGGCCGGGAACCGCAGCGGAATCTTTACCGTCTTGGGGTCAATGGCCTCAGCGGTGCCGTGAACCACGAAGTTGTTGAGGAAGCCGGTTCGCGCGCGGAGCACGCCCTCCTCAACCTGACCCAGCGTGATCCGGTCGATGGAGAACACCACGTCCTCGGCTTCGACGGGATGGCCGTCGCTGAAGGTGGCGTCGGGATGCAGGTTGAATATGTAACCTACTTCGCTGCCGTCATCATAGAATTCCCAATCCACCGCCAGGTCACCAATGATCTCGTTGGTGTTGATGGGGTTGTATTCCAGAATCTGGTTGAACCGCGGCCCGGACGGAATCAGCACGGTGTTCATGGAACCGCCGTAGTGAACATCCCAGAAGCCGGGGTTGCTGGTGGCTACCAGCGGGAAATCGCCGCGATAGTGCTGGGCCTCGCCCTCCTGCCACCAGTTGGGCCTTTCTTCAATCGACACAACGGCGGTGGGCACGGGCACCGCGGTCGGAGCGACCTGCAGGTTGGCCGTGGGGGTTGGCTCCTGGACTCCGGCGAAGGGGTCCAGGGTGGGCTCAGCGGCCGGCTGCGCCGGTGCGCTGCCGCTGCTGCTGCTGCCGCCGCCGGTGTCCGTGGGCGTCTCGGTAGCCGCTCCACCGCAGGCGACAAGCACCACAGTGAGAGCCAACGCGCCAAGCGCCAGCAGTGTTCTGGGATGCCAGAATCTTCGCAAATCCATCGATTGAAACCTCCCTGAGTGTCACTCTCGACCCGTTTCAGCACTCCGTCAAATGGCGCAACGCAATACCACGCTCACTGAGGCACGAGTCGTCAGCGTTGCCCGATGCTACTTATCGACTGGTTGAATGTCAAATTGTGTTTGCTGATAATCCACCCCTGCCAACATTGCTTATTGCGTTTGGCAACCGATGGCCTACGCCGGATTCGCGCGCCCGGAGTGCGGTCGCGCCGGGCCGGCAGTATCACCTGGACGGGGCGAGGTCGAGCGCGGTCAGTGTCCCGCCATTGGCGGATGTTGGGACCAGCATGAGACTGCCGGCCACGATGGGTCGGGCGGCCACCGCGCCGGAAACGGACGCAGTCCATTGGACGGCGCCGTCGCCCAGCGACAGGGCGGTGATGGTTCCATTCTCGTCGCCGATCAGGGCAACCTGCCCCGCGATGGATGCCGCGGCGGTCACGTCCACCTCCAGGTCGGTTTCCCACAGGATCGTGCCGTCGGCGGTATCCAGCGCGGTCACCAGGCCGCCGGCGTCGGCCACGACCGCCGCGCCGCCCGATACCGCAGGCTGATACACCTGCTCGCCCATCGTCCTGGTGGACCATACGGTGCCCTGCTGCACCGGCGGACGCTTGGTGAATCCCCAAACGCCCAGCTGGTTCCGCACGTAATAGATCTGCCGCTCCAGCGGGTAGCGATGTCCCCGGTAGTCCAGGCCCCAGATGCGCGAGCGTTGCCCGTCCCGTTTCACCCCGTTGCTGCTGACGTAGAGCAACTCGTCCGTTACCGCCGGGCCGCCCCGGATCCAGCGTCCCCTGCCGGTGTCGTAGATCATTCGCAGCTTGCCGGTGTTCACGTCCACAATGTGAATCTTGGCGTCGTTGGCCGTGGCAATCAGCAGCCCGTCGTGTATCGCCGGCGGCGCGATCACCCAGTCGTCCAGCGTGTAATCCCACAGCAGGTCGCCGGTGGCGGCGTCCAGGGCCAGCACGCGGTTCTTGTCCGTTTCGGCCACGAACAAGCGCCCGTCGGCAACCGTTGGCGACGGCAGCGACGCCACGGCCAGCCGGCGCGACCACACCGCGTCGCCCGTGTCCTCATCCAGCGCCGATACGATGCCCGGCTTGAACACCACGAACACCAGGCCATCCGAAACGGCCGGCGTCACGGCGGCGGTCAGTCCCGAGTCGTAACGCCACCTGACCTCGCCCGTATCCCGCGCCAGCGCGACCACGCTGCCGTCCTCGGCGGTGGCGTACACCCGGTTGCCGGCCACGGCGGGCGGCGCGACGATTGGAGCGCCGGCGGCGTATTCCCACACCGCTGACGGCTCGGAAATCCCGGATGCCAAAGGCGTGATGGCAGCAGACGTGTTGGTTACGCCGCCGCCGGACTGCGGCCAGTCTCCCGGCGCAGTCGCGACCGACGTGTCGCCGATGGCCGTGGTGGGCTGCGGCGGATCCGGCGGCAGGCCGGTATATTCCCACAGGATCCAGACGGTAAGGACGATCAGCGGCAGCAGGATCATCGCGGCGCGCACCAGGCGGTGGCGCAGAAAGTCCAGCCGCATCCGCCGCGAACGCTGCCGAGCCTGTTCGATGGCAACGCTTTCCAGACCCGAGAACGCCCCGCACTGGGCGCAACGGGTACCGCTGTCCGACGGATTGTTCAGGTGGCCGCAGAAGCGGCAGAGGAGGACGGTGGTGCCCTCCTCTTGTGTAGGTGGACTGGCGCTCACTGGCATTAGAAGGCCGGGCGCTGCAGCACTGCGGGATCAATGCGGCGGCGCACCAGCTTGCCGTCGTCGGGGTCGCCCAGAAGCTGGCCGTTGTCAACCATCACCTTGCCGCGCAGGATAACCGTCGTCGGCCATCCGAATATCTCCCAGCCCTCCCACGGGCTGTAGTCGCGCAGGTGCAGGTCGTCCATCGTCAGGCGTTTGTGGATGTTGGGGTCGATGATGGCGAAGTCGGCGTCGCTGCCGGGGGCGATGACGCCCTTGCGCGGGTACATGCCCAGCAGACGCGCCGCGTTGGTGGACGTGATGTTGGCAAATTGCGTCAGCGACATTCCGCGCCGAACCACGGCCTCGGTGTAGTTGACGCCCATGCGTATCTCGATGCCGATGTTGCCGCCGCGCATGTCCTGCACGTTGAGTCCGGCGGTCTTGTCAATATAGGTGGTGAAGCTGCTGTCGGTGGCGGTGAAGGTCAGGTTGTTGTCCAGCAGACCGCTCCACAGATCGCTGCCGTCCTCCGGATACTTGAGGGACGGGTAGGTGTGGTACTTCATGCCGTCGGGCTCGCGGTACTGCCAGGCGTTGAACGACAGGGCCAGGGTCAGCACCTCGCCGTACACGGCCTGCCCCTGGCTGCGGGCGGCGGCCACGGCGTTGACGCCGTCGGACCCGGTTACGTGGACGAAGTACATGCCGGCCCCGTTCTGCCCGGCGATGCGGATCACGTCGCGGAAGGCCACGTCCTCCACCTCTTTGGAATGGATCAGGTGCGCGTTCCACCAGTCCCACATGTTCCGCTGGTGGGCCATCAGGTAGTTGTACATCACGATCTCATCGTCCTCGGCGTGAACGGCCAGCACGCCGTCGTGACGGGCCAGTTGCGCGGTGAGGTCGGTGAGCCGTCCGTTGTCAATCCGGCCGATGGGCGTGAGGCTCAGCGGCGGGTCCTGCGGCGGGCGGATGTTGGTGGTGAAAATCTTGACGCTGGGAAAGTCGTTGTTGATCAACTCGCCCACCCGCGCAATGCTGTCGGCGGTGTTGGAACTCCGGTATATGACGTGAGCCGAATAGTCCGTGTAGGTGTTTCCCTCCCACACCGACATGAAATCGAGGATGCCGCCCACCAGTTCGCCCTCGTTGGGCGCCGGCGCGAAATCGACCACCGTGGTGGTGCCGCCCCAGATTGCGCCCAGGGAGTGTTCCAGCGGCCCGGCGTTGGGAACTCCGGACACCTGCTGGTGGACGCCGGGCCGGACGTTGGCGGCGGCGTGGACGTGAGGCTCGATGCCGCCCGGGGTCACGATGCGACCGGTGGCGTCTATGGTCTGCGCCGCCTCATCAACCAGCGTGCCGGGCGCGCCGATGGCGACGATTCGGCCGTCCTGGACTCCAACGTCCACGATTGCGGCCTCGGTAGGCATGACTACGGTTCCGCCGGTGATCAGCAGGTCAAACATTTTCAGCCCTCCGTGCAGCGCGACGGGGCCGCGCTGAGTCAGTGCATGGTAGCACAAACACCGCACGAACAATCCCCATGGCTGCGCAGGGTGAACGGGATGGTATGGGATGATGGCTCACGCGTACCCACTGTGTTGAACTGTCAATGCGAGCGCGGCGCGGCAATCCCGCGTACCCAGTTAGTCATTGCGAGGAGCGTAGCGACGTGGCAATCTCGTTAGAGTAAGAAACGGCGCTACGGCAACGGGATTGCCACGCTGCGCTCGCAATGACAGGTTCAACGAAAGTGGGTACGCATGAGGGGATGTTGGGGGTTGACATTGTTATCATCGCCCTATATGATAATCAACATCACAAAAATCGATGTAACCGCAAATCAAAAGCAGGGAGGGAAGCAACGATGGTTACTGTCAACGAACGACCAGTTAACGCGCAGATCGACGATCGATCCGAGTTGCTCAGCGAATGGGTGGAGCAGGATATGGCCGACGTGCTGACCGAGTTCGGCGCGCGCATGGAGGACGCCGCGCCGGAGCGCATCCGGCACATCCCGCCGCCGAGCCTGGCCTACGGCATCCCAATGGCCGGCGTGCGCTACTACACCTACGTCCCCGAACAGTAGGGACTGCGACAACACGAGATTTGCCCAACCGGCGGCCCGAAAGGGTCGCCTTTTTGTTGGCCGTGAGCGGAACAACTGGCACGGATGCACAGGATAGACGGGATGGCGTGAGCTGGATACTGAGGGGTACCCCCGCTCATCCTGCGGAACGTCCGCCCAATACGGGGAGATTGCCGCAGGTCCGCCTTTGGAGGATCGAAAGATGGGACTCATGGCTTGACCACCCGCAGGGCAGGTTTCAAACCCGCCCCCACCCATGTCGAAACGGCGTCTTACAGGTAACGCAAAAGCCCCCGGCCATTGCCTGCCTCCACCCATGTCGGAACGGCGCGTTGATGCCGGCCCTTTCCAAAGTCCCTTGTGCCCGCTCATGGGTCCCTTTTACCCGCTCATGGGTCCCCATTTACCCGCTCATGGTGAGCCTGTCGAACCATGAACCGCCGAAATTGGTATCCTCCGACAAGCCCCCGCCGCAGGCGGACGTTCCGCAGGATGAGCGGAATCTGACGCTGCTGATTACTCTGGAAAGGCCCTGGTGTCGATGCCGGCCCTCAGGCGTACCCACTTTGTCATTGCGAGTCCGCCACAGGCGGATGGCAATCCCATCCGCCTTGCGCGGGCAGTTGGTCGTAGTCGTTAGCGCCTCAACGAGATTGCCACGTCCGCCTGTGGCGGACTCGCAATGACAGATTATCAAAGTGGGTACGCGTGAGATGCCGGCCCTATTGACCGTATGTGAGTAATGTGCTATGATACAAGGCGTATCAAGTTTGCTTGACAAAGCGCAAACACCGGGAGGAAGCAACGATGGTTACTGTCAACGAACCCACTATCACCACCGACGTCCGCCGCAACGCCGGCCTCCTCGGCAAGCAGGTGGAGCAGAACATGGCGGACGTCCTCAACGAGTACGGCGCGCGCCCCGCAGCAGCAGCCGACCGGCCGGAAGCCGCGCCGCGCCAGACCCTCGCCTACGGCATCCCAATGGCCGGCGTGCGGTACTACACATTCGCGCCCGCCGAATAGGGAACCTGCATCTCACGAACAAACATGGCCTTACGGCACGGGGCGGGGAATAACTGAACTGCCGGAAACACATTCCAATAGGCCACATGGCAACGGCCGGGGAGATATACCCCGGCCCTTTCTTTTGCACCTGCGCCCGCCTTTCACCCGCCGCGCCAAACAATCATCCGCCCCCGTCCTCGGACTGCAAACCCGTAGGGCCTTTCCCAAGTTCCCGCGTGCCCGATTTTCCGCTCGTCCTGAGCCTGTCGAAGGACGCCCCCTATGGTTGGACAGGCTCACCATGAGCGGAGTGTGAGGGATTTTGAAAAGGCCCTGTGTCAGACACGTTCAATCCCCGGCGTATCCCCGGTTCCGAATCTCATCCTCCATGTGGGCGCGGATGCCGATGAGGGCGGCGGCCCCCTCGCCAACGGCGGCGGCGACCTGCTTGGTGCTGCCGGCCCGGGCGTCGCCGGCGGCGAAAATGCCGTGCCGGCTGGTTTCCATTCCCGGACCGGTTACGATAAAACCCCGCTGGTCCAGCTCCACCGCGTCGGACAGGAACGCCGTGTTGGGGTCCAGGCCGATGAAGACGAACACGCCCGAGGGGTGCAGTTCCTCCTGCTCGCCGGTTTTCAGGTCCTCCACCAGCACCGATTGCAGCCGGCCGTCGCCCCGAAACTCGCGGACGGTGGTGTTGAGGCGAATGTCCATCTGCGGATGGGCCGCCGCCTTGTCCTGCAAAACCTGGCTGGCCCGAAGCCTCTCTCCCACCTCCAGCACCGTCACGCTGGACGCGAACCGTGTGAGAAACAGTCCCTCCTCCACGCCGCTGTTGCCTCCGCCCACCACCAGCGTGTCCATGTCGCGGTAAAACGGCCCGTCGCAGGTGGCGCAGAAGTGGACGCCCGCGCCGATGAAATCGTCCTCCCCCGGCACGTTGAGCCGACGGTACCGCGTGCCGGGCGTCAGCAGCAGCGCCGGCGCCCGGTACTCCTGTCCCGACTCTGTGATCACGGTGCGGACGCCTCCCGACTCCGGCCCGGGGTCGATGGACGCCACGGTCTGGGCGACCAGCAGTTCCACGCCGAACCGTTCGGCCTGTTCGCGCATCCGGTCGGCCAGTTCCGCGCCGGTGATGCCCTGGGCGAATCCGGGATAGTTGTCGATGCGCTCGGTCGATCCCGCCTGCCCGCCCACGCCGCCGCGCTCGATGACCAGCGTGTCCATACCCTCGCGGGCGGCGTAGATGGCGGCGGTGAGTCCGGCCGGCCCGGCTCCGATGATGATCAGGTCGTAGTGGGAACGGCTGGCCTGCGGGTTGATGCCCAGGCGGGCGGCAAGCTCGGAGTTGCTGGGCTCGGCCAGCACGGGCCCGCCGTCGTCAAACACTATGGTGGGAATGATCTGCCGGCCGTCGTTCAGTTGTCGGACGATTTCCTGCGCGTCGGGTTCCTGCTCAATGTCAATCCACCGGTAGGGAATGCGATGCTCCGCCAGGAACTGCTTGGAGCGCCGGCAGTCGGGGCACCACAGGGCGCCATACACGGTGATGTTGGGTGATTGGGTCATATCCGAACCTCGCTATACGCGGCTGTGATGATATTGATTATTGTTATTACTGATATTGTAGCACGGACCGGGTACGCAATCTGGTCACGCGGGCTTGCTGCCGGGACGCTGCTACACACTGCGGCCTGAACGTCAGGCAAAGGGGCATCGCCCCGACGGTGCATCCTCCGACCGGCTCAGGATGAACGGAGGAAGGAGTACGCGGGGACGGTTGTGGAACCCGTTAGCAGGGGCGCCCAGCCGTGAACAGTGCAATCCCGGAAGTGCTGATCCATTCAGGATTGCGGGTTGAGGACGGCAACACCGGTCGGCTCAAAGTGGCGGACGTTTCGGGTGACCACAGTCAGCCCATGTTCCAGGGCTGTCGCTGCTATCAACAAGTCAGCGCCGCTGTTGCCAAGGGTCGCAGACAATCGGCCCCACCGACGAGCCGTAGCCACGTCCACCGGCATGACGCGGTCGCCGTACCAGGCTAATATACGGTCCAGCCAAAGCGCCAGTTCATTGGCAAAAACCGGGTCTCGCCTCTGTTGCTGCGCTATTCCCCTCTCAATCTCGCCGACGGTTACAACGCTCAGATGGATGTCTGTTGAACGTTGGGCCTCCATCCAACGAACCAGGCCCGGATTCCTTTCTCGCCGGCGGAGTGCGGAAAGAATGTCGGTGTCAAGCAGCAACATCACAGATGCGTGGGCCGGTCCGGGAAGGGCAACCTCTCGAATTCCCCATCATCTTGCGGGATGGCAAGCAGCAAATCACTCAGAGATGGAGCATCGGCCCGATCCAGGCGGCGCAACCTCTCGTATTCCTCTGCCGCGAGAATGACAACCGCGGGCATCCCCCGACGGTTCACCCGTTGCGGCTCTCCATCAAGCGCCGCGTTAACCACCGCGCTGAACTTGTTCTTCGCGTCTTGCAGCGACCATTCCGACATGATCATCTCTGTCCAGGCTTGATGGCTGGATTGTATGACACCCTCCGGCCATGCGTCGAGACGGTTATCTGCGGCCCCACATTGGCGTTAAAACAACCCCGCGTCCCGCCAACGCCCGACCTCATCTTCTGAGTACCCCAAATCGGCCAGCACCGCGTCCGTGTGTTCACCCAGGGCCGGCAGGTCGCCGGCCGCCAGCGGCGTCTCGCTGAACGACACCAGCGGGCCGGCCATGCGCACGTTCCCCAGGTCGCGGTGGTTCACGTCCACGGCGAAGTTGTTGGCCTCCACCTGCGGATGCTCGAACAACTCCTCCACGAACCGCACCGGGCCGGCCGGCACGCCGGCGGCGTCCAGCAGCGCCAGCCATTCGTCGTTGGTCCGGGCGTGGAAAATCTCCTCCGCCTGGGTCATCAGGCGCGCGCCGAACTCCGCAGCCTCCTGCGAATGTTGGTCGTAGCCCTCATCGAAGCGGATGTCGTGCAGGCCGATCACGTCGAGCAACTTGAGGCGCAGGGCGGCGTTCAGACAACCCACCACCAGCATCCCGTCGGCGGTCTGGAAGAAACGGTAATAGATGTTGCCGGGCGACTGGAAGTGCTGCGCCTGGTACACCTCCAACAGGTCGGGATACGGGGTGCCGGCGGCCCGCATCGCGTTGACCGACTCGCGTATCTCACGGTGCGGCTCCACGTCCAGCGAGTCGATACGCACGAAACGCATGCCCAGCATCATCAGGCTGGTGCCCAGCAGCGACGCCTCCAGTTTCTGGCCGTGGCCGCCGTTGCGCTCCCGGGCGAACAGCGCGCCGCACACGGCCCACGCCTGCGCCAGACCGCACGCCGAATCCACCAGCGGACTCGCCACAATCTGCTCCGGCACCCCGTTCGACACCTTGCCCTCGGCGGTGGCGATGCCCGACATCGCCTGAATGATGATGTCGTAGCCGGGCCGGTAGGCGTCCGGCCCCTCGTGCCCAAAGGCGGAGCCCTCGCAGTAGATCATCGACGGGTTGATGGCCGACAGGGTTTCGTAGTCGATGCCCAGGCGTCCGGCGACGTCGGGCCGGTTGTTGGCCAGCACCACGTCGGCCTGCTGCGTCAGGCGACGCACCACGTCGGCGGCCTCGGGCCTGGTCAGGTCCAGCGTCATCGATCGCTTGCCCCGGTTGTACGCCATGAACGGGCGGCCGTCGGTGGGCAGCACCGCCTGCGCGTACCGCCACAGATCGCCCCACGGCGGCTCAACCTTGATCACGCTGGCGCCCATGTCGGCCAGCAGCATGCCGGCCGTGGGCGTTGCGATCATCGTGGAGAACTCGACGACGTTGATTCCGTGCAGCGGGCCGGGCATCTCACGCGCACCCATTTTGTTGAACTGTCATTGCGAGCGCAGCGCGGCAATCCCGCCGAAGGGAGGAGCGTCCGCCAGTCAACGAGATTGCCATCCGCCACCGGCGGACCGCAGGCGGACTCGCAATGACAAAGTGGGTACGCGTGAGGCCGGGCATGGGATGATCCAGAACAACCTTGGTCGAAATCGCGAAGTGTGCGGAAATTGCGCCGGATTATAGCACCGGCAGCGTGTTGAGCCGGATGCGTTCGGGCCCCAGCGCCAAAACGTCCGGCGGGATCATGGCGGCCAGCGATGCGGGGGTATGGCCATGCTCGGCCGGATCGCCGTCCAGCCAGGACAGCGCGGCGGTCGCCAGTTCCTCCGGCGCTCCTTTGGACTGCACCAGCGCTCGAAAGTCGCCCAGTCCGCCCGGCTGCGCCAGGTGGGTCAGGTTGGTGCGCCAAACGCGTCCCTCGTCGGACGCCGCGCCGAAATCGTCGGGCAGCGTATCCGGAGGCATACCGTCGGGACCCACGGGCAACTCAATCCATCCGCCGGTGTCGTACCCGGGCGGCGGCCCGCTGCGGCGGATGGTCTGCAAGCCCAGGCGTTGCAGCAGCCAGCCCTGCGGCACGTTGCCCACGGTGTGCAGCCCCGCCGATTCGCCGGCCGCCCGCGCCGACGTGAAATCGACCTGCGCGGTGATGTCCTGCCGGCCCACGTCCTGCAGCGGCGCGTCGGTCTGGGTGTGATTCCGGTACGTGACCAGCGTGCCATGTAGTCGGACCGCCGGGTCGTACAGGTCGGCGGCCGCACGCCCGTAGTCGATGGTCAAGACGAAACCGGCAGATTCCAGCGCCGCGGTTACGGACTCCGCCCATTCATCCAGCAGCAGGCACATCTCGGCGGTTTGACCGTCAACCAACCGAATGCCCAGTTCGTCCAGGCGTCGTTGCAGCGCCGGCGTGGACGGTTCGCCGGCCGTCTCCACCAGCGCGCCCTCGTAACCGTCGGCCACGTCCGACTCGACGCCGACGTACAGTTCACGGAGGCGGCCGGAGTCCATGCGCACCCGGTGAACGGGCAGCGCATCCAGCAATTCGTTGGACACGACGCAGTGGGTTGGCCTCGGGATTGCGGCTTGTTGGAGGGCCAGCGCGTCCCCCGTCACCCGCCGCGCGTTGGGCGGCCCGCCTTCCATCCCGCCTTCCATCCCGCCGTTCGGGCGTCGGTCAACAACGGTGTGGTGAATGGCGTCGCCGAATCCGTCGGGCAGGTGGACGGCGGCGTTGAGAATGTCGCGGCAGAGCAGGCCGCCGCCGCCGCCCGTTTCCAGCACGTTGAAAGGCGACGGCCGGCCCAGCAGCGTCCACAGATGGAACAGTTGCACGGCCAGCAGCGCGCCAAAGGCTGGATGGATCTGCGGGCCGGTGTAGTAATCGGCGCCGGCGTCGGGTCGGGTGTAGTATCCGCCCGGGCCGTAGAGGGCGGTGTCCATGAACTCCGCAAAGGTCATGGGGCCGCGGCGGGCGATGCGCCGGCGGATGGCCCGCTCTGCCGGCGTGGGCGGCAAATCAGTCATCCCTGTTGCGGCGGTCATTCTGCCCGTGAACCTCGTCGCCGGTATTGTCGGCGCGTTCCCGATCTGTGATAGCGAGACCCTCGATAACGTCGGCCCGCTGCCGTCCCCGGCTCCGCATGATGCTGCTGCAACCTCCCGTAGATGATGCTGCAACCTCCCGCAAAGGTGGCGAACCGCCCCAATCGCAGGGCAGCCGGTCGGCGCCGGCGTATTGAGGTATCGCGCCAGAACGCCGGAGTCACAAGTCCGGCGGCGCGTCCCATTATGCAGGGTACCCGGGTGAAACACCAGACTGACCATCAGGCCGTCAGCGGCGAAAACCCCTCCTCTCCATCCTCTCATCTCCTCCTCATCTCCCCTGCCTGTGATCGTCCATCGGGGTGTAGGGGCGAGGCATGCCTCGCCCCTACAAGCACCGGCATGGGTCGTCGGTAGCAGCAAACCACCGGAAAACGGCGCATACCCTCAAATGTCCCAAATCAAACCATCCCGTTCATCCATGTAAAGTTCATCGTCCATCAGTCCCAATTCCGATGCCGGCGCCGTCCCTGATTGGGACGCGATTGCCCTGGCGAAACACCCGCAACTGTTCAGAGTCACGGGAAAATTGTCATTGCGAGCGCAGCGCGGCAATCTCATCAGGGCAACGGACGCTGCTACAGGAGCGAGATTGCCGCGTCCGCCAGCGGCAGACTCGCAATGACAAACCCCTGAACTCTGAACAGTTACAAACACCCGCCCGGCTTGCGCTACCCGGGGCCGCCGGCTATGATGACCGGGCCTTACAATTCGACCCGCCCATGGTGCGGAACGCCCGCCCGTGGCGGGAGCCTGCCGCAGGCCAGCCTGTGGACGGTCGAACCATCATCCCAACCCCTGCGCACCGCCGGAGAGGCGATTTTACGAAGGATTTTTGACGTTATGACTACTGCAACGCAGCCCTGGACTTCCAGCATCACCGACGTGGCCGGCACCAACGTGGAGGTGGTCACGGGCGGTTCCGGCTCCCCGTTGGTCATCCTGCCCGACGAGTTGGGGCACCCCGGCTGGCTGCGCTACCACCAGGCCCTCGCGCAGAACCACACCCTGCACATCCCGTCGCTCCCCGGCATCGGCGGCTCCGACGTCCTCGACTGGTCCATGAGCATCCACGACCTCGCCATCTGGTACCTGGGCGCGCTGGACAAGCTCGGCCTGGAGGGCGCCGACCTCATGGGATTCTCCCTCGGTGGCTGGATCGCCGCCGAGTTGGCGACCATGTGCCCGCAGCAGTTCGGACACCTGGTACTCGTGGGCGCCGGCGGCATCCGCCCGCCCGGCGGCGAGATCTACGACATCTTCGAGGTCACGCCGCCCATGTACATCGCCGATTCGCTGCTGGACCCCGACGGCACGCCCGAGTACCGCACCGTCTGTCCCGCCGAGCCCGAGGAGGACATCCTGGAGCGCTGGGAGTTGGGCATGGAGGCCACCTGCCGCGTCGCGTGGCGTCCCTACATGCACGACCCGGGCCTGGTCCACCAGGTGTACCGCCTGGAGCGCCTGCCCACAATGATCGTCTGGGGCGCGCAGGACAACATAGTCCCCGTAGCCGCCGCCGAGGAATACCACCGCCGCATCCCCAACAGCCGCCTCGAAATCATCCAAAACTGCGGCCACCACCCCGAGCTCGAAGCCACGGAGCAGTTTGTTGGATTGGTGGAGGGGTTCCTCGCGGGGTAGGAGGATATCGAGCCTAGAGAGGAGCGAATTCAGCAGTCATACGAGTTACGGAGCTTGAGATGCTCTCTGCCGAAGCCGGTAATTCGCGCTGGGATGTACCTGATATTCAGAACGAAGACCTTTCGGCCTTATCAGCCGAACTTGGCGACGAAGAATATCCGAGCATTTCCCTGGATTGGGATGACGATTTAGACTTAGCCGACGAGGATAATCCCGATTGGGATGAGCCAGAACCTCTGGCGGAATATGATAGCGAACTGCGGCAACCGGTTTACGCTATTGACAATGATGACGTTGCACTAAGTAGCGAACTGAAGATTGACCAGTGGGTTGCTACCAAGTTAGGCACAGCCACAAGTGACCAGCTCGGCCAGATTGCGGAACTGTTGGGAGAACTTGGCAACAACCGCTTGCGACGATGGCGACCATGGCTGGATAAGCAAAAATGGACCAGCGGTAGCCTGTTGTTCTTCCTGCGGTTCCGGCTGCATTGGGACCTAAACCCGCACTGGTGGGAGTACTCGTTCTGGGATTGGCGTTCACATTGCTGGTATCCGACGCGTAGTCGCTATAGCCTGTCTCTAGACGATTCGTATGATCTGATACACCGCAGGTCCGGCTACCGTCCCTACGAAGTGATCGACGAAACTTGGCTCGGCGAATGGCTGGATCTTGCACTATGGAAATGCGGCTTCCCGTCATTTGCATCTTTTGCAATGTTCCGCGCTGGTTTTGAGCCTGGCGAAAACTGGCAACACCATTTGGACTGGAATGCTACAGATGATTTAGGTCATGATGGAGAAGTACCGAACCGGAGCATTAAAGGTTATCGGCGTTACCGATATGGACCTCCTCTATGGTTCGATGGGCAGGATTGGTACGACTCCTTTGAATGGCACGATAATTTAGGCTGGTAATGACCAAGGCAGTATTGGAAAAGGCGATTGGCATGACTACTCCGCAACGCACCACGTCGCTTATCCCAGTAGATGGGTGCTGTGTAAAACACGCTGACCCTGCGCGATATCCAAATAAACTAGGGATCGTTCTGAGCCATGAAGTCGCCGGACTCGACGTCTCTATTCGAGTGCGTTGGGGCAGTGAAGGTGCGATCGATAGGCATTCCGTTGACGAATTGCGAAATGGGTTTCGCAATGGCCACGAGATCCAAGACGCTCCGTTGTCGAACACGCGCAAGACATTAGGTCCCGGTACGGTAACCGAAACTCGGATGTTCGCCGGACGAGAGCAAGTTTTAGTGCATCTGCATAACACGGGGGAGACTCGTTGGTTACCATTCCAAAACTTGCGGCTCATTGCGAGAAGCGCGCTCGCTCCTGATAGTGCCGAACGATTCCGTTTGAAGACCTTAGCTTATGCATTAGACTCTTGGAATCAAATCACTGGTGCGCTAGACCGCTTCGACGTAGATCCATTGCCGCATCAGATCAGTCTAGTACACCGAATGATGGACTCAGACCAGAAAAACTGGCTCATCGCCGATGATGTTGGTTTGGGGAAAACCATCGAAGTGGGTTTGTTGCTCGCGGCTAAAAAGCGACGGCGGGAAGCCCGGCGTGTTTTGGTGGTTTGTCCTGCTGGGATGGTCCAGCAATGGAAAGATGAAATGTACGACAAGTTCAATGAAGCTTTCCGCATATACGGACAGGATTTCTCCGTCGAGCGTCCCGGCGATTGGGCTATCCACAATTACGACAAAGTTATCGCATCAATAGACCGGGCTAAATCCGAGAATCATCTCCCGCTGTTCGTTGCTTCCAATCCAGAACCTTGGGATGTGATTGTTTTTGACGAGGCTCACCATCTAAGCAAAACATCGGGTGAAGCGATCACTCAACGTTATCGATTGGCCGAACGGTTGCGCCCTCTCGCGGACGAGTTCATATTTTTGACCGGTACACCCCATCAAGGTGACCATGAAAGGTTTATGCATTTGTTGCGCTTACTGCGCCCTGGTTTGACCCGCCGCCTCGCCAGTATGTTCACGGATCCTTCCGTTGTGGCTGAACTCGTTTTGCGGAACCGTAAGAGTCAAGTCACTGACGCCCGAGGCAATTTTCTGTTCCGTGGGCAAGATACTAGGCGCATTGAAGCACCTTTGTCAGTTACCGCTCGAGTTTTTGACTCCGCTCTGCAAAGTTATTTGCGTTATGGGTATGATGCGGCTGCCCTAGGTGGCAACACCGGCCGCGCGGTCGGCTTCGTAATGACTACTTACCGAAAGCTTGCGTCTTCTAGCATATTCGCCATCGAGCGCGCGCTTCTTCGGCGCCTTGCGCGATTGCGAGGCGGCAACGTCAACAACGGGCAGGCCGTGTTTGACCACAATCTGGAATGGGATGCTTTTTTAGACGGGACTGATAACTTAGATGACTTGGACGAAATATCAGATATTGGCGCTGCTCCATTTTTTGACGATGAGGAAACACAAGTAGCCGACTTATTAGAGCTAACAGGAACCGTCAAAGCAGATGATCTTAAGCTGGCTCACTTCCTTACAGAGATCGTTGAACCGATACATCAACAAGGACAACGTTTGTTGGTGTTCACTGAGTACCGCGCTACACAAGAGTATTTGGTTGATGCATTGGAGAAGCATTATCCACAACGCGGCGTGGCCCAGATCAATGGAAGTATGAGCTTAGCTGAAAAGAAGCGCAACATCGACCAGTTCAATGATCAGGCGCTATTCATGGTGTCTACCGAAGCTGGTGGCGAAGGATTCAACCTGCACGAAAACTGCCACATTCTAGTCAATTACGACCTACCATGGAATCCGGCTCGGTTGGTACAACGTGCTGGTCGTCTTTATAGATACGGCCAGCAAGAGAGAGTCATCGTATTCAACTTGTTGGCGAATGACGGCTTTGACAACAGAGCATTGGCCAAGATGCTGGAAAAGGTTGACAATATTGCGGCTGATATGGCGTCGGTGAGCGCCGAATTTCGTGAGGGGCTGGAAGAAGAGATTATTGGTGAACTGCTGGAGCGAGTAGACGTAGCATCGATTTTGGCGACTAACAGGGATTTGAACATTGACCGCACCGATGCCGACATTGAAGCGGCTATAGCGCGGGCACAGGAATCACAATCTCAGCAGGAACAACTCTTTTCACGCGTCGCTGGTTTTGATCCGCATGCGGCAGCGGCGTTGACCGGATTCGGTCCTGACGACGTACTATCTTTCCTTGAGGGTATTCTGCCGTTCCGAAAAATACAGATAAGGGACCGATTATATGATGGTCACGTGCTGGAGATCGTGTTGCCTCCTGAATTGCGCGGCCATTATCCCGAGTTCGGCAACAACTTAGTGGCGCGGGTCACCGCCAGCCGCCAGCCTCACATTCGACGTGCTCGTGCTGTTCCCATGGACTTTGCCAGCACGTTCTTTGCCGACCTTATCGCCTTCGCACAATCGCCCGAGTTTAAAGGGGACCGCGCCGAGTTAGTCGGTCCTGCGCGTGGAGTCTTGGGAATCTATAAATTACGCTGGCAGAACGACCAAGGCGTCCCGAATGAGGAACAGTTGCTGCCTGTTTTCATGCCAGAAGGTGGCAACCAAGGCCTAGTCAACCCCGACTTTTTCGCTGCGTTGCTTGCTGTACCTGCCGTCAGTGGTTCTTCGCCCACCGGCATGGCCATACAAAAAGATCTGGAATTACTTGAGAGACGCGCCAATGCCGAATTAGGGTCGCGTTGTACGGAATTGCGCCACCCTAACGATGTGATATTGCTGGCGGGAGCGAACATTACAACTAGTTAGTGAATCGCTCCCGCCTGCCAACCATTATAGCCGCGCCCCTACAACCCCTAGTGCGCCACCGGGCTCGGCGCGAACCCTCCGTAGCGCGGGTACTGCGAGCAGATGAACTCCAGGTACGATGGCTGGCCCTGCGCGTTGGCCGCCATTGCCCGCTCGAACGCCGGTATCACGTCCGACGGCTCGGTGACCCGCTCGGTGTACAGCCCAAGCTCCGCCACCGCCCGCGACATGTTCACGTCCTCGGGACCCATCACCCGGTGCGTGTACGGGTCGTGCCCGTCGCCCCAGAAGCCGGGGCCGTAGCCCGCGAACCCGCCGTTGGCAACGTGCGCCACCGTGATGCCCAGATTCTGCCGCACCGGCACCTCCAGGTTGCCCAGCATGTAGCCCACGCCCGCGTCGCCCGTCACCGCCACCGACTGCCGGTCCGGATACGCCAGCTTCGCCGCCATCGCGCCGGCCAGCCCGAACCCCAGCGTCGAGATGTTGCCCCAGCCCAGGAACCCGCGCGGAATCAGCGTGTCGTACACCGTGCTCAGCTGGTCCCGCGTGTTGCCCGAGTCATGGGTCACGAACGACTTGTACGGGTCCAGCACCTTCATCATGTCGCCAAACACGCGGTACGGGTTGATCGGCGCCTCGTTGGACGCCATCGCCTCGCGGTACTCGGCCAGGCCGGCGTCCCTCGCCTCGCGCACCTCGGCCACCACATTGCCGGCGGGACGGCCCGCGCCGTCCGTGCGACCCGACACCTCGTCGGCCAGCGCCTGCAGCGTGAACCTGGCATCGCCCAGCACCGCGTGATGCGTCGGGAAGATGCGGTTGATGTGAAACTCGTCCAGGTTGCACTGGATGATCGTCTTGCCGGGCGCATTGGGAATCCCGTGGGTGAACCGCCCGGGCGACAGGCTGCTGCCCACCGTCAGGATCACGTCGCTCTTGTTCAGGTACGCGATGGGATGCTCGCCGCGCACGCCCACGAACAGCGGATGGTTCTCCGGAAACGCGCCCTTGGCCTTCAGCGTCGTGATCACCGGCGCGTTCAGCAACTCCGCCAGCGCCACCAGTTCCGCCGACGCCCCCGCGTAGATGACGCCCTCGCCCGCGTAGATCAGCGGGTTGGACGCACCCATCAGCAGGTCGATGGCCTGCACGACGTCCGACGGGTCCGGCGCGGATTTGTACCCGCGCACCGGCGAGTACGGATCCACGGTCTCGTCGTAGATGCCGGCGGCGTTGGGCACGGCCAGCACCACCGGACCGGGACGCCCGCTGCGCAGCATCGAGAACGCGCGGCGCATGAACTCCGGCGTCCGCTCGGGACGGTCGATGTAGCCGAACCACTTGGTCACGGTCTTGAGGCTGGTGGTCACGTCGAACTGGGTGTTCTCGGTGCTGCCGGCCGGCACGCCGTCGGTGATGCACAGCATCGGCGAGTTGTCCTCAAAGGCCTGGGCCAGCCCGGGGTATGAGTACTGCAGACCCGCGCCGTTCACGCCGCCCTGCACCGTGCAGACGCCGATGCGGTCGCCGCCGGTCACCCGCGAGTACGCGTCGGCCAGGGCCACGGCGTAGCGATCGTCGCGCATCATGATCATGGGCACGCCCTCGCGCCCCAGCGCATTGTTCACGCGGCAGACGGGAAAGGTCGAAACCCATTCAACCCCCTCCTGCTTCAAAATCCGCGCAATAGAAGTGGCAACATCAATGCTCATACTAAGGCTCCTTTAGGTCGTTCTGGTAGTTACAGGTCTTTTGCATGGGGCCACACGTTTAACGCCGCCAAATACATTTCGCGCGCGCGGTCTTCGATGGCGGTTTCATCCCAACGGACCCGCATTTCGTCGTTGACGAGGTCTTTGTTCAAGAATAGGGTGCTGTGTTTTTTTAGTTCTTCTTTTTTCCAATCCAAGGTGCGTTAGACATAGTCGAGTTGAGCGGTCTGGTCACCAAGGTCAGGTTCCCCAAAGTATGGATTATTCGATCGCGCTCCTCAGGATCAGAAACACTTGATAACGGGTAGTTATCTCGCCATGCTTGTGGCATCACGTGCTCAATCGTTAGATTCTTTGGAGGTGATTTGCATTCGGTGAATTTCGTTCTTAGCCCTTGTTCGATTCCTTCTAATATAATCCTCAATCGCCCCTGTGTCAGAGTATTGTAGAGTGGGTTATTCACAAACGCGCCTCGTAACTCATCGTCGGTTGGCCACCAACCGACGTTAGAATCTTGATTCCCCAAATATTGGACTACCGTGTCTCCGGCGCATTCTGGGTTCGAATCCTTCAGTAGCCTTACTAAGCTGATAAACAACCTATTGTGACCGGTCGTACTTCGCAAGCAAATCATCCTTCTGATCAAATGACTTTCGATAGCAAAGAGGCTCTTTTCTAACTGAGCGGTTGGCACCTGAGCAGAAAATAGCCACAATAAGACGGGCGTCAGCACTCCGGCTTGCATGACCCGCCTACGGTAAAGAAAGTTCTTGATGTTGCGTATGATTCCATAGACGTCAGGGACTTGATCAGTTTCTAGGAATCTATAAGTATCGCCGATCTTTTTGATGTCCATTGCCATTAAGTGAATTGGCTGTTTCGCTTCGTCGGTATAGTAGCGCCGAAACGTCGAGAAAACTTCGTCAGTGGTCACGTCGTTTCCAGTCCTCATTATTAGCCAGTGGTTTAGAAAAATATCGATCCTCGGTTGCTTAGTACGACCTCGCCCAATCTCGGTAACCCACCATCGGTCATTGAAATCCCATAACCAATCGGCGTTTCGCGTCCCTTCCACTATCCCGGCCCGCTCGGCTTCATACATGACCATATTCTTGATAAGGTCGGATTCAAGCAACGCTTCACCTCGGGCATTTAATGACTCGAATATAACATGAGGGTTGTCGTTAGCATTCAAATCTATGACCACCATGTGGAGCAGATGAGAAAGTGATTCGGCCAGGGCCCGCGCACGAGGCAATAGGTTGTCAGGGTCTTGGTCAAGCCAATCCTCGATACGCCGAACGAAAAATTGGTGGGCCCTCGCGATCGGCGAATCCGTGTGGCTTGATCCGTCCGCGGTAAGCACTTCCCTAAATGCGCCGTGGTCAATGACCGTGGGCCAAACCTTGAATATATGATTCGGGTCGCTGTTTCCGGGTGCTTCTTGATTCCGTATCAGATTAGTTAATTCTTCCGGATTCTGTATCCCTCTCGACTCTAACACTTTCTGCGCAGCATCCAGCAACAATTGGAGGGTCGTCAAGCGTTGCTGACCGTCTACCACTAGGCGAGTTTCGATTTGGCCGGTGGAACTCGGTTGATGCTGAAGGACAACCGCTCCCAAAAAGTGAGGGGGTGCGATGAGGTCGGTGTCGGCCAGGCACAACTCAGCGGTTCGCTTAACGTCAGCCCAAAGCGGGTTCCAATGTTTTTCTTCATCCCAAATATAGCGCCGTTGGAATTGCGGGATTTGATACCTCACAGAGTTGCTGAAAAGCTCGGCGGGACTCAATACGTTCACGTCTACCCTGTCTTTTGGATCAATCGATGGCATAATTCATTCTCTCCACTGTTCCAATCATCGCGAATTTGAACAAGCTAACCAAGGATACCAAAGTGCCGCCAATCGTCCCATATGGCTACGAACGCTTTAGGTGCTCAAAACCGTTCTGTTCTGTTCATTATGGCCAACCATGTCCTACCTGGTAAAAAATCATGCGATTATGGTTCATATCTTGCCGAAAAACGTTGGTAACGGTTCGCATCCTATCCAAAAACAGAGCAGCGCATCCCTAATCAGTCAGTGCAATAACGGAGCCACCCACTGTTTGACAACTCCCCCCTCTGCGTTCTGCGCCTTAGCGGTCTTTCAAAACCCATCCACTTCCTCCCCCACCCCCACCCCGCCGAAAACCCAAAACCACTGACACCTGCCCATTGCGCCACCATACCCAACCCACATATCCTGAATACAGCCAAGGCAAAACGCGCGTTACTTCATCCAGATTCAGAGAGGCAGGTTCCAGCATCGACGGCCAACCCCGTCAGTGAAAAATCGCAACCGGCACAGGTGGCAATTCGCCGCTATCCGACCAACGTACTCACCGACGGTGCCACACTGTGCCACCGGGTCAGTTCGGCCCCGCGTGGAGGGACGCTCAACACCCGCTCGTTCCGAGCAGGTCAAAAGCGTACTCGTGCCCACGGAACTACCGTCCAAATAGTTGCGTACCCCCGGCCGTGCGCTGACAACGATGCGAAACCCTGCCTCTCGCACCAACACCGACACTCCCCGCCCGTGGCGCGGAACGTCCGCCTGTGGCGGGAGCCTGCCGCAGGTCCGCCTGCGGAAGGGTCGAACCAAAAAGGAGCCAGTCAACCGACAAAAATCGAATTCAAACTCGAAGGTGGGGGCGAACAATCACTCGCCCCCACCCAAACTACCTTGTCAACCGTTCCGTCGGCCTCACGCGTACCCACTTTGATAATCTGTCATTGCGAGTCCGCCACAGGCGGACGTGGCAATCTCGTTGAGGCGCTAACGACTACGACCAACTGCCCGCGCAAGGCGGATGGGATTGCCATCCGCCCGTGGCGGACTCGCAATGACAAAGTGGGTACGCATGAGTTCCGTCGGCAGGAACGCAGCCAACGCCCACCCTTGGCCAACGCGCCAATGGGTGAAATCGGCCATTCCCGCCGAAACACCCCTCTGCGTCTCCGCGCCTTTGCGTTCTTTCCAAAACCCCTATCCCACAAACCCGCGCATCCCGCCCATCCGTGTAAAATAGCCCTATCCCAACACCGGATAGGTGCCGCCCATGCTTGACTTCGCCCGTTACCAATGGCTCAGCTTCGACTGCTACGGCACGCTGGCCGATTGGGAGACGGGCATCTCCACGGCCGTCTCCCGGGTCCTGGAGTCCCACGGCGTTGCCCGCACCCACGCCGAAATCCTCGCCCTGTTCTCCAACGCGGAACCCGGCGCCCAGGCCACCACGCCGTTCCTCGACTATCGCGGCGTCCTCCGCCAGGTGATGGCCACCATCGGATCCGAACTGCACATCGCGCTCACCGATGCCGAACTCGACAGCCTCGCCGAATCCCTGCCCGACTGGCCCATCTTTCCCGATGCGCCCGACGCCCTCAACGCGCTCAAATCGCGCTACAAACTCGCCATCATCTCCAACGTGGATGACGACCTGTTCGCCGGCACCGCCCGGGCCATCGGCGTCGAGTTCGATGCCGTCATCACCTCCCAGCAGGCTGGACAATACAAGCCCAACCTCCGCAGTTTCGACCTCGCCCTGGAGCGCATGGCCTGCGACAAGGATGCCTGGCTCCACGTCGGCGAGAGCCTGTTCCACGACATCGGCCCCGCCAACCGAATCGGCGTCCGCAGCGTGTGGGTCAGCCGACCCGACCGCGGCGGCGGCACCCGACCCACCGACGCCGTCCCCGACCTCAAGGTGTCCGACCTCGCCGAACTCGCCCGCCTGATGACCGCTCCACCCCAATAACCCGCCACCCAAACCGCGGAGGCAACCCTCGTGGTCGCCCCGATGCCACTCCTGCCCCGCTGTAAGTGTCACAACTAAAGGTTGTCATTGCGAGCGAAGCGTGGCAATCTCGTCCCCATGATCAGCGAAATCGGCGCACACCCCAGCGACGGCCGCCCCATGCTCCTGATGGAAACCCGGGACGAATGGCGAAACTGGCTGGCGCAGAATCACGGCGCGTCCCCGGGCGTCTGGCTGGTGTCGTGGAAAAAGGCCACCGGCAAGCCCGCCATCCCCTACGGCGACACCGTGGACGAGGCTCTCTGCTTCGGCTGGATCGATTCCAGGGTCAACACCATCGACGACGAACGCGCCATGCGGCTGTTCACCCCCAGGAACGTCAAAAGCCCCTGGTCGCGCATCAACAAGGACAAGGTCTCCCGCCTCATGAAGCAGGGTCTGATGATGGAGGCCGGCGCCCGCGCCGTCGCGGCGGCCCAGGCCAACGGTTCCTGGACCGTGTACGACGACATCGAGGACATGATCATCCCGCCCGATCTCGCCTCCGCCCTGGCGGACAACGGACCCGCCCGCGCCTGCTTCGACAACTTCCCGCCGTCGTCCACCAAAAACATCCTCTGGTGGATCAAGTCGGCCCGCAAGCCCGAAACCCGCGCCGCCCGAATATCAAAAACCGTCCAACTCGCCGCCGAAAACCGAATGGCCAACCACCCCACCGGCCGAGACCAGGGCCCAACCCAGTCATCCCAATAACGCCACCCGTAGGGGCGAATAATCATTCGCCCCTACCACATCGCGCTCATGGTGAGCCTGTCGAACCATGCCCCCCATCCTTGCCGCCTCTCCCGTCCCCTGCTAAACTGCGGCCATCATTGAATCCCACCATTCTCCACGCTAAGGAGCCGCCACCATGCTGATTGGCCATTTCACCGAACAGCCCTGGCAGGATGAATCATCCGGCCTCATGGGTACCCAGAGCACCGACCTGGGCATCTCCAACTCCCACTACAAACCCGAGATCGGAGCCAGCCTCTACAACCGATACCTCGATGAGAAAGTGTACGCCGAGCAGATGGGCTTCGACGCCGTCATGCTCAACGAGCACCACTCCACGCCCTTCTGCATGCAGGGCGTCACCAACGTCGGCGCGTCCATCCTGGCCCGCATCACCGAAAAGGTGAAGATCATCATCCTCGGCAACGTGCTGCCCATCTGGGACGACCCCCTGTGGCTGGCCGAGCAGCTTGCCATGATCGACATGATCTCCCACGGCCGCCTGGTGTCCGGATTCGTGCGCGGCGGCGGACGCGAAAGCTGGTCCCACAACGCGCCGCCCAACTTCAACCGCGAGCGGTTCGAGGAGGCCCACGACCTGATCCTCAAGGCGTGGACCGAGGACGGCCCCTGGCGCTGGGAGGGCAAGCACTTCCACTATCGCTACGTGAACCCGTGGGCGCGCCCGCTCCAGCAGCCGCACCCGCAGATCTGGATTCCGTCCACCGTGTCCGTGGAAACCGTGCGCTGGTGCGCCGAGCATCGCTACCCGCTGGTCCTCCTCGCCACCCGCCTGGAGCCCACCCGCGAAGCATTCCAGCTCTATCACGACACCGCTGCCGAAAACGGCTACGAGTCCGGCACCCAGAACGTCGCCTACCTGTGGAAGGTCCACGTCGACGAGACCGAGGAACTGGCCGAGGAAGTCGGGCGCAAGTATCTTTCCGGCGTCAGCAACCCGTTCCTGGCCGGCAACGAGGGCGGCATCAACCCCGCCATCATGAACCTGCCCGGCCACACGTCCCGCACCTCCCGCCGCCTGTCCGCCACCGCCTTCGGCCCCGCCGGTCGCTTCGGAACCAACCGGCGGCCCTACGAGGATCAGGTTGCCGACAGCACCATCATCACCGGCACCCCCAAGACCGTCATCCCCAAGATCCGCGAGGTGCTGGAATACCTGCGCCCCGGCAGCGTGTTCTTCTGGGACGGCGACGGCGCCATGACCCACGACGACGCGATGCGCAGCCTGCGCCTCATGGGCGAAGAGGTCATCCCCGCCGTCCGCGAGATGGGCAAGGAACTGGAGCTGTACTCCCCCTTCGAGGTGGACCCGCGCACCAACCAGCCCATCGTGGACTCCGCCGCCGCCGCCGAAACCGCAACCAACACCGCCGACTAACCCCCGGCAACACCGGCAACCCAAGCAGGGGCGGGTCTTGTACCCGCCCCGTTTTCATCCCCCACACCGCAAACCCGCCCAACCATCGCCACGCGCCCGTCCCGAAACTCACCCGCCCCCACGTAGGGGCGAATAATCATTCGCCCCGCTCTCGACCAAAACCAACACCCACTACCGAGGTCGACAAATCCGCGATATGCGTAGGGGCGGGTCTGGTACCCTCCCCGTTCTCATCCCCCACACCGCAAACCCGCCAACCATCGCCACGCTCACGTCCCGGAACTCACCCGCCCCCACGTAGGGGCGAATAATCATTCGTCCCTTCCCTACTCCTCCACCGCCGCAACCGCCTCCGCTATCGTAATATCCCCCGTGTACAGCGCCCGCCCGATGATGGCCGCCTCCGCGCCGGTGGGAACCAGCCGCGCCACATGCTCCGCCGCGCCGACCCCGCCGGCCGACAGCACCTTGAGGCCGCTGTCCCGCACCAGCGCCGCCGTCGCCTCGTAATTGGGTTCCTCCAGCGTACCGTCCCGCGATATGTCGGTGTAGAGCAGCCGCACCACGCCCAGGTCGGCCATGCGCCGCGCCAGATCCGTAGCCGTGATCTCCGACGTCTCCGTCCATCCCCGTATGGCGACCAGACCGTCGCGGGCGTCCAGCGCCACCACCACCCGTTCGCTGCCGAACCGCCGGCACAACTCCTCCACCAGTTCGGGATTCGACACCGCGGCGGTCCCCACCACCACGCGGGCCGCGCCGGCGTCGAACAGGCCGGCCGCCGTGTCCGCGCTGCGTATGCCGCCGCCCACCTGCACCGGAATGTCCAGCCCCCGTGTGATGGCGGTGATGGCCGCCAGGTTCGCCGGATTGCCCGTGTGCGCGCCGTCCAGATCGACGATGTGGAGGCGGCGGCCGCCCTCGGCCTGCCACCGCTCCGCGACGCCCACCGGGTCGTCGGAGAACACGGTTTCCTGCTCGTAGTCACCCTGGTACAGGCGGACGCAGTTGCCGCCCCGCAGGTCTATCGCCGGTATGATTTCCATGCGTCTATCCCGATACCCCCGCCGCCAGCGGCCCGATGGTAACCGCGCCGTTGTCGGTCATCTCGGCAGTGAGCAAACTGCCCCAGAGCAGGCCGATGCCGACGAGGGGTGCGCCTTCGGCCTCAACGACTTGAACGGCACGTCGTTCCCCACGCCATAGCACGGTTGCTGCGTATGCGTTGACCTCGACCAGCCTTCCGGTAGCCAATACCATCTCAATGGGTTCGGTTGGCGGTAGCCCCAGCTCCTGAATCAAATGTCGCGGCAGCGACAGGGCGCCATCGAACCCGGTATCCAGGACCGCCTCGTACCGGCGCACATGGTCATTGGCGTCCAGTACCCGCACGGGGGCCACCAACTCCCGGTCCTGGTTGATGTGGCCGAATATCATGGTTTGCGCTCTTTGGGCCGTACAATTTTGGGGCTCCGCAAGCTGAAAAGCACGCCGTGACCGATGCTGATCGTGTGTATGATGGCGTCGGGGCGGCGGCAGCGCAACTCCTTTTTCATGCTATCCACATTGTGGCCTACAATGTAGTCCTCTGTAGTGATGTCCAACACTAGGAGTTTGCCCTTGTGCTGCGGCTCGACCAGGGGTTTGATCTTCATGTCGTAGATCTCCTGGGCCCGCTGCTTGTCCTTCATCATCTGTTCAATGATGGGACGACCAGACGTATCCACCATGCCGAACCGCGCCTCGGGGATTTTGGGGACGCGATTGTGGTCGCTTTCCGATGTTGCCATGATGTTATTATCTCCCACTGCCGGCGGCGGCCCCGCCCACCTGCCTCACGAAGTTGGCGTAGATGCGCAGGCCGGTATCGCCGCTCTTCTCGGGGTGGAACTGCGTCGCCACCACGTTGTCCCGCGCGTAAACGCTGCAGAAAGGCACCCCGTACTCGGTCAGACCGGCAACGTCGCCGCGGTCCACCGGGTCGGCGTAGTAGCTGTGGACGAAGTAAAAGTGGCTGTCCTGCGCGATGCCCTCCCACAGCGGATGGTCGCGCTGGAACCGCACCGTGTTCCAGCCCATGTGCGGCACCTTGAGGCCGTCGGGCAGCCGCCGCACCCGTCCGCGCACCAGGCCCAGGCAGTCGGCGTCGCCCTCGTCGGTGGCGTCCAGCAGCAGTTGCAGGCCCAGGCACACGCCCAGGAAGGGACGCCCGCCGGCGATGTAGTCCAGCAGCGGTCGCACCAGGTCGCGGGACTGCAACGCGCCCATGGCCGCCGGTCCCGAACCCACGCCCGGCAGGATCACGCCGTCGGCCGAATCCAGCGCGGCGGGATCCGATGTCACGGTGGGCGTTACGCCGGTGCGCTCAACGGCGCGGGCCACGCTGCGCAGGTTGCCCGATTCGTAGTCGATGATGACGATGGCAGGATTATCTTTCGTCGCCATCGCAGCGTCAGACCCGGTCGCCGGTGGCGCGTTCGATGGGAATCTCCCGGTCGTGGTAGCGGGCCAGCACGAACAGCAAATCGCCCAGCCGGTTCAGGTAGGCCAGGATCAGCGGATTGGTCAGGCCGCCCGCCTCCGACAACGCGACGACGCGCCGCTCCGCCGTCCGGATCACCGTGCGCGCCGAGTCCATGGCCGACGACGACGGGGTGCCGCCGGGCAGGATGAACACCTGCGGCATCTGGAAGTGGGTTTCCAACTCGTCGATGGTCGCTTCCAGGTTGTCCACCATCTCCTCGGTAACGGGCTTGAAGTGCTGGTGGAACAGGTCGTATTTCTCGGGGTCGGTGGCTAACTCGGCGGCGACGGTGAACAACTCGCGCTGCAGGTCGCGCAGGATGTTCTTCACCTTGTCGTCATCCGTCAGCGCCCGGGCCAGACCCATCAGGCTGACCGCCTCATCGGTGATGCCGTAGGCCTCGGTGTGCGGGCTGGCCTTGGACACGCGCCCGCCATAGAGCAGACTGGTCTCCCCCTGGTCTCCGTACTTGGTATAGACACGCTTGCGGCGCGATTCTGAAGATGACGACGTGCTCATGGCATTACACTCCCGACCCAAATTGCTGCGATTCATCATTCTAGCACCCAGCCATCAGCGCGGCTATGACCGCGCCGCCGCCCGCAGGGTCGTTCAATTGTTGGCGCTCCGATCAGTGGTACGCTCATGGTGAGCCTGTCGAACCATGTCCCCATCCTTCGACCAAGCTCAGGATGAGCGGATAGTTGGGGCGTGAGCGGATAGGCGACCACTTATCGAATCGTAGGGGCGAATAATTATTCGCCCCTACCCCGCGCAATGTCTCGTTGATTCGAACGAACCG
>CAZCZB010000028.1:0-34807 GCA_964502995.1 uncultured Dehalococcoidia bacterium
GGGCCTACGGCAGGCTCCCGCCAAAGGCGGACGTTCCGCACCATGAGCGGAATACCGGTCAGTGTGGCAATAATCGAAAGGCCGTGGCGCATTGACGTTCGTCTTTGGTCGGGTCGTCAGCCGCGAAACCGGCGGCGGCGGCGTCTCCCGGCCGGGTTTCGACGCCAGCAATGAACCTGCGCTGCCGGCATCACCGGTACATGGGTTTGAAGAAGCTGTGCAGGAAGTTGTTGCGGTGGGCCCAGGAGTGCGCGCGCTTGAGCACCGGGTCGGGTATGGGTTGGGCGCTGCGGCCCGGTCCTCCCGGATGCGTGATGCGCAGGGTCTCGTAATCGGCCAGTTCCGGCGGCGCCTCGGCGGTGTAGAGCAGTTCGCATCCCTCCGCCTCGGCGTAGAGTTTGAGGCTGTCGAAGCCCTTCACGCGCCGGCCGGGAGTCTGGTACACGTAGAACTCGGTGCTGCCAACCAGTTCGTCGAAGTGGTCGTTGCCGTTGCCGCGCCCGCCGCCCTGGCGAAGCTGGTCGCGTCCGATCCCGTAGTCGCTCAACCGCCTGTTCTGCATGGTGACACCGTCCCAATTTGCAGTGTGATTATCCCTTATGTCGCCTCGCCCGGCCATCGGCTCAGGCCCTGGATGAAATGGTCCCGCACCTGGCCGGACGCGCCGCAGAACTCCGCGATCAACCGCTCCCTGAACTCCTGCGGGTCGCATCCGGATGGAACCTCGTGGGCGTCGATGACGTCGCACGCGATGGTCATGTCCCGTCCGGGCGCGATGGTCATGTCCCGTCCGGGAATGAACTCCCGGTTCACCGGTATTCCCAGGGGTTCTGCCGAACTGGGCCAGGTGGCGTCCACGGTCATCCAGCCGTCGCCGGTGTCCAGCCGGATGCGGGTGTGGACATCCGGCGCCGCTTCTTTTTCCACAAGCGAGCGTAGATCATCGGGAAAGTGTCCGGTGTTGTCCCGCGTGAACCGGTGGGTACACATGATTACGCGGGAGTCCATGCCCATCTCCCGAAAAATCCCGTCCAGCGCGTAGTGCTTGCCGGAGCAGGCGCCGCGCCATTCTTCGATGATTGATTCCGGCCGGCGAGCGCTGGCCCGCCGGTAGGGCATATCCCGAATCAGGGCGAAGGCGATTCCGGCGTCAACGGCCTCACCGGACGCCAGCAGGCCGCGCCGGCGCGCTTCCCGTTCCAGCAGTTCGGTGAGGCTCGACATGGTTTGATTCCCGGCCCGTTACGGGTAGATGGCCCAGCCGACGGTATCGGTCTTCGCGTGGAAGAAGTGGCCGTCGGTGGACGTGACGAATATGTCGGTCAGGTCGGGCCCGCCGAAGCAGACGTTGGTGGGCCGGGTGGCCGCCACCGGGTGCGTCTCGATGACCCGTCCCGTGGGCGAGAACACGTAGAGCATGGGGCCGGGGCCGCCCACGGGCCATCCCGCCGTGGCGATGATGTTGCCGTCGGCGTCCAGGCACATGCCGTCGATGCCGCGGTGGACGGCGTTGGCGTCGCGCCCGAAGGTGTGCAGGGTCTTGTAGGACCCCAGGCTGCCGTCGCTCTGGATGGGGTAGGCGCGCAGTTCGCGGTCGATTTCGATCACGTCGCTGTTGCTCTCCGCGACGTACAGGGTGTTGCCGTCGGGCGATACCAGGATGCCGTTGGGCATGGTGGTGTCGTGGGTGGAGCGGACGGTCTTGTAGGAACCGTCGGCCTGGGGCACGGCGCACAGCACCGAGCGGTGGTCCAGTTGCTCAACCTCGTGGGGGTCGATGTTGCCGGCGTTCCAGGGGTTGGTGAACCAGATGCGTCCCTGCACGTCGATGGCCAGGTCGTTGGGGGTGTTCAGCGGAACGCCGTCCAGGTTGTCGGCGACGGTCACCATGCTGCCGTCGGGGTCGAAGCGCACGATGGCGCGACCGTTCTGGCAGCAGCCGAAGAGTCGGCCGGCGGCGTCGAAGGCCAGACCGTTGGTGCGGTTGGTGTTCTCGCGGTACACCGAGAACTCGCCGGACTTGGGGTTATAGGCGTAGATGCGGCTGGCATGGATGTGGGTGAACACCACGACCTCGCCGTTCCAGGCGGGGCCCTCGGTGATGCCGCCGGGCGGGTCTTCAAAGCGATTGAGGAGGCTGAAACGCCAGGACATGTTCGGAATCTCCTTGTGCGGTCGATGGAATGGAGCGCACCGGGACGGACCGTTCAACCGGAGCGCGCAGGGCGGATTGTAGCAGGGCGCAACCTGCCGGGACAATTCGACGCGCCGGGCGGCCAGCGGTAATCGCATTTCAGTTGGCGCCGGCATCGGCATTTGGCAGCAACTGACGGCGGATTTTACCTGGATAAACAGGATGAAAGGGATGGACAGGATATTTTGATCGAGCCATACGCAACCTCCAAATTACAGTGATGGTGCGATTGCCCTGACCGGACGCCGTCTCTTTGAACCGGTGGAATGCTTCCTTGACACGCCCGCCATGTTTTGCATTGAAAATCGAATTATTTTGCACCTGGCTGCTGATAATTGGCATAATACTTGACATAATTTGATAATATAACCAATATCTGGCTTGTTGCGCTCTGTCGCGGGTGGAGTACGTAATAGAACAACAGCGCATCCCGGGGGTGATCATTGTGGGTTCGGCGGGTTCGAGGCGTTTGGTGGCAACGTTGGTGTCCGTCCTTGCCGCTATCGTCGTGGTCGGCGTGGCGGTATGGTTGCTGTCCAACGGCGGAACCAGTTCGGCGTCGGGCGTTCAGATCATCGCGCCCAACGAACCGACCGCCGTTGTCCCGAACCCCCCCAGCATCACAGCGCCAACTCCCACGCCGGCCGCAGCAACCCCGGCGCCGCAGGAAATCGCCGTGTACGTCACCGGAGAGGTGCAGCGGCCCGGCGTCTATTCCGTGCCGGAGGGCCAACGCCTGATCGACGTGGTGGCGCTTGCCGGCGGCCCCACCAACGACGCTGACCTGGATCGGATCAACCTGGCCGCCTACGTGGTAGATACGGGCCACTACCGGATTCCCGCCGTGGGAGAGGCCGCCCACGATGCGGAAGGCGTCGGTCCCGACACCGGCATTCCCAGCGTGCCGCAAGCGGCGCCAACTCCCGTCGCCGCATCCTGCGCAACGCCCGTGGACATCAACACCGCCACCGTCGACTGCCTTCAGACCCTGCCGGGCATTGGCAGCGTGCGGGCCCTGTCCATCATTGCGCACCGCGAGCAGGTCGGGCCGTTCGCCTCGCCCGACGGCATCAGGGACGTGTCGGGCATCGGCGATGGCATCTACGGCAGGATTGCCAACATGATCACCGTCGGCGGCCGGTGACGCACACGTACTGCCGTGCCGGTTGATGGGGACGACCGGCGTCCCCACCCGTGTACCAAGCCGCCCGTGTACCCACCCGCCCGTGTACCCAATCCGCTCATGCCCCAATCCGCTCATGGCCTCAAGCCGCCCATGGCCCAATCCGCTCTTGGCCCCAACCCGCTCTTGGCCCAATCCGCTCTTGGCCCCAACCCGCTCTTGGTGAGCCTGTCGAACCATGAGCGGATCACGGCCGCCGCCTTCCGCCCTCCGAACCGGTTGACCAAACCGTGCGCCTTGTCCCCGACCTGATTCTGGCGGCGCTGGTCGTCGGGGTTGGCCTCGGCATCTGGCTGGGGTGGCCCCTGGCCTCGCCCGCGCCGCTGTTGATGTTGGCGGCGGCGGCGGCGGCGATGGCCGTCGGGATGCGGTTGTTCCGCATCCCCGCCGGCCCGATGCTGCTGGCGGCGGCGCTGCTGTTGGGCCTCTGGCGGGCGGAGTCCGCGCCGCCGCCGCCCCTGCCGGTGATACCCACCGGGTCGGGCGTGTCCGCCGTCGTGCGGATAGCCGACGCTCCGGCAACCTCCGGCGGCGGTTATCGCTTTCGCGGCGAGGTGGTTGAGGATCCCCACGGTGGTCCCGGCGCGCTGCCGGTGGGAACCAACCTGCTGGTGTACGCCCTGCCGCCCGATGCGCTGGCTGCCCAACGGAGTCGCCCCCTCCTGCGCTACGGAGACACGTTGCGGCTGTCCGGGTCGGTGGAGCGTCCCCAACCCATCGGGGATTTCGACTACGCGGCCTGGTTGGAGTCGCAGGGCATCGCCGGCGTGATGTGGTCGCGCCGTGCCGAGTTGGTATCCGCGGGCAGCGGGATTGGGCCGGTCAAAACGCTGCACCGGATACGCGCCGAGATGGCGTCGTCGGTTCAGCGATCCATACCGGAACCGCAGGCGGCGTTGGCGCAGGCTCTCCTGCTGGGCATCCGGTCAGACCTGCCGCAGTCGGTTCGGGAATCGTTCCGCACGGCGGGAATGTCGCACCTGCTGGCGATCTCCGGCCTGCACGTCGGCGTCGTTATGACCCTGACCCTCGCGGCGGCCACCGGCCTGTTGGGACGCAACCACCCGCTGGCAATCGCGGTCGCCGCGCTGGTCGTCTGGGCGTATGCCATCCTGTCGGGCCTCGACCCTCCGGTGGTCCGGGCCGCCATCATGGGCAGCCTGTTCATGGCCCAGGGTTTGCTCGGACGCGGGATGCGCGGGCCGACGGCGCTGCTGCTGGCCGGCGCGGCAATGGTCGTCATCGAGCCTCACCTGCTGGGCAGCCTGTCTTTCCAACTCAGTTTTACCGCAATGGCCGGTGTGATACTGGGTCTGCCGTTGATCACCGCCCTGACCGCCGCCGTGTCCGCTCCGCTTTCGGGGTCGCAGTCATGGCCCGTGCGCTGGGGCGGTTACGGGTTGTCGCTGCTGGTCGCGTCGGTGGTCATATCAACCACCACGACGCTGGCGACGGTGCCGCTGGTGGCGTGGCATTTCGGCGCGATCCCGCTGATGAGCGTGCCGGCGACGATCCTGGCGATGCCCGCGATGTCGGCCGCGCTGATCGGAGTCGCCGCAACCGCCCTGACGGGATTGGTCGTACCGCCGCTGGCATCGCTCCTGGGCACGCTGGCATCCGCGCCGCTGGCGTGGCTGATCCTGGTGGCCGACGCCATGCCGCCGCTGCTGCTGACGACGGAGTGGCTCACCGCCCCGTTGGCAGGCGGATGGTTGGTTGGCCTGGGGTTGCTGGCGGTCGTCGCCTCTTCCCGTCGAACTCGTCACGCCATCGGCGGATTGCGGAGAGGACCACGCTGGCGACCGGCGGGCGTGGCCGGATTCCTGGCTGGCGCGGTTCCGGTGGCCGCAATCGTGGTCGCGCTGCTGATTGGGCAGTTTGGCGCGGCAAGGGCCGACGGCCTGCTCCACGTGTACGCGCTGGACATAGGCCAGGGGGATGCAATTCTCATCGTCACCCCCGATGGACGGCAGATGCTGGTGGACGGCGGCGCGGATCACAGGTTGACCCTGGCCGCCATCGGGCCGCTGCTTCCGCCCGGCGACCGAACGCTGGACGTGGTCGCTGCCACCCATTTCGACAGCGACCACGCCGGCGGGTTGCTGGGTGTGCTGGACCGCTACCGGACGGGCACGGTTTTGCAGGGGACGGATGCGTCGCAGGAGGCGGCCCTGTTTCCGCAGTGGCGCGCCGTGCTGGACCAACGGAATCATAGGGTCGCGGAGATTCAGGCCGGCCACCGCATCCGGTTGGGATCCGACGTTGTGATCGAGGCGCTGCACCCTCCGCACGACGGACTGCGCCGCGCCGCAGTCCGCGATTCCAACAACCGCAGCATGGTGCTGCGCCTAGAATACGGCGATGTATCGTTCCTCCTGACCGGGGATATTGAGGATGAGACGGAGCGGTATCTGGTGGCCGCCCTGGGCGAAAGACTGCGGTCCGACGTGCTGAAAGTTGCGCATCATGGCAGCAAGTCCTCCACCACGCAGGTGTTCCTGGACACGGTGAATCCCCAAACCGCCGTCATCTCGGCGGGACGGGACAACCGCTTCGGCCACCCGCATCCCGAGGTGATGGCGCGCCTGGAATCAGCGTTGGAGCCGGAGCGAGTGTTTCTCACGGCGAGGGACGGCGCCGTCGAATACGTCAGCGACGGCAAAGGCCTGTGGGTGAACGTGCGTGGAGCAGGCGGGCGGTAAAATTTCGAGCACGTGGCAAATGGGGCAAACGCGTCGGTCCTTCCCCAATTGGCCCCGGCGCTAATATAATCAGTGGACACGTTGTGGACAGGAAACCTCTTTCATGAAAACGTTCCAGATCGATATTCCCGATTGGACAGCCGAACAGATTGCTGCCAAAAGTAGCGATGTCGGCATCAAGCCAAGCGAGCTGATAAGAGCGCTAGTCTGCTCAAACGCCCGGGGCTTCGATGCGGTTGCCCAACGTAGTTTCACTGTCCCGTCGTCTATGCAGGAACTTTTCCCAAGCGAGCGGTTCATGGTCGTCGGACGACAGGAGGACAGCGTAACGCTGACGCCAACCGATTACGTCCCCTTCGAACTGGCCCTCCAGTCCTTCCAGTCCAATGGTCTCAATGAGGACGAGGTGATGGCCCGCCTGAATCAGCGGTGGAGCCGGAGCGAGTGTTTCTGACGGCGAGGGACGGCGCCGTCGAGTACATCAGCGACGGCAAGGGCCTGTGGGTGAACGTGCATGGAGCAGGCGGGCGGTAATACTGCGCTGCTGTGCCGGCCGGTATGGACTGCTAATTGACACGTATGAAATCGTGATCCTGGTCGTACCACAAATCTCCCCGAGTGCCTCCTGACTCCAGAAATTCGCCGACCGTCATACCATCCCGATACAAATCGAACCGTTTGTAGGCGGCTCCCCACGGACGTTTTGGATTGCCGACGACCAACATCGTGATGACCAGGTCATCGGCCAGGGGTTTACGTTTCTTAACCATCGTCTTGTGCGCCGCTCGGCTGCAATCGTCGCTCGTACCAGTGCAGTTCGCCGGATTTTTGGAACCCCGTGGATTGGTAGAGGCGGATGGCGGGGGTGTTGTCGCCGTCCACCTCCAGGCGGACGTAGTCGGCGCCGGCGGAGCGCAGATATTGCATGCCTGCCGCCAGAATCAGGCTGCTGGCTCCTTTGCCCCGCGCCTCGGGCGCCAGGCCAATGGAACCGATCACGCCCTGCTGGCGCTGGCCGTCGGACATGAGCAGAGTCCAGCAGTAGCCGGCCAACATGTCCCCTTCAATCAGCAGTTTGATTCCCTCGTATGAGGTGTTGGCCATCTGCGCCCGGTGCGCGGTTTGTTCCTCGGTGTACGGCGCAAACCACCATGTATCAGCGAACGCCGCGTTGTGGGCGGCGGTCAGCGCTCCCACGTCGTCGGCGGTGAATGACCGCACATGGTACGGATCCGGAATCGGAACGTCGGGCGCACGCTCGCCTTCCCAGGCCATGTTCCAGTAGGCCCGCGCCATCCGAAACCCCTCCGTCTCCAGTTGGGCGGCCCGTTCGTAGGGCGGCCACAGCCCGACGTGCGCCACGGACGCGCCGACTTCGCCGGTTCGCTGCAGCCCGGCCCGAACCAGGGCGTTCCAGGCTCGCTCGTATCCGTCGCCGGGAGCCACATGGACGTTCAGGACACAGCGGCCGCCGAGCGATGGGTCTGCGGGCTGCTCCGGAAACACCAGGCAGAAACCGCGCAACGCCTCCCCGCCGGACGTGGCCTCGAACAGCAGCAGGCAGTCGCGCTCCCGGTCGCGGCCGGGGAGACGCATGATGTCGGTGAAAACGCTGCGGTGGATGGCGGCGGGCGCGTTGGGATCGCCGCCGCCCGTCGGAAGCGGAACCACGAAGTCCAGCAGGGCCGACAGGTCGCCCTCGGCGAAGTTGCGGATGGCGAACACGGCGCTGGCCGCTATACCGGCGCGCGGCGGGTGTGCCAGTCGGTGGCCTGCTGGTAGGCGTAGGCGGCGCGGAGGATGGTGTCCTCGGCGAAGGGGCCGCCGCCGATCTGGAGGCCAATGGGCAGCCCATCGTCGGTGAACCCTCCGGGAATGGACACCGCCGGCATTCCGGCCAGCGGGTAGCATCCGGTGTACGAGCGGCGGAAGAAGAACCGCTGCCGCACGTCGTCCGCCGATTCGAAGGGGGCGGTGAGGGCGTCGTGGCGCGGCGCGGGATAGGGCGCGGTGGGTGAAACCAGCACGTCGAACTGGCTGAAGGCTTCCTCGAACTGGCGGCGCAGCAACACCCTGGCTTTCATGGCGCGGTTCTGCACCTTGGCCGGCACCAGCGCGGCCGACTGCAACCGGGTGCGGGATGCCCGATCCAGTTGCTCAGGGGCGCGACGCATCAGGCCGTCGCGAGCGCCGGCGCCCTCGGTGTCGGCGATGCCCACGAAGATCGCGCCGGCGATTTCCGTCAGCGGCAGGGAAACGTCGGATACCTCAGCGCCCAGGCCGGCCAGCGTGTCCAGGGCGGCGTCGGTGGCGCGGCGGACGTCGGCGTGCATATCGGGAGCGTCGCACAGTTCGGTCATGCGCCCGACGCGCATCCCGCGAATGTCGCCGTCCAGCATCCCGAAGTAGTCCGGAACCGGCCGGCGGCTGGTGGTTGGATCCAGCGGGTCGTAGCCGGCGATGGCGCCCAGCACCAGCGCGCAGTCCTCCACGGTCTTGGTCATGGGCGACGCGGCGTCCATGAACCAGCACATGGGGGTGACGCCGTGGCGGCTGATGCGGGTGAAGGTGGGGCGCAGGCCAATGCCGTTGCAATAGGACGCCGGGCCACGTCCGCTGCCGCCGGTGTCCTCGCCCACGGATGCGGCGCACAGGTGGGCGGCCAGCGCCGCGCCCGACCCGCTGCTGGACTCGCCGGGGGTGTGGCCGAATCGCCAGGGATTCTGGGGCGTGCCGTAGGGAGGATCGGCGGTGCCGCCCATGGCAAGCTCGCTCAGGTTCAGCTTGCCCATGAGGATCGCGCCGGCCGCTTTCAGGCGGGCCACAACGGTCGCGTCGGCGGACGGCACGTTTTCCGCGTAGGCGCGGGATCCGTTGCTGGTGAGGATGCCGGCGGTGTTGAACTGGTCCTTGATGGCGACGGGCGCGCCGAACAGCGGCGCGTTGATCAGCGTCTCATCGCCGCGACGCAGGGCCTCGTCCACGTCGGCCGCGGCCCCCAGCGCTTCCTCGCGGGTGACGGTGATATAGGCCTTGATGTCGCCGTCGATGGCGTCAATGCGGCGGAGGTAGGCGTTGACGGCGTCGGTGGCCGTGAATTCTCCGGCGCGGATGGCGGCGGAGGTCGCGGCGGCGGAGAGGAATACGATGTCGTCGTGGTTGGTCATTGAATGGCTCCGGCGGTTTGTCCTGTTTGGATCACGGCGTATTGCTGGTTGATGATGGCCTGGAAGGACGGCGAGGTTTCGTGCCAGTCCAGCACGTCAACCCGGAAAGGCAGGGTGGACTCCTGGAACGCCTCTTTCAGCAGACCCAGGCGGCGGAACCCCAGAGCCTCATTGCCGATCAGCGCAAGATCCAGGTCCGACCACGGTTTGGCGCGGCCGGTAACCCTGGATCCGAACGCCCTAACCTCGCATTCAGGGACGTGGTTGGAGAGTATCTCCCTCACTTCATCCAACTGCACCTCGGTCATGTCAATCATTGGTCAGACGGTGATAGAGATGGTTGCGACCGGGAGGCCGGCCGAGACGTATTCATCAGCCAAAATCGCCAGGGGCGCGGTCGGATGGGACGGCTGTTCTCCGGGTTCGAAATCCGCGAGATAGAGAGCGGCGGCGTCTTTGATCATTGCCACGGCCTCGTCCCTGGTTCGACCCTCGGAAAGGCAACCGGGCAGGGACGGGCACAATGCGGCGTAACGGTACTCAACGCTTTCATCGAGAACGAGCAAAATGTCGTACTCAGTACCCTGGCCTTCAAACGGAGCCGGCGTTTGCTCGGCGCTAACACTGGTCATGAGTTTTTCCTTCGTGATGAGCGTCACTCCCCCGGGTCGGGGAAGATGGCTACGGGTTCGATGCCTTCCAGGTCCAGGTCGCGCAGGCGGTCCAGTTCCTGCATCAGGCTGTTGAACCGGTTGGTGACTTCGGGCAGTTCGGCGTCATCGATGGGGATGCCGACCAGGTTGGCGAGCATGAGTACCTGGTCATTGGTGAAATCTGCGGTGGGCATTGTCCATCACCTACGGTTTCAAATTTACGTACTTGGCCAGATTACGGCCTTTATTGATTTCGGTCACATAAGTGTGCGGCAAGCCAGCCCGGTCAACCACGGCTGGCAAGGAAATTCCTCGGAGTTCCCGCGCGTATTTGATGCCGAACAAGTGAATCCGGACTACCTGTTCTCCCTGTGGTGCGGTTTCATACATTTCGCGCAGTTCATCGGCCAGCTGCTGTAAGTTCATAACTTTACCTCATTTCCCCATTGGCGCCAGCAGACTGGTTCCGGTTTTTTTACTGTGATCAGGTTAGAGGCTTTCCAGCAGCGCGATGAACTCGGCTGTTTCTCGCTTGCCGTCGAGGATTTGCTCGCGACGCGGCGGGCCGCTGTAAAACCGGGTATGAAACCAATTGGCGCTCCGGTAATAATTGAGCAGGCGTGGAGCAGCGCCTTCGTCATCAATCAGGCGCAGTATGGTTTCTTCCAGCATGGCATGGGAACCGTGCTGCCAGCCCTTTTTCTCCGCAACGGCCTTGATAGCGTGGGCGGCAGCGCCCCATACCTTGTTGCTCGCCTCTTCCAACTCGCCGTTCGCCAGTTCGCTATCCACGAGATCCAGAAAATGCCAGCTTCGTTCAGCGTGGTATGCGATGGGGTCGATCGTAGTCATTGAAACCTCGGCGCCATGTTAACGTGCCATATTCGCAGTGCCGTAAAGAGCCGGTTGGCGGAATCGTACCGCAGCGTGCAGGTTGTGTAAAACCGGCATCGCCTACCGAAACATAACCACTACAGCCAGCGCTGGAACCAGTCGAGCATCCGCTGCAGGTAGGCCTGGCGCAGGGCCACGTGGCCGGTGCGGAGGAAGCCGTGGCTGCAGCCGGGGAACCGGGTCATCTCCACTTCCTTGCCCAGCCGTTTCATCACCTGGAAATACTGCTCGCTCTGGCCGATGGGACACCGGACGTCGGCTTCCCCGTGGAGCAGCAGCACCGGCGTTTCGACGCGGGGCGCAAAGGTGATGGGCGAGCGCTGCAGCAGGCGGTAGGCGAGGCTGTCCACACCCCCGGCCAACTCGTCGACCAGCGGGCGGCTGATGGCCATGCCGCCGGCCAGTCGGTTGGCCCACTGGGTTTCTCCGAAACTGGTGGCGATGTCCGACGTACCGTACATGCTCCACAGGTCGATGCAGGGAGCGCCGGCCACGGCCGCGCGGAACCGGTCGTTCTGGCCGATGGCCCAGGTGGTCATGTAACCGCCGTAGCTGTAACCATGCACGCCCAGGCGGTCGGAGTCCACGTATTCGCGCTCACACACGGCGTCCAGGGCGGTCATCAGGTCGCGGTAATCGTCGCCTCCCCAGTCGCCCAGAACGGCGTTGACAAACTCCTCGCCGTAGGTGGAGGAGCCACGCGGGTTGACGGCCAGGGTCACGTATCCCGCGCCGGCCAGCACCTGGTGCCAGGGCACGAACGAATCGTAGAACGCTCCGTTGGGCCCGCCGTGAATCTCCAACACCAGCGGGTACCTGTTGGCCGGGTCGAAACCGGGAGGATGGTACAGACGGCACTCGACGTCGTAGTCGGCGGTTTCCACGCAGAACTTTTCGAACTCGACGGGCCGATTTTCCGCCAGCCATCCGTCGTTGTGCGTAGTGAGCCTCCTGCGCGTGCCGTCCGGCGATGCAACCAGGTGCAGGTCGGACGGGTTGACCGGACCCGACCCAGTCAGCGCGATGCGATGCGCCGCCGCGTCGATGGCGATGCCGGAAAGCAACTCGCCGCCCTGCGTCAGCGGGACGGGTTTGCCGAGCCCGTCGCCGGCGGGAACATCCATTGAATACAGGCGCGTCTCACCGGCGGCGTCCGCCAGGAATATGACGCTGCCGTCGCCCGGCCCGTCGCCCGGCTGCCAGCGCAATTCCAGGGGCGGGTAGATGCCGGGGTAGCCCAGGCACGGGCGGATGCCGTCGTCGGTCAGGCGACGCGGTGGGTGTCCTGGCTCAAGAATGTAGAGGTATGCCTGCCACAGCACCGTCAGGCCGTCGCTGTCGCCGCCCGCGACCAGCAGCCTTTGTCCGTCGGGCGACCATACTACCGCAGCGGCGTCGGTGAGCCCCTGCGACCACATCTGCGGTTCGGCGCCCGATGCCAGGTCGAGGACGTACACCTCATCGGTGGCGGTGATGTCGCGGTTGTCCGAGCGACCGGATATGAACGCGATGCGGTTGCCGTCGGGCGACCACGCGGGCGCCAGGTCGTCCCAGTCGCCGTCGGTCGCCTGAGTTGCCACGCCCGTCGTTGCGTCCACAACGAACAGGTGAAAGTGGGCGTCGCCGCGCCAGCCGATGGCGTCGTGCCGGTAACGGATGCGGCGAACCTCGCGGGGCTTTGGGTCGCCGGACGCGGAAGACGTGGAAGACGTGGAAGACGTGGAAGACGTGGAAACACATGGCTTCGCGTCGTCGGGTGACACGTCGGACACCAGTATCAGGCGGGACGAATCGGGAGACCATGCGAATTCGCGGACTCCGTTGGGCAAGGATGTCAGCCGGGATGCCTCTCCGCCGTTGGCGGGCATGGTCCAAACCTGCCGTTGGGGTTCCGCCGCATCGTCGGGACGCAGGAACGCCATCGTCGCGCCATCGGGCGAGTAACGGGGGTGAGCGTCGGAGTTGCCCTGCGTGAACGGCTGCGGTTTTGCGCCGGTGTCCAGCAGTCCCGCCTGATAGATGCGCGACCGGGGTTCGGAGGTTTCCGAGTCGATCCAGGAGAGTACGTAGGCGCAACGCTTGCCGTCCGGCGTTACAGCGGGGTCGCCCACGGTGGACAGGTGGCGAAAAAGGTCAGGTCCGATGGAGTTGGGCATCGAGTACACTCCGGCCGGGAGTAATGAATCTTACAGATGTGATGATGTGCGAATGGGTTTGCGCTCGGTAGTGTACCCTACTTTTCCGGGTTGACCCGGACTTTTGCGCTCAAAGTCCGTGCCGGTTTGGCGCAGTGATGGCCGGCGTATGATGAGCGTCTGCGGGCCGGCGCCGAAACCGGAGCCGGGACGCGCCGGACGCGAACGGTTCAAGTTCATACTATAACGATTGATGATAGTAACTCCCCTGTTTATTCTTGACATACCGTTAACGCTGGTAGCATACTGCGCCAATTCGGGGAGAGTGCTATGTCCACGCTAAATCTGCGCCCGGCACAGTTGACGGTCGGCGGCCACCACGTCCACTACGCCTGGGTCATTGTGACGATCACCGCCCTCATGCGGCTGGTTTCTTCGTCGTTCCGTATGTCTTTTCCGGCCCTGGTACCATTCATTGCGGTGGGTTTCGGATGGGAAGTGTGGCTGATAACCCTCGCATTCTCCCTCCAATGGGTTATCTCGGGAGCCTTCGGCCCTCCGGCCGGCTGGATGGGCGACCGATACGGCGCGCGATTCACAATGACCGTGGGCGCGGCGCTCTACATAGTCGGCATGATCCTGACCGGATTCATGACCGAACTGTGGCACCTGTTCCTGTTCTTCGGCGTGATTCTCAGCGCGGCCATGGGGATTTTCCAGGTCCCGCTGACCGTTGCCGTAACCGCCTGGTTCCGCAAGCACCTGGGCGTGGGCATGGGACTGCTGCAGTCTTCCCAGGGGTTCGGCCCGGTGGTGGCGCTGCCCATCATGCTGGGGCTGGTAACGTGGTTCAGCAATGGCTCCGGCCTGGAATGGAGCGAACGCCTGTCGCTGGGCAGCCCCGAGGTCACCGGAATCCGCATGGCCTTCTGGATTCCCGGCGTGATCGGCGGCATCATCCTGTTGCTCCTGACCCGCATCTTCTACAACAGCCCTGAGGACGTTGGACTGCGGCAACTGGGCGACGATGGCACGGGCCCGTCGCCGCGCCGCCGCATTGCGGCCACCGGCGCGGAAGCCAAGGCGCGCACCAAGGTATTCCTGCAGCAGGTGCGCAAGACGCCGGCTTTCTGGAACCTGATCGGCATCCACTATTGGGGGTGCGCGGGCCACAGCATCATCATCGTTTTCCTGCCGCAGATAATCGTGGCCGGCCTGGAACCGGAATGGAAATCGCTGCAGGGGGGAGACCCCGCGCTGCTGATCGCCGGAGCCATCGCGGGCGGCGCGGCGGCGACGATGAGCATCACGAGCACCATCACCCGCTTCGGAGTGCCGGTGGCAGCCGACCTGCTGGGCAGCAAATGGGTGATGGCGACGTGCTTCTTCCTGCAGGTTGCGCCCGTCCTGGTGCTGTTCATCGCGGTGCAGTGGTATCCGCAGGTGTGGATGTTCTACCTGTTCTCCATACTCTTCGGAATCGGATTCGGCGGCGAGATGTCGGCGTTCCCCATCATCAACCGCCAGTACTACGGCAACGCCCCCATCGGCACCACCTATGGGTTCCAGATGATGGGAGCCGGCGCGGGAATGGCCTGCGGAGCCGGGCTGGGCGCGCTGCTGCTGGCGATAACCGGCGGATACACGGCGACCATCCTGCTGTCCTTCGTGATGAGCGCCCTGGGTGTGGTGTCCATCATGTTCCTGCCCAACACGCACCATCACCAACTGCCCGGGTGGGAAGACGACCTGCCCGCCGAACTGCGGCCGGACGCCGCGCCCACAACCGCCGCCGCCACCACGGGCAACGACGACTGATATTTGGTGGTCAACTCCGAAAAAACCTGCGCCCAACCGGACAGAGACCTGGCGGTCATCCGGTCTCTGTCTCCCCTACCCCATGAACCCGGGCCGCCGGGGCTGGTAATACTATACGGATTGCCAGGCAGCGGGAAATCCCACTTCGGGCGGTTGTTGTCTGAACGCTGCGGTACGGTGGTTCTGAACAGCGATCATTGCCGCCGCGCCATTGTCGAGGGAGTCCCATGCTACGATGCGGCGGAAAACCGACGCCTGTTCAAAGCGCTCAATAGCCGCGTTGAGGAACTGCTGGATCAGGGCCAGATGGTGGTTCTGGACTCAACCGCCCTCCGGGACTGGATACGGCAGCCTCTGGAACGGATCGCGCGCGAACGCGGCTTGACGCCGATCAGGATTCATTTGGATCCGCCGGAAGATGTCATTTTCGACCGTCTGGCCGATCGACAGCCACCTCCCGATCCGACGGATGAGATCAAAACCTGGCGCGACGTGTACGAGTGGATGCTTCCCGGCTGGCAACCCATCGCCGAGCCGCACTTGCATCTGGTCAACCCCGAGTCGGTGTACTCGGCAGTGGATACTGTGCGCCGGCTGTTGGCAAAGTAATCTCATCGGTCGCCGGCGATTTTCTGTGAGCCGGTTGCCGGAGCGGGTTCGAAAACCCGACGGCTTCATAATCAGCAAGCCGCCGCGATGGGGCCAAACCTACTGGCCACTCACCCCTAGCCACTCGCTTACGCTGGGGGTATGATGGCGGCAACCGCACCATACCCCCACCATTAGGAGGCGTTACCATGGCAGACGGAATCACCATCCTGGTCGGCACCGCAGGACAGGGCGTCATGCGCAGCACCGACAGCGGCCAGTCCTGGCGGCGCGTCGGCATCACCCAGGGCATCCACTCGGACGCCGTCGTGCGTTGTCTCACTCCGGTTCCCGGCACCGAGAGCAGCGTGCTGGCCGGCTGCGACCGCGGCATCATCCGCAGCGACGACAACGGCGACACCTGGCGGGCCGTTCACACCCCCATGGACGGCACTGCGGTCTGGGCCATTGCCTTTGACCCGTCCAACCCCCAGGTGGCATTTGCCGGAACGGGAACTCCCGACCCGTGCCAGATCTACCGCTCCCGCGATGGCGGAGCGACGTGGGAACTGCGCCCGGTGGAAGTTGCCGCCGAGTGCCCCGCCGTGGGCGTGCCGCGCGTGACGGGCATCGCCATCGATCCCACCAACGGCAACAGCATTTGGGTGGGAATCGAGGTTGACGGCCTGCGCCACAGCGCCGACGGCGGCGACACCTGGGAAACCGTGCCCCACGCCGACATTCCCAACCTGGACATCCACAACGTCACCGTGACCGAGGGGCCGCCGCATCGCGTGGTCGTAATGGTCAACGACGACGTGTTCCTGACCGACGACGACGGCGGAAGCTGGCGCAACCTGAACGTGCGGCAGAACTTCCCGCTGGGCTACCCGCGCGGCCTCAAGGTGAAGGCCGACGACCCGCAGACCATCTTCACCACCTTCGGCGACACCACGCCCGGATCCACCGGTGTGGTGATGCGGTCGGAAGACGCCGGAGCGTCGTGGAACAGCCTCGACCTGCCGGTGGAACCCAACACCGCCATGTGGGTGATCAACTCGCAGGCGCAGAATCCCGACTTCCTGCTGGCGGGCAGCCGCTACGGCTACCTGTACCAGTCGGAAGACGCCGGCGCATCGTGGAGCAAGTTTGACCGGGAGTTCAGCGAGATCTCCTCGGTGATGTGGTTCCCCAACTAGCGCGCAGTATTTTACCCACCACGCAAACCGCCCCCGGCGTGATGACGCCGGGGGCGGTTTGTCTGCGGGATGTATGACCGGCTCGATTCGCGGTGTGTAGGGGCGGGTTTGAAACCCGCCCCTACGATTGTTGGCGCCGATTGCGGGGTAGGGGCGAGATATGCCTCGCCCCTGCGACGTTTGCCACGATTGCGGTGTAGGGGCGAGATATGCCTCGCCCCTGCGACGTTTGCCACGATTGCGGTGTAGGGGCGAATAATCATTCGCCCCTACGTTGGGGTGCAGGATGTTTCGAGCGGCTCGCCACCAGCGGGGCGTCGCCCAGGTTCGTCATGGGCGGTGGTTCGACGCCGGAGGCGGTTCGTATTGCGGTGTGTAGGGGCGGGTTAGAAACCCGCCCCTGCGATTGTTGACGCCGATTGCGGTGTGGGGGCGAATGATTATTCGCCCCTACGTTGGGGTGGAGGATGTTTCGACCGGCTCGCCACCAGCGGGGGTGCCAGGTTCAGAACCAGTTGGCCTTGTCCACCACGTTGCGCAGTTCGAGGCCGTCGTTGAACCGTTTGCAGTTGTCGATGAACAACTCGGTGCGCCGCTGCTCCAGGTAGGGGCCGTTGCCGGCGACGTGGGGCGTGATCAGCACGTTGGGCATGCTCCACAACGGATGGCCGGCGGGCAGCGGCTCAATCTGGAATACGTCGAGGCCAGCGCCGCCGATCTCGCCGGTGTTGAGGGCATCCACCAGGTCGTCCAGAATCACGGTGGCCCCGCGTCCGATATTGATGAAGAAGGCGCTGTCCTTCATGGCCCTGAACTGTTCGGCGCGGAACATCCCCTGGGTCTCCGGCGTTTCCGGAACCGTCACGACAACGAAGTCGGCGCGAGGCAGCACGGCCAGCAGATCATCGGGCCGGTGCAGTTCGGCCACGCCCTGGGTTGGCTCGGACAAACGCGGGTCAACGCCCAGCACGGTCATGCCGAACTCTGAGCACAGCCGGGCCGTCTCGCCGCCGATGCCGCCCACACCCACCACGGCGACGGTGGCCTCGGGCAGGTAGATGGTCGGGTATCCCTGCTGCCAGACGCCGGCCACCTGCTGGGGTATGTACACCTGCAAACCCCGCGCGAAGGCCAGCAGCAGCGACATGATGTGCGCGCTGATGTGGTCGTTGTAGATCTCGCGGGTGTTGGTCACCACCACGTCGCTTTCGATCAGCGATTCGTGGTAGTAACCGGCGCGGGGTCCCGCCTGCGGGCAGGCGATCCACCTGAGATTGTGGGCGCGTTCCAGCAACTCGGGCACGATGTCGCCGAAGGCTGCGTCGGCTTCGCCGATGACCTCCATGGCCTCGCCCACGGTGGGGCAAACCTGAACGTCGATGTCGGGGATTTCCTGGCGCAGCAGGTCGGGCCAGTGTTCCTGGTAGTTGGGTGGACAGATAACCAGTTTGAATGCCATGGGCTTAACCTTCCGTTAGCGGTTGTAATGAGTTGCGTCAGCCATGGCATCATAATCTGCCCTGGATAGCCAGTGACACCAAATTTTGCCGCTGGACGACGCCAGTCGCTGTCGTCCATACCAAGCGGCTACGGCGACATGACGCACGCCGGCGTAACGATTTCGCGTGAAGTCAATGGCCGGCAGCAAGTCAGTGTCCGTGGACATGATTACTCCCACGTCGTAAAGGCCGTCAATTGCCATAGTCACAAAGTCGATGCACAGAGCCACGTCAATACCCTTTTCCTGCGGCGGCAGCCCGGTCCGACGTGGCGGATAGCGCAGTGGACGCCAGATAACGCGTGCGCCGTCGGATTCCCAAGCGGCGCATTGCTTCATATGCGCGGCGTAAGTCCTGGCTTCTCGAATTGGATCAGGGCGCCCGGTATAGATCCTGATTTCTGATAAAAGGCATTCTGTCCCGCCGGGGCCACCGCGCTCTGCAATCATCTTTCCATGCGCTCCGGGCTGAACTGTCCATAAACCGACGGCCCGCCGTTTGGAAAGAAACTGTCCCGCGCGCCCCGATAAGCGTTCTGCGCATCAATAAACAGGGCCAGTCGCAATGGTTCGGCCATGGTCGCACGTAGTGGGGCTGGAAAAAGATACCGCTCGCCACTTTCCCGACCTCGAAGGGCGGGGAAGGACGAGCAACATTAAAAGTATTGTAGTCGGCGCAATCGTTGCTGTCAAACTCATTTCGAGGGAGCATCGCGCTGTAAATTTTGCGTTATACTGCGGCGCATCCAATGGCGACGCCGCCGTGCGCCCGCTGCGTACCGGCCGACGCCGAATCCGGAGGTAGCGAAACTATGCTGGACTTGATCATTCGAGGCGGCCAGGTGGTCACACCCTGGGGCGTGGGCGACTGGGACGTTTGTATCCAGGGCGAGCAGATCGTCGCCATCACGGCGCCCAACGCCATGACTGACGACGTGGGCCGGGTCATTGACGCCACGGGCAAGATCGTCGTCCCCGGCGGCATCGAGCCCCACGCTCACATCGACGCGCCGATCATGGGACCGGGCAACCTGCGCACCGCGCCGCCCGAGCAGGTGAGCCGCGCCGCGCTGTTCGGCGGCACCACCACACTGCTGGACTTTGCCATTCACCATCCGGGCAACACCATCGAGGAGGCCATCCAGGAGCGCACCAACTCCTGGCGCGGCAACTCCTACTCCGACTACGCGCACCACCTGATGCTGCTGGGCGAGATCCCACAGCGCACCCTGGAATCGCTGCACGAGTACATCGAGGACGGCTGGTCCAGCGTCAAGATATTCACCACCAACATCCGGCCGCCCGAAATGTCCGGCGAGCCGCGCAAGGTGGGCATGGGCCACCTCCACGATCTGATGGAGGTGATCCAGCGCAACGACGCCATGCTCCTCGTCCACTCCGAGGACGACGACATGGTTCAGTACATGTACGTGAAGCTGCAACGCGAAGAACGCAACGAGTGGTGGAACATGCCGCAGGTCCACAGCAACGAGTCTGAGGACGTGTCATTCCGCCGCGTGCTGCGGGTTGCCGAATGGACGGGCGCGCCGGTGTACTTCGTTCACGTCAGCGCGCGCGAGGGCATCAACGCCATCGGCGAGGCGCGCAACCGCGGCGTCCCAGCATACGGCGAGACCCTGCACAACTACGCCTGCTTCAACGCCAACAACTACAAGGAAGAGGACGGGATGAAGTATCACACGTACCCGTCCCTCAAGTCTCCCGAGGATGCCGCCATGCTGTGGAAGGGCATTGCCTGGGGCGGCCTGCACACCATGGCCACCGACGAATACTGCACCGACTGGAACCTGAAGATACAGGGCAAGTCGGTGCGCGACGTTACGGGCGGCCACAACGGCGCCGAGACCCGCGTGGGCATCACCTACAGCGAGGGCGTCTCCAAGCGGGGTATGTCGCTGCAGCGGTTCGTGGACGTGACGTCGGCCAACTGCGCCCGCATCATGGGCCTGTACCCGCGCAAGGGAGCGCTGGCCCCCGGCAGCGACGCCGACATCACGCTCATCGACCCGTCCATCAAGAAGCGCCTGACCATGGACGACTTCCACATCAGCGACTACAGCATCTGGGAGGGGTTCGAGATCGAAGGGTGGCCGGTAATGACCATCATGCGAGGCCAGGTTGCTGTGGAGGATGGCCAACTAACCGCGCAGGCGGGTCGCGGCCGGTGGATCCCGCGCAAGATCGACCGGGAGGTAACCAACCGCCCCATCGGGTAGGACGACAGGCGCAATCACACAGTCATAGCCGGCCGATTGGGCAATCGGAACAGTACGGGCGCAACGGTGCAGGGGCGAATAATTGTTCGCCCCTACTTTGTTCAGGTCACACCCAGGATCGAGGGCGGGTGAAACTGCCCTGGGGGTCGGTGAGCGTATCGGGGAACTGGGACGCCCGAAGGACTGGGGTATTAATCTGGCGTATGGCCCGAGATGCGGCTCGCCGCAATTCGCTGCTCTGTCGGTTTGCGCGGTAGGGATTGACGGTGATTACCGTTTTGCCGAGCCGGTTCACCACCATCTCGATGGGGGTCGTCAGGTCCGAATCGTTCGAGACAATGATCGCCGTGTCATATCGATTCTCGAATGCGTCAAGCAGCAAGTGAGACGCGATGTTGACGTCGGTGCGCTTTTCCTCGAATACCTCAAGGGTTGCGATGCGCGGCGGGGACGACTTTGGGAGAACAACACCGGTCTTGGTTCGCGGAGCCATTCGCCCTTGGTGAATAGTCAGCGATGGGATGGTGCGCAAGGCACGGAAGTACACAGCTTGACGGGCCGGCGCATCTGGGTCAGCTGGGCTTCTCATCACTGGAGCTGAAAAATACCGGATTTGACGGAAATTCTCAGTTGGTAGCAAATTGGCGAGCAGGAGACTCGGGTTTAGCCATTTGATATCAGGTCGGTTTCGGACGGCGCCATAATAGAAGTTCAGCCCGTCAATGTAGGCGATGGTATCTGGCATAAGAGGTCTTAAATGCGTAACCGCCCGATTGGGCGGTTCGCTGCCCATCCGTCGAAACAGGATGGGGGGGTCGCTGACCATTATATGTCAGGCGGCAACAAACTGTCAACGAGCCTGGGCGCGATCCCAGGGCCTTTCGATTATCGCTCCACCCATCCGCCATCGCTCCACCTACCCGCTCATCCTGAGCTTGTCGAAGGATGGGGTTCATGGTTCGACCCTCCACGGGCGGGCCTACGGCAGGCCCCCGCCATAGGCGGACGATCCGCACCATGAGCGGAATACTGGTCAGTGTGGCAATAATCGAAAGGCCCAGGGCGCGACCCCAGGGCCTTTTCAATGTTCCCGAATACCTGATTTTCCGCTCATCCTGAGCCTGTCGAAGGACGCCCCCTTTGGTTCAACCCTCCACGGGCGGGCCTACGGCAGGCCCCCGCCAAAGGCGGACGTTCCGCACCATGGGCGGAAGGTGAACGACTTTGAAAAGGCACTGTGGGCTGGACGTGCGACAGTCGGTGAGCAATGCGTTCCATCCGCCTTGCGCCCATGCCCCTGCCGGCCTATACTTCGGCGATAGCATCATCCCCCCACAGCATATTGGGCCTGCGTACATCGTGGCGAGTCTGCCTTTGGTGGGCCATCGCCACCCTGCCGAGTCGCCGACCCTGGAACGTCAAGGTGGCCATTGACAGACACGGGTACATCGGCGCCGACCACTTCCACGATGCCCTCTGCACCTTTGGAGGGCATTAGTGTCGTTGAATGGGGTGAGATGGTCTCGGCCCCGTTCTGCGCCAAACTGCTCGCTGAATTGGGCGCCAACGTCATCAAGGTTGAACCGCCCGAAGGCGACCCGGCACGAAGGCGGGGACCGTTCCCAAACGGTATTTCTCATCCCGAGCGCAGCGGGACGTTCCTGTTCGCCAACCTGGGCAAGCGCTCCGTGACCATTGACACCGAATCCGAAAGCGGCCTGAGCCAACTCCACCGTCTGCTGGAATCCGCCGACGTTTTCGTGGAGAACCGTCCCTTTGGCGACCTGGAACGCGCCGGCATCGGCTCCGAACAACTGGCCCGGCGGCACCCGCACCTGATAGCCGTCTCAATCTCGCCCTACGGACGCACCGGAGACTACCGGGAATACGCCGGCTACGACCTGCAGGTGAACGCGCTCAGCGGCATGAGCTTCGGCACCGGGCACGTTCACCGGGAGCCGCTTACCACCCCCGACCGGCAGGCGGCATACCTTGCCGGCCTCGGTGGCGCATACGCGGCGATGGCGGCGCTGCTGGCCCGCGAGTCTGCCGGAGGCAACGGCGGCGGCCAGTACATCGACGTTTCCGATTCGGGCATCATCGCCACCCTGCTCACCGGGTATCACCTGCCCACGTTCATCTATCGCGGCATCGCCGGCTCGCGGTCGGGCAACCGGATGCGGCTGGGGCTGTTCCCCAACTGCGTGCTGCCGTGTCGCGACGGGTACGTGTGCATCGACGCGCCGCAACTGGAACAGTATCAGCGGTTCCTGAACTTGCTGGGCGACCCCGACTGGATTGACAATCCCCGTTACCGCGACCGCCGCGCCATGAGCGACCAGTACCCGGAGGAAGCGGAGGCGCTGATCGCCCCCTGGTTCAAGGCCCACGACAAGGACGAGATTCTGCAACTGTGCCTGGAAAACCGGATTCCGTGCGCCCCCGTTCTCACCATCGACGAGGCGCTGGAGTCGCCGCAACTGGTGGCCCGCGAATGGTTCCGAGAGGTTGACCATCCTGAGGCCGGACGGCTGCGCTACCCCGGCCCTCCGGTGCGTCTCCACGGCTCGCCGCTAACCGCGTCCCGACCGGCGCCCATGCTGGGACAGCACAACGCTGAGGTTTTGGGAGACTCGCCGGGACGCGCGGCGTCCCCAAAACGACCGGACGGGCAATGTTCTGCGCCGGCGCCCGGGTCGCGCATGGCGTTGCAGGATGTCCGCATCGTCGATCTGGGATCGGCGTGGGCCGGGCCCATGGCCGGACACCTGCTGGCCGACATGGGCGCCGAGGTCATCAAGGTGGAGAGCCGCGCCCGCATGGACGGCATGCGCCTCGGCCGACCCATGGTCGGCGAAGACATCGCGGGCGGCGACCGGGGACTCTGGCCGGAACTGCAGCCGGTGTTTCACGGGCTGAACCGCAACAAGCTCAGCGTGAGCCTGAACCTGCGCACCGACGAGGGACGCGCGATCCTGCGGCGGCTGGCATCGGTGAGCGACGTGGTGCTGTCCAACTACTCGCCGGGCGTTCTGGAACGGCTGGGCATGGATTATGAAAGTCTCCGCCGGATCAAGCCGGACATCATCGTCGCCGCCATGCCGGCGTTCGGGGACACCGGCCCGCTGCGCAATATGGTGGCCTACGCCCCCATCATCCAGGCCATGTCGGGAATGATGAGCCTGGTGGGATACCCGCCGGACGAGGGTGAGCCGCTGGTTGGAGAGTTGCAGGCGGCGTGGAGCGACACGCTGGCCGCACTTTGCGCCGCGCTCGGGGTCGCGGCCGCCGTGCATCACCGGAACCGCACCGGATGCGGCCAATACGTGGAGGCCGCGCATCTGGAAGGCACGGCCGCCCTGCTGGGCGTTCCGATGCTCGAATATCAGATGACCGGCGATATTCCCGCGCCGCCGGGAAACGACGACGCCGATTTTGCGCCCCACAACAACTACCAGTGTTCGGGCGACGATTCCTGGGTATCAATCGCAGTGGCAAATCAATGCGAGTGGGCAGCGCTGGCCGGCGTTCTGGCCGACGGCGAACTGGAATCCGACGAGCGGTTTGCCGACCACGCGGCGCGCTGGCGGAACCGGCGGCCCCTTGATGAAATCATCAGCGACTGGACGCGCACGGTCTCGCCGCAGCAGGCCACGGAAACGCTGCAGGCGGCCGGCGTCGCCGCCATGCCGGTGATGAACATTGCCGACCAGTTCGCCGACCCGCACCTGGACGCCCGCGGAACCTACGTGGAGATTGACCACCCCCACGCCGGCGCGGAGATGCTGTACGGCATCCCCTGGCTGCTCAGCCAAACACCCGGAGCCGTGCGAACGCCGGCCCCGCTGCTGGGTCAGCACAATGAGTACGTGCTGAGCGAGTTGCTGGGCATGGACGACGCAGACATCGCAGATCTCGTCGAGCAGCAGGCGGTGTATTGATGCGGTTCCGACGGCCCAGAATATTCTACGGCTGGTGGATCGTGCTGGTCAGCCTGGTCGCCGACGGCATGAAGCACGGCAGCTTCAACCGTGGCTTCACCGTGTTCTACGTGCCGGTGGAGAGCGACCTCCTGTTCCCCAAGAGCGTGCTGGGACTCACGCCCCAATCACGGACGATGCTGGGGTTGGCCGAGGGTCTGGGTCGTTTCATGGGCGGCGTGCAGGGGCCGCTGATGGGCTATTGCACCGACCGTTTCGGACCTCGCGTGATGCTGGCCTTCGGCGGGCTGATGTCGGGCCTGGGGTTCATCCTGCTGGCGCGCACCACCAACTTCTGGTGGTTCCTGTTGGTGTTCGTGCTGTTCCTGTCGGTTGGCTTCCGGTCGGGATACAACAACGCGTCCATCGCCGCGGTCAACAACTGGTTCCGACGCCGGCGCGGGCTGGCGATGTCGGTGGTCAGCATGGGCAACGGACTGGGCGGAGCGTCCGCATACCTGGTCGGCCTGCTGATCTTCCTGGTGGGCTGGCGCGACGCCTGCACCATCCTGGGGTTCTGCATCCTGGGAGTGGTGATACCGCTGTCGTACTTCCTGCGCCGCGCTCCCGAGGATATGGGATTGCTGCCGGATGGCGACCCGCCGGAACTGGTCGAAACCGCTGCGGAAAACCAACTGAGGTCCCGGCAACGCCGCCGGAACCCAGCCGGTGATATGGACTTCACCGCCAAGGAGGCGATGGTTACGCCATCCTATTGGCTGCTGGTGCTGGCGACGGGATTCCGCAATGTCGTGCATGCCGGCGCGTCCTTCCTGATGGCGCCGCTGATCATCTGGTTCCTTGAGGCCGGCGTTCCATCCCCGCCAGATTCCGATATTGGCAGACACCACATCATCATCGCCGCCGGATTCGTCAGCGCGTTCTCATTCGCCAACATGGTGTTCAACCCCTGCGTGGGATGGCTGGGCGACAAGATTGACCGGCGCAAACTGTGCGCGCTGTGCATGGTTTCGGGAGCGATTGCCCTGGCGTCGCTGATCACCGAAAGCGGAGCGATCTGGCAGGTGGCGCTGTTCGTGGTGCTGCTGGCCTTCGCGGAGAGCGCAAATCCGCTTAACTGGGCGATCATGGGCGACTTCTTCGGCCGGCGCGCCTACGCCACCCTGCGCGGCTGGCAGCACCTGCCCGACCAGTTGGCATCCATGTGGACGGCCATGTGGATGGGCGCGATCTACGACTACACCAATAGCTTCTACTGGGCGCTGTTCCCATTGGTTCTGCTGTACATCGCCGCCGCCGTCGGCTACTGGTTCCTGCCTCGACCTCCGTTGCCCCGGCGTCTGGAACTGCAACAGGAGCGCGAGACGGACCGACAGGCGCGGGCGGAACGGCGCGGGCCGGCCGCGCCGCCGGCTCCGGAACCGGCTGGCTGAGCCGGGCCACGGCTACCCAGGCTACGGCAGGTCGATGCGCATTGCCGGCCGGGAGACCCAGTTGCGAGGCCGGTTCGGCAGCGGTTCCCGCACCACGCGGAATCCCGCGCGGCGGAACATCTCCTCGGTGCCGAAGTAGGCGTTGTCGTCGCCCGTGCGTTCGCTGCCGGCCCGTGGGTATGCTTCGACGGCCGGCGCGCCGTGTTCCCCGGCGTAGCGAACCGCCGCCTCTATCAGCGCGACGGCGATGCCGCGGCCGCGTTGACCCTTACGTACCGTGACGCAGGGAATCACCCAAACATCAGTGTCGTCCACTCTCGGCGTGGCGCGGGAGCGATCAACCCGACGCAATTCGGTACGGGGAGCGACCGCCACCCAACCGACGGGCTCGCCGTTTTCGTAAGCAAGCAGCCCGGGAGAAACCGCTCGGCTCGCCAGTTCGGTCACCACTTGCCGGCGGCGGCGAGTCAGCGTGCCCTCGCCCGGCAGCGCGCGCGTTTCCGCCTCGGTCATGCGGGGAAACGTACACCAGCATCCGGCGCCGTAGTTGCCGCGCAGCACCGTACCGAAGTCGTCCATGAGGTCGGGTGAGAGGGGTCGGAATGTAAGCGTTTTGGTCATTGTTCCCATCGCCGGAACCGGCGCGGCGGCATCAGTTATACTCTAACCCAATGATTGGACTCGGGTAAGAGGACTCCGGTAAGACCGTGGCAGTCGTATTCACCCGGTTGGAGGGATTGCGAGATGGCCGATGCACAACGTCCAACAGAATCCTGGAAGCCCGATAACCCGGAGTTTCTGCTGAACCACGACGCAGTCACGATCCCGGTGTCCGATCTGCCGCTGGAAGCCATAGCCGAGTTCTGTCGCAAATGGGGCATCAAGGAAATGTACTCAGTGCCCATGGATCTGGAGTGGTTCGAGCCGGGCGGCCCGTTCGACGGCACCCAGGTATCGATGCGCGTGGTGTACCGGGATGATGCGCCATACACTACGGCCCGCTGGGGATTGGGGCAATTGTTGGGCGACGTTATCGGAAAAAAAGCCTACGTGACAGACGTGCCTTCGCCGGACACACACCCATTATTCGACGGGCGCCACGAGTCGATACTCAAACGCAAGGTACCGGTGTATGTTGAATGACCCGGGGAGCACGCACCGAACCCGGCTCAATGAGATTGCAATACGGGCGATTTTGGAGAGAAATGTCCTTGGCGACCTTTCCGAATCGGATTTGTCGGAGACCAGAAACTTATACGCCACGGCGTATGCCTTGATCCGGATAGGCAACGCTGTTGCAAAGTATTCCAGATCGCTGGAACAAGCCTACGCGGAATTTCCCTGGGTGTATTGGGTCAACTTGCGGAACGAACTCGCCCACGAATTGGGGAACGTGAACGTCCAGAGGGTTTGGCTTGCTACAACAGTATCGATTCCCGAACTGATTCGCGCCATAACCGGAGAACCTCCGACGCCATGACCACGGCGGCCGACACCCACAGTCGTCTTTTTGACCTGCTGTCCGGCGACCTGGCGTTCCAGGCGCCGGCGCGGGAGGCGCACCCGCTGCACGCCCTGCATCCCTTCGCGGCGCGATTTCCCCATGGGCTGGCCGGACACTTCATCGAGGGATTGAGCCGGCCGGGAGACACCGTGCTGGACCCGATGTGCGGCTCCGGCATCACGCTCATGGAGGGCTGGCTGGCTGGCCGCTCGGTGGTTGGCGTCGATCTTGACCCGCTGGCCCGTCGGCAGAGCGCGGCCCGCACCGGCGCGCTGGATCCGGAGTCTGTGAGGGTCGCAGGAGACCGCGCGCTGGCGCAGGCGGCGGAACTGGCGGCAGGCCAGAGTCATCCGGCCAATCCGCTGGACGCGGTGCGCGGGCGCATGGATGATGGCACCCGCGAGTTTGTGGATTACTGGTTCCTGCCGGAAACTCAGCACGAACTGGCCGCGCTGATTCTCGCCATTGGGGCGGAGCCTGATCCGAAATTGCGGAACCTGCTGGAGGTGGTGTTCTCGTCCACCATCGTCACCAAGTCCGGCGGGGTGTCCCGCGCCCGCGACCTGGCCCACACCAGGCCGCATCGCGTGGCCGACAAGCAGCCGCGCAGCCCGTTGCGCCAGTTTGAGATTCTGGCGGGGCGGGCCGCTGCCGCCTACGCCAGCGTGGACGCGAAGGCGATCGGCGACAGCAGCGTCATGGCCGGCGATTCCCGACGCCTGCCATTAGGCGACGAAAGCGTGGACCTGATCGTGACGTCGCCCCCGTATGCCAACGCGCTGGACTACATGCGCGCCCACAAGTTTTCCCTGGCATGGCTGGGCGAACCGATCCCGCGTCTTTCCAGGCTGAGGGGCCGGTACATCGGCGCAGAGCGGCAGTCAGACGCTGCGGGCGTTGTGGAATCGCTGCCGGCGCCGGTCCAATCGGTGGTGACGGAACTGGCGGCAAAGGACGCTCCGAAAGCGCGGGTGCTCGCGCGCTATTTCGCCGATATGGGCCTTGCCATCGGAGAGATGGCCAGGGCGCTGCGCCCGGACACCGCGGCCATCATGGTGGTTGGGCCGTCGGTGGTGCGGGGCATCCTGGTGCCTACCCATCAATGCCTGGCGGACATCGCCGCATCCGTTGGCCTTGACGTGGTTGGCGTGAGGCCGCGAAACCTGGACCGGGACCGCCGCATGATGCCGGCGCGCGCCCAGCGGCACGACGCGCCCGATGCAACCGGAATTGAGCGCAGGATGCACACCGAATACGTCATCGGAGCAGTCAAAACCGGCGCGCAGTAGTACCCGGCAATCAAGCGCCAAACGGCAACCCGGCGTGGCCCGGAGCCGTTATCTACCACATGTTGTCATGTCGCGCTGCCAGCCGAGGGGAAGGATAGTCTCACCGGCGCCCCGCGAATCTAAGCCGATTTGCCGGAGCCGGCAAAATCGGGCCAGCGGCACGATTGGCGATGTTTCAATTTTCAAACCGGGTATTGTTTTGGTCGTTTCAATAGATTAAGGCGGAACGGGATATCTAGCGATCCGCCTAGCGGCGTGGGCAACGCCACCCCTAACATATCCGTATAAACGAAACGGGAGACCATAGGCAATGCCCGATTTTTCCGACCCCGCAACCGTCTGGCAAGCCGTCCTCGGCCGGCTGCAGATGGAGATGCCCAGGGAACATTTCAACACGTTCCTGCGGCCCTGTGTTGGCCACAGTTGGGATGACGATGATCTTGTGGTGGCGGCGGCCAGCACCTTTGCGGTGTCCTGGCTGGAACTGCCGCTGCACCTCTCAATGGCGCAGGAGGCGGTGTCCAAAACGCTGGGAAGACGGGCGGGCATACAGTACCGGGCCATCCCGTCGGTCGCATCATCCGAAGACTCTGCCGCAGACAATGCCGCTGTGGGCGTACACGCGATCACGGCGGCGCCGTCGCGCGCTCGCGCGCCCGTGCCGGACGATTATGACCTGGGACGCAACGGTTCCGCCGAGAATGGCTACGACTGGGACGCCGTGAACTCGGCGACCTGCAACCCCCGCTACACCTTCGACAACTTCGTGGTGGGACGCAGCAACCAGTTGGCCTACCACGCCGCCGTATCCGCGGCCGACGCGCCCCGGGCGTCCGGTGGCGAGGCGTCCGGCGGGTACAACCCGCTGTTCATCTACGCCGGTTCGGGCATGGGCAAGACCCACCTGCTGCACGCCATAGGCAACCGCGCGTTGGAGCAGAACCGCTCAGCGCTGTACGTCACGTCCGAACAGTTCACCAACGAGTTCGTGTCTGCGATTCACCGGCGCTCGATGCGGGAGTTTCGCGACCGCTATCGCGGGCTTGACCTGCTGCTGATGGACGACGTGCAGTTCCTCGCCGGCAAAGAGCAGACCCAGGAGAGCCTGTTCCACACGTTCAATGATCTGCACCAGGCCGGCGCCCAGATCGTGCTGACCAGCGACCGGGCCCCGCACACGATCACGCCGCTGGAGGAGCGTCTGCGTTCGAGGTTCCAGTGGGGTTTGCTGGCCGACATGCAGCCGCCGTCGTTGGAGATGCGCCTGGCAATCCTGCACTCGTGGGCGGATTCTCTGAGGCTGGATGCTCCGGAAACGGCGCTGGCCATGATCGCCCAGCGCATCAGTCGAAACGTGCGCCAGTTGCAGGGGGCCTTCAACCGCATCGTCGCGATGGCGCAGTTGATGAACGCCCCGCTCACCGACGAATCGGTTGCCGATCAACTGGACGCCATCGCCGGACCCGACCCACGCGCCGAGGCCACGCCGGATCAGGTGATCCGGGAGGTGGCGGGACAGTTTGGCGTCAGCGTGGAGCAAATCATGGGACGTGGTCGCACCGCCCAGGTGGCCCAGGCGCGGCAGGTCGCCATGTACGTACTCATCGTGGAGATGGGGCTGACTCCCACCAACGTGGGCCGCCTGCTGGCGGGGCGCAATCACAGCACCGTTATCCACGGAGTGGAGCGGATACGCGGGTTGATCGCCAGCGACGAGCGGCTTCGCCAGTCGGTCAACGGCGTCATGGGCGCGCTACATGGCTGACGGGCGCGGTTAATTGGCTGGCGGTTCCGGCGTCATGCCGGCAAATTCTTCCAGACGGCGGATGCGGGCGAGTATTTCAGTTTCATGCTCAGCGCGCACTCTGGCAAGCTCGGCCTCTGCTTTTTGAGCGCGCTGTCGTTCCTGCTCGGCCTGCTGATTAGCCTGGGCGATTGCAACTTCGGCCTGCTGATTGGCCTGGGCGATAGCGGCCTCCGCGTTTTCGGCGCGCTTTCGTTGTTTGTTGGCCTCTGCCTGGGCGTCGGAGAATCGCTTGTCTCTGATCAATCCGACCACCATAATGACACTCCCAAAGGTAGTTCCGGATAAGTTGGCTGCCAGTTGGTTCAACGGCCCAAATTCCAGGGCCGAGTTCTCGACCAGGTCAAATCCCGTTGACACCATCGCCCCGAGCACCACGATACCATAGGCAATAGCATAGTATTTTACATTTTGCCACATCAGGGTTTTGCCGGGGAAATGCACCGCATTGTACCAAATGCGCCGGCCTTCACGCCGCGTACACCGTTCCGTGCCGTCTTATCCCTGATATAGTCAGGGCATCATCCTTTGCCCCATGACCGGAGACAACCATGACCTCATCCAGCGCTCCCACCATTCGCACCGTAGTCGGCACCGGCGAGGCCGGATACACCGGCGACGGCGGGCCGGCAACCGACGCCACGCTGCGAGAACCCTTCCTGTGCGCTTTTGATCCTGCGGGCAACCTGTTCTTCTGCGAGGCGCGCAATCATATCGTGCGACGGGTTGACGCCGGCACGGGCGTGGTTACCACCGTTGCGGGCACCGGCGAGGAGGGCTACTCCGGAGACGGCGGCCCGGCAACCAGCGCCACCATGTACGAACCCTATTCTCTGGAGGTGGACGCCGACGGCACGATCTACATTGTTGACCGGCTGAACGCCGCCGTCCGCCGGGTGGACGGCGCGACCGGCATCATCACCACCGTCGCCGGCACCGGCGAGCCCGGCTATTCGGGCGACGGCGGACCGGGGAATCAGGCCCAGTTGCGAGAGCCGAACGACTGCTTCCTGGACGGACGGGGCGGCCTGCTCATCGCCGACATACAGGACCAGCGCATCCGCCGCGTGGACCTGTCCACGGGCATCATCAATACCTTTGCCGGAAACGGTGAAAAGGTGCGCGCCGGGGACGGTATGCCGGCCACCCAGGCCAGTTTTCTGGGATCGCGGGCCGTGTGCATGGACAGCCGCGGCAACACGTTCATCGCCGAGCGCGAGGGCAACGGCGTGCGCATCGTGACGGCCGGCGGCATCATGGGCACGGTCGCGGGGGCCGACGCGGAACGCGGCTACTCCGGCGACGGCGGGTCCGCGCTGGCGGCCGCCTGGGGCGCGCCCAAGGCCCTGCGCTGCGATGCCGACGACAACATCATCGTGGTGGACACCGAGAACCACGCCATCCGCCGCATCGATGCCAACACCGGCATCGTGACCACCATCGCCGGCGGCGCGCTGGGCGGCCACGGCGACGGCGGCCCGGCCACGGAGGCGGGGATGGACCGTCCGCACGGCTGCGGCATCGCGGCCAATGGGGATATTTACGTGGCCGACAGCAACAACCACCGCGTGCGCGTGGTGTCGTAGATCGGGGGCGACCGGCGTACAAAGCAGGCGCCGACTGCAGCATCGAGTTCACCCGTTCCCGGGCGTACCGCAAGAACGATCAGGCCTGGGTGGAGCGGAAGAACGGCGCGGTGATCCGGCGGTTCCTGGGCCATGAGCGTTACTCGGGCCAGGTGGCAGGGCAGACCATAGCCCACCTGCACGGGGCCATGCGGTTGTACGTGAACCACTTCCAGCCATCGTTCAAGCTGATGGAGAAGACGCGCAACGGGTCGGCCGTGATCAAACGCTACAGCCCGCCGGCCACGCCCTGCGACCGGGTGATCCGCCACGAGGCGGTCAGCGCCGGTGCGAAGGTGAAACTCACTGAACACCGCGCCACTGGCGAACGCAGAAGGATCCATTCGAGGGCGTGTGGCGCGACGTTTTGGAGTGGCTGCAGGAAGACCACGACGCCGGTGAGATGGCGGCAGGCGATCCAAAGCGCTCAGTTTTTCCACGACATTATCCAGGTGTAGCCCGACCTCTTGCCGACAACCCAATGGCCCTTCGGAACGGATTCCGGAGAGTCCAAAAGCGCACGTACATTGACATCGAGGACGGAAGGATGTCCGAGGCGGTCCCACCCGTCAAGCAGGTCAATGAGCTGGCTGTAAGCCGTATCGTTGCCGTACACGACCACCTGTTCAGGGACCGACGCAGATATCACGGCAGCGCTCATGCTGTCCAAATCAATCAGCCCATAACCCAATCCACGGAAGAGACTGCTCTCCGAATCCGATGATACGATGAATACCCTCGGATCCCTGGTAAGGGACATGAAGAGGCCGGAGTAAATGTTCTGATATTGAAATTGGCCTTCGAGGGAACGCCCCGCATCGCGCAATTTGGCATCCTGGCTGAACACTTGCCTCACGTCATGGCGGTAAGCTGAATCGTCCCGGTCCAATCCGATGGTCATTTGCAGATATTCGTCCGGAGGGTCGCCAACCGGGAAATACCCCTCGGTTGGTTGCCCTGCCCCTCGGAGCGGTATAAACAGACAGGGTGTCGCGGACAGTCCCCTGAGTTCGTCATCCCGCTTTTCCAGGGCCACGCTCAGACAATATCCCTTGAACCACAAGGGGACCACCATGACCCCACCCTCCTTGAGTTGGCCGACCCAATGGGGCGAGACGTCGTAGGCCCCCACGGTAACTGAGATGCGGTCATACGGACCACCTTCAGGAAAACCCTCGAAACCGTCACCACATATGGCCCTGACGTGGCCGTACCCGGCCTTGGACAGGTTCCCGGCGGCCTCCTCGACGATGTCCTGATCGATGTCCACGGTGGTGATGCTGCCCGCCTCGCCGACGACATGGGCCATGAGAGCCGCGTTGTAGCCGCTGCCCGCACCTATTTCCAGCACCCGTGAGCCGGGTTCCAAACTCAACTGTTCCATCATTTGAGCCATTATTGTGGGCTGACTGGAGGAACTGACTGGAATTCCCTCCTCCCAACGGATAAAGATGGGCTGATTGGAATAGGCGGTGGTGATATCGACCGTTGGGACAAACAGGTGCCGTGGGATCTCTTCGAAAGCCTGCCGCACCGGTTGACTGGTTATGGCGCCCTGACTAACCAGATCCTCGACCAGCCGGTTTCGCAATTCCACGGCTTCGTCCCGTGATCCTGATTCGGTTGACATTCGGCACTCCTCCTACGGCGATATGGCATTGATGAATTGATCTGTGACAAGGCCTTGGACACCAATGCCACCTTGATTATCCCTCATGTTACGTCGAGCCAGGCATCTACTCCTCCCGGTTGAAGGGCCAAAGGGCGCATTGCAGGAGCAGCGGGCCCACCACCGCCACCATCACCACGTCCTGCCATTCGGCGAAACGCCGCATCTGGTCATCGGTCATGGTGGCCTCCATGTGCTGGCTATAGCCCCGATGTCTTGGAAGAACTCCGAGCAGTCGAAGAGATACTCCTCTTGATCCTCGATACCGACAATGGCGAAATCCGCCACAGATTCCCCAGACACTCCCGCGCCGTTGCTTTCGCCGGCGCAGCGCTGATGGACCTGGCGATGCAGCGCCGCATCGATACCAACGCGGAGCAGCTGATTGTCACCGATCCTGCTCCGTTCGGCAACGACGTGCTTGACCCCACCCTGGCGGAAATAGCGCAAACCGGGGACAATCCCCGCGACGCCGGCTGCTGGTGAAAGGCTATTTCCCCAGGATGTTGGAGTCCAATCTGGACCTGTGCCACGACATCACCCGACGCGCGGTCGAGGAGTGGCCGGCGGGGCAGCCCATAGGGGTTCAACGCGCGATGCAGCGGATTATCACCGAGCAAATTGGCATGTTCTGCACCGGCGTGTCCCCGGGAGAGTATTCCGACGATCTGGCCTGTTTTCTGGCCATGGTCATCCAGTTGAACGTGACGAAACGTCTGCCCAAAGCGAGATGGGGCGTTTGCCCAGGTACCGTCGCGCCAGCCGGCGTGTGGGACAACTCTACGAGCGGATAATGGCAGAGCATCGGCCAGCGTCGCCGCGTCCATGCTCTGCGCTCTTCTGCAGCACCCCGGGGTACTGGAGCGCATGAGAGCGGAGGTGGACGAAGTCCTTGACGATGGGCCAGGGTGACCGGCAAAAGGAGCCCCGCGTTGGTCGCCAGGCGGTGGTCGATGTTGCGGTGGCGGACAGCCTGTTGAACGCGCTCAGCCTCGCCCTGACACAGGCCCTTGGCGACGTGTTCACCGTGCTGTGGATTGCCGTGGCGCTATCATTCGCGGTTGCCTGGTTCATGCGGGCGCGACGCGTCAACGGTCAACGCGATTGGGCCGTGTTCACACTAACCATGCGGAGGTGTCATCATCCCCGCATGGAGATTACACAAGCACAGTACCAACGTATCGCCCCAGTGCTGCCGGTGCAGCGGGGCAACGTCAAGGTCTCTAATTTGCAGGTACTCAACGCCATCCTCTACGTGGCTGAGCATGGCTGCA
>CAZCZB010000029.1:0-33583 GCA_964502995.1 uncultured Dehalococcoidia bacterium
GCTGTCGTGTCCGGTCGGTTCCGTGCTGTGCGGTTCCCAGGAGTTCATCACCCGCGCGCGCAAGTGGCGCAAGATGGTCGGCGGCGGGATGCGTCAGGCCGGAGTCCTGGCCGCCGCCGGCATGATCGCGCTGGACTCCATGGTTGAGCGTCTGGCCGACGACCATGCCAACGCTCGCCGCCTCGCCGCCGGCCTGGCCAACATCGACGGCCTGACCGTTGACCCCGACAGCATCCACACCAACATCGTCATCTTTGAGGTTGACCGCGACAAGGTCGGCGAGGCTCGCGAGGTCATCGCCGCCCTGCGCGAAGACGGCGTGCTGGTGAGCCACAGCCGCGAACAGTCCCTCCGCATTGTCACCCACCGCCACATCACGTCCGCCGACGTGGACGAGGCGCTCTCCCGTGTGAACAGCACCGTCCGCCGTCTGGCCGCCTCCAACTAGGGATTCCACCAATGGCAGCATTCACCATCAACCGCGATACCACCGCCCTGCTGATCGCCGACTTCTACGCTGAGGCAATGGGCAACCTGCCCCATGCCGTCGAGCGCGGCGTGGTCGCCAGAACCGTGGGTTTGCAGGCAGCCGCGCGTGAGGCCGGGTTGATGGTGTGCTACTGCGCCACCGTGTTCCGCCCCGGCTATCCGGAGATCAGCGAGCGCAACAAGACGTTCAGCGCCCGCAAGGCATCCGGACAGCCGGCGGTGTTCGACCCCCTTGAAGTGATCCACCCCGACGTTCGCCCTCGCGACGGCGAGGTGGTTGTTGGCAAGCACCGCGTCAACGCGCTTTTCGGCACCGGCCTGGACGTCGCGTTGACCGGCAACAACATCGACACCATCATCCTGTTGGGCTTTGCCACCAGCGGGGTCGTTCTGTCCACCACGCGCTACGCCTCCGACCGCGACTACCGCCTGTACATCGTCGAGGACTGCTGCGCCGACAGCGAACCGGACGTCCACGATTTCCTGATCGGCAGGATCTTGAACCGCCAGGCAGATATAGTCTCCGCCGACGAAGCCATCGCGGCCATCCGCGGCGGGTGAGGGAGACTCCCGGCAGCGCACAGCGACAGTGAGCCAGTAAGCGCGCGATGTTACGGCGATCCGCACCACCTGCCGCCAATATAGCGGTGTCTGTTGACCCCAAACCGCTGTATCAGGGAGACGCGGTACACGCCGAGATAGTAGTCACGCCCCGGTCGTCGTTCACCGCCGCGGCGGGTTTGCTCCGGTTGTCCCAGACCGAAGTGCTCCGGATCGATTCAGCCCGGGACGCCGTGCCACAGATGATGATGTCGGGTCGCGGCCGCCGCCGTCGATTTGGCGCGCCGGAGCATATCGACCACATTTTTTGCGAAGACGCGGAGTTCGAAAACGGAATATCCCGGACCTATCACGCGCGCCTCCTGTTGCCCATACCGGCGTCGCCCACCGTCAAGGGCAAATACGCGGAGATCACCTGGCAACTGTCGGCGTCCATGTTGACCCGTGCCGACTGGATGCCCGGCAATGACGGTATCCTCTCGCACTTGGCCACCGGCCGCGCCGGCGAAAACAGCCAGGAACTGGTGGTTTTTGCCCGTCCGGAAGCACGGCACATCGGAGGCGAACCGCTGCCTGATCAGCCCAACAACAAGAAGGACTACCGCAACCTCAGCCTCGAATTGTCACTCGAATCCGGACTTGCGGTCAACGGGGGCGCTGTTACCGGCAATTTGTCCGTGTCGTCCCAGGCCGCAATGAAGGGGCGGGAACTGCGGGTGGAGTTGGTGCGGTGGGAACGCTCCGGCAACAAGCAGGCCCGCATAGTGGAAAGCCTCGAAGTCCTGCAGCGTCCGGCGATTCAGGACGCCGGCGAGCAGACCGATTGGGCCTTCCGGCTGCCGGTTCCGGACCGCCTGATGCCTTCGGTGTTGGGCCAGCACACTTTCGTGGGGTGGCAGGTCCGGGCGGTCGTCGCCAGAAGGCTGTTGCCAAACTACTCGGTGTCGCAGATCGTTCAGGTCTATACGTCGCCCCGCATCTGAATCAACCGCCCTGCCCTTCGTTTTTCCCCCACCAGCGTCGCATCCGCTCGGCGATGTTCGCCTCCGACCCCTGGTCTGACGGCTCGTAGTATCGCCGGCCCGCAAGATTGGGCGGCAGGTATTCCTGCGCCTCGAAGTGGCCCTCGTAATCGTGGCTGTACTTGTACCCGGACCCGTAGCCCATGCCGCGCATCATCCCCGTAACCGCGTTGCGGAGATGCAGCGGCACCGGCTCGTTGGCGTTTCCGCGAACATCGTCCAGCGCGCGCTCCAGCGCCATGTACGCCGCGTTGCTCTTGGGTGAGGTCGCCAGATACACCGTCGCCTCCGCCAGCGGGATTCGGCCCTCGGGCAACCCGATGAAGTGGACCGCCTGCTGAGCCGCCACCGCCACGGGCAGTGCCCCCGGATTGGCCAGCCCGATGTCCTCTGCCGCGAGGATCACCAGGCGGCGAGCGATGAACATGGGATCCTCGCCGGCCTCCAGCATCCGGGCCAGCCAGTACAGCGCGCCGTCCGGCGACGACCCGCGCACTGACTTGATGAAGGCCGATATGGTGTCGTAGTGGCTGTCTCCTGCCTTGTCGTATTGCGGCGTGCGTTGTTGCAGGGCGTCGGATATGGCGTGGACCGTGATGGTTCGGTCGCCTTCCGCATCCGGCTCCGAGCCCACCGTCGCCATTTCCAGCGCGTTGAGCGCGACCCGGGCGTCGCCGTTGGCGATGTTCACCAGGTGCGCCAGCGCGTCGGGATCCATCCGTGGACGCAGCATGCCGATGCCGCGCCGGTCGTCGTTCAGCGCCCGCCGCACTATGTCGGACACCGACTCGGCATCCAGCGCGTAAAGCGTGAACACCCGGCACCGCGACAGCAGCGGAGCGTTCACCTCAAACGATGGATTTTCCGTTGTTGCGCCGATGAAGGTGATGGTGCCGTCCTCAACGTGCGGGAGGATCACGTCCTGTTGTGCCTTGTTGAAACGATGAATCTCGTCCACAAACAGGATCGTCGGCTGTTGGTAGAACGCCCGACGTTCCTGCGCGCCTGCTACGGCCTTCCGCAAATCGGCGACGCCGGCGGACACCGCCGACACCGGTTCAAAGTGCGCTCGGGTCGCGGTGGCGATCAGCCGTGCCAGCGTCGTCTTGCCCGATCCCGGCGGCCCCCAGAACAGTATGGAGGGCAAGCGGTCGGCGGCGATGGCGCGGCGCAGCACCCGGTCTTCGCCCAGGATGTGCGCCTGCCCCACAAACTCATCAAAACTGGCCGGACGCATCCGTTCCGCCAGCGGCGCCGTGTCCCTGGCGAACTGCTGCTGTCCGTGTTCAAACAGCGAGCCGGTGTCCTGCCTGCCTGTCATCGCGCATCACCGCAGCCGTCCCGTGATGCGCTCTAATTCGAGCCGTTGCGAAAATGGGGGATCACTTCTTCCGCGAACAGGCGCATCGACCGACCCACTTCCTCGTTGGAGAGCATACCGCCGATGTTGAACCAGCACATGATCTCCTGCGGGTTGTAAAGCGCCTTGAATCCTTCGAGACGCTCGATCACCTGCGCCGGCGTGCCGATGGCGCCCAGTTCGCTGTACAGGTCCTCGTAGGTAAGCTGGCTGGCGCGGCTGGAACCCCGCGAGTTGTTCTGCATGCTGCGCAGTGTGCCCAGGTAGTTGTTCACCGTGGGCGCGAACGCCGCCTTGGCGGCTTCAGCCGTTTCGCCAACGTACACCGGCACGTTCACAACCACCTTGACCCTGGATTCGTCGTGCCCATGCTCGGCCAGCGTTTCCCGGTATGCTGCCAGCCCGTCTGCAACCCCCTGCACGGTGATGATCAACGGGGTCACCAGGATGCTGTGGCCCAGGCTGCCCACCAGCGGGAAGGTGTCGGCGCCGTTGGACGCGATGTACACCGGCGGATACGGTTGCTGGATGGGTTTGGGCTCCAGGCGGATGCCCTCGGCGTGGTAGAACTGGCCGTGATAGTCCACCTGCTCCTCTGTCCACGCGCGCAGGGCCAGGTCCAGACCTTCCACGAAACGATCATTCCGTTCCTCGATGGGAATGCCATAACCCCGGTAGTGGTTCGGGTTGGACCCTCGTCCGATGCCAAACACGGCTCGCCCGCCCGACAGCACGTCCAGCGTCGCCACTTCCTCGGCAATGCGCAGGGGGTGATGCAGGGGCAGCAGGTTCACCGCCGTCCCCAGCATGATCCGCTCGGTGGTTTGCGACAGCGCGGACGCCATCATCAGCGGCGCGGGCATCACCGAAAACTGCCGGGCGAAGTGCAACTCGGCCAACCAGGCCATGTCGTAGCCCAACCGGTCGGCCAGTTGCACCTGCGCCATCACGTCGGCATACCGCCCCGCGGGAGTCTGGCCCTCGGAACAGGGTATTTGATAGAAAACTCCAAACTCCATAAGTTCAATTGCTCCATGCCGGTCCGGCGTGCCAGTTGCGGCCCAATTATAGCGGGATGTTCCCGTGCTTTTTGGCCGGCAGCGTGTCCCGCTTGTTCTGCAGCATCTCCAGCGCCCTTATGATCGTCGGGCGCGTCGCCGCCGGGTCGATCACGTCGTCGAGATACCCGCGGTTGGCCGCCACGTAGGGATTGGTGAATCGGTCCTGGTAATCGGCGATCAACTCCGCGCGCCGGCCGTCCGGATCATCGGCGTTGCTGATTTCCTCCCGGTATATGATGTTCACCGCGCCATCGGGACCCATCACCGCGATCTCCGCGCTGGGCCACGCCAGGTTCACGTCGGAGCGCAGGTGCTTGCTGCTCATCACGATGTAGGCTCCGCCGTAGGCTTTGCGCGTAATCAACGCCACCTTGGGCACCGTGGCCTCGGCGTAGGCGTAGATCAACTTGGCTCCGTGCCGGATTATCCCGCCGTACTCCTGCTCGGTGCCCGGCATGAATCCCGGCACGTCCACCAGCGTAACCAGCGGAATGTTGAAGCAATCGCAGAACCGCACGAACCGCGAGGCCTTGGCCGATGCGTTGATGTCCAGCACCCCGGCCAGGAACGCGGGTTGATTCCCGACCAGGCCAACGGTGCGACCCCCCATGCGTCCAAAGCCGACCACCACGTTGGGAGCGTATCCGGCCTGCACCTCCATGAAATCCTCGTCATCAACGATATGGTAGATGATCTCGCGTATGTCGTAGGGACGGTTGGGTTCCGCCGGCACGATGCTTCGGAGCGCCTCGTCGGAGCGGCCGGCCGGATCGGCGGTGCGATAACTCGGCGGATCGTCCAGGTTGTTCAGCGGCAGGAACGATATGAGACGGCGCAACTCCTCCAGGCATTCTTCCTCAGAATCGGCTACGAAGTGCGCGACGCCGCTGCGTGAGGCGTGGGCATCCGCGCCGCCCAGTTGCTCATGGGTAACGTCCTCGCCCGTAACCGCGCGCACCACGTCCGGCCCGGTGATGTACATTTGCCCCGTCCCGCGCACCATGAATATGAAATCGGTGATGGCCGGGGAGTACACCGCGCCGCCGGCCGACGGGCCCATGATCACCGAGATTTGAGGAACGACGCCGGAGTACAGGGTGTTGAGCAGGAAAATGTCCCCATAGGCCGCCAGGCTCAGCGCGCCCTCCTGTATCCGCGCGCCGCCGGAGTCGCAGATGCCGATCATGGGGCATCCGGTCTTGGCCGCCAGTTCCATAACCTTGCAGATCTTTTGCCCCACCACCTCCGAAAGCGATCCGCCGAACACCGTGAAGTCCTGCGCATACGCGAACACCTGGCGCCCGTCGATGTTTCCGTAGCCCGTCACCACCGCGTCGCCCAGGAATGTCCGCCCGTCCAGCCCGAAGTCGGTGGTGCGGTGCGTCACAAAGCGGTCAATCTCCTGGAACGTGCCCGGATCCATCAGGAGTTCCAGCCGCTCTCGCGCCGTTTTCTTGCCTCGCTGGTGCTGCTGGTCGATTCGACGCTGGCCGCCGCCCAATGCGGCCTGTTCGCTCAACTCCAGCAGTTGTTCCAGCCCCGGATTGTCCGACGATTCGATGGGTGCTTCGTTGGTCGTGGTCAAAGTATCCTCCGACGGCAATACCGCCCAACTTGCGTGGACGACGCGAATGAACGGATTCGGTTGGCCGGTATGATAGCATTGACCACCAACGCAGCGCGTTCGACGGCAATTGTTTCCGGTTGCCATGATTGTTGCGCCGGACCGCTCAGTGTGAATCCGTCGAGCCCGGACTGTGCGGAGGTATTGAGTTGACTTTGTCCAACGACACCGCCGATGACTCCCTGGCGGCTCTGACCGTGGCCGGCGGCGAACCGCTGGTGTGGGGACGCCGCACCTACGTCATGGGCATCGTCAACCTCACGCCGGACTCGTTCTCCGGCGATGGCCTTGGCGGCGATCCCGGCGCTGCCGTCGCGCTGGCCCAGAGAATGGAGGCCGACGGAGCGGACATAATCGACGTGGGCGCGGAATCCACCCGCCCCGGCAGCCAGCCAATCTCCGCTGAGGCCGAAATCAACCGGTTACTGCCGTCGTTGTCAGCGATTTGCAATGCTGTGTCAATTCCGGTGAGCGTGGATACCTACAAGGCGCAGGTTGCTCGGCGCGCCATCGATGCCGGCGCCGCGATGGTCAACGACGTGTGGGGTTTGCTGGCCGACGGCGCGATGGCAAAGGTGGTCGCCGACGCCAGCGTGCCAGTGATCCTCATGCACAACCAGCGCGAACCTCAATACGACGATCTCGTGCCTGATGTCATATCCGGACTGCAGCGCATCGCGACAATCGCGCAGTCCGCCGGAATCCCTCGCAACAACATCATCCTCGATCCCGGAATCGGTTTCGGCAAGACCGCCGACCATAATCTTGAACTGATCCGACGCCTGCCTGAATTGCAGACGCTGGGATTCCCCCTGCTCCTCGGCGTATCCCGCAAGTCAACCATCGGCCGGGTGCTCGGCGTGCCCCCGGAGGAACGGCTGGAAGGAACCGCGGCTGCGGTCGCCATGAGCATCGCTGGCGGCGCCGACGTCGTTCGTGTCCACGACGTGCGGGAGATGGTGCGCGTGGCCCGCATGACCGACGCCATCGTGCGCGAGTGGAGGCCCGACGAATGGCCCAACCGGTAATCGCCTACCTCTGCCTGGGCGGAAACCTGGGCGACCGCCTCGCCGCCTTGTCCGAGGCTCTGACCCTGCTGGACGCCCACGCGGATATGCGGATGGTGTCCTGCTCGTCCGTGTACGAAACCGAACCCTGGGCCGTTGCCGAGCAACCCGACTTCCTCAACATCGTGGCCGGCTTCGAAACCGCGCTTGCGCCCCTTGCCCTGCTGGATTTGTGCAAGAATGTTGAATCCCGGATCGGTCGCACCGAGTCCTACCGCTGGGGCCCGCGCCTGATCGACGTGGATATACTGCTATACGGCGACTCGGTGATCAGCATCGACGAACCCGATTTGCAGATACCCCACGTTCGCATGGCCGAACGCGCCTTTGCACTGGCCCCGCTGGCCGAAATAGCGGCAGACGTGCCCGTCCCGCCGGGCGCCGCAACGGTTCGGCAATTGCTGGGCGCAGTCGACGGTCGGGACGGCGTTGCGCTGTGGGGCAACCCTCCAACCATCTGAGGACACCGCGCCGATCCTCCAATCCGTCCCGATCGGCGGCGACCTGCATCGTTTGCCCGTCGCCTCTTTGTTGACGGCGCGTGGTAGATTATTCACTGAAACGAAGCACCACCGAGCTCGCATCCACGGGAGGCCCCACCATGTCCATCACCAACCTGACCCGCAGCGCCGTTCACGGTCAGAACGGCATGGTCTGCTCCGATTCCCCGCTGGCGGCCGCAGTCGGCCTGCGCGTCATGCAGGACGGCGGCACCGCTTTCGACGCCGCGCTCGCCGTGGCGGCGGTGGAAGCCGTGACCCTGGTTCCCAAGTGCGGGCTGGGCGGCGATTCGTTCATCCTGGCTTACGATGCGTCAACCGGCACGGTTACCAACATCAACAGCAGCGGAGTGGCCGGCTCCGGCGCCGAAGCCGATTACTACCGCCAGCAGGGTCTGGCTCTCATGCCCATCACCGGCCCGCACTCCGTGTCCGTTCCCGGTGAGGCTGCGGCCTGGGAAGCGATGCACCGTAACTTCTGCACCATCCCCATGGCCGATCTGATTGCTCCTGGCATCAGGTACGCCGAGCAGGGATTCCCCGTGCCCGCTGGCATCGCCCGCGCCTTCGCCGGCAACGCCGACCTGCTCGCCCGCCATACCGCCACCGCCGACATCTACCTTTCCAACGGACGCCCGCCCCGCGAAGGCGAGATCCTGGTCAACCGGGACCTTGCCAACACCATGCGCCGCGTCGCCGAAGGCGGCGCCGATGCCTACTATCGCAGCGACCTGACGACGCAGTTGGTCGCGGGACTCAATCAGGCCACCGCAGACGGCGGGTTGTTCACCGAAAACGACTTTGCTGCACAGTACGCCGATTTGTGTGAACCAATCAGCACCGAATATCGCGGCCACACGGTCTATCAGACCCGGCCGCCGTCGCAGGGTTTCCTGCTCCTGGAAATGCTCAACATCGTCAGCGGGCACGACCTCACGTCCATGACCCCCAACTCCGCCGACGCCATCCACCTGCTGGTTGAATCCAAAAAGATCGCGTATTCGGACCGCAATCGGTTGGCCGGCGACCCCAATTTCGTGGAATGGCCGCTGGACGGTCTGCTGTCCGCCGAATACGCCGACATGCGCCGGGATCAGATTCATCCGTTCCAGGCGGGCACCGAGGTGCGCCCGTTGGTTCCCGTCAACGGCTCGCGCGATACCACCTACTTCTGCGTCGCCGACGGCGCGGGCAACGCGGTCAGCTGGATACACAGTCTGTCCAACGGGTTCGGATCCGGCGTCGTCGCGCCCGGAACCGGCGTCCTGTTCAACAACCGGGGTGGGCGTGGGTTCAGCCTGGAGGCCGGCCATCCCAACGTCATCGAGCCTGGCAAGCGCACCATGCACACCCTTAACTGCTACCTGACCACCGTGGACGGCGAGGTCAACATCGTAGGGGGCACCCCTGGCGGCGACCTGCAGCCCCAGTGCGGCATCCAGATACTGACCAAGCTGATCGACGGCGGATTGCAGCCGCAGGACGCGGTGGAGTCGCCCCGCTGGTTCAGCTTCCCCGGTACCGATCCGTCAACTCTCAACCGTCCCGGCGAACTTCGCGTCGAGGTCGGCATGCCCGACGACACCATCCGAGACTTGGGACGCATGGGCCACAACGTCGTCCAGAATCGTCTCGGCTCATACCACGGGGTGGTTCAGTTGATTGTCCGCGACGGAAAACGTGGTGTCCTGACCGGCGCGTCTGACCCCCGGGGCGACGGCCAGGCGGCCGCGTTTTGATCGGGCGCAGGTACCGAGGTTTTCAGGACTCGCTTCTAAAATACTCTCTCACCCTGGCAGCCGGCGCTCTCGTGCTGGCGCTGGCTGCCCTGGCCTGTGGTTCGGACCCGCCGGCTACTGCCGAGGCTCCATCGCTGACCCAACCGCCGCCGGCCACCGTCACTCCGGTCGTCGTCGAGCCAACGGCGACTCCCACGGACCCGATTGCCGCGACGTCAACGCTCCCGCCGCCTTCTGCCACACCTGCTCCCACCGTGGAGAGTGTCCCGCCCACCGTTGAAATTCCGGGTTCCGGCTCCACGCCGTCCGTGTCCGAGACCGTCGCCGGATTGGAGCAGTTGCTGGAGGTCTTCCTGCGCCCCAGAACGATCAATGCAGAGTTTGTATGGGCGTTCCTGATATCCGAGCAGGCCCTCGCGCTCGGACAGGACACGCCGGAGGCGGGAGAGGTGCAGGTAAAAATGCTGCAGATGTGGAGCCCGGAAGACGTATGCTTCGGACAGTTGCAGGCGGAGGTGGCAGCGCTGGGTCCCAACAACCAGGTCGATCCCATCACCTACCGCCAATACCTTGAATACATCGATGCGGAGTTGGAACCCTGCATCGCACAACAGTTGCCGCTGGTTGATGCCCAGGATTTCTTCGCCCTTTCCGTGGAAGAAAGGTCGGATAGAATCGCCGCGTGGTTCCGCGCCAGTTGGCCGCAGGGAGACCCGGCCAGCGCGCATTGCGACGCCGTGTTCGATGCCCACGTGCCAACCGCTGCCGCCGTCGGCACGCCGCAACTACTGGGCGAAGCCTGGACCGCCGCTCTCGGCGAGAGGTTCCGGTGCCAGTTCGAATTGATGAACCGCGCCAACGAGTTCTTGGACCTGGGAGATTCTCACCTGTTCACGTTGGAATCCGAAGAGCGGAAAACGGTAATCGGGTTGCAAACCCGCCTGACCGGCCACGTGCTGGCGATGGGCTTGGGCCGCCAATACGGGGACTGCTGGCCGGACTTTGAAGCCGAAATCCAGTTTGTCGCCGAAGCCGGCGATCCGTCGCAACTGTCGCTGCGGAGCGGAACCGCGTTGGAATCGCTTTACGCCTGCGTGGAGCAACTCCCGATCACCAATCCGTTCATGGGTCAGTGAAGCCGCCGGGAGCAACCCGGTCAACGTTCGATCAGGCGTCGGGAAAGTAATAGACCGCGGGCAGGCCCCGGTATCGCTCGTCAAAATCCATTCCGTATCCCACGACGAACCGGTTTGGAATCGTGAAGCCGACGTAATCGTAATTCACGGCTACTTCGCGCCGTTCGGGTTTGTCCAGCAGGGTGCAGTATCGCAGCGAGGCCGGCCCCAGCTTCTGCAAAAAGTCGCACACGCGGACGCAGGTGTGTCCGGTGTCGGCAATATCGTCAACGATCAGCACATGGCGACGGGCGATCGCTTCCGCCGTGATTGTGCTTTCGATGTTGACGACACCCGACGATTGAGTGCCCGCGCCGTAGCTGCTGGCCCGGAGATATTCCACGCGATGCACGCTTGCCTTCAGTTCCCGCATCAGGTCCGCGGTGAACATCGCCGCGCCTTTCAGCACGCACACCAGCACCAGGCCGGTGTTGGCGTAGTCCCGGTCGATCTGGCTGGCCAGTTTCGCGACCCCCGATCGCAACTCCTCCGCAGAGATCAGCAGGGTCAACCGGTCAGCAGTCATTACACGTCCAGGTTCTGAACTTCGGTGGCGTGGTTCTGGATAAAGTTCTTGCGAGGCGCGACTTGTTCGCCCATCAGCATGGCGAATATCTCGTCGGTGTCGGCGATTCCGTCAATGTCGTCCAGATCGCTGATCGTCACCTGCAGCATCTTGCGGGCCGCCGGATCCATCGTGGTATCCCACAACTGGTCGGCGTTCATCTCGCCCAGGCCCTTGTAACGCTGCACCGATGGCTCTGCCCGGGCGGTGGACATCTTCTTGATCAGCCCCTCCTTCTCGTCTTCCGAGTAGGCATAGGCGATGGTGCGCCCGCGCTGCACCCGGTAAAGCGGCGGTTGGGCGATGTACAGGTATCCGCCCTCAATCAGTTCCCGCATCCTCCGATAGAAGTAGGTCAGAATCAGCGTGCGGATGTGCGAGCCGTCAACGTCGGCGTCGGTCATTATGATGATTCGGTGGTAGCGCAGCTTGGTGATATCGAACGCTTCTCCCTCACCCGTGCCAACGGCCGAGATGAGCGCCCGGATTTCCTCGTGGCCCAGGATCCGCTCGACCTTGTCCAGGAACCGCTCCACGTTCAGAATCTTGCCTTTCAACGGCAGAATTGCCTGGAACTGGCGGTCGCGTCCCATCTTCGCCGATCCGCCGGCGGATTCGCCCTCCACGATGTACAACTCGGACTTCGCCGGGTCGCGCTCGGAGCAGTCGGCCAATTTGCCGGGCAGCGATGTGCCGTCCAGAGCGTTCTTGCGGAGCACCAGGTCGCGGGCGCGGCGGGCCGCTTCGCGGGCGGCGTGGTTGGTTTGTACCTTTTCCAGCAGGCCCTTGGCGGCGGTCGGGTTCTCCTCCAGGAAACGCGTGAGTCCCTCGGATGTTGCGGCCTCAACCCGACTGCGAATTTCGGGGTTGCTGAGCTTGTTCTTTGTCTGACCCTCAAACTGCGGGTCGCCCAGCTTGACGCTGATCACCGCGACCAGGCCGCCGCGGGTATCCTCGCCGCTGAAGGAGTCCTTGGGGTCCTTGAAGAAGTTCTGCTTCTTGGCGTAGTCGTTGAGCACCCGGGTGAGACCGGCGCGGAAGCCGGCCAGATGCGTGCCGCCCTCGGGAGTGAGGATACAGTTGGCGAAGGTGCGCTCGTCCGCGGCCAGGTTGTCGTGCCCGTCGGTGTGGTGGTACTGAAAAGCCACCTCGACGTCGGCGTCATCAGCGTTCCGCTGGTAGTAGAACGGGTCGGGCATCACCACGTTGCGCTTGCGGTTGATGTTGCGCACCATGCTGGCCACACCGGTGTCGAAGAAGAAACATCGCTCGATGTCTCCGTTTCTTTCCGCCTCGTGAAACTCGCTGACCAGGCGGATCTCCAGGCCCTTGTTCAGGTATGCGGTCTGGCGCAGTTGAGCAACCAGGCGGCCAAAATCGTAGGTGATCTCAGGGAAAATCTCGGGGTCGGCGTTGTAGGTTACCTTGGTGCCCTGTCGCCTGACCCGCTGGTGTTGCACCAATTCGGTAGTCGGAATGCCCTGGGAGTAATCCTGAGTGTAGCGGACGCCGCCGCGGCACACCTCGGCGTGCAGTTTGGACGCCAATGCGTTCACCACCGACGCGCCAACGCCGTGCAGTCCGCCCGATACCTTGTATGCCGCGCCGTCGAACTTGCCGCCGGCGTGCAGCGTCGTCATCACCGTTTCCAGACCCGAGACGCCGGTATCCGGATGAACGTCCACGGGAATGCCGCGTCCGTTGTCAGAAACGCTGACCGCGCCGGCCGCAGAAATATGTAGGTCTATGCGATCGCAGTACCCGGCCAGGGCCTCGTCCACCGCATTGTCCAGCAACTCTTTGATCAGGTGATGCAGGCCATCAACACCGGTGCTGCCGATGTACATTCCGGGCCGGACTCGAACTGCCTCCAGCCCTTTGAGGACCTGAATATTATCCGAGGTATATTCGGAAGAATCCTCCGACACTGGTATCGTTGTCCCTTGCGTCATACTGCCCCGATCAACCCATGGTGCGCGGTCACAAAAAACGGGCCGCCAGCATCGAATTATTACGATTCATGATACTGTTGGCTAACTAGCAATTATAGCACAAACGAATCGAAAACGCCATGAACCAAGTACGGAATTACGCCATTTTTTGTAATATACCGGGCAAATTATGTCTGGCCGTCCGAAACGGTTGGGTAATACCATTGGCCCGACAACAGGCTGTCAATCGCCAGTCGCATCGGCTCAAACAAAGGCTGCGGCGGATCGTGCAATGGATACCAACCGTACTCGCTGAACGACCCGTCCTCGGCGGTTGGCGCCGGGTCCTGATCCCCGATGTCGCCGAGAAATTCAACGTCCACGTAATGCCTGCCGTATGCCAGGATGTTGCTCAGACACAGGACGCGCAACTCGCCCACCCGCACTCCCAACTCCTCCAACGCTTCACGGCGGGCGCACTCCTCCAGCGTCTCCCCGAACTCCAGGTGTCCACCGGCCGAACCCCAGCTATCCTCGCCGTGCGCGCCCTTTCGCCTGGCCAGAAACACGGCGCCCCGGCGCACAAATACCACGCCGACCCCCACCAGTGGTCTGTCCCTGTCCGTACTCACCGCCGTAGTATAGCATCGGCCGTGCGGCGGCCCGCGCGGTGGAACATGCGGCCGGTGCCAGGGCCTTGCCAAGGTTGCGCGATCTTCTTGCCTCCGATCGTCCTGAGCCTGTCGAAGGACTTGCTCGTGGTTCGACAGGCTCACCATGAGCGGAACGTTCGGAGACTTTGAAAAGGCGCTGGGCCAGCGCCGGCGTTTCTTGTTCCCGCCAAACGGCGGTGCTAGACTGCCCGCGCCGGTTAAGAACCCCTTTTGTTAACGAACCCCTTTTGCAACCCGGAGGCCAGTTCCAATGCCCGATGCCACCCACACGTCCGCTCTGCCAATCTCCAGTTCCGGTTTGACCGCGTTGCAAGTGTGCGAAAGCGCCGCCCGACAGGCCGGCGCGTTGGTAACGGAGCGTTTCCGGAGCGACGTGGAGGTGAGTCTCAAAGGCCGCGCCAACGTGGTCACCGACGCCGATCTGGCCTCGGAGCGGTTGATCCTCGATTACCTCAAGGAAGAATACCCTGACTTCGGCATCTTGTCCGAGGAGTCGGCGCCGGTGGCCGGATCGTCGCCCTACACGTGGGTGGTTGATCCCATCGACGGCACGCGCAACTTCGCAGAGGGCATACCGCATTTCTGCATCGTCGTGGCCGTCGCCAACGGGGACCAGGTCGTGGCCGGCGTCACCTACGACCCGATCCGTGACGAACTGTTCGCGGCGCAACTGGGCCACGGCGCCACGTTGAACGCCGAACCGATCCGCGTTTCAGACCGGCAGAACATCGACGAAGCGTTGATGGGATTCGACCTCGGGTACGACTTCGGCCAGGCCAGGCATCTCATGGACATGGTGGCCGGCATCTGGCCTCAAATATCCGGTTATCGCCTGATGGGTTCAAGCGCCATGAGCATCGCGTACACCGCCGCCGGGCGCATCGACCTTTACGCGCACCACAGCCTCTCCGCCTGGGACATCGCATCCGGAATCCTGATCGCCAGGGAAGCCGGCGCCCGCGTCATCGATCGCGCCACCCTGGCAGACGCCACCCTGTTCTCGCCCGGCCTGATCATCGCCCACCCCGCGCTGATGGAGCAATTCCTGGCCATGACCGACGGCTACACCTGGCGGACGATGTAGCGCGGCCGGTTTCGGACTAACTCGCGTCCACCACCGTTCCGGCCGTCGCGAGTTCATCAACCTCAGCGTCGGTGTACCCGTGCTCTCGCAGCACCTCTCGGCTGTGTTCGCCCAGCGCGGGGCCGCGGTGGCGGATCCTCGCCGGCGTCGCCGACAGTTTCACCGGTACCCCGATGTTCTTCACCGTTCCGATTTCCTCGTCCTCCAGCTCCACCAGCATCTCGCGGGCCAGCACCTGCTCGTCCGAATACACCTGCTCCATGTCGTAGATCGGCCCGGCAACCACGCCGGCGGCCTCAAGCTGCTCCATCCAATGGTCGGTGGTTTGTTCGGCGAGGATTCCCTCCAGCAACTCCGCCAACTCCTCCTCGCGGGCCTTGCGGTCATTCGGTTCCAGGTAGCGCGGGTCCTCGATCAACTCCTCCCTGCCGATGGCGCGGCAGAACTGCTCCCACGTGGGCTGCGAAGCCGCGCCGATGTTGATGTACCCGTCCTTCGTCCGCAATGCCTGGTAGGGCGCGTTGACCCGGTGGGCCGATCCCAGCGGGCCCGGTATTTCACCCGTCGCAAAGTATTCCGACGATTCCCAGATGGTGTAGGCGATGCCCGCCTCCATCAGTGACCCGTCCACCTGCTGGCCCTGCCCGGTTCGCTGTGCGTGAATGTACGCTGCCAGGATTCCGAACGCGGTGAAACTGCCGGCCCCAATGTCCGTAATCGGCACGCCCACCTTGGCCGGCGGCCCGCCGGGGAACCCCGTCACCGACATCAACCCGCTCATGCCCTGCGCCACCAGGTCGAACCCGCCCCGGTTGCGATACGGTCCGGTGCCGCCAAACCCCGATATGCTGGCGTACACCAGCTTCGGGTTGATCTCGGCCAGCGCCTCGTAACCCAGGCCCAGCCGGTCCATGACGCCGGGCCGGAAGTTCTCCGCCACGATGTCGGCGGTCTCCGCCATGCGCCTGAATACCGCCTTGCCCTCGTCGGCCCGCAGGTCCAGCGCGATGCTGCGCTTGTTGCGGTTGAGCGCCATGAATCCCGCGGCAAAGCGTTCCGACAATCGCGACCCCATGCGACGGGTGTCGTCGCCGCCGTTGGGCCGTTCTATCTTGATGACGTTCGCGCCCATATCGGCCAGCAGCATGGTACACATCGGCCCGGCCATGATCTGGGTCAGGTCCAGCACCTTGACGCCGGTCAGCGGGCCGCCCGGTTGGTTGTCCGGGGTTTGGTTGTGCTGGGTCATGTTGTTCACCTGAACCGACGCTTTTCGCTCTCGACCAGGCGCGTGGCCCGGTCGGGCGCAGACGAAAAAGGCCGGTTTGACGTTGTCATAACACAGCGGCCATAATGCGAGACCGCTGCCGGAGGCACAATGGGCGAAATTATACTCGGCGACAATCTCGATGTCCTGCCCACATTCGCGGATGGGTCGTTCCAGTTGATCTACGTTGATCCCCCTTTCAACACCGGCAAAGCCCAGTCCCGCACGCGAATCCGGGTCACTCCCGACGCCGCCGGCGACCGCACCGGTTTTCAGGGCCGCCGCTACCGCACCGAGGTCGTCGGCAACAGCCGTTACGCCGACGGGTTTCACGATTACATCGGTTTCCTCCGCCCGCGCATGACCGAAGCCTATCGCCTGCTCGACGATACCGGCAGCCTCTTTTTCCACATCGACTACCGTGAAGTTCACTACTGCAAGGTGATGCTGGACGAGATTTTCGGGCGCGATTCGTTCATCAACGAAATCATCTGGGCCTACGACTACGGCGGCCGACCCAAAAACCGCTGGCCCGCCAAGCACGACAACATCCTCTGGTACGCCAAGGACCCAAAGAACTACACGTTCAATTACGACGCCATCGACCGCATCCCGTATATGGCGCCCGGCCTGGTCGGTCCCGAAAAGGCCGCCCGGGGCAAGACTCCAACCGACGTGTGGTGGCGCACCATCGCAACCGGCAGGGAGAAAACCGGTTACGCAACCCAGAAACCGCTCCACATCCTGAGCCGCATCGTGCGCGTCCATTCCAACCCCGGAGACCGCCTCCTCGACTTCTTCGCCGGCAGCGGCACCCTGGGCGAAGCCGCACATTTGGAGGGCCGGGACTTCACCCTCATCGATAACAATAGCGAATCCGTTGAAATCATGCGAAAGAGGCTGCCATACGCAGCCCAGGGAGTGTCACCCATTGGCCACCACTAACCATATCAAGCAGGACGCCGACTACATATTTCACGAACTCACCCGGTCGATTTGCCCGGAGTGCAAAACCGTCATAGATGCCCAGGTGATCATCCGCGACAACAAGGTCTATATGCGCAAACGCTGCCCCGAACACGGTTGGTTCGAAGGCATCATCAGTTCCGACGCCGAGATGTACGTCGGCAGCGTCCGGTTCAACAAGCCCGGCACCATCCCGCTGGACTTCAGCACCGAAGTCGAGAATGGTTGCCCGCTGGACTGCGGCCTCTGTCCTGAACACAAGCAGCACATCTGCCTGGCCCTCATCGAGGTCAACACCGCCTGCAACCTCGATTGTCCCGTGTGCTTCGCCGACGCCGGCATCGGCTACAACCTGACGTTGGAGCAGGTCGAGTCCATGCTCGACCGCCTCGTCGAAATCGAAGGCGATCCCGAGGTCGTCCAGTTCAGCGGCGGCGAACCCACCATCCATCCCCAACTGCCGCAGATGATCCAGGCCGCCAAGGACCGCGGCATCCGCCAGGTGATGATCAACACCAACGGCGTGCGCCTCGCCCACGACGATCGTTTCCTGGCGCAAATGGCGGCGCTGGACCCGGTCGTGTATTTCCAGTTCGACGGCCTGCGCGAGGAAACCTACCAGACCATACGCGGCGAATCGCTCCTCCAAACCAAGATGCTCGCGCTGGATCGCCTCGCGGACGCCGGCATGACCGCCGTCCTCGTCGCCGCCATCGAGCGCGACGTCAACACCGACGAGGTTGGCGCCATCGTTCAGTTCGGCCTGCAGCACCCTGCCGTCAAGGGCGTGGTGTTCCAGCCCGTAACCCACGTCGGCCGCCACATCGAGTTCGACCCGATGACCCGCGTGACCATCCCCGACATCATCCACGGCATAGTCGATCAATCCGATGGACAGTTCCTGCTCGATGATTTCGTGCCGGTGCCCTGTTGCTTCCCAACCTGCCAGGTCAATTCCTACCTGTTCGTCAACGGCGACAGTGTCACGCCGCTGCCACGCCTGCTGGACATCGACCAGTACCTCGACTACATCACCAACCGCGCCCTCCCGAAAGCCCCCAACGCTGAGGATATCCAGGCCGCCCTGGAAGGATTGTGGTCGGCGTCGGCTGTCGCCGGCACCGAGCAGACCGCCGGCCGGTTCGAATGCGCCTGTGGCCCCGGCCTTGACCTGCCCTACGAGGTCAACCACCTGAAGGACCACATATTTCAGATCGCCATCAAGGATTTCCTCGATGCCTGGACCTTCAACGTCAAGCAGGTGATGAAGTGCTGCGTCGGCATCCTGACCCCCGATGGCCGCGCCATCCCGTTCTGCGCGTACAACTCCGTCGGCTATCGCGAGCAGGTGCGCGACCAACTCACCCAGCAGCAGGGACACCACCGGCTGCGGACGGCGCCGGTTGCGCCTCCTGAGCCGGCCTGATGGCGAGGCTCTGATGCTCCAAACCTATTCCGCCAAAATCTGCTGCGCCGACCTGTATTCGTCGGAACTCGCTCGCCTGATTCTGGGCGACAGCCTGCATCCCGGCGGCCTGCGCGCCACCAACCGCCTGGGACGCGCCATGGGTTTGCAGCCCGGTTGGCGCGTGCTGGATCTCGCCTGCGGGCTGGGCGCCAGCGCCACCGCGATTTCCCGCGTGTTCCGCTGCCACGTGACCGGCCTGGACCTCGGCGCGGAGGCTGCAACCGCCTCCCGCAACCGGGCGCTGGAGGAACCGGTACCGGCCGACGTTGCTTTCGTTCGCGGCGATGCGGAAGCGCCGCCGTTCAAAACCGGGGCCTTCGACGCCGTGATCATCGAGTGCGCCACCAGCCTGTTCGCCGACAAGCCGGCTGCGATCGCGGAGGTTCGCCGGCTGCTGCGGCCAGGCGGAACCATCGGCCTGTCGGACGTCACCGTCGAGCCCGGCAGTCTGCCACCGGAATTGGACAGCACCGTTGGCATGATGCTCTGCCTCACCGATGCACTGCCCGCCGGTGGATATCCCGATCTCCTGGAGTCCGGCGGATTCACCGTATCCGAACGCGCCGATCTGTCCGCAGAAGTCCTGACTCTCCTGGCCGAGTTGAGGGGCAAGTTGGACTGGTGGCGTGCTGCCGCCGACGCCGCCCCGACGGTTGCCGACGGTTTGCTGGATGTCGCGCCCGGCCTGTTGGAGCGGGTCCAGGATCTGGTCGGACGCGGTGAAATCGGATATTGGCTTTATGTCGCTCACTCGAACGAATGAAGCCGGAAACGGCCGCCGTGCTATCATAATCTACGATTGTTTGGAAGTCTCACCATTCACGATGACGTGATATGTTCCTCGAAGAGTTCATCCCACTAACCACCAGAATCCTGGCTGCAGCCCTCATCGGCTATCTGTTGGGCAGCATACCCTTTGCCTATCTGGTGGCCCGATTGAAGGGTGTGGACATTTTCGCCACCGGAAGCCGTCGGGCCGGCACCGCCAACGTATTTTGGCACGTGGGACGCCGGCGCGGCATGATGGTGTTCGCCTGCGATGTCCTGAAAGGCGCCGCGGCGGTGTACGTGGCCTGGATGCTGGGGTATCACGAGTTGCTCGGCATGGTGGCCGGGACAGCCGCCATCGCCGGCCATTGGAAGAGCATCTTCACCGGATTCAAGGGCGGCGACGGTATGGTGGTGCTGGTGGGCGTCTCGCTGGCTTACCTGAACTGGTTTGTTCTGATCGGCATCGCCGTCGGAATAGTGGCGGTGGTGCTGACCCGTCGCTCCGTCTTCCGATCATCCATCGGCATTTTCCTGGGCTACGGCGTGATGCTGGCGGTGAACCAGGTCATCCACCACCGCGGCCTGGAGATATTGCTCGGCCTCACCGCGCTCGCTCTGGTGGTAATCGCCCACAACATCCTGACCCACGCCGACCACAAACCCGAGACGGTTCCCGCCGTTATCGACCCCGACCTTTTGATCGCAGAAACGCCCCAGGTACACAGCGAAGCCGCCGAGTTGAGCGAGGAAGCCATCCTGCGCCGGGTAATCCCGCAGGACGACGACGACGACCGGCCACCACCGTTTCGCGATTAACCGCCAACCGGAACCGCAGCGTTAACGACCCTGGCGTTCGTCCCTCATCCTGGAGAGATCCAGGATCCAGCCCAGCGTCTCATCCGCTTCCGCCTCGGCGTAAAGGTCCGGCTGAATCCCGACCGCCTTCGCCAGATGTTCCGCGCACTGTGCGATGTCGTTGCGGTCCGCAAACAACCTCGCCGCGTTGTAGTGGGCGGCGGCGAACTCCGGCAGCACCCGTTGCGCTTCCAGGTAATCGTCCAGGGCCGCCTCCAGATCTCCCAGGCTTTCCTGCGCGGCGCCCCGATTGCTCAGCACTTCCGCGAAATCCGGCTGCAGTTTCAGCGCGGCGTCGTAATCGATAATCGCCTGCAGGTATTCACCCAACGCGTCGTAGGCAAGCCCCCGGTTGTTGATCGCTTCCACGTCGTCGGGCCTCAAACGGATCGCCTCCGAATAATCGTCAACGGCCGCCTGATACCGTTGCATGCGGTAGCGTACCCGCGCCCGGTTGAAATGCGCGTCGGCATTGTCGGGGTTGTGCGTCAACGCCGTGTCATAGTCGGCCACCGCGCCGTCGGAATCACCCAATTCGTCCCGCGCCACCCCGCGATTCAGATAGGCATTGGATATGTCAGGCCGCAGAGAGATCACAACGTCAAACGCCGCCACCGCCTCGGCATAGCGCCCCAGGTTGTTCAACACGATGCCCTGGTTGTAATGCGCCTGCAGGTAGTCGGGATCCAACCCGATGGCCGTGGCATAATCGTCTAGGGCTCCCTCCGAGTCGCCCATGTCATCCCGGGCGTTGCCGCGTTGGTAATATGCCGGAGCGGAAAACGCATCAAGCTCCAGCGCCGTACTCAACGCATCAGCCGCCTCAAAGGGGCGCCGGCTGCGGAGCAGCGTTATTCCCAGGTTGAAATGAACCGCGAAATCCCCGGGTCTGCCGCTTGCCAGCGTTTCGTACACGGCCAGGGCTTCGCTGTAACGCCCGATTGCGAAACAACCGTTGCCGTAAATCAGGCTCCTGGGCCTTTGGCCGGAAGGCAACCCCGCGTCGGCTTCTGCCAACTGTTGCAGCAATGATGCAACCTCGTCGGCCTCCTCGCCGTACAGCCGGCCTCCCCTGGGGCGCGGCGTCAACGCTGCGGTACCCAGCCCCTGCCATTCCAACAAACCCGCTAGCCTACCCAGCAATTTCTCAGCAATTTGATTGACCATTTCAGATGTATCTTGCCCGTTGTTTGTATCAGGAACGATTCATCGGACCGCGGCTACAGGGTCGAAGTGCGGCCTCCTCCCATCTCGGGTCGGAGAGCGATTTGAGCCAGCGCCAGCGCCGTATAGTAGGACACCGTCATGGTCAAATCCACCACGCCCCGGTCGCCCAGCGCCGAGCGTACCGCCTCGAAGTTTTCGTCCGACACGTCCTTCTCCCTGATCATTTGCTGGACGAATCGGGCGATGTCCGCCTGAACCCCTTCCAGGCAACCCGGCGCTTGGCCCGTCCTGATGCCCTCAATGGCCTCGTCCGACACGCCTTCGCGCGCCGCCGCCACTGCGTGTCCGGTCCACTCGATGCCGGAATCCCACTCACGCGCCACCAGGATAATCGCCAGTTCCTTCAGGTCTTCGGGCATCGCCGATTGGAACCGCAGCGTTGCCCCCATGGACGTTAGATACCCGGCAGCTTCCGGGTTGTGCAGCAACGCGCGAAATTGGAGCCCAACTTCGGCAGCCCCCCGGTCCTCCCGGATTCGGTCGTAAATCGCCTGCCCATCCGAGTCCAGTTCCTCTCTAGCTACATAGGGAACCCGCGCCATGTTGGTCACCTCCGGTCACTTTGGATTCAGCATATCATAGGCTCCGGCTTGCGCAGTCTTGGACGGGTTGCTAAAATATCAAGGTCGCACCGGCGTGGTGTAGTGGTAGCGCATCGGTCTCCAAAACCGAAAGTGTGGGTTCGATTCCTGCCGCCGGTGCCAAAGCATTGTCCAATTGGCCCCACAAAACAGGGGCCTTTCGATTTTCCGATTTCCGCCTGCTTCCGGCGGCCTGATTCGAGGCAGACGGTGTTGACGCGGGCCGGTTACGCCACCCGTGAATCTCCGGCATCCCCCAACACGGCGCAACCGGATTCCAAACCGGTCCCCATGCCCCATCGTATTTAGCATTTGTACCCGGAATGGTATTGACTGCCACGCGCCCACACCAACCCGGACGGCCGCAGCGGCAACCGCCCCGTATCGCCTGCCCCGACGCGTATTCAGGAGGGATCGGTTTGTGACTATTGCCCGTAAAGCGCTCAGAATCACCATTCATGCCGTGATTTTCGTTGCCGCGCTCGCGATTTTCTGGTTCGGTCTGGTTATGGGATTGACCGTCAATCCCACCCTTGGCACATTCCTCTGGCTCTGTTCTGTGGCGATAACCGGATTGAACCTGTTCTGGATGTTCCGCAAACGCTGGCGGTGACAGATCCCGCATGACACGCGCCCACATTGACAGCGTAACGCGCATTTTGTACTTTGACCGAAACACTGCCCATCGGAACCAACCTGTCCCATACCGCTAACGTCAACACGCAGTACAATACGGATAACTTCCAACGTCGCAGGAACCCGGCCCCATCGATGCACCCGCGTCTCCGGTCGGGACACAATCCGGATACAAAACCAGGAGATCGACGACCATGACCACCCGTGGATTTTTTGGCCGCCGCCGCGAAACCCCGCCGCGTCCGATCCCGCCGGGCCAATACCTGGAAAAAGGATTCCCGGTTTTGACCGCCGGCCCGACCCAGCGTGTGCCCCTCGATCAATGGTCCTTCACGCTGGCGGGAGTTGACGGCGAGCTTCTCGGTGAATGGAACTGGGAGCAATTTCGCAGTCTTCCGGAGACCGAAATCTTCACCGATATTCATTGCGTCACCAAGTGGAGCAAACTTGACACCACCTGGAAGGGCGTGACCATCGACGACCTTCTCGCCGCCGCCGGCGTATCCGATCCCTCTCCCTACCTGATGGCGTTTTCCTACGGCGGCTACACCACCAACCTGCCGACCTGGGACGTGATCGACGGGCGCGGCATGGTTGCCTTCGAGTTCGACGGCCAGCCCATTGCGCCGGAACACGGCGGGCCCGCTCGCCTGGTTGTGCCCCACCTGTACTTTTGGAAGTCCGCAAAATGGCTGCGAGGAATCCGGTTCATGCCACAGGACCAGCCCGGCTTCTGGGAACAGTACGGCTACCACATGTACGGCGATCCGTGGAAAGAGCAGCGCTATTGGGGCGATTAGATGCCATCGGATGAACTACCGACGGGGGCGGGCGCACAACCCGCCCCCGTGCCACGTCAGCCGCTCGGCGCCGTTTCGCCCTGGCAATCTGCTGCCGTCGAGCGCGTGACTGTCGAAACCTACCGCGCCAAAACCTACACGCTTCGCCTGTCCGATCCCGGCCCGTTCCTGGCCGGGCAGCATTACGATGTTCGGCTCACCGCTCCCGACGGATACCAGGCCCAGCGCTCATACTCCATCGCGTCCTCTCCCGCCGAATCGTCGCAGGGAATTGACCTGACGGTCGAGTTGATTCCTGACGGCGAGGTGTCGCCCTACTTCCATGAGGTCGTGGAACCGGGCGACGTGCTGGAAGTCCGCGGCCCCATCGGCGGCCCTTTCACCTGGACCCCCGATATGGGCGGCCCCCTCCTTCTGGTGGCCGGCGGATCCGGAATCGTTCCGCTGCGCTCGATTCTTGCTCACCGTAACGATGTTGCGCCAGCGGAAGCCGCCCTTCTGCTGTACTCTGCGCGCTCCGAACGCGACGTAATATACGGCAACTGGTTTGACGAGTTGCCGGGGGCGCCCGAATCTACGGCGGTACGATACACGTTCACCCGCTCCCAACCAACCGGTTGGTCGGGATACGCCCGGCGCGTTGACAGCGAAATGCTCTCCGAATGCGTCCGCGACCTGGCGCAACTCTCAGGCGACGACGAGTCTGCCCACGCGCCGCTATGCTACGTCTGCGGCCCAACGGGATTCGTCGAATCCGTCGCCGATGCCCTGCTGACCATCGGCATCCCCGAAACGACAATACACACCGAGCGGTTCGGCCCCACTTCCTGAACTTCTAAAATCCGGTGGCCAGCGCGCTCAACCACTGCGCCGCTGGCAGCGCAGTGGCCCACAGCAGTCCCGGCCTCAGCACGTAGTCCGACGCCACCAGCGCCACCAGCAGGATCGGCGCGAACCGTTGGAACCTCCGGTGCGTTTCCGACGCGTTTTCCGACAGCAGCGACGCCACCGCGCGGTAACCGGCCAGCGGCGATAGCGGCAACAGTTGAAAGACGACCTGCAGCAGGTTGTACATTATCAGCAGGCCCACCAGGTCGGAGATTCCGGACCGCAGCCCTCCCGTCATCACCAGCGTCAGGCTGTCCGGCGACGGAATCGCCCACGCCAGCAGACCCGCCTTCACCGGCGCGGCCAGCACGAAGGCCACGCTCAGGTTCCCCAGCGGCCCGGCCGCCGCGATCGCCACCGAAGGCCAACGGCCCTGGCGTCCCGGTTCCCCGGGCATGGGCCGACCCCAGCCAAACCCCGACACTGTGGCCAGCGCGATGCCCACCGGGTCCAGGTGTCGCAACGGGTTGCCCAGGAGTCTTCCCTGCGCGCGAGGAGCGGGATCGCCCAACACCGTCGCCGCCAGCGCCTGGAACCACCCGTTCACCCAGATGGCAACGGCCGCCGACAGGGCGCACAGCACCGCCAGCCGTATGAATGCGGCTGCGTCGTCGGGCAACAGATTTGCGGAGGAGATCAACATGGCGGCGGATATTCTACGCCATGCGTCAATGGAAAAGGCGGGTTTCGCACCCGCTTTCAGCGTGGTTCGGATTGGTTTGTGTCCCTATCCCAGCACCGCCAACAGCTCCGGATGCAATGCGCTCTGCTGCTTGTCGATTCCCGCATATTGCAGCCTGGCCAGATACTGCCGAACGTAATCGACACGCAGGCGATTCACGGCCACCATGCCTTCCGTCATGTTGCGTACCGACCCGCCGGCGATGATCGCCAACGCCTCCCACAGCACTGTGTCCTTCAGTTCGCCGGCCATATCCTTTTCGATGGAACCCAGGATTCTGCGCAGCGATACGCCGAAATCGGCGCCCTTGACCGCCACCACCAACTTGAGCATCCCCAGGCCGTAGGCCAGGTGCCGCGCCTTGTCCTGAAGACACAGGCTGAACACCCTTCGATCAACGGGGTTGGTGGCATAGTGCGCCCCGAAGCGGTACAGCAGCATCGTCAGCGTCCCGCGGGCGATGTACATGGACACCGAAACCTCGGGCCATCCCGCTCGCGTCTCCACCATCCTTCGGTTCATCATGCCCGGCGATTCCAGGCCCAACGCGCCGCCGTTGCACAACGCCCGGTGCCGCATGACCTCAAAGTGCCGGGCCGAGTCAAACTCCTGCGTCGCCAGGAACATCTTGGGCTCAATGTAGGCATAATTCATGCGGTGGAGCCACAGCCCAATGGTGTCGATTTCTGCGGTAGCGTGTTGCCCCAGTTCCGTGCAAAGCTGGCACCACGCCAACTCCACGTCCTCGGGCAGTTCGGGCAATTCGTCCCACGCAATGTCCTGCATGGCGTTCCATCGTCGCTGGATCGCTTCTTCATAGAGCGTCGCGGCGTTGTCCGACCAAAGCTCGTCCTTGCGGTTCACGGAGTAGTTGTCCAGCCGGGGCATCCCCGGCGTGGCGAACGAACCCCGGGGCATCCGCGTCATCTCCCGGCTCTCGTCCGGAATTTCGCCATACACCCCCACCAGAATCGACTCAATCGTGAGTCCATGGGGTGTCAATGGCGCCCGCACTCCCCACTGTCTCGTGTCCTTCATCCACGGGAACTTTTCCACCGGAGTCAGTTCAACTTCCTCTGCCGGTACGGGTTCGCCGTCCGCAACTTCCGGTTCCGGGGCAACTCCACTGTCGGAGACGTTCTGTTGGACGCTGCCCGCGGCTGATGACGTGTAATGACCGGTCGGATTGCTGTCGTCCACCGGAGTTTGAGAATCCGAGCCGTCGGGGTTCTGATCGGTGTTTTGCGTGGTCATGCGTGTCACCTTACGCACAGCGGCCCGCCGACCTTGAGGCGACGGGCCACCGCAATTGCCTTGTCGGACCGGGGATCGTTCTAGGCTGCTGCCTTGTAGGCTTCAAGCAACGCCGGGTTGACTCGACCGTTTTCGATGCGATCGTCGAACCCGCAGGACTTCAGCCGCTGGAAGTATTCCTTCACCTGCCGCTGGCGGATGGCGGCCAGGATCTTCTTGCCCTCGTCGGCCTTGTTCGCGCCGCCGCCCAGCAAAATCGCCAGCGAATCCGCGGTCAGGTTGGCGCTCCTGGCGGCCGGGTTTTCCCCGCCATTGCCGGTGGCCTGACGGTCTTCGGCTTCGTCCAGATACGCGTGGATCTCTTCCCTGCGCTCCGGTGTGCATTCGTTCATGTAACGGGCGTGCAGCACGCCGAACGCCACGTGACGCGCCTCGTCCTGCGCGGCGCGGCGGTAGATCGCCTTTTCCGCCTCGTTGTACGCCATCAGTTCGCCCAGGCGGAACAGGGTGAGCACGTTGCCCTCACCCACAATGTGCAGGCGGCTGGACATCTCGGTGAACTCGCGTGCGTTGTCGGTGCTGCCGCCGGTCACGTCGCTGACTGAGTCGATCATGCGCATCAGGCCGCCGCCGTTTGCCAGGGCCCTCTTGCGGAAAACTTCCATGTGGCGCGACTCGTCCATCACCTGGGTCAGCAGGAACATCCGCACTTCGTGGTAGTCCGGCGACATCTGCGCGATGAATCGCCCCGGCACGTCGGCCGCAACGAATTCAACCTGGGCGAAGAACGTCGCCAATTGGCATTGTGCCGCCTCGATGTCGTCGGGCAGGGGCCGCAGCGTATCCCACGGAATATCGGTTGCGGACGACCACTGGCGTGAAACCGCTTCCTGGTAAAGCTTGGTCAGGTTGAAGCCCCAAACCTCCTTTTTGTCCCGAAAGGTGTAGGCCGAATACTGGGGCACGCCCTCTCGCGGCATCGCGCCGCGGGTGCGCTGGGTCTGGTTGGGAGACTCGTCAATCAGTCCCGGGGTATGTTCGGCCAGGGTGGGGTCGTTGGCCAGTTCCTCGGCGGCGCCGGGAATCTGCTGTTTCAATTGTTGCAGCCAGGAAAGGTCAAACCCGTTTTGCACGGCCTCTTCCATTTCGGCGGTGGGCCGATCTTGCAAAATCGTCATCGGTGGTTCCTCCCATTCCCTGTTTGGAGCACTGGTCGTCGCAATGTACCGGATTTCCACTCTCAGCGTCAAGGCGAGCCGGCGTGTCACATACCCTCGAAAACCGGTTCGCCTGCCATGCAAACGGCTGGATGGCGGAAGCCGTGTACGCACAGGGAGCCCGCAATCGCGGGCTCCCTGATGGCAAATCAATTGCCGGTCAGACCGACGCCCCGAAGACGTTGCTTGCCGTTGGTCAGAAGACTTCCGGGGCTGCGTGGGCGACGGCATTCCGCCCGATATGGTCCAGATACTCCTGGATATTGAGCACCTGGATGGTGTTGGTTGTGCCCGTGACTCCAGTCATGAACCCGTGGACCAGCGTCACCACGTCCCGCTCGGACACCAGCCCGGTTGCCATCGCAGCATCCACCAGCATCGTTACCAGTTTGGCCACGTCCGGTTCGGCGGGGATGACGCCCTTGGGTACCAGGCCCCACGCCATGCACACCCTGCGTTGCACCGCAGCGTCGTGCGAGAACACCAGGATGTCGTTTTCGGGCCGGAATCGCGCCATCTCGTAGGCAGCGCGGCCGGTGCTGGTGATAACGATCGGTTTTGCGTTGAGCGACTTGGCCAGTTGTGTCGCGCCCCAGGTCACCGACTGCGTCTGGTTGCTCTGCGGAAACTCGGTGTAATACTGGTACATCGTTTCCGCCTGCACGATGGCGGCATCGGCAATGCGCACCGCGTCCACCGGGTACGCTCCCACGGCGATTTCGTCGGACAGCAGAATCGAATCGCAACCGTCCAGCACCGCGTTGGCGATGTCCGACACCTCCGCCCTGGTCGGCGTCGGCGAGTTCACCATCGAGCGCAGCATCTGGGTGGCTACCGATGAGATTCGGCCGGCATTGTTGGCACGGGTGACCATGTTTTTCTGGATCACCGGCACTTCTTCCATGGGCATTTCGACCCCGAGATCGCCCCGGGCCACCATGATGCCGTCCACCTCTTCCAGAATCTCATCGAGATTGCTGATGCACTCGCGCCTCTCCAGTTTCGCCATCACGGGCGCCTGGCTGTTGAGTTGATTGAGGTAGGCGCGCGCGTAGCGAACGTCCTCGCCGGTGCGCACGAACGACAGCGCGACCCAGTCAACCTCCTGATCCACGCCAAACTGCAACGCGATCTTGTCGCTCTCGGTTATTACCGGCATGTCCAGCGGCACGTCCGGCAGGTTCACGCCCTTGTACGACGAAAGGTTGCCGCCGTTTCGCACCTGGGTCTTGACCTCAAGATCGTCCGACACGTCCAGCACTTCCAGGCACACTGTCCCGTCCGAAAGGTACACCAGATGTCCCGGCCGTAGGTTGGAGAGGATGGTGGGTTCCGGGAACGGGAGCTGGTCCGCACGCTCGGAACTGGTCTCGTTCACGATTGAGATCCGGTCTCCGAAATTTAGCTGCACCACCTCTGACATTTGGCCCAGGCGAAACTTGTTCCCTCCCAGGTCCTGCAGCACTGCAACCGGCCGGTTGTGCTTGGCGGACGCCGCGCGCACGTTGGCGATAACCTCAGCGTGTTCTTCGAGGGTTCCGTGCGAAAAGTTGAGCCTGGCGACGTCCATGCCCGCGGCGACCAGCCTGTCCAATATTTCCGGAGAGCGGGAAGCGGGCCCAATGGTGGCGATTATCTTGGTCTTCCGCATTAGTTTTCTCCCGTAGTTGCTGGGTGTACCAGTCCTGTTGCAGTTCTCTTCGCCGCATTATAACGACAACCGCGCAATAACACAGCGTTATTGAGATATGCGTAAGGGCGGGTTTCAAACCCGCCCTGTCCTGCTCGGTATATTTGCGATTATTGCCCCTGGCGGCTGTCTGCGTAGGCTTGCGCGGCCCGTTCCAGGCCAGCCCTGCGGTTGACTTGCAGGGTGTCTCGCAGGTCGGAGGCCCACTGTTGCGAGGTCTGGATTCCGGTCAGCGTGCCCTGGAACTGGGGCATCACGTAGCGAGCCATCAACTCGTATGACCGGTGCAGTTTCTCCCGGGGTGCCCAGTCCTCCACGCGAACCAACATCCCGCCAAATCCGCCCGACAACTCCTGCAACTCCTTGATCCTCTGGATGCAGTCGTCGGGGGTGCCGACAATCCACTGCTTGTTGTCGGTCATGAAATCAACGATCTGGTCTCGCGGCACGTCCGGAACCTCGTGGCCCAGCGTGTTGCCGAAATACTCGGTAACCACCCGCGCCGACCCTTCGCGAATGTCCTCCTGGGCTTCCTTCTTGGTGTCTGCCAGGTGGACGCCCACCGACAGGCGCCACTCGGACCGCTTCACCGTCTGCCCATGTTCCGCCGCGGTCTCTTCCGCAATGGCCCACTGATCCTTCAGGCTGGTTGAGCGCACCATGTCCCGCGGCACGCTCAGCGAAATAACGCCCGCGCCGTACTTGCCGGCCGTGGTTACGCCGGCCGGAGACTGCACCGACGCCACCACCAGCGGGAACGGCTGCTGATACGGCCGAAGCTGCAGGTGAGCGTCGTTCAATTCGAACCAGTCGCTCTTGTAGGTGTACGGTTCGGGACTGTCCATCAGGCGTTTGATGGCGCCCAGAGATTCGTCCATCATCTCCCGCTGCCGCGCCGGGTCGATGCCGAACATGTACGCGTCAGAGGCCAGCGCGCCCGGACCCACGCCCAGCATCACCCTGCCCCTGGTCAGGTGGTCCAGCAGCACCATGCGGTTTGCCACCATATAAGGATGGTGGTAGGGAAGGCTGACGACACCGGTGCCCAGACGCAAATTGCGCGTTCGCTCGGCGGCGGTTGCCATGAACACTTCCGGCGACGCTATCGTCTCCCAGCCCGCGCTGTGGTGCTCACCGATCCAGGCTTCGTCGAAGCCCAGGTGGTCAAGCCACTGCAGCAGTTCCAGGTCCCTTTCCAGCGCCAGCGTCGGATTTTCACCAACGCGGTGGAATGGAGCCATGAATACGCCGAATTTCATACGGGCCGGACTGGTCATCGCGTGCCTCCTCGGGGATTGGTCGCAGGTTTCATCGTATTCGCCATTCTATCACGGCGGACTCTGGCCGCAACTTGCAGATCAACCCATCCCCACAACGGCGCTCCGTCGCTCGACCATCACCGTGTCCCGCCAAACGCCGTTGAGCATCGCAACCCGCTTGCGCCGGCCCACGATGCGAAAGCCGCAGGCCAGGTGAATCGCGATGCTGGCCCGATTCTCCGGGAAGATGCTGCTTTGCAGCGTCCAGAATCCGGCCGATTCGGTCGCGGCTACGAACTCCGCCAGCAGTCGCCTGCCGATGCCCAGACCCCTGTTTCCCTCGTCCACGTAGATGCTGTGTTCCGCGACTCCCGCGTAGCAAGCGCGAGCCGAAACCGGCGACAACGCGGCCCAGGCAACTACTGCGTCCCCCTTGCGGGCCACCAGTCGGCACTCGACCCGGTGATTTCGGTCCCATGCGTCCCATTCGGGTACCCGGGTTTCAAAGGTGGCGTGTCCGGTTGCAATGCCGTCGGCGTAGATCCGGCGCACCGATGGCCAGTCAGCGGCAGTCATGGGCGCAATCACGATGTCAGGGGCACGAACCATCTGAACCATCCCTCGGCGCTCACCACGAATCCCAACCGGACAGAATCGTCTTGACCGGGCAGGATCGTGTTGCGCGTGCCCGCAGCCTCGAACTCGTAGAGCCGGCGGCAGCGTTTAGCGCGCCCGGAATTGCGGCGTCATCAACCCGATTTGCAGCGACGGAGGCAGGTTGTTCGGTGTCACCTGCATCCGGGCCTGCGGTTGCAGCGAACCGTCGGCAACCCCCAGCTCGCGCAGGAATGCGTCCGGCCCCTCGGGTTCAACGGGCGATGATTCGCCGGTGGCCCGGTAGTGCATGGGAATCAACCAGCGGGCGTCCAGTTGCTGCGCGGTCTGGTTGATGGCTCGATACGACAGCAGGTTGTGTTCCTCTCCGCCCACCGGAGCCAGAACCACGTGCGCCGGCCCGATCAGGTCGATCTGCTGGGCGGTCAGGGGCTTGGAGATGTTCCCCAGGTGGCAGATGTTGATGCCGTCCACCGCAATCGTGTATGCGACGTTGCGGGTGCTGCGCGGCGCGTTCTCCGGCAGCGGAGTCATCACTGCCCGGATGGTGATTCCCTGGAACTCGTACTCGCCCGGCGCATCAAATATCCGAGGTTCGGCGTTGATGTCGTCGGTGTTGTTGTGCATCGGAGCGTCGTGGCTCACCGTGACCCCGATCACGTCCACAATCTGCCGGGGATCAATATGCACCCCAAGGCCGTCCATGGTGCCATAGGGATCGGTTATGATCGAAAATCCCGTGGCGCCGGAACGCAGCCGGAATGAGGAATGCCCGAGCCAGTAAATGTCCATAGCGGTTTGCGCGGACCCTTCCGGTCGCCTCGCCTACCTGTTGCCGGAACCGGCGTGCAGCCAGTCCAGGAAAGCCCAACCGGCGGGCACCAACAGGCTGGCCGCGATGAGTTTCACCAGGTCGCCGGGAATGAACGGCAGCAGGCCGCATTGCCAAACGTCCGCGCACGCCCACGCCGTTGCCACGTCGGGAGGCAGGAAGAGGTTCAACTGGATCAGACCCGGAATGTACAGCGCAACGTTGCCCAGCAGCATGGCCAACAGCACCCAGGGCCGTCGGCTCCAGCCCCACTGGCACAGATAGCCAACCAGCGCCGCGGCGGGTATGAATCCCACGATGTATCCGCCTGACGGCAGCATCCAGAACCAGCCGGACGCGCCGCCCGCAAAGAACGGCAAAAACGCGCCTTCCAGAGCGTACAGGGCCATTGCCAGGCCGCCGCGCCAGCCACCCAGCAAAGCGCCAACCAGCAGCACCGCAAACGTCTGGCCCGTGATCGGAACCGGCGTAAATCCCAGCGGAATCTTGATCTGCGCGAACAGCGCGACCACCAGGCTGCCGGCGATGATCAACGCCACGTCGCGGATGATGCGGCCAGCGCCCTCGGATTCAGGGAGGACTACCTCGGCCAGCGTGGCCCGCGGAGGCAGCGCAATGTCGGTTCCTGTGTTAGCTCGATATCGCATATCCTGTCCATCTTAAACCAAATCCCGAAAAACTGTCCATCGCGTCATTTGCGGAATATCCTCGAAACGCTCCAAATGCAGACTGTCGAACCGGCAATGCTCAAAGGCGGAGGGGTGTTTGGGCATCTCTGGTGCCGTGATTCGTCAGCCTTACGGAACAATAGACTCACGGATCAATGAACGCCGTCCGTTGTGGGCACTCCGACCGGTTGCCGCCAATTATTCGCCGATGGTATGGTTGTAATTGATGACTACGCCAATCAGAAACGACGACCTTGTCGACCTGTTCAACAACATGGCCGCCATGCTGGAGATCAAGGGCGACTCCGTGTTCAAGATTCGCGCCTACCAGCGCGCCGCCAACACGATTGACCAACTGTCCTGGTCGATCGCCGCCGCTGCCGCCAACGGCGAGGACCTGCGCAAAATACCGGGCATAGGCAAGGCGATCAGCGAGAAGGTGCAGGAATACGTCGCCACCGGTCACGTGGCGGCATACGACCGCCTCGCCGAAGAACTGCCGCCCAACGTGCTGGACCTGCTCGAAGTGCCGGGTATGGGACCCAAAACGGTCAAGGCTGCAGTGGACGAACTCGGCATCTCGTCCGTCGAAGAGTTGGAACAGGCCGCCCTGGACGGCCGCCTGGCCCAACTGCCCCGCATGGGCAAGCGCTCTGCGGAAAACATCCTGCGACACATCCGCGCCCACCGGATGCGTTCCGACCGCACGCCCATCGGCATCGCATCCGAAACCTGCGCCGCCGTATCCGCCCAACTTTTCGACGCCTGCCCCGGCCTGGTGAGCCTGACCCCGGCCGGATCCCTGCGCCGTTGGGAGGAAACCATCGGCGACCTCGACCTCATCGCCATTTCCGAAAATCCTGCCGAAACCGGACCGGCGCTGGCCGCCTTGCCGTCCGTGCGTGAAGTCCTCGTCCAGGGCGACGCCAAAACGTCAGTCGTCGTGGACCCCGGCATCCAGATCGACCTACGCATCGGTGAACCCGACGCCCTGGGCGCAATGCTCCAGTATTTCACCGGCAGCCAGCAGCACAACATCCGCCTGCGCGACTACG
>CAZCZB010000030.1:0-16162 GCA_964502995.1 uncultured Dehalococcoidia bacterium
GGGTTCGACGCCAAAAGAATAAGGCAGGGCGAAAACACCCGACCCGCTGCGAAGCGTGAGGCCAGGACAGCCTACCCTGCCTTTGGTTTCCCCGGTTTTATCCGATTATTGGATCAGCAGGCATTCCCGCAGGCTGGATATTCGGAACCGTCCACCCGTCCCATGGTTCAACCTCTGAGACCCGGTCGGAAGTTCCCTAGCAGGGGATGAAGAAGATGATGCAGCTGTTGATTTCTTGCTGCTGCTGGTACTGCTGGTTGGCGGTCCCGTTCTGCGAGCCCGCGTCCAGGCCGCCATCGGCTGACGCGATTCCAACGCCCTGCATGGCGCTGAACCACACCACTCCGGCGATAGCAGCCACCATGGCCAGAGAGACGACCGATCTGCGACGTCCGACAACATTTTTAACCATTGAGTTCATCATGGACCTCCATTCAGTCCTTAGAGTTGAGTTATTCCAACAGTTCGCACGATTTCTTATGGCTGAATGAGCAAACTATTGACATTAACCAGTGTATCCGGCGCCACCGCTGAATGCCAGACTTATTTGTAAAGATTCCATGAATTATTTATGCAGATAAATTTACAGACCGGTACGCCGTCAGCCCTGCTATATTGACGCACGGCAAGCGCGCGATGGTTGGTCATCGAGTTGCCGCCGGTTCGCGCCGCCCCGCGCCGTGAACATCAACGCTCGTGCGAGGCCAACCGCGTCCTGATCAGAGACGGCGACGCCATGAGCATTGGCAATAGCGAACGGCGCATTTTACCGGGATGAACAGAATGAACGCGATTGCCCTGCGCTCCCTGGCGGCGGGCGACAAATCGCCGGCGTTTGCTGGTATCATGAAACGGTGGCGACGACCTGTATTTCAGATCGCCGTTTCCATCCATATCCGGACCATATTACGCGCTGACGACCCACGAACGGTCATCGCGGCGCTGGGAGGGTCGCAATGCCAAGCAAGGGCAAACGAGTAGCGGCGCGGCAGGGCAACCTGCGCCGACGCCGCAGCAACGCAAACCGAACCAATCAGCCGTCCACCCCCCAGCCGGTCGCCACCGCCGCGCCCCAGTCTGCTGCAACCCGGTCCGCAGCAACCGCCGTGTCCGACGCGCCCGTTGCGGCAGCGGCCCAGGCTCCGGCGACGGCGACCCGGGCCACCGGACGACCGCAGACCCAACCGCTGGGACGCCGTTTCGACCGGCCGGCCGCCTACAACCACGTGGGCTCGGAACTGATGCGAATCGGCATCTACTCCGGCGTGCTGCTGGTTGCGCTGGTCGCCGTTTCCTTCGTGATCTAGGGCTGAATCGGCCGTTGCAGGACCGCCGTCGGCTCGTCGTTCGATCCGCAAAAGGCGGACCTGCGGCCGGCTCACGGCGAGCGGACAAGCCGGCGGATCCTGACATTGGAAGCAACGTGAACTGAGTCGTTCCCGTGAATTGAGTCGTTCCCAGGAAGGCGCGCGCAGCGATGATACGCACCGAATTTGACCACCGGCTGCTGGTGACACCGGAACGCCCGGGCGTTTACCTGATGAAGAACGCCAGGGGCGCGGTGATCTACGTGGGCAAGGCGGCCGTGCTGCGCAACCGTCTCCGCTCGTATTTCGGCTCGCCGGCCGGCCTGGAGCGCAAGACGCGGCGGATGGTCAGCGAACTGGCCGACTTCGAGTACATCGTCACCGACACCGAGGCCGAGGCGCTGATCCTGGAAAACACGCTGATCAAGCGGCACCGGCCCTACTTCAACGTCCGCCTCAAGGACGACAAGACCTATCCATACCTGAAGGTGGACCTGTCCGAGGAGTTTCCCAGGGTGTACATCACCCGCGGAGTCCACGAGGACGGAGCGCGGTACTTCGGGCCCTTCGCCAGCGCGGGCAGCGTGCGCCAGTCAATGGACCTGGTGAAAAAGCTGTTCCCCTACCGCTCCTGCACCAAAAAGATCACCGGAACCGACCCGCGCCCCTGCCTGGAATACTACATCCACCGCTGCGTGGGGCCATGCGCCGGACTCGCCACCAGCGAGGAATACGACGAGGTCATCAAGCAGGTGATCCTGTTCCTGGAGGGCAACACCGAAACCGTCACCGGCCAGATCCGCGACAAGATGGGCCGGGCGGCGGAAGACCTGGAGTTCGAGCGCGCCGCCGTTCTGCGCGACCAGATGGCCGCCATCCAGAAGTTCGAGGAGGAGCGCACGGTCAAGGTCGATTCGGGGCGCGCCAACGACCTGGACGCCATCGCCGTGTCGGTGGCCGACCCCGACTCTCGCATCCGCGAGGCCTGGGTGGAGATATTCTTCATCCGGCGCGGCAAGCTCATCGGACGCGACCATTTCTTCATGGAAGGGCCGGAGGACGACGAGCCCGGCGCCATCATCGCGCAGTTCGTCCAGCAGTTCTACGCCAACGCGCTGGAGATCCCGCCCACCATCATGATCGAGCACGACCCGCCGGAGGAGGACGCGCAACTGTTGCAGGACTTCCTGCGCAACCGGCGCGGCGGCGCGGTGCGACTCTACCGGCCGCAGCGGGGCGAGAACCGCAAGCTGATCCACGTTGTGTCCGAAAACGCCGCCGAGGGCCTGGCCCAGCACCGGGCCAAGTGGCTGCACCGCTCCGACGCCATCCAGGGCGCGCTGGTCGAACTGGAGGAGGAACTGAGCCTGCCGGCCACGCCGGTGCGGATGGAGTGTTACGACATATCCCACATCCAGGGCAGCAACCTCGTCGGCAGCATGGTGGTGTTCGACGACGGCAAGCCGCGCACCCGCGACTACCGCCGGTTCAAGATCAAGGCGGTGGACGGCGTGGACGACTACGCCAGCATGAAGGAGATGCTGACCCGCCGGTTCAAGCGGCTCAGCCAGTCCATCGCGAACCCTGACCCCGACGGCCGGGTGGACACCTGGGGCGTGATGCCCGACCTGGTTATCATCGACGGAGGCAAGGGGCACCTTTCGGCGGCGCAGGAGGTCATGCTGCACCTGGGCCTGGAGCAGATCCCGCTCTGCTCGCTGGCCAAGGAGAACGAGGAGATTTTCGTCCCCCACACGCCGGAGCCCATCGTGCTGCCGCGCAACTCCCAGGCGCTCTACCTGATGCAGCGCATCCGCGACGAGGCGCACCGGTTCGCCATCACGTTCCACCGCAACCTGCGCTCCAAGAGCAGCCTGAAATCGCCCATCGACATGGTCACGGGCATCGGCCCCAAGCGCAAACGGATGCTGCTGAGACGGTTCGGCTCCCTGCAGGGAATCAAGGACGCCACCGTCGAGGACATTGCCGCCGTGCCCGGCCTGACCCGCTCGCTGGCGTTGAGGCTGAAACAGACCATCTAGGCCGACGCTCATCCGGTGTCGGTCCCGCAGGAATCACCATGAATCCACCGACCGACCCGCAGAACCCCCAAGCGTTGGACGCCGATCCTCGGCCCTCGCCACTGGCCGGCGCCGCCCGGAATCCCGACTCAATGAGCGCTGCGGCGCTCAAGGCTGTGGACCGCGACCAGTTCGACATCGCCTCCGCGGTGCTGCGCCGGATGCTGGCCGCCGACCAGGGCATCGTGCTGCGCCGCGCGTCCCGGGCCGAGCGGCGCCGGCTGATCGCCCTGCTGACTCCGGACGAGTTGGCCGACATTCTGGACGAGGCGCCCACGTTGGCCGCCGCCGCCGTCGCCCGCGAACTGCCGCCGGAGCAGGCCGCCGGCATCCTGGACGACGTGGATACTCACACCGTCGCCGACATCCTGCAGGAACTGCCCGACGCCCACGCCGCCGCCATCGTCGCGGAACTGGACCATCCGGAAGAGGTGGTGCCGCTGCTCCAGTACGCTCCCGACACCGCCGGCGGAATGATGACCCCTGATTTCCCCCGCGTGCGCCACGACACCACGGCGGGCAATGCCCTGGACGCCCTGCGGCTGTTTGGGGAGGACGCCGAGGGTTTCGGCTGGGTGTGCGTGCTGGACGATGGGCAGCGGCTCACCGGCTACGTCAGCATTGCCCAACTGGCGCTGGCGAGTCCGTCGCGCATGGTCAATGATCTGTCCGAACGGCACGATTACCGCCTGGTGACGGTCGCGCCGGAAACGGACCAGGAGGAAGTCCACCGCATCATGTCCCGCTACTCGTTCAGCGTCGTGCCGGTGGTGGACGGCGGGCAGCGCGTGCTGGGAGTCATCCGCGCCGAGGAAGTCATGCGCGTCGCGGAAGACGAGGCCACCGAGGACATGCTGCGGATCGCGTCCGCGCCCGGCGAGCGGGTGTTCGGGCCGCTGCATCTGTCCATCGGCCACCGTCTGCCCTGGCTGATGCTGAACCTGGGGACGGTGCTGGCCGCCGCCGCCGTGGTCAACCTGTTCGAGTCCACCATCGCGGCCATCGCCATGCTGGCGGTGTTCCTGCCGGTGGTGGCCGGCCAGGGCGGGATCGCCGGCACGCAGACGGTGACGCTGGTGGTGCGGGGCATGGCCATCGGAGAGGTGCCGCCGCCGGCGGGCTGGCGACTGCTGGGGCGGGAGATGCTGCTGGGTCTGCTGCACGGGTTGGCGCTGGCCGCGCTGGCCGGCGCGCTGGGATGGTTCTGGAAGGACAGCATGGGCCTGGGCATCGCGCTGGGCATCGCCATGGTGGGCAACCTGCTGGTGGCGGCCCTCACCGGCACCGGCGTGCCCCTGCTGCTGCGACGGGTGGGAATCGACCCCGCCGTGTCGTCCGCAGTGTTCGTGACCACGTTCACCGACGTGCTGGGGTTCCTGATATTCCTGGCCGCCGGCGCATACTTCGTGACGCGGTTGGGGTGAAATATACCGCAGAGCGCCGAAGGTTGTCTGATTTGATAAGACGTAGGTACGGAAACCCACACTGCACAAGCGCGCCTGGCGCCTGGCTATCGGGAGACGGGCGGATCAATACCTTTGAGTCCCAGACATGCCGATTGCATGAGTTTCGCCTTTCTGTTCAATGGTGTCGTAATATGACGGCAATTGCAACGGAACATGGAGAACCCGGGACGGCCACTGTGGACACAACCATGGCGCAAACTATCGGGACGCTGGTTGAGGGTCAACGCCAGATCGAATCGCGTCTTGATCGACTGGAAAGCAAAGTTGACCGGTTGATCCGGGTGGGTATGGGCCTGCTGGGAGCGATCATCTCGTCGATCGATCATCTCCTCAATCGTGGTTACGGTGATCCTCTGACGACGGGACCGGCGCGCGGGAGAGACCGGTGGTTTCGAGGCTATCGCAGGTTCCCTTGCACGAATGCCTGGCGCCGCAATCGACCGTTAATCCGCAACAATTTGACCCGGACAGACACCGTCCGCGACGCGGGGCATCCGCCCCGAATCACATAAACGTGTGTCCTTCCCGCCTTGCCATTTGCGGGAACGTTCCTTTACCATGATGACATCGACGCGCGCTTTTGCGGAACGCGCCGAGCCGTGAATTCACTGTACAGTGGCAGGATTTACGTGGCAGGGTGGCAGGGAATGATCAAGCTCAACATCACACTGCCTTCGGGCGCTCAGGTATCCATCGAGGCCGACGACAAGGACTTCGTGCGCGAGGTCCTGTACTCAACCATGCCCCACCTCAACGGGGCGACCGTTCAGGCCATCGCAGACACCAATGGACACGCTCCGGAACCCGCCGCGCACCAGAATGGCTCTCACACCAACGGCCACGCCATCGCGCCGGTTCATCCCGCTCCGCCAACCAACGGCAATGGCCACGGCGCCGACCCTGCCCGCGAAACCGTCCCCGCGCCCACCAACGGGAACCACGCTGCAACCGCGGCGGTGAACAACACGCCGGTGGTCGAACGCCAGCCGGCTCCGGAACCGCCGGCTCCCCAGCCTGCGCCGGCCCCGGTTGCGCCGCCGCCGCAGCCCGCCGCCTACGCTCCGTCCACCCCCGACGAGCACGAGTTCATCGCCTTCTGCCAGCGGGTCAGTCCGCTGGGCGACATGCGGCGCGTGGTGGTTGCCGCCGAGGCGGCGCACCGGCATCTGGGCATCCAGAGCGTTGACCCCGATGAGCTGGAGAGGCTCTTCACCCTGGCCGGGTGGCCGATTCCCCACAGCTTCGTGCAGACGCTGCGGAATGCGGCGCGCACCAAGTTCCGTTGGCTCGAACGCATTCCCGGCAAGGCGGGGCACTACCGCGTAACCGACACCGGCCGCAGCATCGTGCTGGGCGAGAACAACAGCGCCCGTCGGGAGATCGCATCCGCCACGCCGGCTGACCCATAGGGCGTCATCCGCCGCCGTTGCGGCGACCAACGACAGAGCAGATTGAGACCGGCCCCAATCGGGGCCGTTATAATTTAAGCATACCCAGCGTCCGGCCCATATCCGGCCGGCAATATCAGATTGTTCTCATACGTTCCGCAGATTCGGTGGAGGGATAACTATGACTGTGGCCAAAGATATCAACAATGTCGGCATGACCGCTTTCTTCATCGCCCATTTTCGCGATGCCGAGGGGAACCGTCCGGATTCCCTGTTTTGCGACCCCTGCTCGCGGTACTTTGTGCCCGATGAGGTGCGGCCGTTCGCGCAGAGATTCGCGGAGCTTTGCCCCGGGTTCGAGACCCTGATCCGATGCCGGCTGCTATTGTTCCGTGAGCTGGTTCGACGGGAGATTGCCGCCGGCACGCGGCAGATTGTATCCGTGGGCGCCGGTTTCGACACTCGGCCCATCACCTTCGCCACTGAGGGCGTTGCTTTCTTTGACGTTGACCAACCCGCCGTCATCGAATACAAGCGGCGGACGCTCAGGGAGCGCGGCATCGCGTCCTGGCCGGCCATCCGCTGCGACTATCTGGACGTCAACCTGCCGGAACGGTTGGCAGACATCGGGTTCGACCCCAATGAGCCGTCCCTGTTCATATGGGAAGGCAACACCATGTACCTGCCGCGCGATCTCATCTTCAAGTTCCTCAACGGACTGGCCGATGGGCTGACCACGTTCAAAATCGGGTTCGATTACGTGCCCCACAGCGTCATTGACGGGACCACCGGGAATGCCGACATGACCAGGGCCTTTGGCTTCTTTTATGAGCAGTTCACCCCGTTCGTAACCGGATTCGACGACAACGGCGTATTCGAGCAGCGCACTCCGTTGAGAGTTGTGGAATCCGGCGACATGGGGGATTTCGGTTCGCGGCGCTCGCCTCACTTCGCGGAGTCGCTGGCTCCACTGGCGGGGTTGTACAACTACTGCATCCTGGGCAAGTGACGCTTGCGTGCCGACCCGTCGCTGGCGCGTTGCGTTATGGCCGCGCCCTGCGCTGACGTCCGCAGGGGCAAGGCATGCCCTGCCCCTGCTCCCTTGAACAACGTCGCGGGAACAACCACCTTTGCATCACCACTGCTGCGACGGGATGAAACCACGGCGGGGGCGAGTGATTATTCGCCCCTGCATCGCGCAACCCCCATGAGGTTGCTGCGCTACGCCCGTTCCGACCGAGAGGCAAGCGGGCCTCGCGGTAACTGTTCAGAGTCACGGGAAAATTGTCATTGCGAGCGCAGCGCGGCAATCTCATCAGGGCAACGAACGCTGCTACAGGAGCGAGATTGCCGCGTACGCCTGCGGCAGACTCGCAATGACAAACCCCTGAACTCTGAACAGTTACGGCCTCGCGCGCCCGTTTGGTTACCACTGCACTCCCGTAGTACAATTCCGGCCACATTGCGGCGCTCCGGCGCATTCGGACGTGTCCGGCCCTGCCGTTCACCACACAAGGAGACCTTCCCCATGAAGATGTATATCTGCGGTCAGTGGGTTGACCGCGATGAGAAGATGCCCGTCATCAATCCCTTTGACCAGACTCCTTTCGACACCGTGCCACGCGGCACCGCCGCCGACGTGGAGGCTGCCATCGCCAGCGCCGCACGTGGCGCGGCCGTGATGGCCAAACTGCCGGCTCACCGTCGCTACAGCATCCTCAAGCGCGCCGCCGACCTGATGGAAGAGCGGGCCGACGATCTGGCCGAAACCATCACCCGCGAGGAGGGCAAGGTCATCGCCGAAGGTCGGGGCGAAGTGCAGCGCGCCGTTCAGACCATCACCCTGTCCGCCGAGGAAGCCAAGCGGCTGCACGGCGAGACCGTCCCTCTGGACGCCGCGCCCGGCGTGGTCAGCCAGTTCGGGTTCACCATCCGCGTGCCCGTGGGCATCGTGGCGGCCATCGCCCCCTTCAACTTCCCGCTGAACCTGGTGTGCCACAAGGTCGGGCCGGCCCTGGCCGCCGGCAACGCGGTGATCCTCAAGCCGGCCGGCGACACGCCGCTGTCGGCCCTCAAACTCACCGAGATCCTGCTGGAGGCCGGCCTGCCCGAGGAAGCCATCCAGACCATCACCGGCTCCGGCGCGGAAATTGGCGACGCCATCACCGGCTCCCGGGACGTGCGCAAGATCACCTTCACCGGCAGCATGGAGGTTGGCGACCGCATCTGCCGCAACGCGGGCATCAAGAAGGTCACGATGGAGTTGGGCTCCAACAGCCCGCTGATCATCATGTCCGACGCCGACATCGAGAAGGTCGCCGCGGCCACCGTTTCCAGCGGTTTCGCCAACGCCGGGCAGGTGTGCATCTCCACCCAGCGCGTGTTTGCCGCCCGCGCCATCTACGCCGACCTGCTGGACGCGCTGGTCAAGCCCACCCAGGAGTTCAGCGTGGGCAACCCGTTCGACGAGGACGTGAAGATGGGCCCCATGATCCGCGAGACCGACGCCGAGCGCGTCGAAAGCTGGATTGCCGAGGCCGTGGGCCAGGGCGCGCGGGTCATCGCCGGCGGCGAGCGCGACGGCACGCTGCACTCCGCGACGATTGTCGCCGACGCCCGGCCCGACATGCTGATCTCCCGCGAGGAACTGTTCGGCCCCGCCGTGGCGGTCAGCGCCTTCGACGACATCGACGACGCCATCGCCAAGGCCAACGACACCCGCTTCGGCCTGTCCGCCGGCATCTTCACGCAGAACGTGGACTGGGCCATGAAATTTGCCCAGGAGGTCCACTCGGGCAACCTGCACATCAACTCGTCGCCCCAGTGGCGCGCCGACGTGATGCCCTACGGCGGCCTGAAGGACAGCGGCATGGGCAAGGAAGGCCCGGCCTACGCCATCGAGGAGATGAGCGAACTCAAGATGGTCGTCTTCCACATGGGTGGTTAACCCACGTTCCCCATAACGCCAGCCACCCAACACCAGCCACGCCGGGGCGAATAATTATTCGCCCCGGCACATTGGTACAGCACACGGGCCGATTCGACGCGCTTTCCGGGCACGCACCGGAATCACACCCCACGGAGTTTCACCATGACCAGCCGACCCCATGGCATCGACGGATGGGGATATCCCAACCAGGAATACGCCCCCGAACCCTTCGTGATGGAGCAGGCGCCGCGGTGCGCCCTGGTCGTCACGCCCCATCCCGACGACGCCGAGGGCGGCTGCGGCGCAACCATGGCCAAGTGGATCACCGATTCCGGCACCAAGGTGGTGATCCTGATGTGTACCAACGGCAACAAGGGCACGGGCGACCGTTCCTTCACGCCGGAGGGGCTGGCCGCCACCCGTGAGATCGAGCAGCAGAACGCTGCCAGGGTCCTGGGGGTATCCGAGGTGGTGTTCCTGCGCTACGGGGACGGCGAGCTGGAGGATACCCACAAGTATCGCGGCGAGGTCGTGCGCCAGATCCGCCGGCACAAGCCGGAGGTGGTGTTCGGCATCGACCCCTACCGGGTAACGTCCCACACTCACCGGGACCACCGCAACAGCGGGCAGGCCGCGCTGGACGCGGCATTCTCCTACGCCTGGAGCTGGCTGGATTTCCCCGAGCAGATTGCCGCCGAGGGGCTGGAGCCTCACCAGGTTGGGGAGGCCCTGCTCTGGGGTTCCGAGCGTCCCGATACCTTTATATCCATCAACGAGCAGCATATCCTGATGAAGGCTGCCGCTCTCAGCCAGCACGCCTCACAGATCAGCGCCCGCACCGCGTCCCAGCGCCTGGAGCGGATGACCGAGGGCTGCCGGCTGCAGGGCGAGCACTGCGGCGTGCCCTTCGCGGAGGGATTCCGCCGCATCCGGTTCAACCTGGGCAGCGACGAGTGGTGGCTGCTGAACCGGTAGGGATGATCTCGCAGGGCGTATAATGGGTGCCAACGAGGCCGCCATGGTTACCATCCACAACAGCGACGACATACTGCGCCTGCTCCGGGAAAATCCGGAGTGGAAGGAAGCCGTGCGCCGCGAAATCCTCACCGAGGAACTGATGAACCTGCCCGCGCGGTTCGATCAGTTCGTGTCAAATGTTCAGCATTTTCAGGAGAAAACTGAACGTTTTCAGGCAAACACTGAACGTTTTCAGGCAGATACCGAGCAGGCCATCTCAGAGTTGCGCCAGTTCAACGAGGAGCAGCGCCAGTTCAACCTCCGGGTGGAGGGATTCATGGACCGCACCAATGCCCGGTTTGAACGCATCGAGGACGACATCTCAAATATGCGCGGCGCCCACGCCAGGGCAAGTGCCCTGGGCCAAGCAGAATATATCGCAGAAGATATGGGCTTCCAGATGGTCCGTTCGCTATCCCGGGATGACATGAGGGAACTCGTCCGAACTTCAGACACGACCGGGATTCCCGTATCGCAGCAACGCAGCTTCCGAGAAGCCGATCTGGTTATAGAGGCCACCGATCAGAACGGGGCGACACATTACATTGCCGTGGAAATTTCCAATCAAGCGGACGAGAGGGATACCCGGCGCGCGACCCGCAACGCGGAATTCCTGACCCGTTTCACCGGCCAACCCGCCCACGCCGCAATCGCCAGCGTCCGCAACGACCTCCGGATTCAGTCAGCGATCGAGAGCGGCAAAATATATTGGCACGCGCTTGAGAACCGAGACGCGCCGGCCGAGTAGCCTTTACCGGAATTTAGTACCCGTGTCAGTTCTGAGTCTAATTTGGAACGAGCATGACGCAACCGCATACTTACCAACAAGAACTAAAAAACTGGCTCGACGATTTTCGTAGTGACGCGGGGTTGCCGAAAAAGGCGGTCACATTGTCGATCGTTGCGCAAAAATTGATTGTCCAATATGAACCAAAAGACTCGTTACCCAATGTGGAGAAGATGCGGCAGTCAGGGAAACAGTTGGCTGTAGTCACAGGAACTGGTGCTGTGATAGCCGGCGGTGCGGCAATGCTCGTCGGGCGAACACTGCTCGGTGGAGCTTTGGCGAGGATAGGTATAGCGGGAGCGTTCGGTGCCGTTGGGTTAGGATTGCTTGGCCCTGCAATCTTAGTAGGTGGCACGGCAGCAGGCGTTGGGTACGCCGTGTATCAAGTCGGCAGAAACAAAGCGCAGAATGAACAGGCCCGATCCTTCGGGGAAGACTTGCTGGCGCATTTGCAAGAATTTCGGCCTGCCAATCCTCCTCCTCCAGACATGGCGATCGCCACTTCATCAGATCGTCGCATAACCGTGGTTTATGACCCTGAACTAGGTATTTGAAAGGCCACAGCCTCGGCTGTCAATCGCCTATCGCCCCGATCACCTCGTCGGCCGTTGCCACCCACGCCATCCGCGGGAAGATTATGTCCATGCAGACGTCGTGCTCGGTTGGCGTGCCGGCAGCGCAGCAGTCCCGCACCACGATGCAATCGTAGTCCTTGTCCCGCGCGTCGCGCAGCGATCCCTCCACCACGCCGGTGGTGGAGTAGCCCGTGAGGATCAGCGTGGTGATGCCGAAGCGGCGCAGGTACACCTCGATGTCCGTTGTGTTGAACGGGCTGGTCGTGTGCTTTATGACCACCGGATCCTCGGGTCGCGGCGCGAGTTCCGACACCACCTCGGCGTCGTGGGTGCCTGCGGTGAGGCGAGGGCCGGCGTCGGCTGCGCTGGCTGGCGCGCCGAAGGGAGGATGCGGCGCGTCCCGGCGGTCGGGCCGTCGGTTCACCACCACGTAGATCACGGGCATACCCACGGCGCGGGCCTTTTCCAGCAGCCGCGCGCTGTTGTCGATGATCTCCTCCCCGGTGAGCGGTTGCACCGGCATTGCGCCGCCCTTGATCAACTCGTTCTGCATATCCTGGATCAGCAGCGCGGTCCGGTTGGGGTCAATCCTGATGTCAGCCATGTGTAGCCTCCCTGCTGGTGGTTGCTGATTCGCTTTTCGTCGGTTCGCGTCTGGGTTGTCTGGACAGTCTCCGGTCGGCCGGGCGCGGAAACTCCGCTCCCTCCGCGCCGAATCGCACGCCGTGGGCGCGCATCATTGCCGTGGCGTTGGCCCTCGCGATCGCGCGCAGCACGTTGGCCATGATGCCGCTGTTCTTGCGCACGTCCTTGGCCGGAGCCTCCACCACCTCGCGGGGGCCGGGTTCCAGCAGGCCCCACTTCGGCGGCAACATTTCCGCCAGCGCCACGCCGCGCGGAGCCATCACGTAGTGATAATCTGCGATGCTCAGAAAGCGTGGGTCGTGGAACTTGGTGGACACGGTCGCCAGCCTTTCGCGCAGCCTTTCCGCCTCCTGCTCCAGGCGGCTGCGGTCGCCGTTGACCGAGCGGTAACCCGGCGCGTCGGCCAGTTGCATCCGCCTTTCCAGCGAACCGGCGCGCTTGCGGAGCCGGTCGATGTCGGCGTCGGTGTGGTTGTCCCTGGCGAAATCCGAGCGCGAGACCTTGACCTCCACCACGTAGATGGCGTTGGCCGGCCCGACGCCCACCACGTCGACGACTGATCCCCACGGTCCCTGCAGCCGCACCTCCAGACCGATGCAGCGGCACCGGGCGACGCAGTACAGCCACTCCCAGGCATCCCACTTGAGCCGGTAGGTCAGTTCCGACTCGCTGCCCAGCTTGAACCGCTGCGGGTAGGCGCTGCTCGAGTGTCCGTTGACTCCCAGGGTTGCGTCCGCATCCACGGGGGACTGAGATCCTAAAGTTCCTGCAGGTCGCGGACGATGCGCCCCAGTTGCGCCTGCTCCGCGTCGGTGGGAGCGTCGAAGGAGAAGTGCATCTCGTCCACCAGGTCGCCGTATTTCTCGCGGAACTTGCCGGCGATCTCGTCGTACTCGCCGATGGTGGCGAAGGCATTGAGCATTTCGTCCGGCACCAGGCCGGGCATCTCGTCCCACTTGCCCTCGCGGGACAGGCGGTGCAGTTCCTTGCCGATGTCCTCGAATCCGTGACACTCCAGCACCGGGAAGTAGGTGCGGGTGGACGAGTAGAAGGATATGCGACGCCGTGTCACCTCAACCAGTTCTCGGATTGCCTCCCGGTTCGGACCCGTTACGATGAATCCGCCGCCCACGATGGTAACGTCGTCGGGGTTGCGGCCGGCTCGCCCTGCGCCCTCGGCCACGTTGGGTTTCACGATCTGCCGGATGTACTCGGGCGACGTGAGGCTGTGCAGCATCAGGCCGTCGCTGATTTCGCCGGCCACCAGGCAGTTATAGCCGTTGACGGCGGCGGTGAACACCTCGGGCGGGTTGTACTCGCTGGGGCCGGGGCTGAAGAACGGCGTCATCAGCGAGAACTGGTAGAAATCGCCGTCGTATTCCAGGTTGCTGCCCGTATCCCAGCAGTTCCAGATGGCGCGCAGCGACTGGACGTATTCGCGCAGTCGCGAGCCGGCCGACCCGGTCCACCTGGTCGAAAACCGACGCTCGATGTGTCCCTTGACCTGGGTGCCCAGGCCGAGGCGGAACCGGCCGTTGCTGCCGTCCTGCAAATCGCGGGCGGTGTAGGCGACCACCATGGGCGAGCGCGGGAATGCGATGGCGACGTGGGTTTCCAGGGTAACCCTGCTGGTGGACGTGGCGGCCACGGCCAGGGGCAGGAAGGAATCGTGGGCGGTCTCGTTGGTGGAAACGCCGTCGTAGCCCATGGACTCGGCCCAAGCGGCCTCGGCGGCCACGCCGTCAAAGTCCCGCGATCTCAGAGAATAAACAACTTTCATCAACAATGGTCTCCTGTGTGGTGGGATTATCAGAGATTAGTGTGGCATAGCCGCCTGCTATTTTGTTTTCACGCCAAATGTAAGAACGTGGATCAATGGACGGTTTGCAATACCATCCACCCGACGGTATTTCACACTTCTATGTCTTAGCCGGCGCTGTGTCCCGTAGACCAATAGAGGCCAGAAAATCGGCTCGGTACTTGACGTGGAAAACCGACTTAGAGGTGTTGGCTATTGAATGCTGTAGAGATTCGGAAAGGCTGTCACGCCACAAAGTCTGCTCTGCCCAAGCGATTTTCCGGCGCATGGTATAGGGGCAGCTATCCGACCCTACAGGGACGTACCAACAGCCTCCGGTTAAAGCCTGGCCGTAGCGCAGTCCGCCTTTGTTGGCGCTTTGCGGCGCGTCTTTGCCGTATGGAGTGATCACCCAATCACCGCATTGAATTTTCCAAAGAAATGCGGCCATCATCCCCGCATAAGCCGTAATTTTCGGCTTGCTGGTTTCGTCCTGAAAAGCGGTCTGCGCCAGACGTTCCCGAATATCGTTCAGGTCTTTGGCGTCGGAGAAATCAGGCCAGTTCCCGCCATAGCCGACATAACCGCCGTTCACTAGATCGTCGGTGTATTTACCGTGATCAGTGCGTACACACCAGACGTTGACCATCTGGTCAGTTCCTTTGTGATTCCCCGACGCCTCAGCGCCGGCCGTCGGGTTGTCCAAGTCATTGAACACGTCCAACTGCGACCGTTCCTCGGCCTCGGCCAGCGTGGTGATGATTTCAGCCACGCTTTCGGCGTAGAGGAGGCCCCCAGCCTCATTCGGTACGGCAACTTCCCAAGTCTTGCTGCGCTGCTCCTTGCTGAAGACGGTGGCCCACGTTCCCCAAGGGCGCTCATCGCCCCATCCGTGCGCTTCCAGGTACGCGCGCAAGTTCGCAATGGTCAAAGACTCCATCGCCTCTTTATCCCGAATTTGCACCTTCATAACGTTTCACCCTTCGCCACTATGTCCATCATCTCGGTTAACTGCGCACAGCTGAATACGTTGGCTGTCGGAATACGGACCGTCACGCTGTTGCTGTTAGGCACGGAATTGTGCCCCATCAGAGAGAGCCAGTACCCACAGTGACGTAAGCAAAGTTTGTCATCAGTTTGCGTCAGCCATTCTGTTTCGTCGTCCGGCAAGAGGACAACAATCAGGATGAAAGGATGCTTTTCCACTCGAAGGTTATCGTAATCGCGTATTAGTAACGGAAAATGTACTGCATCGCCGTCTCCGCTCAAAACGTCTTGCGACGTAGCCTTGGCCTGGAATCCGATGGACTCTGAGATTGTAGCCCTTTTCAAAATCCCGTCCACACTCCCCCGATCCACTTTCGGTTCCATCAACTCGCAATCCGCATACGTCGCCACCGCGTTGATTTACGCCAGCGAAAACCGTTCCTTCTGCGTGTTTAAATCCATCCGGCGCGCTCACCCCTCCGCCGGCGCCTGCTCCTCGTAGAGTTGGTCGGTTTTGGCGGCCATGATGAAGTCGTTGCGGTGCAGGTTGCGGATCTTGTGGGTCCACCACGTTACGCTGACGCGGCCCCACTCGGTGGTCAGGCGAGGATGGTGTCCCTCCGATTCGGCCAGTTCGCCCAGGGCGTTGGTGAACTCCAGGGCCTGCACGAAGTTGGAAAACTTGAACTGCCGGTCCAGCTTCGGGATGCCGGACTCGTCGATCATCGCCCAATCGCTGACCGCGGGATGCAGTTCGGCGATTTCGGCATCGGTGACGTGGGGAGAATCCCGTCGGCATGCGGTGCATCGTTCGCTGTACAAATCGGCCATTGTGCCGCCTCCAAATTCCAGTCAAGTGAGCCAATTCTAGCATAGGGCACACACGTTCGATCCGCTGCGGGGTGTCACCAACCGCCGCACCGGATGTACGCCGCCCCCCACCGTTCATCCTGAGTCTGCCGAGGAGTGGGCCCGCGACCGTAGGGGCGAATAATTATTCGCCCCTACACCCGGATACGGCGCGTTACTCGGGCAATTTCGCCAACTCCGTATGGGGACGGGTTTGAATCCCGCCCCTACCTGGCGGGGAACCGTTCGCGTGGCCCATGGTGGCCGGTTTTTGGGATGGGCGAATAATTATTCGCCCCTACACCCGGATACGGCGCGTTACTCGGGCAATTT
>CAZCZB010000030.1:16262-33246 GCA_964502995.1 uncultured Dehalococcoidia bacterium
GCGGGGAACCGTTCGCGTGGCCCATGGTGGCCGGTTTTTGGGATGGGCGAATAATCATTCGCCCCTACGCCCGGATACGGCGCGTTACTCGGGCAATTTCGCCAACCCCGTATGGGGGCGGGTTTGAATCCCGCCCCAACCTGGCGGGGAACCGTTCGCGTGGCCCATGGTGGCCGGTTTTTGGGATGGGCGAATAATCATTCGCCCCTACGCCCGGATACGGCGCGTTACTCGGGCAATTTCGCCAACTCCGTATGGGGGCGGGTTTGAATCCCGCCCCCACCTGGCGGGGAACCGTTCGCGTGGTCCATGGTGGCCGGTTTGCAACCGGCTGGCATCTCAACCCGCTGTGTTAGGATGCACGCAAAATACACCGCAGGAGCAGCATCATGGCCGACAAGATTCGCCTGGGTATCATCGGCGCCAACATTCATCGCGGCTGGGCCGTGCGATCCCATCTGCCCGCCATCGTCGCCAGTCCCGAGTACGAACTCACCGGCGTCTGCACCACCCGCATGGAGAGCGCCGAGGAATCGCGACAGGCGTTCGGCGCGCGGCTGGCGTTCGACGACTACAACGCGATGATCGCGCATCCTGAAATTGACGCGGTGGCCGTGAGCCTGCGGGTGCCCAACCACTATGAGCCCACCATGGCCGCCATCAACGCCGGCAAGCACATCTACACCGAGTGGCCGCTGGGACGCACCACCGCCGAGGCCGAGGAGATGGCGCAACAGGCCCAGGCCGCCGGCGTCCGCAACATGGTGGGTTTGCAGGCGCGGGCCAATCCCGCCCTGCTGCATCTGAGAGACCTGGTGGCCGACGGCTACGTGGGCGAGGTAATGTCGTGCCACGTCCGGCGCATCTCCGGAGGGTCGCTGCAACGGCAGTCGGACCGGACGTGGCAGCGCGAACGGGAGTTGGGCGCGCACACCCTGTCCATCACCTTCGGACACACCATCGACGTCCTGCGCATGGTGGTGGGCGATTTCAGCCGCGTGTCCACCGTGGTCAGCACCCAGGCCACCCAGTGGTTCGAGACCGACACCGATCAGATGGTGGACGTTACGTCGCCCGACAACATCCTGGTAAGCGGACGGCTGGCCAACGGCGCGGTGGCGTCGGCCCACGTCGCCAGCAATCCGTGGGTGGACAGCGGCTACCTGATGGAAATACACGGACGCGAGGGGACGCTGATCGCCACGTCGGACGACACGCCCAACCACTTCGGCGTGAGCCTGCGGGGATCGCGGGGCAGCGATCCGCCGGAGGCCCTGCCGACCCCGCCGCAGTACACCTTCGTGCTGGAGGGAATGCCGACCGGCGCGCCCTACTGCGTGGGCCAGATGTATTACCAGTTCGGCGAGGCCATCCGCAGCGGGGCGGATTGCCAGCCCGATTTCGCGGAGGCCGTGAGGCTCCACCGGTTCATCGACAGCATCCAGCAGGCGTCGGACGAAGGCCGCGAGGTTGAGGTGCGGTAGGCGACTTTTCCCCCGTTCGTCCTGAGCCTGTCGAAGGACGCGTCATGGTTCGACAGGCTCACCATGAGCGGGACAGGCAACGATGCGGTCCGGGCAGGGGCGAATAATTATTCGCCCCTACGGTTGCAACGACTGTTTCCGATGGTGAACTGCCGACTGTGGAGGAGCGCTACTCCTCGTCCAGGCCCGGCACCGGGAAGCGGTTGCTGAGGTCGCGCACATCGTCGCGGATGGCGGACATGGCGGCCTCGTCGCCGATGCTGCCCAGCGTCCGGACGATCAGCCTGGCAACCTGCCGCGTGTCCTCCTCCGCCATGCCCCGGCTGGTGATGGCCGGCGTGCCCAGGCGCAGGCCCGACGCCGTGCGGGGCGGCAACTGGTCGTAGGGGATGGCGTTCTTGTTGGCGACGATGTCCACCGATTCAAGGGCGCGCTCCGCCTGTCGGCCCGTGATGCCCAGGGGCGTCAGGTCCACCAGCATCAGGTGGTTGTCGGTGCCGCCGGCCACCAGGCGCACGCCGGCTTCCGACAGTTCCTGCGCCATCACCTGCGCGTTGGCAACCACCTGGTTGGCATAGCGGGAGAAGTCGGGCTGCAGCGCCTCGCCGAAGCACACCGCCTTGGCCGCGATGACGTGCATGAACGGGCCGCCCTGCATGTAGGGGAACACGGCGAAATCAACCTTGCGGCCCAGTTCTTCCTGGGTGAGGATCATGCCGCCGCGCGGGCCGCGCAGGGTTTTTTGCGTGGTTGACGTTACGATCTGGGCGTGGGGGAACGGCGACGGATGCGCGCCGCCGGCGATCAGGCCCGATATGTGCGCCATGTCCACCATCAGCAACGCGCCCACCGAGTCGGCGATGGCGCGGAAACGCGGGAAGTCCAGCACCCGCGAGTAACTGCTGCAACCGGCCACGATGAGCTTGGGGCTGTGTTCCTTCGCCAGCCGTTCCACCTGGTCGTAGTCGATGGTTTCGGTGTCGGGGTCAACACCGTAGGGCACGAACTTGTAGAGGTTGCCGGAGAAGTTTACGCCGGCGCCGTGGGTCAGGTGGCCGCCCATGTCCAGCTGCATCCCCAGCACCGTGTCGCCCGGTTCCAGCACGGCGAAGTAGGCGGCCATGTTGGCCTGCGCGCCGCTGTGAGCCTGGACGTTGGCGTGTTCCGCGCCGAAAAGCTCTTTGGCGCGGTCGATGGCCAGCGTCTCGACGACGTCCACGAACTCGCAGCCGCCGTAGTATCGCCGGCCGGGGTAGCCCTCGGCGTACTTGTTGTTCATCAGCTGCGCCTGGGCTTCCAGAACCGCCTTGCTGGCGTAGTTCTCGGATGCGATCAGGACGATGGAATCGCGCTGGCGGCGGTTCTCGTTCTCAATGGCGGCGGCGACGGCGGGGTCGATACGGTCAAGGACGGTGGTCATGTTTGGCTGGCTCCTGTCGTGGATCGATTGCGAGATCATGGGCTCGGCGGCGTTCGGACGAGACCCGTTGGCTCGGTGGTTTTCCATCAGCCACGCGTTCGGGGTTCGACAGCCTCACTTTCAGCGGACTGCTCCGGGATTATCACAAAACTTCCGTCGTGGCAGATGGTTGAAAAGCGCCGGTGTGTGAAATACGCCACTATATGATAACAAATCGACGCAAGTGGCCGCTGCGGGTTCAGTATTTGTAGAAATGGTGGCGGATTTCAAAGTCAGCGTCGTGCTGCGAAAACAGTTCCCATTCCGCCATTCGGACGGTGATATAGGAGTCTGCCAGCAGCGGGCCCAAAGCGTCGGTGAGGGTGGCGTCGGCCTCCAATTCGCGGATGGCGTCCAGCAGGGTTGACGGCAGCCGTTTGATGCCGCGGGCCGCCAGTTCATCGGCCGTCAGCCGCGCCGGGTCTTCGTCGATGCACAGGGCATCGGGCGGCACCAGGCTGCGCTCGATTCCATCCAGCCCGGCGGCAATTAGCGCTCCCAGCAGGATGTAGGGGTTGGAACTGGAATCGGCGGGCCGGTACTCCAGGTTGGTTGACGCCATCTCCGAACCCCAGAAGCGGGAGGGTATGCGCACCGCCGCCTCCCGGTTGTCGGGCCCGTAGCAGATGTAGGCAGTGCTCCACGAGCCGGGAGAAAGGCGGCGGTAGCTGTTCATGCTGGGGCCGGTGAGCAGGATCAGGCCAGGCAGGTGCGCCATGATGCCGCCGATGAAATGGTAGGCCAACTCGCTGATCTGCATTGGATCGTTTGCATCGTAGAACAGGTTGCGCTCGCCGGTGGCATCCCACGCGCTGAGGTGGGTGTGGCAGCCATTGCCGGCCTGATCGGGAAATGGCTTTGGCGCGAAGGACGCCAGCCAGCCGTGCTGCCAGGCCACGTTGCGCACCGTCTCGCGGTAGATGATGTGGTTGTCGGCGGCGCGGAGGGCATCGGCGTGGGTGATGCTCAACTCGTGCTGGCCGTGGCCGACCTCTGTGTGATACTGCTCCAGTTGAAGGCCCTGGGCTTCCAGATTTTCGACGATATCGTCCACCACGTCCTGGGCGATGGTCGCGCCCAGCGTGGAGTTGTCCAGGCTCTCGTCGATTGGAATGAACGTATCGCCGTCGCGCCTCGCCAGGTACCACTCCGGTTCCAGGGCGGCCTGGAAATGGAGACCCGTGGACTCGGCCCGGGCCAGCATCCTCTTGAGGAAATAACGGGGGCAGGCGTCCCAGGGTTGACGGTCCATGGTCATCATGTCGGTCAGCACCATCGCGCGGTTTGGAGCGTATGGCAGCAGGGTAAAGGTATCCAGGTCGGGCACCGAGCGGAACTCGCCAACCGGCCCCATGCCGTTGGCAATCTGCAGGTGGTCCATCATCCCCATTGCCTGAATGGCGGTGGTGGTGCCGATGCCGTATTCCAGCCGACGCTCCAGACCCGAGACGTGGGTCGCCTTGCCGCGGATGACGCCGCTGTTGTCGCAGTAGGCGAACGTGACCAGCCGGACGCCGGCATCGCGGGCCTGTTGAACGATATCCTGCGCGTCCATTTATCCACTCCAAATGATGGTTATAGTTGGGCAATATCCCAAAAAAGAGGAGCGGTGAGAAACCGCTCCCGGGGATCGGGTCATAATTTCGATGGCAAACAGCCGGGGTTTAGTATGAGATGGGCTCGCGGGCAGCGGCGGGAGTCAGGGCCCGGCGGATACTCGCCACATCTACTTCGGGCGCTATGGCGAGCGTGGTTGATGCGCCGGATGTGGTGGTTACGGTAAGCGAAAGTATGCCAGACCGCTCGTGAAACTCGCAGGCTGCGACTTCCGTAATGCCCCTGGAGCGAGCAATACAATCCAAAAAAAACGGGGTGGCCACCTGGTCATATTCAGCCGGAGTCACCATCATGAGGTACGCGAGAACATCCTCTCCATCAACGATGTGATCCGCCGGATCCCATGGGTGCGTTTTTGTTTTCGCCATGGTCGAACCTCCGTTTAGAGTTCACGGGCTATGCGGCGCGCCCGAGCGATGTCCCTGTCTTGAGTGTCCTTGTCGCCGCCGGCCAGCAGGATGATTAATTGATGGCCCTGTCGCACATAATACACCCGGTAACCTGGCCCGTAGTTTATGCGCAACTCGGACACGCCCCCGCCCACCGGAGCAACGTCCCCCGGATTACCGGTCTCGAGTCTGGATATTCGCAAGTCTATTATCCTTTTCGCCTCCCGGTCGCGCAATCGGTTGAACCAGCGGGCGTAGGTGTCGGTGGCGCGGATTTCCATAGCAGTCATTACAAGGGGGAGCGGCTCATACCGCTCCCCCCAAGCTCACGTCGGCGTTAATCCTGCCGGATCTTACAGGATGTGGTACATGAGCAGGTGGTCGCGCATTACGTCGGCGGCGAAGTCGTTGCCGACGTCGCGCAGCATCGAGTGGATGTGGTTGGCGCCGTTCTGCCGGTTGTCGTACTCGACGACGAAGTCGCCGCCGTGCAGCCGGTAGTAGTGGGGCTGCGTGCGGTCGATGGGACCGCCCCAGGCCAGGTGGATCTTCTCCAACCCGCCCTCGCGCAGCGCGGTGAGCTTCTCCTCGGCCAGGTCGGCGCGTATGCGGGTCACGTACTCGCTGGCCAGGGTCATCAGCATCTCGCGCTGCGTGCCGGACATGGCGGAGGCGGGCAGGCCTTCCTCCTTGGGCAGCGAGGCGCGGGAGGCATTGAAGGTGATGATGTCGGCGGGCGCCTCGTCGTAGATCATGGCGCGGCCCTTCTGGCCGGCGTCCAGGCTCTCCATGAGTTCCAGGGCAATGTCCTGGCTGTCGCCCAGGATGCGAAGTCCCTCCTTGGGGCCTTTCCGAACCTCGGCAGGGTTCGCGCCGAAGAAGAACGGAGTCATGGACAGGACGCGGTCGCCCCAGACGCTGTAGTGCAGGGATACGTGGTGTCCCTCCACGCGCCAGGCCCACGGCTCGGCGTCGTTGGCGGGATCGCCGAAGATGGTCCAGGAGTACAGCAGGGGATCGCGATCCCACGTAACGCGGCCCTGTTCCTGCTCCAGCGGCCCGAGGACGGCTTCGTGCTCGATGATCAACTGGGCCTTGCGGTTGGAGTCCTCGGTGAGTCCGGTGGCCATGAGGGCGAAGGCCAGTTTGCGCTGCTCGTCGTTCATGTTGCGCAGCGACAACCCGTGGCGATTCATCGGCGGGTAGTACCAGAAGATGCGCTCGCCGTCGTAGTAACTGAAGTTGATGGCCGATTTCTGGCTGGCATCCAGGCTGTTCATCAACGCCAGCGCGGCGCCGCGCATATCGCCGGCTGCCTGCGGGTGTGTGTGTGGATGGTCATGGGTATGCGCGGTGGTCATGCAGTGATCCTCCATGGGAGTCCGAAAAGGGTGTACGAAATACTGGCGACAGTGTATGCGTAGCCGTTTGGGAGTGTCAAACTAGGCGCCCCGGTCGGCAGCCGCGCGCACGGACGCCAGTATGCGTCCGTAGGCATTGCACCGGCAGAGGTTGCCGGACAGGGCCCCGCGAATCTCGGCCTCCGACGGGTTGGGGTTGCCGTCCAGCAACGCGCGGGCGGACATGACGAAACCCGGGGTGCAGAATCCGCACTGGCCGCCGTCCTCGTCCAGGAAGGCGCGCTGCAAGTCCGACAGTTCGCCGGCCGGCGCGAGGCCCTCGACCGTGAGCACGCTGCGTCCGGCGGCCATCAGCGCGATAACCTGGCAGGCGTTGACCGCCGAGCCATCCAGCAGCACGGTGCAGGATCCGCACTCGCCGCGGTCGCAGCCGCGCTTGGCTCCGGTGAGGCCAAGGGACTCGCGAAGCACGTCCAGCAGCGACCAGTGGTGCGACGCCGTGACGGTGCGCTCGTCGCCATTGACGGTGATCGTGATCTGTGCGGTGTGCCGGCCGGTCATGGTGGCTGAATCGTAGCGCAGGTGGTTTGCTACGGCAAGAAGGGGTATGACATCCTGCCGTTGACGCAGGAGAATCTGGGTCGATATATTGCGCCCACTCGTTTCTCCGGAGGACATTCATGGCAAGCACGCAAATCGATTGGGGGCATGATCTCCCACAACCGGTGGGGGTGAAAATCGAACTCGCGCACGTGGGACCAGGAATGACTCCTGACGAAAGGATCGTGAAGTTTCACATAGGGGGGAACCAATACGTCGGGTGGATGCCGGACTACTCGGTGAACGAGTCCGAAAGATGGTTGAAGGCATTTATCATCGCCAATTTTGACGACGGTAGATGGTTGATCGAAATCCCTGAGGAGACTTTGACATCGGGAACTCGTATCTTCGTACCCAAAGAAGATCAAGAATCCGTGGTTTCGCTGGGTTGGTGGCAATGATTTATAGCGACGAAGACATCAGAGAAGCGCTTGAGTCAAGGGATCTAATAATCTACCCAACACCTACTCGCAATCTGTTTTCGACCTCTTCGGTCGACCTGCGATTGGGGAACCGATTTACAGTCTTCGAATCTGCACCCGCAGGATCAGAGATTACCATTCGCGTAGACCAGGCAAACCCCGAGGAAATCGCTACTCGATATGGCCACGAAATAACACTGGACCGCTATGAGTATCTACCAATACACCCCGGTCAATTCGTCCTGGCCTACACTTTGGAACAAATTTCATTACCACTTGACCTGGCGGCACGCGTCGAAGGGAAAAGCTCTCTGGCGAGGTTGGGATTGTCAGTTCACCAAACTGCGCCAACCGTACAAGCAGGCTGGGGCTCGCCGCGCAGTTTGGAGCTTCGTCTGGAAATTGCCAACGTAGGCCCGTTCGTATGTAGACTGGCTCCTGAGATTCAAATTTGTCAGCTCATTTTCGAAGAGTTGAAAACTAAATCAAACAGGGAGTTGCGCTCCCGCTTCCAAAACCAAAGCCCCGACTGAATGACATCGCCGCCATGCCCGCAACTCACCTGAACAACGTTGGCCGCAGCGCTCCCCGTCGTGAACTGCCCGACAAGCTGACCGGAGCGGCCCGCTACTCCGCTGACATTGCGCTGCCCGGGATGCTGTACGGCGCGATTGTGCGCAGCCCGCACCCCCACGCCAACATCCTGTCCGTGGACACCGCCGAGGCGCTGGCCCTGCCCGGCGTCCGCGCCGCTGTCACGCCGGCCGATGCTCCGGAAGCCCGCCTCGCTCCCGATATGCCCGTCCTGGACACCCGCGTCCGCTTTGTCGGTGATGAGGTGGCTGCGATAGCCGCCGATGATCCCGACACCGCCCGTCGCGCCGCCGCGCTGGTGCGGGTCGAATACGAGACGCTGCCGTTCGTAACCGATCCCGTCGCCGCCCTGGAACCCGACGCCCCCGCGATTCATCCCAATGGCAACCTGGCCATCCCCGAACCGCTGGAGTTGCAGCGCGGGGACGTTGACGCCGGTTTCGCCGCCGCCGACATCATCCTGGAGGAGACCTACCACCTGCCGACCCACTCGGCCACGCCGCTGGAACCCCGCGCCGCGCTGGCATCCTGGGACGGCCACCTGCTCACCGTGTGGAAATCCACGCGGGGCGTCCACGTTGACCGCGCCGCCCTGGCCGACGTGCTGGGGCTGGATGCCTCGCAGGTGCGCGTCATCGGCCCCAACATGGGCGGCGGCTACGGCAACAAGGACGAATCGCGCATCGCGGCGCTGGCGGCCATGCTCTCACGCCGCGCCGGCCGGCCGGTGCGCATCGAATACTCCCGCGAGGAGGAGTTTGTGGCCGGACGCACCCGCCACGGCGGTCGAATCAACCTGCGCATCGGCATAACCCGCGACGGCGACATCACCGCCGTCCACGGCGACGCCATCCTGGACTCCGGCGCGTATCAGGCCACCGCGCCCAATGTGGCCCGACGCACCGGTCAGGGGATGCTGTACCTGTACCGGTGCCCCAACGTGCGCTTTGACGCGCGACCGGTTGCCACCAACAAGCCGGTGTCCGGCAGTTACCGCGCCCTGGGCGCGCCGCAGGGCCACTTCGTCCTGGAGACCCTCATCGACCGCGCCGCCGAGACCATCGGCATGGATCCGCTGGCGTTCCGCCTGCGCAACCGCGTGCCGCCGGAGGGTCAGGCCGGCCAGCGCGAGACTCCGCCGGACGAAATCGTGGACGGCCAGCCCGTGGAGGGAGGCATCCCGTTCTCCAGCAACGGGCTGGAGGAATGCCTGCGACGGGGCGCGGCCGAGTTCGGCTGGCATCAGCCTTTCGACCGCGACGATCCATCCGATCCATCTGATCCATCCGGCCCATCCGACCCATCCGACCCGTTCATCAGCCGCGGTCGGGGCATGAGCATGATGATCTATCGCGGCGGCGTGGGCTTCGAGTCCGCCGCCGGCCTGTCCATCGCCGAGGACGGCAGGGTGAACCTGGTGAGCGGAATCATCGACGTTGGCGAGGGCGCGGTGACCGTGCTGTGCCAGATGGCCGCCGATGCTATGGCCGTCGGATACGACGACGTGCAGCCTCGCTTTGCCGACACCGAGGACACGCCCAACGCGCCGATCACCGCGGGGTCCACCGCAACCTTCTGTACCGGAACCGCCGTGCTGCGAGCCGCCGGGACGCTGCGGAGCAAGATGCTGACCGCCGCCGCCGACCGCCTGGATGCCTCGCCCGACACACTCGCCATCGCGGACGGCGCCGTGTTCGTATCCGATGACCCGTCCCGCCGCGTGACCTATGCGGAACTGGCGCAGGCGGTGGGTACGGATGCCCTGTCCGCCGAGGCCACGGTGATGGCGGGCAGCCCCGACTACATCATCAACTCATTCGGCGCGCATTTCTGCGAGGTTGAGGTGGACACCGCCACCGGCCGCGTTCGCGTCAACCGCTACGTGGCCGCCCAGGACTCCGGGCGCATCATCAACCCGCGCACCGCGCTGAACCAGGTGGAGGGCGCGATCTCGCAGATGCTGGGGTTCGCGCTGAGCGAGGAACTCATCATCGACGGGCCTACGGGCGTCACCCTGAACGGCAGTTACCTGGAGCACAAGAGCCCCACCATTCAGGACTATCCCAACATCACCGCCATCTTCGCCGACGTGATCGACCCCATCGGGCCCATGGGAGCCAAGGCGCTGGGTGAGGTTCCGGCCGTGGGAGTCGCGCCCGCCATCGCCAACGCGTTGTACGACGCCATCGGCGTCCGGTTCACGCGCCTGCCCATCACACCCGACCGCGTGCTGGACGCGCTGGGCCGGATGCAGAACGCGCCGGACGGCAACCCCGCGTCAGGATGAGTCGTGCTGCCCGGTTACAGAGGGCCGCCCCAGCCGAACCGGAGCGCGGGTACGGGCATGAGTTCCATTCCCACCGGATCGACGGCAAGTTTGAAAATTTCCAGCGTGGTTGCCCCGAGCAAAAAATGGCCCTCGGGCCCAAATATCACGGGGCAGATATTGGTGTGCTCACCGATGCGGATTGCGGCCACGCCATAATTGCGCATCTCGCTGTCGCCGTTGGCGTACACGCAGCGGTATTCCCCCTGCGGTTCGACGTGCAATCGTTCGAACAACGACGCAGGGAACATGGAATCGGACGCGCCGGTGTCAACCACCGCTTCCACCGAACGCATGTCGCCCCCCGCGACGTTGGGATGCCCAACATGCACCTGGACGCTGAAGTAGCCCATCGTTTTCCCTTTCTAAATGTTGTTCTACCGTAACAGTTTTGAATAAGTTCTAACAACCAGAGGCAGGTGTATTCATGATTAGCATTGTGCCATGCAAATGTCAATCCTTGACACTGTCTCGTGTCGCGGCGGATGATTGGGTCTGAAACCCATCAACGCCTGTAATACCAAACGCAGGGCCTTTCCAAAGTCTCCGGGCGTCCCGCTCATGGTGCGGAACGTCCGCCTTTGGCGGGAGCCTGCCGAGGCCCGCCTGTGGAGGGTTGAACCACGAGCGCGTCCTTCGACAAGCTCAGGACGAGCGGACGCAAGAAGATCGCGCAACTTTGCAACGGCCCTGTACCAAACCGCGAGATTGTTCACCGATGAGCGGCGCACGATGACATTCCAACTGCTGCAACCCACATCCCTGGCGGAGGCCTGCGCGCTGCTGGCGGACTCGCCGGACGCGACGCTCCCCGTCGCCGGCGGCACCGACCTGCTGTCGGAAATCCGTGATGGGACGGCGACACCATCCACGCTGGTTGCGCTGGATTCGATCGCCGACGCCGAACTGCACGGGATTGCCGAGATGCCCGACGGCGGCATCCGCATCGGCGCGCTGACCACCATCGCCGACATCGCCGTCCACGATGGCATCCGCGACCGCTACGCCGCGTTGTCGCAGGCCGCGGCGGGGTTGGCGACGCCGCAGGTGCGCAACCTGGGCACCCTGGGCGGCAACCTGAACCAGCGCCCCCGCTGCTGGTATTACCGGCACCCGCTGACGCGGTGCCTCAAACGTGGCGGCGATCGCTGCTTTGCCGTGCCGGGCGTGGGCAAATACCTGTGCATCACCGGCGGCGACCGCTGCTTCATCGTGCATCCGTCGGATGCCGCGGTGGCCCTGGCCGCGCTGGACGCATCCGTGACCATCGCGTCGGCCGACGGGCAGCGCGCCATCCCAATCGCGGACTACTTCGTCGGGCCGGACGTTGACCTGATGCGGGAGAACATCCTGAGGCCGGGCGAGTTGATGACGTCGGTATCGCTGCCGCCGGCCGCCGATGGGTCGCGCAGCATCTACCTGAAGGCCCGCGAGCGCGAGTCGGGCGATTTCGCCCTGGTCAGCGTCGCCGTCGCCATCACGGTTGCCGACGGGGTGATCGCTGACGCATCGGTGGCGCTGGGCGGCGTCGCGCCGACGCCGTACCGGGCATCCGGAACCGAGCAGTACCTGCGGGGCCGCGCCGTGGCGGACGTGTCGGGAGCCGACGCCGGCACAGTTGCCATCGCCAATCCGCGCCCGCTGCCCGACAACGCCTACAAGGTTCCCATGGCGGCCAACCTCACCAACCGGGCGGTGACGACGTTGCTGGCGGTCTCTGCCCAGTAGGACGCAATCGACTGACTCAATCGTGATGATATGACAAAGGTACTGTGCTGGTTGCTCGTCCTGGCCGCCGTTGCGCTGCTCGCTTGCTCCGAGACCTCGTCGCCCACGCCGGATCCCACCGCGCCCGCCCCAACCAAAACTCCGGGGCCGACCGTTTCGGTGGAGTCTGACGAAACTCCCACCCCGTCGCCAACTCAGACGGAGGGCTCAACGCCGGCTCTCGTAGCCGCACCGATGCCCACGGCAACGGCCGCGCCCGTCCCGGACCCACCGACTCCGACCCCGCCGCCGTCGGCCTTTTCGGATTGGGAAGCGCTGCTCGCGCTCTACGAGGCCACCGACGGCCGCAACTGGGAACACAACGACCACTGGCTGACCGGAGCAGACCTGGGAGAGTGGCACGGCGTCACCACCGATGCCAACGGGCGGGTTACAGGGCTGGATTTCTTCGGCAACGGTATGGACGGGGAGTTGCCGCCCGAGTTGGGCAACCTCACCAACCTGGTTGTACTGAGAATCGGGAACGACCGCGCGTTAACCGGGCAGATTCCTCCCGAGTTGGGCAATCTGACCAACCTGGAAGTTCTGGATTTCACGCTCAACAGTCTTGGAGGGGAGATACCTCCGGAGTTGGGGCAACTTTCCAACCTCAGGGAACTGACCATCCGCAAGAACAAGGTGACCGGTCGGATACCACCCGAATTGGGCAACCTGGGCAATCTGGAAAAGCTGGACCTGTACATCAATCTGCTGCTCGGTCCGATACCCCCCGAGTTGGGCAAGCTGACCGCCCTGAGAGAGTTGAACCTGGGCCGCAATTACCTGCGCGGTCCCATACCGGCCGAGTTCGGCAACCTCACCAATCTGGAGGAATTGAGCATCATTCTGACCAAGTTGACCGGCGAGTTGCCCCCGGAACTGGGTGGCATGGTCAGTCTCCGTAAGATGGAACTTAACGGCAACGAGATAACCGGCCCGATCCCGCCGGAGTTGGGGCAACTGGCCAACGTGGAGGAACTCATCCTCTCCGGCAACCAACTGAACGGGGAGATACCCGCGGAGTTGGGGCAGTTGGCCAGCGTGGAGGAACTCAACCTCTCCGGCAATCAACTTAACGGGGAGATACCGGCGGAACTGGGCAATCTGACCAGAGTACGCAGCCTGAAACTGCGCCGCAATTATCTCAGCGGCGAGATTCCCGCCGAACTGGGCAACGCCCCACGGCTCCTTGAACTGAGCTTGAATGGCAACCAACTGAGCGGCTGCATACCGGACACCCTGCGACTCCAGCACTACCTGGCGGAAGACCTGGGCCTGGAGTTTTGCGACCCGCCGGTTATCGCCGCCGACGCCGGTGAGAAAGACCGGGCCGATTATTTTGGACTCAATACCTCGTATGTTGATCCGTTGCTGGCAGCGATGTTGTATGCCGCCTCGGCGGGACGTGAAGTGCCTGATACGGTCAGGGTTGTCATGGCCTACGACACCGAAGGGCCCGACGGGGCGTTGTTGGAGGAATACCTGCAGGCGAATGGAGGCGCGAACGAAGGCCACTATGATGGGTTTCTGCCCGTTTGGGCGCCGGTAGTCTGGACAGTGCCCACAGGGTTGGTACCATCCATCGTTTGCCGGTCGGACGTGTCCTACGTGGCCCTGCCCAAAGGCGACGGTTCGTTCAGTCCGGAGGACCAGGAGCAGCCGTACCCGAACCTGGTGGCCGTATTGAACGATGTCATCCTGGCGCACCAGGCCGGCATGCCCGAAAACCAGGCGGCCCTGTACGCCTTTGCCGTGATTGGCAGTTCCGTCGCCGTTGGAATGCATGCGCCCGATGTGGAGACCGCCGACACAATTCGCGCGTGGCTGGCCGAACGCGACATATACGCGCCGTTGAACGAATATCACACGGACATCGTTACGGCCCTGATCCCGGCAGGCCAGATGCTGCCGCTTGCGGAGCAATTCCCCAACACATACATGGAGGCCATGGACAAGCAGGGTCTGCCCATGCTGCGGTCCCAGTGGCCAATTGAGTCGCTCCACTTGGAGAAAGCCTTCGCCCAACGGTTTCTCGACCCTGACGCAGGCGCGATCGAGGACGGAGCCGGCAGCGGATTGGCGCCGTGTTCAGCCTCCCAATAGGGCGCCAGATTCGCAGGGGTGATCAGGTCGGATGAGGCGCGCCGGATTTGCGGTGTAGGGGTGAATGATTATTCGCCCCCAGGGACACCATCAGGAGTCATTGGGCGGGGGCTTTCGATTATTGCCACACTGGCCAGTAGTCCGCTCATGGTGCGGAACGTCCGCCTTTGGCGGGAGCCCGCCGTAGGCCCGCCCGTGGAGGGTCGAACCATGAACCCCATCCTTCGACAAGCTCAGGATGAGCGAACAGGTAGCTCAGTATGAGCGGACAGGTAGCTCAGTATGAGCGAACAGTAGAGGCGCGCCGGATTTGCGGTGTAGGGGCGAATGATTATTCGCCCCTACGGGTTGACCTGCGGGCGGCGGGAAAGGCGGCCCTACCCATAGGTTGGGTTCCGTACTATACTTCCCGCGACGACGGCGGACCCGTTATGTCGCCGTCGCGTCAACCAATTCCCGCCCCAGAAACACAGGAGGCGTTATGACGCAGCCCGCAGCCCGAACCGTAATGCAGGAAGTATCCCCCAAGCTCGCCGAGTTGTCCGCCGACGTGCTGTTCGGCGACGTTTGGGAGCGTCCCGAACTGTCCAAGCGCGACCGCAGCCTCATCACCGTGGCGACCCTCACCGCGCTGTATCGCACCGACCAGCTTCGCGGACACATCGGCCGCGCGCTGGACAACGGCGTCACCCGCGATGAGATATCCGAGGTCATCACCCACATGGCCTTCTACGCCGGCTGGCCCGTCGCCGCCAACGCCGTCCGCGTCGCCAAGGAAGTGTTCGAGGAACGCGGCGTCTGACCGTCGAGTCCGTCGATTTTTCCCTCTCCCCAGGCGGGAGAGTTTCAGGGTGAATGGCAACTGTCAATTGCAACCATTCACCCTCACCAAAACCCTCTCCCCTGGTGGGAGAGGGAATGCCATCAGGAGGCCATCCCATGCCCAGAATGTCCGGCGCCCGGTTCCTCGCCGAAACCCTGCGAGAGTACGGCGTAACCCACGTTTTCTTCGTACCGGCCATCATCCGCCGCGCCCTCGTTGAGATGGAGGACGTTGGCATCCAGCGCATCATCTCCCACGGAGAGAAGTCGGCCGCCTACATGGCCGACGCCTACGCGCGGGTCACCGGCAAGCCGGGGCTCTGCTTCGCCCAGTCGGTGGGGGCGGCGAACCTGGCCGCCGGCCTGCAGGATGCCTACCTGGGCGTGTCGCCGGTTATCGCCATTACCGGCCACCGTCCGCCCATGCACCGGCACCGCAACTCCTACCAGGAGATCGAACACTCGCGGCCCTTCGCCTCGGTGACCAAGTACAGCGTTGAGGTGGAGACGGTGGACCAACTGCCCCACCTGCTGCGCCAGGCCTTCCGCGAGGTGACCACCGGCCAGACCCTGCCGGCGCACCTGGACTTCTCCGGCATCTCCGGCGACGTGATCACCGACGGCGAACTGGACATCGACGTGATCGCTGAGGAGCCATTCATGCAGCGGCCGGCCTTCCGTCCCGAGCCGGAACCGGAGCGTGTCCGCGAGGCGGCCCGTATCCTGTCCCAGGCCCAGCGTCCCGTGATCGTGGCCGGCGGCGGCGTGACGGCGTCGGGCGCGGAGGCTGAGGTTACGCGGCTGGCCGAGATGCTGAACATTCCGGTTGCCACCGCCCTCAACGCCAAGGGCTGCATCCCCGAGAATCACCCGCTGTCTGTGGGAGTGGTGGGCAGCTACTCTCGCTGGTCGGCCAACCGCGTGGTGTCCGAGGCCGACCTGGTCCTGTTCATCGGCAGTCACACCGGCAGCCAGGTTACGCTGGACTGGAGGCTGCCCGCCGAGGGCACGCCCACCATCCAGATCGACATCGACGCCAGCGAACTGGGGCGCTCCTACGCGAACGCCTACGGGCTCCTTGGCGACGCCAAGCGCACGCTGGAGCGTCTCATCGATGTGCTGGAACCCACCGGCGGCAACGCGGGCTGGGTGTCGCAGGCGCAGCAGCACGTTCAGAACTGGCGCGACGAGCATCACGACGTGCTCAACTCCGACGCGGTGCCCATTCGCCCCGAGCGACTGTGCCAGGAACTGACCGACTTCCTGCCCTCCGACGCCGTGCTGGTGGCCGACACCGGCCACGCCGGCATCTGGACCGGCAGCATGGTTGAGATGCACCACCCCGACCAATCCTACCTGCGCGCCGCCGGATCCCTGGGCTGGGGTCTGCCGGCCGCGCTGGGCGCGAAGTGCGGCGTACCCGACCGTCCGGTGGTCTGCTGGACCGGCGACGGCGGTATGTGGTACCACATCGGCGAGCTTGAGACCGCCGTGCGCTACGGCATCAACGCCGTGATCGTCGTCCACAACAACGGCGGCCTGAACCAGGACCGGCGCGGCGACGAGGCGGCCTACGAGGGACGCGAGGGCAACTCAGGCGAGCTTTGGCGGTTCACCGACACCAACTTCGCGCAGATCGCCGAGTCCATGGGCGCGCTGGGCATCCGCGTCACCGACCCCAACCAGATCAACTCCGCGCTGGACCAGGCCGTCAGCGCCAACCGGCCGGCGGTGGTGGACATCGTCAGCGACGGCGACGTCGCAGCCGCGGCTCCCTGGGGCCCGTAGGCATCGGGCACGGACGCAAAGAAAACGCATGGAGGAAAGCTACGGCAATCGGACGGTCTGGAGGTTTCTCGATGGATCAGTATCCATCAGCTTCAGCATGCTCATTGCCGTAGCATTGAATGACTGTACCATCTGCACGGTGTTTCCGGTTCTGGATTTCTTATCCAATCTGACCGCGCGCGAAGATGGCGTTATAATAGTAACCATTGGTGCCGGTTAGTGTTCAGAGGGTGAATTGAGCGATGGAGAGAT
>CAZCZB010000031.1:0-31206 GCA_964502995.1 uncultured Dehalococcoidia bacterium
GTCCGCCTGTGGCGGACTCGCAATGACAGATTATCAAAGTGGGTACGCGTGAGGACAAACCTCGCATTGACGAACCCTGCGCCCTGCGCTAGGCTTTTCGCACTTTGGCAACAGGCCAATCACGGAGCTTGAAGATATGACGCAGCAGGCCCCTCCCACCGCGTTGACTCCCGAAGTGCAGGCGATGATCGGCGTGAGTGGGGAAATCGTTGAATCCTGGGGAGTCGTGGACGGTGAGTACATGCGCCGCTTCACCCAGGCCCTCATGGACCCCGACCCGCGCTATTGGGACGAGGATTTTGCCCAGTCCACCCGCTACGGTGAACTCATCGCGCCGCCCATTATGGTGAGTTACCTCGCCAGCCGCATCCGTCCGGACCAGGACGACCCCATCACCGCGGCCTTTGAGGAGAATCCCGAATCCGACGGGATCGGGTCGGTAGAGCGTCCGGGTGAACTGCCCCCGGTCCCTACCAATCTGGTCCGCGTCCTCAACGCCGGCAACGAGCTTGAGGTGTACGCCTACCCCAGCATCGGCGACACGATATTCTTCCAGAATCGCTACTCCGACATCAGGGAGCGGTTGGGCCGCGACGGCACGCCGTTCCTCATCATCACGCGGGAAACGACCTACTGGAATCAGGACAACGTCACCCTCTGCATCACCCGCGCCTCTACGATCCGTCGCTGAACGGGGAATACCAGGATTCAGCGGTGTTGCAGACCAACGGAGACAGGAAATGACCACCCTGCTAGACGACCTTCTCAACATGGAACCCGAGGAGATCTGGCGGCTGAACGAGCGGCCAGATGCCGACGGCCTGCGCGACAAGCCCCAGATTTACTACGACGACGTGAACGAGGGCGACGAACTGCCCAAGTACATCTACAAGCCCACTCCCACCCATCTGTTCCGGTGGAGCGCGGCAATAGAGAACTTCCACCGGATCCACTACGATCTGGACTTCGGGTTGAACCACGACCGCAACCCCAGCATCCTGGTTCACGGGTCCTGGAAGCAGAGCGTGGTTCCCCAATACCTGAAGGACTGGACATTGCCCAACGGCTGGCCCTGGAAGGCACGGTTCGAACATCGCGCCATGCTGGTCCCCGGCGACGTCCTGATCATGTGGGGGCGCGTCACCAGCAAGTACGAAAAGAACCGGATGGGTTTTATCGAGCTTGAAATCGGCATGAAGACGCAGGATGGCATCGAAAGCATGCCCGGCACCGCTACGGTTGTGCTGCCGCTGAAGGACGGGCCGCCGATTCCCTACCCCTTCGTCCCACCGGCGGACTGACCGCCCCAACATCAGGAAACTTGCGGGCAACCGTCACCAACGTTGCCCGATTTCCCACGGAGACTGACAATATGGCAAGATTCATCGCCGTCCACAACGTGCCCGGCATCACCGAGGCGGACTTTCGGGACAAGCTCGACGCAGTCCGAAAGTGGCGGCCCGATCGCCGCACCACCATCCTCAAGGTGTACGGGGACCTGGAGAACGGCAAGCTGATCTCGGAGTGCGAAGCCGTCGAACAGTCCCATTTCGAGGACTGGCTCAATATGGTCGGTTGGCCCGCCGAGTCAATCAACCGGGTGGACATTGTCTGCCAGGTTGGTACCTTCTGGAAACTGTAGGCATCCTCCGGAACCGCAACTTTCAGGGGCAGCCGATTGGCTGCCCCTTTCCGTTTCGTGCCCTGGCGTCCCCTGAACTGTTAGGTCAGGAACCAGCCCGGCCCGGGAGTCGGGCCATCCCCGTCGTACACGCTCTGCCCGTAGGCCGATGCCGCCGCCCCCATGGCCAGCGTAACCGACGAGGCGAAGAGCCACATCAGGATCACCAGCACCGACGCCAACGGCCCGTACACCAGGTGAGAAGGCGCCAGGTACAGAATGAAAATCACGACGCCGTAGTTGACCAATTGCAGCGCGACGCCGGCCACAATGGCGCCGATCACCGCCCAGCGCCAACTCACCGGCCGTTCGGGAACGTAACGGTACACCACCAGGAACGCGAAACCCGAAAGCAGCGCGGCGAAACCGTTGTACCACCACTGTGAAATCACCACCGGCGGGGTGCTGATCAACCCCACGAGCTGCAGCTCCCTCAAAGCCAACGGCGCCAGGTCTTGCGATATGACGTAGGTGAAAATGCTGGACACGAAAAGCGCCATCGCAGTGCCGCTCATCAAAAAGTATTGCCTGGTTTTTCCGATTATTCCCACCTGGCTGGGCTCAATCCCCCACATGCGGTTGACGATCAAACCGACCGCGCCGAACAGTTTGTATGATCCCCAGATCAGTCCCAGAACGACGAATACGCCGGTGATGCTGATGGCGGTGGGGTCGCTGGTCGCCACCAAACTGCTCAGGTCAACATTGGGCGGCAGCAGGCGGGACGACCACGACTCGAACCAATCCCACGACCGTTCCTCGCCCAGCGCGTATCCCAAAAACTGCAGCAGCGCAACCGACACCGGTATCAGCGCGACTATCCCGTAGTATGCGACTCCGGCCACCAACTGCTGCGCGTCGTTACGGGTGACTGCGGCCAGCATCGCCAGCGTCAGGCGCACCAGCTTCCACCGCGTCGCCGCAGCCCTCAAACGCCGGTTGAGCCGCAGCAGCCACGAAATGCCACCAAGCCATTCGGCAATCCTGGCCATGAGCCGGCCCATGCTCATCTACCCTGGCTCCGGCGAGGAGGCGCGCCACGTCGGATCGGCCAACGCAGCCAGACCCGGCCCACGATGTCGGCCCACGCCACGGGACCATACCGCCGGCTGTCTCCGCTGTCGGCCCGGTTATCCCCCAACAGGAAGTATTCGTCGTCGTCGCAGAACCAGTTGCCCGGTCGCAGCCCGGCGACTCCCGACAGGGGTCCGTGTCGATCATCAACCGGCGAATCGTCCACCAGCACAACCCCGTCGGTCGTGATCGAGACGAACTCCCCCGGCAGTCCCAGGATCCGTTTTACCCAGAACTCTTCACCGCCTGCGGGAGACCTTGCCACCACAACCGCGCCGCGCTTGAACCCGCGTTTGGACCAGCGCCGCGGCAATACGTGCAGCAGATCGCCGTCCATCAGCGTCGGGTGCATACTGCCACCCTGGACGCGAAAGTGGGAACGGCACAGGAAGGCGGGAACGTCGGCCAGAAAATTGCCCGCGACGTTACGCAAAGGCATCTTTCGCGATCAGCCGCCGGGCTCCCAACAGGGGTACGAGCCGAGTATTTTGAACACGTCGGCGAACTGCCGCAATCCGTTGAGCGCCGCGGCGACCTCGGTTTCCTCGCGGTGGCCCTCGCAGTCTATGAGAAAGAAATACCGACCCAATTCCTGCTTGGTAGGGCGGCTTTCGATCTTGACGAGGTTGATATTCCGCTCCGCGAACTCGCCGATGGCATGGTAAAGACTGCCCGGCCGGTCCACCGCAAACGCAAACGAAATCGACGTCCGGTCATGGCCGGTGGGCGGATGATCCTCGTGGGCCAGCGCGACGAACCTGGTCTGGTTCACCGAGTTGTCCTGGATGCTGCGCGCCAGTATCTGAACGTCGTAGATCTCGGTGGCGCGCTGCGGGCAGATCGCCGCCGCCGTCGCCCGGCTGCCCTGCATGTCGATCACCGCGGCCACGGTACTCAGCGAAGCCTCGCGCGCCACGTTGGGGAAATTGGCGCCCAGGTAGGCCCGGCACTGCGCCAACGCCTGCGGGTGCGAATAAATCACCTCAACGTCTTCAACATCAACCCCCGGCGGCGCAACCAGGTAGTGATCTATCGGAATCACCACCTCGTTCCTGATGGACAAACCCGACTGGGCGATCAACAGGTCCAGCGTGAACGTGACCGACCCTTCAAGGCTGTTTTCGATGGGCACCACGCCGGAGGTCAATTCGTCGTCCACAACCGCCGCGCCCACCGCGCTGATGGTCGGAAATGGTCGGAGGTCTGCTCCCGGAGCGTACAGCCGCGCCGCCTGCTCGGTGTAGGTTCCCGCCGGCCCAAGGTAACCGATTCGTTCAGTCATGCGATTTTACCGCCAGCAAGCCCATCGTCCGCGTTCATCTTTCAAAAGTTCGTGCGACCTGTTCGTGAGTTCCCACCACGACCATTATGTCGCCGTCCCCGACAATCTCGTCATCATCAGGGTTCATTATATATTCGTGGCCACGCTGCAGAACCAGCACAAACAGGCGGCTGTGGTTGTCGCCGCCCAAACCGAGTTCCCGCAACGATTTGCCCCGCATATATTCCGGCGGGCGCAGCTTGTGAATCCCGTCCGTGTCGGTGATGCCGATAAAATCGATGGAAATGGGGTTCATGTCCAGGCTGGCTGCCCGAACGGCGGCTTCCTCCTCGGGAAAGATGACCTTGTCCGCGCCCACCCGGTGCAGGATTTCGGCATGCCTGGTGTCGGTCGCCCTGGCGATCACAAAAGGCAGTCCCATGGTCTTGAGCAGCATGGTGGTGATGATGCTCGATTGTACCTGACTGCCCAGGGCCACCACTGCCACGTCCATGTCCGCAACCCCCAAATCCCGCAGGGCGGTCTCACTGGTGGCGTCGGCTTCCACGGCATAGGTCACCCGGCCCAGCATCGCCTGAACTCGCTGGTCGTTCTGGTCGATGGCCAGCACTTCATGGTCGCCCTGGAACAGCGTGGTGGCCAACTTGGAGCCAAATCGACCCAACCCGATTACGCACACTTGATTCGACATGATCTCTAACCAATTCTAACGGGTTCTTCGGGATAACGGTAGGCGGCTTCCTCCCGGGGCGCCAGCAGCATCACCAATGTCAGCGGACCAATCCGTCCCGCCAGCATGGTCACCATGAAAATGATGGACCCTGCCAGGCTCAAATCGCCGGAGACTCCTGACGACATGCCGTTGGTTCCAAACGCGGACACCGCTTCAAACATCAATTTCTCGAAATTTATGTGCGGGTCGGTGTACGTCAATATCGGTGTCACGATCCCCAGATAAGCCACGCTGATCAGCGCGATCATGAGGGCACGCGACACCAGCGTTGCGCCGATCTCGCGCCGGAATATCTCCGTCCTCGGCTGCCTCAACGCCGCCGATCTGGCGGCCACCAGCAGCACCGCCAGCGTGTTCACTTTGATCCCGCCGGCCACCGATGCCGTGGAACCGCCCACGAACATGAGGCCGCCATATATCAACAGCGTAAAGTCTCGCGTCTGGCTCCAGTCCAGCGCCGCAAACCCGGCGGTGCGCCCGCTGGCTCCGTGGAATATCGAAGACCCCAGCTTGCCGAGGAATGAGTGGCCCGTCAGCACGCCGTTCCATTCGGCAAACAAAAACGCCGCCGCGCTGAAAACATACAAAACCAGCGTCAGGATCAAAACCAACTTGGTGTCCAGCGTAAACCGCGAGAAATTGAACACGAACAGCCCGCTCATGCGGCGACGCGACAGCGACGGTCGCCAGTTCCTGCGCATGTCCACCATCAGCGGCCAGCCCAAAGCTCCCAGGATTATCATGGGGGTCATCACGGTGGCCAGATATGGATGAGCCCCCAGCGTGTCCAGGTTGTTCCCGGACGCCGCGTTGGGCAGTATCGACAGGCCGGCGTTGTTGAATGAGGAAACCGAAAGGAACAGGGACTGCCACGCCGCCTCCACCAGGGTGAAATCGGCCACCGCGCGCATTTCGTAGAATATGACCACCGCGCCAATCAGATACCCCAGCATGAACGCCAGAACAATGTTCCGCGCCACCTTGGCAACATTTGACGTATGGCCCGAACCCACCGTGTCGCGATAAATTTCCTCCTCAATCGTGGTGGTTCGCCGACCGAAAAACACCAGCACGGTGGCGGCGGTCATGAACTCCAGGCCGCCCACCAGCATGAGAACGAATATCACCACCTGCCCGAACGTGGACCAGAATGTCTGCGTATCCACCACCGTCAAACCCGTGACGGTCGATGCGGATACGGCAGTGAAAAACGCTACGCGGAGGGTCGCGCCCTCGCCATCCGCCGCCGCGAAGGGCAGGAAAAGCAGCGCGCCTCCGGCTATGTTCAACAGGAGGAAGACGCCCAGGAGGATTGCCGGCGCCGACGACCAACGACGCGGCGGCACCCTGCGCCGTATCGATACACGTAGCGGATGAACCCTTCGCCGGATGACAACCGACGCTGGCGGCTCGGTGGTGCCGTCAAATTCTTGATTCAAAACGTCAAAGGCAGACCGCTGAGTGTATCGGGCATGTCACGCTGGTCGGCCGAACCGGTTGTGTCGGCCGGAATCATTATCAGCGCATCGCAAAATCTGTCAATTGGCGGGAGGCTGCCGGAATAGCGTCGCAATTCGCTCGGGCAGGGGTGCCAGGTCATCCCGGTAGGTGTAGGGCCAAGGCACGTTTGAAACCTGTGCTGCGCACATCAGCTCCCCTGGTTTGTGCAGGGGCGGGTTTGAAACCTGCCCCTGCTGATGGTCAAACCACAAAAGCGCAGCGCCGCGGATTTATCACCCGCCCGTTACCTTTGATCTGGAGTCGTCGCGTTAACCGCGACCGCACACCCTCGGTGTTATACTGTCATGCGTTCATCGCCCGCGCCGCGCCTGTGCTATATTGGGCGGTGCGCCAATTGTTCCAGCACGAGGTACTCCGTTCGATGACAACCACAGCCCAGCGCCAAGTTGAGCCCCGTTTCGATGCGGTAGCCATCGACCGCAAGTGGCAGGAGCGGTGGGAGCGGGATGGCATCTACCATGTGGACGACGCCGACTCGCGCCCCAAATGGTTCGAGATGACCATGTACCCCTATCCGTCGGGGGACCTGCACATCGGGCACTGGTACGCAATGGCCCCCTCAGACGCCCACGCGCGGTTCCGCAGGATGCAGGGATACAACGTGCTGCACCCCATCGGCTTCGACGCGTTCGGACTGCCGGCCGAAAACGCCGCCATTTCGCGGGGCATCCACCCCTACGAATGGACCATGTCCAACGTCGAAAACATGCGGCGGCAACTCCGCTCGCTGGGCGCAATCTACGACTGGGACCGCGAGGTGGTCTGCTGCCTTCCCGAGTATTACAAGTGGAACCAGTGGTTCTTCATAAGGTTGTACGAGCAGGGACTGGCCTACCGCGCCAAGGCCCCCGTGGTCTGGTGTCCATCCTGCCAAACGGTCCTGGCCAACGAGCAGGTGCTGAACGGCGTCTGCGAACGCTGCGACACCCCAATCACCCGCCGCGACTTCGAGCAGTGGTTCTTCCGCATCACCGACTACGCCGACGAACTGCTCAACTTTGAAACCCTCGAGGACTGGCCCGACAAGATCCTCACCATGCAGCGCAACTGGATCGGCCGCAGCGAGGGCGTCGAAATCGGTTTCGACATCTCCGACCACATGATCGAGGAGCGGGAGATCCGCACCTTCACCACCAGGATCGACACCATCTTCGGCGTCACCTTCATCGTGCTGGCGCCCGAGCATCCCCTGGTTCCCAAGCTCACCGCCGAGAGCCACCGGGCTGACGTGGAGGCATACATCGACCAGGCCCGCTCGGCCTCCGAAATCGACCGCCTCTCCGCCGAACGCGAAAAGACCGGCGTGTTCATCGGAGCCTACGCCCGCAACCGGCTGAACAACGACCGTGTCCCCATCTACGTTGCCGACTACGTCCTGACCACCTACGGCACCGGCGCAGTCATGGGTGTCCCGGCCCACGACATCAGGGACTTCGAGTTCGCCCGCAAGTATCGCCTGCCCATTCGCACCGTAATCGCCCCCATCGAATGGGACGGCCGCGAACAGACCGAGGCCTATGTGGATGTCGGGTTCATGACCAACTCCGGCGCCTACGACGGCATGACCAACGAGGAAGGCACCGAGGCCATCGCCAACGACGTCGAGCGTCGCAACTGGGGCAAACGCGCGGTCACCTACCGCCTGCGCGACTGGCTCATTTCCCGCCAGCGCTATTGGGGCACTCCGATCCCCATGGTGTACTGCGACACCTGCGGCGTGCAGCCGGTACCCGAATCCGAACTGCCGGTGCTGCTTCCCGAAGACGCGGAGTTCCGGCCCACCGGCGAGTCGCCCCTGGCCATCAACGAGTCCTTCGTGAACACCGTGTGCCCCAAATGCGGCGGACCCGGCCGGCGGGAAACCGACACCATGGACACCTTCATGGATTCGTCCTGGTACATGCTCAGGTATTGCACACCCCACTTCAGCGACGGTCCGTTTGAGACCGACACCGCCGCCGAGTGGATGCCCGTGCGCCAATACACCGGCGGGGCGGAACACGCGGTGATGCACCTGCTCTACAGCCGGTTCTTCATCAAGTCCCTGCGCGACATGGGCTTGCTCAACATCGACGAGCCTTTCCTCCGTCTGTACAACCAGGGCGTCATTCTCGGTTCCGATCACGAAAAGATGAGCAAAAGCCGTGGCAACGTGGTCAATCCCGACGACGTGGTCAGCCAGGTCGGCGCGGACGCCGTCCGGTGCTTCCTCATGTTCATCGGCCCCTGGGATCAGGGCGGCCCGTGGAGCGACGAGGGCATCAACGGCATCGTGCGCTGGCTCAACCGCGTGTGGAACCTGGTGGAATACGACGCTGCCGGACTGGACGATCATCCCACCGATGCCGCCGCCGTCCGCGACACCCAGCGCATCCTGCACCAGACCATCCGCAAATGCTACGAGGACCTGGACAACTTCAAGTTCAACACCACCATCGCCGCTTTGATGGAACTGGTGAACCACCTCAGTCGCGTCTGGAACGACCAGTCCGTTGACGCCGCCACCTGGCGCGACTGCACCGAAAAATTCCTCCTGATCCTCGCTCCCATAGCCCCCCACGTCGCCGAAGAGTTGTGGGAACGCACCGGCCACGGCTACAGCGTCCACCAGCAGGATTTCCCCAAGTGGGACGACGACCTGGCGGCAGAGGACGAAATCACCCTGGTGGTGCAGGTCAACGGACGGGTCCGCGACCGCATCAACGCGTCGGCCAGCATCAGCGAGGACGCCGCCCGCGAGTTGGCGCTGAACAGCCAGCGCGTGCAGGCCCATGTCGATGGCAAGACCGTCCGAAACGTCGTGTATGTTCCCGGCCGTCTGGTCAACGTGGTGGTCGGGTAATCCGGGGGTATCATGGGAGAAGTCTTTGCCACCCTGGGGATATGGGCTGCCGATGGTTCTCGGATCGAAAACGTGAACATGCGAGTTGACACTGGAGCGTCTTTCAGCCAACTTCCGGGCCAGACGTTGCGCGACCTTGGATGGTCTCCCACATTGCCGCGTCTCATGGCAGATTTGGCCAACGGTACGCAAACGACCGTAGAAGTAGGAGAGGTTCGCGTCCGGTACGGAACAGAAACCCTGACTCGGCTCTTTGTATTTGGTGAGGAGGACTGTCCGAAACTGTTGGGCAGCGACACCCTCCAGGGGCTGCGCTTGGGAGTCGATCCGGTCAATCACGCGCTGATCGACATTCCAACGCACCGCTAGCCGACAAATTCCCGCATGACCCTCGTTCAAAAATACGCCCTGCTGCCCGACGAAATCGACCGTCAGAGTCTCGTGATGGTTGCGGAAAGCCTCGACGGGGACGCTTCCCAGGCTAGCCTGTCATCGGCGGAGCAATACGTCCTGCACCGCATCGTGCGCGCCGAGGGCGACCCCGCCATCGCCGCCGACGTCCGATTCACCACCGGCGCAGTCGATGCCGCCCTGGAATCATTGAAACAGGCCAAACGTGTGGTGACCGATGTGCGAATGGTGCAGGTTGGCATCTCCCGCGCGTCGCTGGCCCGCCATGGCGTAACCACGGATTGCCTCATCGACGTGCCGGAGGTCGCCGAACGGGCGCGCCGCGAGGGAACCACCCGCAGCGTCGCCGCCGTTCGGGAACTTGCTCCGCACATGGACGGCGCAATCGTGGCAGTGGGCAACGCGCCAACTGCGCTGCTGGCCCTCCTCGACCTGATCGACTCGGGGCAGGTTGACCCGGCGATGGTAATAGGCATGCCAGTCGGATTTGTAGCGTGTCCCGAATCCAAAGCGGAACTGGCGGCCCGTGAAGTGCCGCACATCACAATCCTGGGACGAAGAGGCGGCAGTTCGGCAGCGGCGGCCACCGTGAACGCCCTGCTGGACCTGTTAGAGGAGTGAGTATCATGCCAGTCGCATCAAACGGGAACGACGGTTCCGAAAATTGGGGAGTGGTTCTCCTGTGCCACGGCAGCCAGCGCGGCGCCAGCAGGGACGAATGTTCCTGCGCCTGGGCGGCGGACGGCCAACGGTTCCCCGCGTGGTGCCTCGGCTGTCCCAACACCCCCGTCGGCCTGCGTGAAGCCGGGCAGCGGTTGGCCGATTCATTGGGCGGCGACGCCGACCAGGTGCTGGTTTCGTGCCTCGAATTCCTGCCGCCACATCCACCTGAGGCCGTTTCCATCCTCGCCGAGGCCGGTCTGAAACGCGTGGTCATCGCTCCCTACCTGTTGGGCAACGGCAAACACGCCACGCTTGAAATGGACGAGGTTCTCGAAGATATCGCCGCCGAAGCGCCGGGCGTCGAACTCAGATTGGCCCAGGGATTGGGGGCCGACCAGCGCATCGCCGACCTGGTCAGGGATCGCATCACCGCCCTGCCGGAGCAGACCGTGTCCGGCGACGGACGGCCGGTAGGCATTATGCTGGTCAAGGCCGGCACCCAGACCCGCTACGACGATTGCCTGTGGCTCAAGGAATTGGGCAGTTGGGTCGAACGTGACCTGGGCGACAATTACGCGGTATCGGTGGCCCAGTCTCACTATGGCGACCCAACCATGGAAAGCGCCGCCGCCGAGTTGATTGAGACCCGCGGCGTCGGCAGTATCATCTGCGCCCCGTACCTGTTTTTCCCCGGCCTGATCTTGCAGCGCAACGTGCTGGGCACCATGTCCAGGTTGCAGGAAACTTACCCCGACATCGCAATGTCCGTCGCTCCGCCCCTCGGCGTCGACGACCGCCTCGTGCAGGTCGCCAGCGACCGCGTGCGAGAGGCCCAGGCCAGCGCCTGACCGCGTACATCCACACATCCGCAAAACGTCCCAGACTGAAAACCAATGTCAACCGACACCAACAACAACCCAGACCCGTCGGCGCGGTCCGAAAGCGACTACTCCCGCCCCACCAAGCGGGACCCTCGCGGGATGCGCACCGGGTACACCACGGGCACTACCGCCGCCGCCGCCGCCAAGGCCGCCGTCGTCCTGATGCTGTCGGGCAAGGCGCCCGACCAGGTATCCGTGCCCCTGCCCGGCGGCCGCGGCTACGCTACTCTGGACGTCCACCAAAGTTGGGCCATGGAACCATCGGAAGGCGTGCGCTGCTCGGTGATCAAGAACGGCGGCGACGATCCTGACGTCACCCACGGCGCTGAAATAATCGTCGGCGTCTGGCGCTTGCCCGACGGAATCCAGGGATTGCAGATCACCGGCGGCCCAGGCGTGGGCACGGTAACCCGACCCGGCACCGGCATCGAAGTGGGCGAACCCGCGGTCACCCGCGTCCCCCGCCGGATGATCGCCGATGCCGTCGCCGAGGGTCTCGTCGAGTGCGGATGGCCGCCCGACACCGGTGTCCGCGCCCGCATCAGCGTGCCCAACGGCGAGGAAATCGCCAAGCAGACCACCAATGCCCGTCTCGGTGTGCTCAACGGAATCAGTATCCTGGGCAGCACCGGCATCGTGCAGCCCTTCAGCACCGCCGCGTGGCGCGCCAGCGTGCATCTCGCCATCGACGTTGCCGCGACCAACGGATTGGACCACCTCGTGCTGTCCACCGGCACCCGCAGCGAACAGTACACCCGCGAACTGCTGGATCTGCCGGACATGGCCTATGTCGAGGCCGGAATCTTTTCCGGCCCGTCCATGAAACGCTGCGTCAACAAGGGCATCAAGCGCGTGGCCCACGTCGGCATGGTCGGCAAGTTCTCCAAGATGGCAATGGGCTACTTCGTAACCCACGTAGCCGGCAACCAGGTCGACACCGGATTCCTGGCCGGCCTCGCCGCCGATTGCGGCGCGTCGCCGGAGTTGCAGGAAGAGATGAAAAACGCCGCCAGCGGCCGCCACTTCCAGGAACTCGCCCAGGAACACGGCGTCATGGAAGTGTTCCCCATCATGTGCCGGATGGTGTGCGAGCAGGCGCAGAAATACCTCGGCGACGACGGCGACTCCATCGTGGTTGACGCGCTGTGTTTCGACTTCGAGGGCAACCTCCTCGGCTCGGCCAGCACGTCGCCCGATGGCATCCCCATGCGCGACCCGGCGGCGGTGTAGAGCCCGGCCCATGGCTGACGCACTGGTGAAACCACCACCCACCGTATCGCCACCGGATGCTGCCCCGACCGGTCGCGCCCTCGGCATGCCCGACGACGCTTTCGAGCAGCGCCGACCCGTTCGTGGCCAGATCACCAAGTCCGAGGTGCGCGCCGTCAGCCTGTACGCCCTGGGCCTGCGAACCAACAGTATCGTGTGGGACATCGGAGCGGGCACCGGTTCCGTCGCCGTGGAGGCGGCGCAGATCGCGCGTCAAGGCCGCGTGTACGCCGTGGACAAGGACGCCGACAGCGCCAGCCTGCTGCACAACAACGTGGCCCGCTACGGTAATGGCCGCGTCGAAGTCATCATCGGTTCCGCTCCCGGGACGTTGACCAACCTGCCCGACCCCGATGCCGTATTCATCGGAGGAGGCGGCGCGGCCATGCCCGGAATAATAGACACAGTGATGGGCCGGTTGAAACATGGCGGCAGAGTGGTCGCCAACTTCGCGGTCATGGAGCGCGCCAACGCTACCTACCAGGCGTTGAAAGACGCCGGCGCGTCTCCCCAGATGACCATGATCGCCGCGTCCAGGGGCCGCGAGTTGCCCGACGGGAGTTTGAGATTGGAAGCGATGAACCCTGTGTTCGTAGTGTGGGGGCAGAAATGACCACCCCCTCCGGTTACGGGCGACTTTATGGTGTGGGCGTGGGTCCCGGCGACCCTGACCTGCTGACCGTAAAGGCGCACCGGGTACTGCAAACCGTGCCGGTGATCTGGGTGCCCCAGGCCGGCATCAGCGCCGAAAGCTACGCCTACAGCATCGTCAAGGACATCATCGACGAGAGCCGGCAGGAAGTCGTCCGGGCCAAGTTCCCCACCAACGACGAGGACGCCGCCGGCGAAGTCTGGCGCAACGCCGCCCGCGATCTGGCCGTGCATCTTGAAGCCGGCCGCGACGTGGCGTTCATCACCGAGGGCGACCCGATGCTGTACAGCACGTTCGCCTACGTGCTGGAAACCATCCAGGACGAATACCCTCACCTCCAGGTGGAGGTCGTCCCCGGCGTGTCGTCGGTGATGGCTGCGGCGGCGTCGGCAACGGCCCCGCTGGTGCATCACGGCCAGCGCCTTGCCATCCTGCCCGCCGTGTACGGCATCGACGACCTGCGCGAGGCCATCGCGGCCTACGACACCATCGTACTGATGAAGGTCAACCGAACCCTGCTGGACGCCCTGGCCAACCTGGAGCGCCTGGGACTGGCCGGCCGCACCATCTACGTCCGGCGGGCCACCACCGAGCGCGAGCGCGTCGTGCGCAACATCCAGGAATTGTCCGCCGAGGACCTCGACTATTTCTCCCTGCTCATCATCCGGCGCTAGGGCCACGCCCTGCGGAGGCACAACACATGGCTAATTCCGGCAAGGTTTACATCATCGGCGCGGGTCCCGGCGACCCTGAACTGCTCACCCTCAAGGCCAAGCGCATTATCGACGACGCCGACGTGATCATCTACGCCGACTCGCTGGTGCCCGCCGAAATCGCCGGATTCGCCAAGCCCGGCGCCGCCGTGTACGGCAGCAAGGAGATGGCCCTGCCCGAAATCATGGAGGTTACCCTCCGCGCCGTATCCGAAGGCAAGACCGTCGCCCGCATCCAGAGCGGCGACCCGTCTCTCTACGGCGCAACCCTGGAACAGATGCGTATCCTGGAGCGCGAACGGGTGGACTACGAGATCATACCCGGCGTCAGCGCGGTTTTCGCCGCCGCCGCCGTTCTCAAGTCGGAACTCACCGTGCCCGAAGTATCCCAGACCGTCATCATGACCCGCGCCGAAGGCCGCGTCCCCATGCCCGAGGGCGAGGCGCTGGTTGACCTGGCCCGCCACGGCAGCACCCTGGCCATTTTCCTCAGCGTCACCCGCATGTTCCGCATCGCCAACCAGTTGCAGGAGGCCGGCTACCCCGCCGACACGCCGGTGGCGGTGGCGTATCGCGTCGGTTGGCCCGACGAGATCATCATTCGGGGAACCCTGTCGGACATCGCCGAAAAAGTACGCGAGGCCAAGATCACTCTGCAGGCTTTGATCATCGTGGGCAAGGCGGTTGACCCGGAACTGCTCAACCCCGATTCCGCTGAGCAGGTCGCCGTGTCCCACCTCTACTCCGACGACTACACTCACCTGTACCGTCGCGCCGGTCGCGGAGATCACGCCGAAGCCGAGCGCTCGGACCTGTACGACGCCGGCGGGTACGAAGTGCAGCCCGAACCGGCAACCCCCGCAACCGGCGCCGACGACTGACCCGGTCGGTTCATGGCGTCTGCGGGAACCTCCCGTGCTGCGATAGTGGCCGTGTCCAGACCCGGGGCAAGGCTCGCCGCCCGCCTGTCAGCGGCCATGCCGGACGCCCAACTCCATCTGGAAAGGCGCGCCGCCACCGAAGTCGACGCCGAAGCGCAGATTTACGATCTGCCGCTGCGTCCCCGGCTGCAATCGCTGTTCGCCGCCCACGATTCGCTGGTGGTTTTCCTCCCCGTCGGCGCGACCGTCCGCCTGTTGGCGCCGGCGCTGGGCAACAAGAAGGATGACCCCGCCGTGGTGTGCGTGGATGATGCGGGCCGTTACGCCGTCAGCGTCCTCTCCGGCCACGTCGGTGGAGCCGACCGGTTGGCCCACATGGTCGCGGAAGCCCTCGGAGCGCAGCCAATAATCACCTCAGCGTCGGACGCGCTGAACGTCCCCGCCATCGACCTCATCGGCGCCGACCTCGGGTGGCGCATCGAAGCGTCTCCCGCCGACCTGACCCGGGCGGCGGCGGCGGTGGTCAATGGGGAACCCGTCGCGCTCTGGCTGGACCCGCAATCCGGGGTGGGTTGGCCCGCCAACGTCCCAATGTCCCGCAACATCATCGCGGTCGATGATCTTCCCGACGCTATGGCGCCCCATTACGCCGCCAGCCTCGTTGTGTCTGATTCCGCGCTGTCGTTGAACCCCGGCGCTCCCCGGATCATTTATCGGCCGCCGACCCTGGTGGTCGGCGTGGGTTGCCGCCGCGACGTGGACGCCAACCACATCAGCCAATTGATGGACGCGACCCTGGCGGAACATGGACTGGCGAAATCCAGCGTGGCTAAAATCGCAACCATCGACATCAAGGCGGATGAACCCGGCATAATCGCGCTGGCCCGGTCGTTGGACGTACCCCTCGAAATCTTTGAAGGCCGCCAACTCAACGCGGTCGTGGAACAATCGGCGTCCACGCAGACCGCCGATTCCCAGTCCTCTCGCCCAACTGCGTCAAAGGCGCAGGAACTGCTGGGAGTGTACGGCGTTTCCGAGCCGGCTGCCATGCTGGCGGCCGGCACGGACGGCGTACTGGTCCCTCGCACAAAATCTGACCGGGCCACCATCGCGGTGGCGCGAATCGCAAATCCTGCCGCGTAGAAACGGAGCGAAAATGAACAAAGGCAAACTCTATCTGGTGGGATTGGGCCCCGGCGATGTTGGCAACCTCACTCCCGCCGCCACCGCCGCCATCGCCGACAGCGACGAGGTGGTGGGCTATCGATATTATGTCGAGCAGGTCGCCGACGCCGCAGCCGGCAAAGTCCTGCACTCCATGGATCTGGGCCAGGAACTCGACCGCGCCTCCCTGGCGGTGGACATTGCCTATGCCGGCAAAACCGTTGCGGTGGTGTCCTCCGGCGACGCCGGCATCTACGGCATGTCCGGCCCGGTGTTTCGCATCCTCACCGACCGTGAATGGGATGGGGTCGAGCCCGAGGTGGAAACGATCCCTGGGGTGTCGGCGCTTCAGTCCGCCGCCGCCCTGCTGGGCTCGCCGTTGATGCAGGACTTCTGCGCCATCAGCCTCAGCAACCTCCTCACCCCCTGGGAGCAGATCAGGCGACGCCTGGAAGCAGCCGCCGCGGGCGATTTCGTCACCGTCCTGTACAACCCCCGCAGCCGCCGCCGGATCACCCAACTGGAGGAAACCCGCGAGATATACCTGGCCCATCGCAGTCCGGACACCCCCGTCGGCATCGTCCGCCACGCCTTCCGCACCGAGCAGGCCGTCTCCGTGTCGCGTCTTGGCGACCTTGACGGCGACCAACTCGGCATCGACATGTTCACCACCGTCGTGATCGGGAACTCCAACACCTACGTGCATCACGGACGCATGGTCACGCCGAGAGGCTACGAGGCCAAACAGTAGCCGATTCCGGGGACGCGATCCATTCCCCCAGACCAACCATCGCACAGGAGGATAACCGTGCCAAACATACGCCCAAACCCGGCCAAGGAGAAGTTGCAGCGAGGCGAACCAACCACCTGCATCTCCGGCCTGATGAGCAGCGAAATCATCGACTTCCTGGGCCCGGTGGGCTTCGATTCGGTGTGGATGGAGTGCGAGCACGGCCCCGTCGACTGGGAGACCTTGGGCGACATGACCCGCGCCTGTGACCTGTGGGGCATGGCCTCCATCACGCGCTGCAACGCCAACGACGCCGGCTTGATCACCCGCACCCTCGACCGCGGGTCCATGGGAGTCGTGCTGCCCCACGTGAACACCCGCGAGGAAGCCGAAGCCGCCGCCGGCGCTGCCAAGTTCGCGCCGCTGGGATACCGCGGCATGTTCGGCGGCCGCCAGTCCTTCGGCGTCCCGGATTACGTTCACCGCGCCAACGATCAGACCATGGTGGTCGTCCTCATCGAAGAAGTGACCGCGCTTGACAACCTCGATGACATCCTCAAGGTGGACGGCATCGACGTCTTCTTCGTCGCGCCCACCGACCTCTCCCAGACCATGGGACACATCGGCAACGTGGGCCACCCGGAAGTGCAGGCTGCCATCGACGACGCCATCGCCCGCATCGTGAACGCCGGCCGCACCGCCGGAACCCTGGTCAACGACGACAACGTGGCCGCGTATGTCGAGAAGGGCGCCCGTTTCCTCATGACCTCATGGAATGCCTGGGTCGCCCGCGGCGCATCCGACTTCCTGGGCCGCATCCGCTGACCCAACAAACTTTGAGGGCAGCCATCTGACTGCCCTCAACTCAATGCCTGCGGTTCGGGCGTCGCCGCCTATTGCGTGGCGTTGGCGATCGCCTGGGTGCGCGGTTCTCCTCCGTGGTCCACGTCCCAGTCCCAAAGGTCGGCGTGGAACCCGGACAGGTTCTCGGACAGCGTATTGATGAAATTGCGCACGCCGCGTCCGTGGAACTTGCCCCGCAGCGTGCAGACTCCGATGTTGGCCGACGGGAAAATGTGATCCAGTCGCACCACCGCCAGGCGGTCGTGGTCTTCAGGGTGCAGGGTGAAATCGCTGACGATGGCAATGCCCATGCCGATGGCGACGTACCGTTTGATCATCTCCGTGTTGTCCATCTCCAGGACAACGTCGTAGCTGACGCTGCTCTCCCTCAACTTCTGTTCCACCCGCCGGCGGCTGAGGCTTTCGGGGCTGTTCAGGATCAGCGGGTACCTCGCCATGTCCTCGATGGTGACCGGGTCCCGGTGCAGCAGTTCGTGGCCCGGCTCTGTGATCAGCACCACGTTATAGTCGAACAGTTCGGAAAATTCCAGAGACGGATCGTCGGTCGGCGGCGCGGAACACAGCGCCAGGTCAACTTCTCCCGACTTCACGAGTTGGATCAGATTGGCATAGGACCGGGCCACCAACCGCATGCGCACGTCCGGATAGCGGGCACGGAACTGGCGGATGGGCCGGGGCATATGATACGAAACAATGTCAGGATACGCACCCACCACGAAAGAACCGCGGCCTTCCGAGTAGTCCATCTGGGTTTTCAGCGTGTCAATGGATTCGACTATGGGCGTCACCAATTCATAAAACAGCGACCCTTCAGACGTCAGCTGAATGGGCCTTTTGATGCGATCGAACAGGGTGATGCCGAATTCGCCTTCCAGCTTCCTCAGGTGAGTGGTGACGGTGGGCTGTCCCAGCTCCAGTTTGCGCGCCGCCTTGGATACGCTCCGCAATCGGGCCACGTGATAAAAGCTGATTATCTCTCTCAGTTCCATTGCCAATCCACCTTGGGTATAACCCGGTTTGCCAACATTGTTTCGCTGAAACAATATACTATATCAGAATAATAGATATTGCAACGAACCGACCACCAACGAATTTGATACGTCCCCGGTTTTGTTATTCTGCGCCCGCATATTGCGGGCCAACGTGCCCTTGCAATGGGCGCCGGACGCGACGGTGTTTCAGTACATTCGCTGACTCCAAAATCCTGCCGCGACGGCCGCCTTCGCGCAATCGTTATCAGGCAACCCGTGTATTGCGCCCAACGATAGCGATATGCCGCCCGTATCCCTTGACAAAATATCGGCACAAACCGCAGAATACTGCCCACGAACGGGCCGCCCACGGGTCGCGTCGGCAGGAGCTCCGGCGCCACGCGCAGCCACGACTAATCGCCCGCGCCGAGGTTATCTGATGGCATTCGTCATTACACAGCCCTGCGAAGGTGTCAAAGACGCCTCTTGCGTTGAAGTTTGCCCCGTGGACTGTATCCATACCGACGACGACGCCCCGATGTACTACATCAACCCCGATGACTGCATCGATTGCGCCTACTGCGTGGCGGTGTGTCCCGTTTCCGCCATCTTTGACGAATTTACGGTGCCCGCCAACTGGCGTGAATACGTGCGCACCAACCGTCTCTATTTCTCGTCCCGTTAACCCTCCACCGCTCCCGTCATGGCCCGCTTCCTGACCAACGCCCAAGTCGCGGAGTGCGTGGGCCTCGATGACGTACTCCCCGCCATCGAAGAGATGGCGGCAAGGTACGGAGCCGGGGAAGCCGAAAATCTGACCCGGCGCCGGCTGTACAGCCCTGGCGGATACCTGGGTGTGATGGGCGGCGCGCTGATGTATGACGGCATGGTCGGGGTCAAGACCTTCACCCATACCGAAAACGGATACTCGTTCCAGGTCAGTCTCTACGATGCATCGTCCGGCGCGCTCCTGCTGTACACGCAGGCAAACCGCCTTGGGCAGCTTCGCACCGGCGCCACCACGGGCGTCGCCATCAAGCACCTTTCGAACCCGGACTCCTCCACCCTGGGAGTGATCGGCGCCGGCAACCAGGCCGCCGACCAGATCCGGGCCGCCCTGAAAGTCCGGCCGATTCAGGATGTTCGCGTATTCAGCCGGAACGAGTCCAACCGCCGGGCGTTCGCCGAGCGAATGACCGCGGAACTGGGCATCCCGGTAATCGCCGCCGACACCAACCGCGACGCCGTGGCCGACCGCGACATCGTCGTCGCCATCGCGGCCGCTCAGAGTCCGGTTGTGATGGGAGACTGGCTGGCCGACGGAACGACGGTCATCGGCGCCGGCCCCACCATGGCGCGATTCCACGAGGTCGATGCCGCAACCCTCATCCGCGCCGACCGGTTGTTTGTGGACTCGCTGGAACAGGCTCCCCTGGAGTGCGGCGATATCGCAACCGCCATCGAAACCGGATCAATACAGTGGAGCCAGATCAGCGAACTGCGCCGCGCGGTTGCAGGCGACACACACGGACGCGCCTCCGCAGATGAGGTCGTCTATTGCAAGCTCATGGGCACCGGGCTGGCGGATGTGGCCGCGGCAAAGGTCGTCTGGCAACAAGCCGAAAAACGCGACATCGGTACGGTTATGGACTGGTAGATTACCCTGCCAAACGCTCTGTTCGACCTGTCCGCGCCGACCATTCAATCGCGCGGGCTTTTTCTTATCGCCTGCGCCACTTCATCCACCAGATCCATCAGGTAACCCTCGTGCGCCGGTCTCAGGGCCAGCAACCCGCCGATCATGCCTGAGTAGGCTGCCAGGACGCCAATCCCGATCAGCACGCGCACGTAGTCGAGCCCTACCACTGCGGATGCCCACATTCCCATCCCCATGCCGAGCAGCGCGCCCGTACCCAGCCTGGAGGCAGTGCCGCTCTCCCGCAGTCCCCACGTCTGGGTGATCCAGTCGACCAGCGCCGGAGCGGGCAATACCGCCAGCGGCAGGTCCAACCCCAGCGCGATCGTCAGCGAGACGGTCGCCGCCACCGCCAACCACTGCGCGGAACACCGCGTGCAGAACCGCTGCTCCCATCCGAATATGGATAGCCCCACCGTCCGGCTGCGTCGCAACTCCCAGTGATGAGACAGGGCCAGGCACGCGAACCTGCGAACCCGGGCCGCGTTGCTGCCCGCCATTCCATCGTCGCGTCCTGGATTCACACCCCGCACCCTGATGTGCCAGCCCACCAACGGCTTGCCTTGCCGCCAGGAAGAGACGAATGGCAGCCGCCGGGCCACCCGGCCAGGGATGCAGTACGCAGGCTGGCGAGCCCGCGGCCGAATCCGCTAACCCGACGTCGTCAGGTATTCGTCCGTCGTCAGGACGTTGAAATTGTCGGAGCCGGTGAGCAGGCTTTCCATGGCGGCACGCGCGGTGTCCAGCGACGTGAAGCACGGGATGCGTCGCTCCACCGCGGCCCGGCGGATGAAAAATCCGTCCCGCATCACTGACGTGTCTCCCGACAACGTGTTGATGACCGCGCCCACCGTCCCGTCGTTGATCACGTCCAGCACGTCCGGCGAACCCTCGCCAATGCGCTTGGTGATGGTGGTAACGGGCAGGTTCATGGCGGTGATCATCGCCGCGGTGCCCTCGGTGGCGTACAGCCGGCACCCGGCTGCGGCCAATCCCCGCACCAGCGGCAACGAGTCGGCCTTGGCCTGGTCGGAAATGCTGAGCAGCACTCCCATGCCCGGGGACAGGCTGATGCTGGCAGCCTGCAACGCCTTGGTCAGCGCCCGGGGAAAGTCCCGGTCGATTCCCATGACCTCGCCGGTGGATTTCATTTCCGGCCCCATGTACCAGTCCACGCCAACCAGTTTGGACATCGAGAAAACCGGCGCCTTGATTCCCACCAGCTTCTGACGGGGCCAAAGGCCACCCTCGTAGCCCATTTCCTCAAGCTTGCCGTCCAGCATCACCCGGGTCGCCAGGTTCGCCACCGGCACTCCCGTAACCTTGGATATGAACGGAATGGTGCGGCTGCCCCGTGGATTAACCTCCAGCACGTACACCGTGGAAGGCTCGTCCGCATCATTCGTCCGCACGCTGGGGCTGCGGTACGCGCCGCCGCCTTGCAACACGAACTGGATGTTCATCAGACCGCGCACGCCCAGCGCCAGACCGATGCGCGTGGTGTAGTCAACCAGCGTATCCACCTCGGCTTCCGTGAGGTTGAGGCCGGGGTAAATCGCCATCGAATCGCCGCTGTGTACCCCGGCGCGTTCCACGTGTTCCATGATGCCGGGGATCAGCACCCGCTCGCCGTCGCAGATGGCGTCCACCTCGCATTCGCGACCCTCCATGTAGTGATCCACCAGCACCTCGCGCTCGGGCGTCACCTCGGTGGCGATGGTCAGGTAGCGGATCAACTCGGTTGCGTTGCGCACGATCTCCATGGCCCGGCCGCCCAGCACGTAGCTGGGGCGCACCACCACCGGATACCCGATGCGCTGCGCTACCTTGAGCGCCTGGTCCACCGAATGTACCGTGCCTCCCGGCGGTTGCGGGATTCCCAGATCCACCAGGAACCGCTCGAATTTTTGCCGGTCGCTGGCGATGTCGATGGCCTCTGCGCTGGACCCGAGAATCGGCAATCCTGCGGCCGCCAGCGACTGCGAGAGATTGATGGCGGTCTGGCCGCCAAACTGAACCAGGCTGGGCGGCGGATTGTCGTCCACCGTCTCGTTGTCGATGATGTCCCGGACCGCCTCCTCGTCCAGCGGTTCAAAATACAGCCGGTCGCTGGTGTCAAAGTCGGTGGACACCGTTTCCGGGTTTGAGTTCACCATGATGCTGGCGACCCCCGCCTGCGAAAGCGCCCACGCCGCATGCACGCTGCAATAGTCAAACTCGATGCCCTGGCCAATGCGAATGGGACCGCTGCCGATCACCACCGCCTTGGTGCCCTCCAGCGGCGGCGCTTCGTTTTCGGTGTCGTACGCGCTGTAGTAGTACGGCGTCGCCGCCTCAAACTCGGCCGCGCACGTGTCCACCATCTTGAATACCGGCTTGATGTCGTTCTGGATGCGCATCTGCCGCACCTGCTCGGGCAGCAGTCCCGACAGCGTCGCAATCTCCGCGTCCGGGAACCCAAGTCGTTTGGATGCCAGCAGCGATGCCGGCGTCAGGGGGTTGCCCAGCAATCGGCGTTCCTGGTCAACTATGCGTTCCAACGCCGCCACAAACCACGGGTCGATGCTGGTGTGCGCAACCAGTTCGTCGCGGGTGATCCCACGGCGCAACGCGGCCGTCAACGCCCATAGCCTCAGGTCGTTGGGATAGAGCGGCAGCGCATCCAGCATGGCCTGCCGGCCCTGCGCAACGCTCAGTTCGCGCCACTCCGGCGCCTCCCACAGCAGCGATGAATTGGACTGCTCCAACGCGCGCGTGGCCTTCTGCAAGGCCGACTCGAAGCTCCGGTCGATTGCCATGACCTCGCCGGTGGCCTTCATCTGCGTGGTCACCTGGCGGTCGCCGTTGGGGAACTTGTCGAAGGGCCACCGCGGAATCTTCACCACGCAGTAGTCCAGCGCCGGCTCGAAGGCCGCGCCCGTGCTGCCGGTCACTTCGTTGGCAATCTCGTCCAGCTTCCTGCCCACCGCGATTTTCGCCGACACGCGGGCGATGGGATACCCGGTGGCCTTGCTCGCCAGGGCGGACGAACGGCTGACCCTGGGGTTCACCTCGATCACGTAGTAGTCGGAATCCGCGTCCCAGTCGCCCGGGCGGTTGACCATTGCGTCCGGATGCGGCCTCAGCGCCAACTGGATGTTGCAGCCGCCCTCGATCCCAAGCCCGCGTATGATCTTCAGGCTGGCGGTTCGGAGCATCTGGTACTCCTTGTCCGTCAGCGTCTGGCTGGGAGCGACCACGATGCTGTCGCCGGTGTGCGCCCCCATGGGGTCCAGGTTCTCCATGTTGCACACCGTGATGCAGTTGTCACCGCTATCCCGGATCACCTCGTATTCCACCTCCTTCCACCCAACCAGCGACCGTTCCAGCAGCACCTGGCTGATCGGGCTGGCGGAAAGACCGCTCTCCACTATTGTCGAAAATTCCTCTTCCGTGTTGGCAATTCCCCCGCCGGTCCCGCCCAGCGTGTACGCCGGACGCACCACCAGGGGCAGGCCCACCTCGCTCCGGTACACCTGCGCCTCGTCCATGGTGGACACCGTGCGGTTAGGCGGCATGGGTTCCCGGATGTCGGTCAGGAACTGCCGGAAGTAGTCCCGATCTTCGGACTTGCGGATGGTCGCCAACGGCGTGCCCAGCAACCGCACTCCGTAACGGTCCAGCACTCCGGCATCCGCCAGATCAACCGCCAGGTTAAGCCCGGTCTGCCCGCCCAGCGTCGGCAGAATCCCGTCCGGCTCCTCGGACGCTATGATGCGTTCCAGCACCGGCACGGTGAGCGGCTCAATGTACACCCGGTCCGCAATGTCCCGGTCCGTCATGATGGTGGCGGGGTTGGAATTGACCAGCACCGTGTACACGCCCTCCTCTCGGAGCGCCTTGCACGCCTGCGTGCCTGCGTAGTCAAACTCGGCCGCCTGCCCAATCACAATGGGGCCGGAGCCGATGACCAGTACCTTTCGGGGTTTAGCTGTGGAGTCGTTCAAAGGGTTGTCCTCTGCGCTGGTGCGTTGGCTATGAAAAACGGGGCAGAACCCCGGGCATTTCCATCAGATTGCGCTCCGTCAGCGCGTTCATCATCTGGAATATGAAGGCGCCGAAGTACCTCCCTTCGGCATCGAAGTGATCCGCCTCAATCCCGCCTTCGGGAGTCCGCGGCGGCACCACCAGTTGGGTGGCGTCGGGCGCGACCCTGGTTAGGTTAACGAAACCGACGGGTTCGTCCGCGATCGGCCGGTTGCTCATTGGGTCGGTGACCTTGACGGCCAGTTCCCACCGGGAACCCAACTGGCCGCGACTCACCGCCGCCAGCAGATAACCATGGCCCTCGTGGGAAAACGCGGCGACTATCTCCTCGATCATGCCCAAAGATTCGTTGAGGCTGATCGGCAACTCGATCTCAATACCCTGTTCCAGCAGGAACGACGTGAAAGCGGTCATTGGTGGGCTACCTCCGAAGTAATGTCGTTCGGAGCCACTGGCGACCGCTACCGCCCCACCGGGGCGAAGTCATCTGCCATCTGCAGGAAGCGATCGAACAGGTACTCGTTGTCCCGAGGACCCGGCGACGCCTCCGAATGGTATTGGATCGTGAACAGCGGAAGGTCGCGGTGCCGCAGCCCCTCCACCGTATTATCGTTGAGGTTGATCTGGGAAACCTCTAACCCGGATGGCAAGTTATCGCCATCCACCGAATACCCGTGGTTCTGGGCGGTGATATGAACACGGCCCGTTTCCAGGTCCTTCACCGGGTGGTTGCCGCCGCGGTGTCCGAACTTGAGCTTGTACGTGCGAGCGCCCAACGCCCGCGCCGCCAGCTGATGCCCCAGGCAGATTCCCATGATGGGCACGCGCCCGATCAACTGCTTGACGTTGCCCACGATGTTCGACAACAATTCCGGATCGCCCGGCCCTGGCGAAAGCAGCAGACCCGACGGGTTCATGCCCAGCATGATCTCGGCCGGCGTAGTGGCGGGCACGGCAATGACCTCGCAGCCCCGGCTTTGCAGCAGTCGCAGGATGTTGTACTTGAGCCCCACGTCGGTTACCAGGATGCGCCGCAATCCTTCCGGCGGCGGCTCGGTCGGGAACCCGGCGATCTCGGAACCGTCCCACGAATAACCGTCCGGGGTCGTTACGGTACTCACCAGGTCAAGATTGTCGTAGCGCGGCAAATCCTGCAGTCTGCGCAACGCGGCATCGGGATCATCCGATGTCAGCAGGCCCATCATGACACCGCTGGTCCGCAGCCGACGGGTTAACGCCCGGGTATCGATCCCGCTGATGCCCGGAATTTCGTATTCCTTCAAAAACGCGTCCAGCGACATTTCGCTGGAACTGTGGCTGGGCAGGTCGCAGTGCTGCCGCACAATTAGCCCCGCCGCCTGGATGCGCTTCGATTCAAAATCGGCCCGGTTGATGCCGTAGTTGCCCACCAGCGGATAGGTCAGCGTCACCATCTGGCCGGCGTAAGACGGATCGGTCAGCACTTCCTGGTAACCCGTCATGGTGGTGTTGAACACCACCTCGCCCCATCCGTCCCGTTGGGCCCCGAACGACTCGCCGGAAAAAACGGCGCCGTCCTCCAGAACCAGATTCACCCTGCTCACTGGTCAAACTCCCGATTCAGCAACGATGCCTCCTCATGCACAATGTTCCCGGATACGATGGTGGCGGCCACCCGCCCGCGCAGTTCCACCCCGTCCAGGGGCGTGTTCTTGCCCAGCGACGCGAAATCGTTGACGTCAACCGTCCATTTCGCGTCGGGGTCAAATATCACCAGGTCGGCCGGCGTGCCGGCGGTCAGCCCGGCGTACTCCGCCAACCCGTTGCCCAGCGCCCGCGCCGGGCCCGTGGTCAACCGTTCGACCATTGTGGGCAACCCGATGGACCCGTCGTGGACGCGCTCCATCAAAGTCCCCAGCGCCGTTTCCAGCACGCTGATCCCGAACGCCGCCTCGTGGTAGGTGCATTCCTTGCTCACCCGCTCGTGCGGCGCGTGGTCGGTGGCGACGCAATCGATGGTTCCGTCCGCCAGACCCGCCAGGCACGCGGCCACGTCCGCATCGGAGCGCAGCGGAGGGTACACCTTGGTCGTGGTGTCATACGCCAGCGCGCCCGTTGCCTCACCGCCGCTGCCCTTGCCTCCCAGCGCCCACGCATCCGTCAGCAGCAGGTGATGCGGACAGACTTCCGCGGTGACGGACAACCCGCGGTCCTTGGCCCGGCGCACCAGATCGACGCTGCCGGCCGTACTCAGGTGTGCGATGTGCAACCTGCCGCCGGTCAGTTCCGCCAGCGCAATATCGCGGGCCACCATGGTCTCTTCTGCCACCGCCGGAATCCCGGCCAGCCCCAGCCGGCTGCTCACCCAGCCTTCCGCCATCATGCCGCCGGCACACAGGGCATGGTCCTGGCAGTGATTGCTGATGGGGATGCCGAAATCGCGGCTGTAGGTCAGGGCCAGGCGCATCAACCCGGCGTCGTGTACCGGGTCGCCGTCGTCGCTGAACGCCACCGCCCCCGCCACGAGCAATTCTTCCATGTCGGCCAGTTCGTGCCCACGCCGTCCCTTGGTGACACAGCCGATGACGCGCACTCGCGCCGGAGTCCCCGCCGCGCGACCCATCACGTAGTCGACAACTGCGGCGTTGTCTATCGCCGGCTCGGTGTTGGGCATGGCGCAGATGGTGGTGAATCCCCCGCGAACCGCAGCCTTCGACCCGGTGGCGATCGTTTCCTTATACTCGAACCCCGGCTCGCGCAGATGCGCGTGAATGTCAATGAACCCGGGACACACCACCATCCCGGCCGCCGGGATCACCCGAGTGCCATCTGCCAGCGAGTCTTGATCTATTGACCGTTCGACGGCCTTGATGGCGCCGTCCGCCACCAGCACGTCGCCCATCGCATCAACACCGTTGGCCGGATCGATTACGCGACCGCCTGTGATCAGCAGGAGAGCATTTCGCGGCATTGTTGCCATCATGCGTCTCCCGAAGCGGAGCCGGCCAGTTGGTACAGCAGCGCCATGCGGATCGCCACGCCGTTGGTAACCTGCTCCTCGATAAGCGAGCGGTCGCCGTGGGCCAGGCCGCTGCTCACCTCGATGCCCTCGTTCATGGGGCCGGGATGCATCAGCAGAGCGCCGGCGTTGGCCCGCGCCATGCGCTCATCGTTCACCTGCCACCGCCGGATGTACTCGCGCAGGCTCGGAAAGAAACCCCGCTGCTGCCGCTCCGATTGCAGCCTCAGCGCCATCACCAGGTCCGCCCCTTCAATCGCCGCGTCCAGGTCGGGTTCCACCGACACGTTCGCCAGCGGATTCGACGCGCCGTTGACGCTGGTCCCGGCGCTCCACCCCTGGGGTCCGAACGGATCGGGAATCAGCGTCTGCGGTCCCGACATGACCAGTTGCGCGCCCATCTGCGCGAAACCCCACACGGCAGACCGGGCCACCCTGCTGTGCAACACGTCGCCCACGATGACCACCTTCTTGCCGGCGATCTCCCCCAGGTGTTCCCGCGCCGTGTACAGGTCCAGCAATCCCTGGGTCGGATGCGCGTGCGCGCCGTCGCCCGCGTTGATCACCGCCACGTTGTCCAGGTTGCGCGCCAGAAAATGAGGAGCGCCGGCGTGCGGGTGGCGCACCACGATCACGTCAACGCCCATGGCCTGCAGCGTCAGCCCGGTGTTCAACAGCGATTCGCCCTTCTCGACGCTGCTCGCGCTGGCGGTCATGTTGATCACGTCCGCGCTCAGTATCTTTCCCGCCTCTTCAAACGAGATCCTGGTGCGGGTGCTGGCCTCGTAGAACAGCGTCACCACCACACGGCCTCGCAGCGCCGGAACCTTCTTGACGTCCCGATCCAGAACGCCCCGCATGGCGACCGCGTTGTCCAGCGTCGCGGTGATCTCGTACGGCGTGAAGTCGTCGAGATCCAGCACGTGCCTGCGGTTCCAGGGCACGACGGTCGCAGAACCTCGGAACAGTTCGGGTTCGTTGGCGGCAGTCGTTGCCATCACGCAGACCCTCGTTCCAGAATGAAAACGTCGTCCACGCCGTCGGTTTCGGTGAACCGGACGCGCACCAGTTCCATCTGCCGGGTCGGGATGTTTTTGCCCACAAAATCCGCGCGGATGGGCAGTTCACGGTGTCCCCGGTCCACCAGCGACGCCACCTGTATCCGCAGCGGACGCCCCAAGTCGCTGATGGCGTCCATGGCGGCCCGAATCGTGCGGCCCGTGTAAAGCACGTCGTCAGCCAGCACCACGGTTCGTCCCCGCACGTCCACCGGCATCGTCGTCGGGCGGATCCTCATGTGCGGGCGTTCGGAAAGATCGTCCCGGTACAGGTTGATGTCCAGCCGGCCCACGGGCACCTCAACGCCCTCCGCGTCCTGGATGTGATGGGCTATCCGCTCTGCCAGCGGCACGCCCCGCGTCCTGATTCCCACCAGCAAAAGGTTGTCCGCCCCGTGGTTGCGTTCCAGGACTTCGTGGTACATGCGCGTCACGGCCCGCCGGATTTCGTCGGCGTCCATCATCAGGCGGCCCGGCAGCGCATCCTCACCGGTTGCTGCGGGCGCGGGATTGCTATTTTCGACAGTGGCTATGAAAAACACCCCGTTTCGGCGGCATTTGCCCGACGACAGGGTGTGCGTTTGTCCTACGGCGTGGGGGATCTTGTTCTCCCATCCGTCGGTATTCCGCGCTTTGCCAGCCTCGCCGGACTGCCTTAAAAGCGGCCGTTTGTATGTCCGTCAAATAGGATAGCACGGACGCGCAGGAATGGAAATAGTAATGCTACCGATTTCGTAACCAAATGCGCCGTTTTCGTAGCTCCGTCAGCCGGACACTCGTTTGCGCCGGTTGTTCATGTAGTCCACCAGCACGTACTCGCCCAGGTTTTCACTGCTGCTGTAGAAAGCCCGGCCTCGGTTTATCTTCGTCATGCGGTCCACGAAGTTGACCAACTGGTAGTTGTTCTCCAGCATGAACGTGTTGATGACAATGCCTTCCTGCGTGCAGCGCCGCACTTCCTTCAGCGTCTCCAACTCGGTCCGGTAGCTGGGCGGATAGGCGAAATATGCCTGGTCGCCTTCCAGGTGGGCCGTGGGCTCGCCGTCGGTGATCACCAGAATCTGGCGTGTGCCGCCTTTCTCCCGGGAGAGCAGCTTGCGCGACAGCATCAACGCGTGGTGCAGGTTCGTGCCCGACACCCAGTTGTTCCACGTGAGGCCGGCCAGATCCTCCTCCTCCAGTTCCCGGGCGTAGTCCGAGAACCCCACCACGTGCAGCGTGTCCCGTGGATACTGCTGGCGGATCAGCGCAAACAGCGCCAGCGTCACCTTCTTGGCCGCCGCCCAGTTGTTGAACAGCCCCATCGAGCGGCTCTGGTCCAGCAGCACTATCGTGGCCGCCCGCGTCATGTGCTCGTTGCGGTAGATCTCAAAATCGTCGGGCCTCAGTTTCACCGGAACCTGCGGCCCGCCCCGCACGATGGCGTTCTTCACCGTGGCCTGCAGATCCAGTTGCAGCGGGTCCCCGAACTCATAGGTCTTGGTGTCGCCCAGCAGATCGCCGCCCGCGCCGCGCGTATCCAGGTCGTGGTTGCCGATCCGGTCCTTCTTGAGATGTTGGAACACCTCCCGCATCGCCTTCTGGCCAATGCGCCGGATGCCCCGCGCCGTCAGCGAAAGGTCATCGTCCCCGGTGATGAACCCGGCGTCCTTCAGCATCTGGCGCAACCGGTCCATCTCCTCCCACGTGCGCCGCGCCTCGTCGCCCAACAACTCCGCCAACTGTTCGGGATCAACGTCGTCCAGATTGCCGGTGCGCAGCGCCTGTTGCAGCGATTGTTCCAGTTGGTCCAGCGATTGCATCTGCTGCATCGCTTCCATGGCCTGTTCCAGAGTCATGCTGTCGTCACCCAGGAACGGATATTGACGCGCCAGATCGTCCGGCGGCATCAGCGATTGCATCAGGCTGGCGAATTCTGACATCTCGTCCATGAGTCGCGGGTCCATCGCCGACTGCATGGCATCTTCCAGTTCCCGTCTCGCGTCCGGCGACAGACTGTCCATCAGCGACTGCATCTGAGCCATCTGCTGCTGGATTCGCTCCATCAGTTCGTCGAGGCTCTGGGGCGGATCGTCGCCAAACATCGGCCCCCACTTCTGCATGAAGTTCTCAAAGCCGGGGTCACGCCCTTCCAGCCGGTCCCGGAGCATCTGGTTGAGGTCGCGCATCATCTCGCGCATGGCCTCCATTTGCTCCGGGGTCATGTTCTCCATCTGGTCGCGCATCTGTTGCGATACGTTCTGCGCCATCTGGCTCTTCAGCAAATCAAGCAGTTCCTGAAACTGCTGCTGGGCATCGGGATCCATGAAGTCGTACTCCATGAGTTCCTGAATCTGTCCGCCCAGGCTGTCGGGCAATTCGTCCAGCTTGTCCAGGTTGCGCTGGGCCCGTTCCCGCAGCATTCGGTTGAGAGCCCTCTGCTGCTCCTTGCCCTCCATATCCTCGGGTTCGGGCCGGTCCGCCGCCTCATCCAACCGTCGCTGGATGCCCTCACGTTCGGTGCGCAGGATGTTTTCCAGCCGCTCCTTCAGGTCATCAACCACCGAATCCAGGTTGCTCTGTTGCAGTTGTTGGCGCCGCTGCTGCTTCAGTTGCTCCATCAACTGCCGCAGGTTCGGCATCTGCGAACCGTCCCGGTCCTGCATCCCGTTACGGAACAGATCACGCAGGGCCCTGGCAAGATCGCCGTGCTGCAACAGGTCGTCAGACAGCGCATCCATCAGATCGCCGGCATCGACGTCAAATATCTGCTGTGTGCCGTCCCACTGGGAGTAACGGTAGCGCTGGTACAGCATGGAAACCTCCGGCCAGGCCGGCGAGCGTGGCGACAACTATTGCCGGATGATAACACAGCCCGCATCCCGGGACCGGAACACGCACACCAGGCCAGTACACCAATGCATAGGGGCAACCCTTGTGGCTGCCCCGCTCATCGTTGCTCCGCTCATGGTGAGCCCGTCGAACCACCCGCAGTTGCCCCGCTCATGGTGAGCCCGTCAAACCACCGCAGTTGCCCCGCTCATGGTGAGCCCGTCAAACCACCGCAGTTGCCCCGCTCATGGTGAGCCCGTCAAACCACCGCAGTTGCCCCGCTCA
>CAZCZB010000032.1:0-6168 GCA_964502995.1 uncultured Dehalococcoidia bacterium
TTGGGGTTGATGGGGGGCATGGTTCGACAGGCTCACCATGAGCGGGCCAATGGCCAATGGGCCAACACGGTGTGCCAACACGGTGTGCCAACAATGGAAGGGGGCTGGTCAGATGCCCCGCCAGGAGCGGCGTCCCTCGACGCGGACGAAATGGCCGAAGCCGGGGTCGGGGAAGTGTCCGGCGGAAACGAGGATCTGCTCGGCCTCCAGCATGTCCAGCACCGAATGGCGGGTGCTGCGGGAGACGTCGGGCTGGATGTCGAAGATGGGACACCAGTCGGTGTAGTGGGCCTGGGCCGGGTTGTGGGCCACGTCGCCCAGGATGTAGCCGCGCTGACCGTCCGATGCGATCATGATGGAGACGTGACCGGGAGTGTGGCCCGGCGTGGCGACGGTGGTGAGTTCGTCGGTGATGCGGTGGTCGTCGTCGATCAGGTCGATGAATCCCAGGCCATCCAGCGGAACCACCTGGTTGCGGACGTGGTCGGCGCCGGCCAGCACGTCGGGCTGGGTCCAGTAGTCCCAGTCCCTGCGGGGCACGAGGTAGCGGGCGTTGGGGAAGTTGGGTTTGCCGTCGGTGAGGTTCCAGCCCACGTGGTCGGGGTGCAGGTGGGTGAACACCACGAGGTCGACGGCCGTGGGGTCGACGCCCTTGGCCTGCATGTCGTCCATCAGCGTGCCGTCGGGGGCCTGGAGGCCGGTATCGACGATGATGAGCTTGCCCTGGGAGCGGACGCAGGTGGTGCCGTACCGGCTGCGGATCTGGTCGTGCTCGTCCAGCAACTCAGGAAACTCACGCCACTGCTCGATGGTGGTATCGGGGAAAGGCATCAAAGGATCGCGGATGGGCATTCCATCATTGAGCGCCAGCAACTCAACATTGCCGACGGTGGTGCTATAGCTGGGCATGGCGGTGTGGCCTCGCAGAGGGTGGGTGGTGGGGTGGGCTTTGGGGAGTATGTTACCTGAAATGGGTGGTGGGGTGTGCCCGGTCAACCGCGCGGGCTATGGTGAGCTTTGCGGTTGATTGGATCCGGATGGTGAGGTGGACCGTTTGGTTCGAGCTTGAACACAATACATTTCATAAATTGTGTGCAAAGTGCGTCGTTGCATGGTTGAGGAGAGCCTATTTTGCCTCCCTGTACGATAGCCATTAAAGTTCACGCAATATCATCAAAGGTAATAGTAGGATGACCTAGGATTTGCTACCGCATTCGGTCCGTAGACTGTTGCAGCACTTCTCAGCAACTTATTCATCCGGAGAAAGCTAGGGATGCGCAAGTCTATTTTGCCGATCATTAATTTGGCCAATTCTTCCCTTTGGCGATAGTGAGGGTCAGGCATTAAATTTACGCCTAGGGCTTTCAGTAGTATTGCACGACGGCGAAGTGATACGTATATTCGAGTGACCAACCAACCATCGAGTTTTGTCAGCAACTCTTCGTCGTCAACAACAGGGAAAAAGCTCATGAATCCGCGATAGTGAATATTTGGCGCCGCCCGGGCAACGTAATGGCGAACTTGTTCCTCACGGAGGTTCCCGTACAAGTAACGACGGATCTGACTGATCAACACCAAATAGTCCCTGTCGAGTCCCTTGATGCGATTCTGATCAACTTTTCCTTGGAGTGGTCCCTGTAGCAGGTTGGCAAAAATCAATTGGCTTAGGCGTTGTTTTGCCTTCGAGACCAGAGAGGCACTCATGGTAATGCGTTTGGTATCGACCTGGTGTCCTATGAACGATATCGAATCCGTGCCGACCAACTCTCTACGTGCTCCAGGCGGAGTAAGCAATCTGATCCCTTCGGACTTAGCATGATTGACATCTACTCCTAAATCCTCAGCGACGTTAGCGATGACTTGCGCTGCCTGAGTAACTTTGGAATAACTATCGGACCAAACCACACTATCATCGGAATAGAATGCGAATCGCACGCCAAGTTTTTCCAATTCTTCGGCAACCCGGTAGGCTACAAGGTTAGCGATGAAGAGCGAAATCGACGTGCCCAATGGGAGCCCTCGTGTGTTGTGCTGGGAAGAACTAATGCTATACGCGCCCGTACTCAGTCTAGGAGCTTCCAGAAACCCCATGGCGATCTTCATTTCTCGTTGCGTCAAATAAAAATGTTTGTCGGACAATAGTTTTTTGATTTCGCTGTGATAAATTGACGGGAAAAAATTCCTGAAATCGTATTCGGCTAGATATATTCGATTGGCTCCGCGCAAATCGTATGCAATGTTCAATATAGCGTCGTGGATTGTTTTGTCTTGCCGATATGCGTAACAGTGCGGGTTCAGTCGGCTCGCATTCTTGGCCATCAATCGACCGAACACCATTCTTGATACGGCCTGATCCGCGACCTGGAAAATAGATAGTTCGCGTCTGCCACCACCTTTCTTCGGTATTTCGTGAATTACGGCTGGCCTTGGTACATAGGAGCCGTTCGCCAACGATTTTTTTATGGCCCGAGCGATTGATTTGTGTTGCTTGCGTACATGATAGGGATTGAATCCTGGGTCACAAGCCCAATATTCCGGGACCCTGATCACTTTGCTGGTCGCCAAAAGAGTCCCTGATCGACGCTCTTGTCGCTTGCGACTTTCTGACAGAGCGTGAGCGTATGACTGATGTCGTACGACTAGTTTCTGCGCTTCTTCGTATATGGCCTGAGTAACGTGGTCGGCCATTTTCCTTCACCCCAAGTCACAAATAACGGCTCTTTCACGGTTGAAAAATCGGCGCTCCGACAGCAAAGTAGGCATCACCTCGTTTACTAAAGTGACGCGTTCCCGGTCACGAACTACCGAGAACCCTCCGCGTTTGCGACGCGGCAAAATAGTCGAAGCGCCTAGCCTCCATGAGGCCTGCGGGCAGTGTATATCATACGACGGCGTGAAACAATTGAGCCACAGGAATGGACGCGGACAGGTGTTTACAGCAGAATACAAGCAAGGGGGATCAACTTCGTGCCCAAGGGTGGTCGACTGCTACACGGCTGCGCGACAGGCCCTGCAGATGTGGCATAGGGTCTAGCGCTTCGTTAAAGTCGGGAATGTTGAGTGCGCCGATCAAGTTTCCGGCGCCGTCGCAACCGTGAGGTAGGGCCGGCTCAACGTCCAAACCGTCACGGTTGCCAACCCATTCCCCCGTCGCTAGACTTGGCGCATTGTGGGTATGCTATGACCAGCGTTGATGGTTTGCGGACTCGGGTGGCGCGTGCCCTGCCTTTCTATTATGGCTGGGTGATTGCCGGGAACGGGGTGGCGATGAGCCTGTCCACCCGCACCGTGATGGCCGTGGCGACCCTCTCCGTGTTCGTCGTTCCCATGACGCAGTCCATGGGCTGGTCGGTGGGGATGTTCTCCGGCGCGGTCAGCCTGGGCGGACTGGTCGCCGTCTTCGTCTCGCCCATCGTCGGGCGGTGGCTGGACCGGTACGGCGCCGGCGTCATCCTGGGCGCGGGTTCGTTCGCCACGGGCGCGGTGGCAATCGGGCTGGCGTTCGTGGCGCATCCGCTGGCGTTCTATGCGCTGTACGTGCCGGGACGGATGATATTCTCCGGCCCGCTGGAGATGGGACTGCCCACGGCGGTGAGCAACTGGTTCATCCGGCGGCGTCCCACGGCGCTGGCCGTGGACCACATCGCCAAGGGGGCCGGCCTGGCCATCGTGCCGTGGGCGATGCAGTTGATCATCACGGGGTACGACTGGCGCGCGGCGTGGTTCACCCTGGGCATCCTGGCGTTTGCGCTGGGGGTCGTGCCGTCGCTGCTGCTGGTGGCGAGGCGTCCCGAGGACATGGGACTGGAACCCGACCCGGCGCCGGCGCGGGAGGAGTCATTGAATCGGGGTTCGGGCAACCGGGGTTCGGGCAACCGGGACGCCGGAGAGGCCAGGAGTCCTGGCAACTCGGGCAGCTTTGCGGAGATCGATTTCACCGTCGGGCAGGCGCTGCGGACGCAGGCGTTCTGGATCCTGGCGGTATTCTCGGGCGCGAGCATGATGGTCCAGGCGGGACTGAGCCTGCACCAGGTGTCGCACTACATCAGCCAGGGGGTTGACCCGCGCTTTGCCGCCATCAGCGCGAGCACGTTTGCGCTGGCGCAGATGCCGGCGGGCCTGTTCTGGGCGGCGTTGGCGCGGCGGGTGCCCATCCGGTTCCTGATGATGTTCGCGTCGTTTATCGTCGCGGTGGCGGCGGTGGGCACGGTGCTGAGTGACTGGGTGCTGCCGGAGATCATATCGGCGGCGGGCATCGGGTTCGGCGTGGGCGGCCTGCACCTGCTGATCCGCCTGGTGTGGGCGGACTACTACGGACGGCAGAACCTGGGGACGATTCGCGGGTTGACGATGTCGGTGCAGGTGGGCGGACAGGCGCTGGGGCCGGTGATCGCGGGGTTCATGTTCGACTATTTCGACAGCTACCTGATTCCGTTCGTATTCTTCGCCGTGGCGGTGTTCCTGGCGGGGATCCTGGCGCTGGCGGCCAAACCGCCGCAGGCGCCGGAGGCGGCGGCATCTATGGAGCCGCAGGGGGTGTGATGCGCGGCGGATGGTGGTAGGGCAACGGGTGTAGGGGCGAATGATTATTCGCCCCCACGTGGTGGTCGGGCATACGTTGGGATCGGGTGGAGCCGCAGGGGGCGTGATGCGCGGCGGATGGTGGTACAGGCAACGGGTGTCGGGGCGAATGATTATTCGCCCCTACGTGGTGGTCGCCCCGACCGAGGTGGAGCGGTGGGGTTACGGCGAGGCGGGGGTGGTTTGGCTTTCTCTGCCGGGGAGGGAGTCCTCCCAGTTGGGGATGAGGACGCGGGAGGATGATTCCAGCAGCAGGATGAAGAGGACTCCGGCGAGGCTGGCGGCGATGGAGATGGCCCACGCGAGGTCGTAGGAGCCGCCCCCGACGTCGATGAAGCCCAGGAACCGCGTCGGGGCCTCGGCGTTGCGGTAGTCGTAGGCCACCCCGCCGATCAGCCCTCCCACGGCCATGCCGAAGCCGGAACCGAGGTGCTGGAATCCGAAAATCGAGCGCACCGGCCCCATGCCGTAGTACTGGCGGTTGGCGATGAGGAAGGCGGACATCTCTCCGCCGAATCCGACGCCGAACAGGACGGCGAACAGGTAGAACTCCCACGCGCTCTGCGCCCAGAAGAGCATGACGACCGTGACGCCCTGCAGCGCGTAGGGCAGGATCATGGTTGCCTTGGCGCCGAAACGGTCGGCCAGGATGGGGATGAACAGTCGGCTGCTGACGCTGGCCATGGTGTAGATGGTGACGATCCAGGCGGCCGCGCCCAGGGACAGCCCCTGCTCGGTGGCGAAGAACACCACGTGCCAGATCACGATGGCGTGGCCCATGCAGCCAAGGAAGTGGATGAACGGGAGGTTCCAGAAGGCGCGCGTCCGGCGGGCGTGCTGGAGGAACACTTTGGTACGCAACTTGGCGGTTTCGGTATTGACGGGCGCCGGCGGCGGGTCGTCGTCGGTGGCGCCCAGGGGTTTCATGCCCCGGTCGGCGGGTTCGCTGTGGAAGAAGAACAACAGGGAGAACAGGATGACTCCGCCCACGGCGGCGATGATCCAGAAGCCGACCTGCCAACCGGTGAGGCCCACCAGCAGGGCCAGGGCCGGCGCGGTGACCGATGCGCCCATGCCTCCGAAGGACTGCTGGATACCGACGGCGATGCCGAGCCTTTTCTGGAACCAGGCGGCGACCGTGGTGGGTATGTTGACGGTGAACAGGGCCTGGGCCAATCCGAGCAGCACGCTGTAGTAGATGTAGAGTTGCCAGAGTTCGCTGACCGTGCTGAGGAGCAGCATACCGCCCACGTAGAGTCCGGCGGCCACGAACAGCGACCGGCGCGCGCCGTAGCGGTCGCCGATCCATCCGGAGACGGGGGAGAGCAGGGCGCTGGCGACGCTGCGGAACACCTGGGCCAGCACGATGGCGGTGACGCCCCAGGCGAAATCGGTCTGCAGGACGACGAGGATGACGGCGAAGGCCTGGCTGACGAAGTTGGCGGTGACCCGCAGCAGGGTGCCCATTCCGACCACGAGCCAGGCGTAGTGGTACTGCTCCCGCAGGTAGTTGGTGAGATCAGACAGGCCGGTTTTCAAACCGTGTCACTCTCCATTGCCGGTAATCCCGTTGCCGGCAGTTGTATT
>CAZCZB010000032.1:6268-31013 GCA_964502995.1 uncultured Dehalococcoidia bacterium
GCTCGGAGTCCCGTTGCTCGGAGTCCCGTTGCTCGGAGTCCCGTTGCTCGGAGTCCCGTTGCTCGGAGTCTCGTTGCCTGGAGTCCCGTTGCGTGGAGTTTTGCGGCTCGGAGTTTTGCTGCCGGGCATCGGGATGGGTCGGTGCGCCGGGGCGGATTGCCGCGACGCGGGGGCGGATACAGGCCGGAGTCTACGCCGTCCGGCGATGGTGGGTCAATGCCGTGGCCCCTTGGTAACTGTTCAGAGTCACGGGAAAATTGTCATTGCGAGCGCAGCGCGGCAATCTCATCAGGGCAACGGACGCTGCTATAGGAGCGAGATTGCCGCGTCCGCCAGCGGCAGACTCGCAATGACAAACCCCTGAACTCTGAACAGTTACGCCCCTTGAGCGGCCTTTCCAAAGTTCCCGCCTGCCTGATTTTCCGCTCGTCCTGAGCCTGTCGAAGGACGAAGCAAGTGGTTCGGCAGGCTCACCATGAGCGGAAAGTGAGCGGCTTTGGAAAAGCCCTGTTCCCTGAGGCGCGCCCGGTTTGTTGGCGTGAACCACTCCGGCGGCCCATGGCACCGAGGTTTAACGCAAAGACGCAGAGGCGCGACGGGGCAATTTGAGGGTGTGTGGAACGAGTTTGGTGATGAGCGCCAGCGTCCAGGCGCGTGAAGCCCGGGGCGGTTTGAGCCCGGGTCGGTTTGAGCGAAGTGGGCGCCGTGGGCGTGGGCCGCTGAGGCATCGGGGCTTTGCGACTATTGCTCCACCCATGCGCTCATTCCGCGGAACGTCCGCCGGAGGCGGGCTCACCACGAGCGGAATGCGGGCCGGTGTTGCGATGATGGCAAGGCCCGGCCCGCTTGCCCGGCGCAGGATGTGTGAGCATCCGGCAACGGTTTGCTGCGACGGGAAGCCGGCGCGGGGCCGATTCCCGTCGCAGCAGGCGCGCCTCCGGTCAGTAGGCGAAGGGATGGGCGAAGGCCGCTCCGGCTATGGTGACTCGCTTGGTCGCCAGGTCGCCGGTGGAGGTGTGGGGCACAAAGAGATAGCGGTCAACCTCCGATGTTTTGGTTCGGTAGGTTACGACGGTGGGGGTGTTGTTGGGGTCCGTCGGGTCGCCGCTCCATTTGTGGAACGTCTCCTGTGTGGTGGACACCCCCATGAATCCCAGTGAGCGGCCCAGGCGGGTCTGGCCGGATGCGCTCAACACGACGGTATCGGGCGTGGGTTGTCCGGACCGGTCGGTGTGGTATTTGGCGCGGACCGGGCCCTCGCAGTTCCATTGTCCACCGGAGAACTGACAGCTTTCGTACACATTGGCCAGGGCAGACTTTCGCAATTCCCGTCCGGATGACAGGTAGGTTTTGCGAATGAACTGTTGGAGGGTAACGGTGTATCCGGTCACGTTTGACCGCTTGTTGTCCCATTTGCTCCAGTCGATGGTGTAGCTTCCGGAGTGATGAACGCGGATATCCGCGAACGACGTGGAACTGCAGTACATCGACAACATGCCGGCGACATTGTTCTGACACTCGGAATCGTCGGGCAAGGGTAATCGGGCCCGGGCGACTTCGATTGCATACGTCGTGCTTTCGCCGGACTCATCGTGGCGCACCGTAACGGCTATCGAGGCGCTTCCGTTGTGCAGGAAAACCTGGTGGCCGGTGGTGGAACTGTTTGAGTCGGCCGGCGATATGAACACCGACACGCCGGAATCGGCGGACGGAACGGCAGTCACGGTGACCTGGCTGGCGGAAAACGGCGCGGTGACGCTGTACCGCAGGGTTGCGCTGTTGAATGAGAATGAAATGCCGGACAGGCGCAGGGATCTCAGGCTGGTGTCGATTTCATTCTCAATCTCCTGGAGAGTGGGGACGATGGCGTCAGCAACGGGGGCGCCCACCTCCCTGGCCGACATTTGGGCGGCGCTTTTTCCGGAACCCTGTCCGTCGGTGTAGGTGGCGGCGGCGCGCAGGAGGGCCCCGTCGTCGTCGGACGTGGGGGTGTAAGCTGCATCCGTAGCGCCTGCCAGGTCGATCCAGTTGGATCCTTCGTCGAAAGACCTGGCCCATTGCCACGAGATGTCCGCGAGGCTTCCGTCGGGGTCGGTCAACGACGCGACCACTTCCTCGTCCACCTCGGGGCCGGACGTCGAAAGGGTCACCCGGCCGGGTTCGTCCTCGTTGACCAGGTTGATGGTGACGGTGATGGTGTCGTCAATGGCGGTGTCGGAATCGTGGCTGTCATTCTTGCCGTCCGAGACCTGCACCACCACCGACAGCGACGGCCCGGTCTCGAAGTCCAGCAAAGCGCCGGCAGCCACGGCCAACTTGCCGGTGGCGGAGTCAACCGTGAAACTGGCGGCGTCTGCGCCGGCGGCCAGCGAGTAGGTGAGCGGGTCGCTGTCGCCATCCGAGGCGAGTACGGAGGCGCCCAATTCGGCGCCGGTGGCGGCGTTTTCGCTCACGGAGCGAGTTGCGGTTTCACCTTCGTTGAACGCGGGCGCCTGGTTGTTCGGCCGCGATGGAATCGCGTTGGTCGATACGCCCTGGGCGGTTTTATCCGTGCCGTGTTTGTCGTCGTAGGTTGCCTGGGCGCGCAGGTACTTGCCGTGATCGGCGAGCGCGGGGGTGTAGTCGGCGGTGGTGGCGTCTGTGACGTCGGTCCAGGTGGCGGCATCGGCGGTGTCTGCGGTCTGCCACTGCCAGGACAGGTTGCTGACCGGCGCATCCGGGTCGTTCAGTTGGGCGCTGATCTGCTGCCCGACCTGCGGGGAGTCCACGGTGAATTCGACCGTGCCGGATTCGTCAACGTCGGTGAGGTTGATGGTAACGTCGATGAAGGCGTCCCACGCGATGTCGTCCTCGCCGTCGACGTCCTTTTTGTCGCGGACGCGCACGTTGACGGTGAGGGACTCTGATTTTTCGTAGTTGAGGTGGGCGCCGGCCGCGACGGAGATCTGTCCGGTGGAGGTGTCGATGTCAAATCGGTTGGCGTCCGGTCCCAGCAGGCGATAGTCAAGGGTGTCGTCGGGGTCCGGGTCGGTGGCGGCAACCGGCGAGCCGACCAGAGCGCCGGCCTGAGCGTTTTCACTGACTGACCGCGTGGCCGAGGCTCCCTCGGTGAAGGAAGGCGACCGGTTGGCGGGGGGCTCGGCGAGGACCGCGTTGGTGGCGGCGCCGACAGCCGTCTTGTCGTCCCCTTCTCCGTCGTCATAGGACGCCTGGGCCCGGATGAACTTGCCAGCGTCCCCGTCAACCGGGGTATAGCTGGCAGCGGTGGCGCCGCTGATGTCGGTCCAGGTGGCGGCGTCGGCGGTGTCCGCCTTCTGCCATTGCCACGCCAGTTCGGTCACGGAACCGTCGGGGTCGGTGAGGGACGCGGACAGCGCGGTGTTGACCTCGGGGTTGTTGGACCCGAGGGTGACGGTTCCGGCCTCATCGACGTTGGTCACCTCTATGGTGATGGAGATCTCGTCGTCCCAACCGGTATCCGCATCGCCGTTGGCGTCCTTGCCGTCTCGCACCCGAACGTCCAGGTCGTAGGAAGTCGCGGTTTCGTAATCGAGGGTCTCCCCGGCTTTCAGCTTGACCTGCCCGTCCGTCACCTGGAAAGGATTATGCGGCGAGCCGTCTATTTCGTAAGCCAGCGTATCTCCGTCCGGGTCGGAGACGTCCAGATCGGCCAGCACATCGGTTTCCGTGACGTTTTCGGCAACCGTGAAGGTTGAGCCATCGGCGGTAACGAACACGGGGTCGCCGTTGTGCAGCACCTCCACGTACGCCGTGATGGTGTCGTCGGTCGTGTTGTCCGTCGCGTTGATCAGACCCTTGCCGTCGTGGACGGTGGCCTCAAAGGACAGGCTCTCTCCACCCGTGAACGTCGCATCCGAACCGCTGTGAATCTCGCCAGACTGGGGGTCCATGGTGAAACGACTGGAGTCCGTGCCGTTGATCTGGTAGGTCAGTGAGTCGCCATCCCAGTCGGTGGCCTGGGGCACGGCGCCAACCAGACTGCCTCCCGCCAGGCTGTGATGTATTTGGAACCGCACCGTCCGGGCCTGGAATGAAGCCGGAACATTCATCTTGGCGTAGCCGTAGATCTTTTTGTCGCGGGTGTCCAGCATCCACACGTTTTGGCGATGGCCGGTCAGGCCGCCGCCGAGATTGTTATTGTTCGGAATCGGTCGGAATTCCTGTGAACGGTTCCGGCTCCCGGTCTCCAGGTCGTATGCGTAAACGTTGGTGTCGGTCAAATCCAGCACCCAGATGTGCTTGCCGTCAGACCAGATGTTGCGAGGATTGCCATTATCGGAAGCGAGTGGAATATCCCTGGTTTCTTTGCGGGTCATCGCGGGCCACTGGTAGGCGAAGAGCTTGTCGTCGGATTTGTCCGCAACCCACATAATCCTGCCGTTTGACCAGATGCCGGTGGGATGGGAGTTGTTTGAATCCAGGAACCTCAGTTTCGACAGGTCGAGCGCGCGGGAGGAGTTCATCAGATACGCGTACAGGAGGTCTTCGCCATCGTCCAGGACCCAGATGTGCGAACCGTCCGACCACATGGCCACCGGGTCGTCGTTGCTCATGTTGAGGGTGAAATCCATGTCCGCCCTGGACTGGTCGCTCAGGTTGTAGGACAGCAGAGCGCCGGCGCCTCCGCTCTCGTCCGTAACCCACATGGTGGTCCCGTCGGTCCAGATGCCTTTGGGTCGGGTGGGTTCGGTGGTTTGGATATCGTGGGTCTTCTGCCTGAAACCCTCCTGGACCACCGCGTAAACATGATCGTCAGTCTCGTCCACAATCCAAAAGAGATTTCCGTCGGACCAGACGCCCCTGGGGTCGCTGCTCTCCATAGGATGTCGGATGGCCTTGGATGAGGTGTTGTTGACGCGATCATACCGGTAGAGAGCATCGTCCCGGGTGTCGGTCACCCAAAGATCGGAGGCGCCCGATTCAGGCGACAACCACACCCCCCAGGCGTGGTCGTTGTCTGCACGCAGCGAAAAGGTCTCACTGGCCATATACTGCCCGTCACTATGTTGGTACGCGTACGCTTTCCGGTCGATACTATCGATGACGTACACGTACTGGTAACCGGCCGCGATGCCCCGCGGGGCGTCGTTTTCATCGTCCAGAGTGATATCTCTGTCTGACACGCGCGATTTCGTCTCCATGTCGTACGCATAGAGTTTATTCTTGATCCAGTCGGAAACCCACATGATGGTGCCGTCTGAGGTTATCCCCTCCGGTCTGTTGTTATCGCTGGACAGAGCGATATCCTTCTCGGGGATGCGGGCGCCTGTGGACAGCCGATAGGCGAAGATTTCACTAAGGTTGCCCCGGTCGTCCAGAATCCACATCGTCTCCCCGTCGGACCAAATTCCCTCGGGGCTAAGGTGTCTCGATGCCACATCGAAACCGCGCGAGTACGCGTGGACGCCGGCGTTGACGGTGTCGTGGCCCACGCCGATGAGCAACGAGACTGTGATGATGGTGATCAGCGAAATGGAAATTGCAGGGTTGGTTATTTTCAACCCTGACGGTTTGATGTTTGGCACAATTATCTTCCTTTGCGCCAGGGCATTTATGGCTACCCCAACTGCTCGATAAGTTATGGAAGCTTGCAGTGTTGTTATTGGTCATGCCGGTCGGTTTCTGAACGTTGAAATAACCTCCTTATGGCGAGGATCGCGATGGCGAGGATCGCGCGCCCGTGGGCACGGCCGGGTGATGCCGGAATCCCCCTGCGGACGCCGGGATACGGGCTGCCGGGAGGAGACGCCTGGCGAACCCGTGAACGTGGGTCCGGCTCACAGAACCGGATGGCCGAACGCCGACGCTCGCGATCCAATGGGAACGCTGCGCCAACGCCCGCTGTTCACAGGTAAGGCAAGACGACCCCAGGCACGGCGGACAAGATGCCCGACAGGCTTCGAGGGGGAAGAATGGAAATGGGAAGCGAGTCCGACGGACGCATCCGACCGAACTTGTGCCGACATCGCGCCGACAGGTTTGCCCTGAGTTATGGGTATGGGCTGCCCCGCCGACTACCCGGGTATTCCGGGCGCTCTATTTGAAACAGTTATCTGAGCGCAAAATGGGGCTCGGTGAAACTCCCGTTATCAGACTGACGTGTTATGTATCGGACTAAAGTCCGGAACCCTGAAAAATGAGAAACGGCTATGTGCCGCCCCTACATTATACACGGCAACCGTTGGAACTGTCGGCACGGCGTCGAGATCGTAACTGTTCAGAGTCACGGGGAAATTGTCATTGCGAGCGCAGCGCGGCAATCTCATCAGGGCAACGGACGCTGCTATAGGAGCGAGATTGCCGCGTCCGCCAGCGGCAGACTCGCAATGACAAACCCCTGAACTCTGAACAGTTACTCGAGATCGGTTACGACCAAAACGAAGCGACATCTACACCGTGCCTGACATGGCAACGGGCAGTCCCGACCATCAGCCGTGGCTGATCCATGACTCGCGCTTGAACCGGCGGCCCAGGCCGCGCTCGATTTCGCGCCACTTTTTGTCCTCGTCGGGCGTGATGAAGGTGACCGCCTCGCCGGCGCGGCCCATGCGTCCGGTGCGTCCGACGCGGTGGGTGAAAAGCTGCTCCGAATCGGGCAGGTCGTAGTTGATGACCTGGCCGATGCCCTCGACGTCCAGGCCCCGGGCGGCCACGTTGGTGGCGATGAGGATGGGCGCGGCTCCGGAGCGGAAGTCCTTCATCACCCGTTCGCGGGCGATCTGGCTGAGGTTGCCCTGCAGGGCTCCCACCGGATAACCGAACTCGCCAAGCTGGCGGGCCAGCCTCTTGACGCCGTGCTTGGTGCGGCCAAACACCAGCACCGGCGCGCCCTGCCGGTCGTCGAGCAGCGTGCGCAGCGCATCCATTTTGTCGGTCTTGCGGATGCTGTACACCAGGTGTTCAACGGTTGGAGGGGCCTGCATGTTGGAGTCGACTTCCACCGTGACGGGGTCGTGGAGGTGCTTGCGGGCGGTCTGTGCGACCCAGTCGGGCACCGTGGCCGAGAACAGCGCGGTCTGGCGCTGGTCGGGCGTCCGGCCCAGGATGGCGTCGACGTCGTGGGCGAATCCGCGGTCGAGCATCTCGTCGGCTTCGTCCAGCACCAGGAAACGCACGGCGTCCAGGTTCAGGCTGCCCTGGCGGACGTGATCGAGAGTCCGGCCCGGCGTGCCGATGACGATCTGCGCGCCCTGCCGCAGTGTCTTGTGATCGCGACTCACCGAACGACCGCCGTACAGCAGGGTGACGTGCAGGCCCTGGGATCGGGCCAGGCCTGCGGTGACGCCGCCGACCTGGACGGCGAGTTCGCGGGTGGGGACGAGCACCAGCGCCTGGGGCCGGCGCACGGTGGCGTCGCACTGTTCGACCAGCGGCACGGCGAAGGCCAGGGTTTTGCCGGACCCGGTGCGAGCCTGTCCGATGACGTCGCGGCCCTCCAGCAGATGGGGGATTGCCTGCTCCTGAATGGGCGTGGGTTCGGAGATGCCCATGGCGGCGATGGCGGCCTTGGTGGCCGGATTCAGCGTCATGCCGGGGAACACCGACTCAACGGCGACGGGGTCGGATTGGGCTTCAACCGCGGAATACGGGAGGGACGGCGCCGGGTCGGCCTTGGGGGAAGTGTGGCCGGATGCGACGCCGCTGCGCCTGAGGTAGAGGCAGGCCGAGCAATACACGGGCCGGCCCTCGGCAGGGCGGAAAGGTACGGTGGTTGCCTCGCCGCAATCCGCGCAGGTGGCGGGGTGCTGCTGCGAGCGATGGATCTGCGCGCTTTCGGCGTGTTGGCGTTGGCGGGACTTGCTGCGGGTTCGGCTGGGTTGCAATGGCATGCGGGTAAAAGACTCCTTGGTCTCGCAAAGAAACGGGGCTCGGCGTAACGCCGCCAAGCTTGACGCTGCAGCCGGATAATCACTGTTGCTGCAAAAACAATCAGCGCCGTCTCGCGGCGCGCATACATTGTACCAGTCTTTTGCGAAACTGGGCCGGCCATCGCAAAGATCGGCAGGGCAATCGCGCATTGGCCGGGGACGGCGCCGGCATCGGAATTGGTGGTGACGGGAGGTGAACTCTACATGGATGGACGGGATGAACGGGATGTTTCAGTTCGGGCAATTTGGGGGTATGGGCCGTTTTCCAGAAATTCCGGATGCCGAGTGGTGTCAGCGCCATCACTCACGGGGACGCCATCCAGGCTCCGGCATCGAACGGTTTGAAGACGCGATCGCGCTGCAAAGGTCGGCGGCGCGCCCGCATCCGGCCGGCCGGGATGCGATCCGGAGCCAACCGGCGCCGCGAACGGGCGGCGGCAGGTGGCATCGGGAAAGCGATGGGCGAAACGGGCCATGCTAAAATCCCAGCGCGAGACCGGTTCGTTTCCGTGTTCACAGGATTCCCGTGTTCACAGGATATGCGGCCGCCGGCGCCGGCGGTGGAATGCACGGTTGGCCGCATCAGTCTCCGCGCTAACCTACCATGACCCCCGAACAGAAAGCCCGAGCGCAAATTGACGCCCTGCTGGAAAAGGCAGGGTGGGTCGTGCAGGATGCCGGCGCGGTGAACCTGTACGCGGGCCGCGGCGTCGCCGTGCGCGAGTTTGGGCTGAAACCAGGCCACGGCATCGCCGATTACCTGCTGTACGTGGACCAGAAGGCCGCCGGCATCGTGGAGGCCAAGCCGGCCGGCTACACCCTCACCGGCGTGGAGGCGCAGTCGGGCAAGTACAGCGACGGGCTGCCGGACAATCTGCCGGCGCACCGCAGGCCGCTGCCGTTCCTCTATGAGACGACCGGGGCGGAGACGCGCTTCACCAACCTGCTGGACCCGGAGCCGCGCAGCCGGAACGTGTTCACATTCCACACCCCTGACATACTGGCGCAATGGGTCGGGTCCGGCGCGGCGACGGGGCGAGCGGCGCCGGCCGGCATCGCGGAACCCGGCGCGGCCTACGCGGTGGCGCCGAATCTGCGGCGACTGCTGACCGAGATGCCGCCGCTGGACGCCGGGGCGCTGTGGCCGGTGCAGCAGCGGGCCATCGCAAACCTGGAGGAATCGCTGGCGCTGGCGAAGCCGCGGGCGTTGATCCAGATGGCCACCGGCAGCGGCAAGACCTTCACCGCGTGCAACCTCGTGTACCGCCTCATCAAGCACGCCGGAGCGAAGCGGGTGCTGTTCCTGGTGGACCGGAAGAACCTCGGAATTCAGACGCTGCGCGAGTTTCAGGACTTCACACCTCCGGGCGAAAACCACAAGTTTGACGAGTTGTACAACGTCAGGTTGCTCAATTCAGGCCGCATCGGTCTGGTGGACAGAGTGTGCATCTCCACCATCCAGCGGGTGTATGCGATGCTGCGGGGCGAGGAACTGGACCCGGCGCAGGAGGAAATCTCGGGGTTCGACTACGGCCAGGCCAACCCGCAGCCGGGCGCGGTGGAGTACAACCCCGACATACCCATCAGCGAGTTCGACTTCATCATCACCGACGAGTGCCACCGCTCCATCTACAACCTGTGGCGGCAGGTCCTCGAATACTTCGACGCCTTCCTGATCGGGCTGACGGCGACGCCCTCGGCGCAGACCTTCGGGTTCTTCCAGCAGAACCTGGTGATGGAGTACACCCACGAGGAGGCGGTGGCGGACCGGGTCAACGTCGATTCCGACATCTACCGCATCCGCACGCAGATCACGGAGGAGGGAGCCACGGTCGAGGCGGGCCAATACGTTGACCGCATGGATCGCAAGACGCGCGAGGTGCGCTGGGAACAACTGGACGAGGACTTAACGTACACTGGCAGCCAGTTGGACCGGGACGTGGTGGCCGAGGACCAGATCCGCACCGTCATCCGTACCTTCAACGAGAAGTTGTTAACCGAGATATTCCCCGGGCGCACGCATGTGCCCAAGACCATCATCTTTGCCAAGGACGACAGCCATGCCGATAACATCGTCAAGGCCGTCCAGCAGGAATTCAACAAGGGGATCGACTTCTGCCGGAAGATCACCTACCGCACCACCGGCGTTCCTCCCGAGCGGCTCATATCCGCCTTCCGCAACAGCTACAACCCGCGCATCGTGGTGACGGTGGACATGATCGCCACCGGGACGGACATCAAGCCCGTGGAGATCGTGTTCTTCATGCGCAACGTGCAGAGCCGCAACTTCTTCGAGCAGATGAAGGGCCGCGGCGTGCGCGTCGTCTCGCCCACCGAGTTCAACGCCGTCACGCCGGACGCGGCGAACAAGGACCGCTTCGTTATCGTGGACGCGGTGGGCGTCACCGAGACGGAGATGTCCGACTCCTACTCGCTGGAGCGGGAACCCACGGTGTCATTCGGAAGGCTGCTGGACCTGATCGCCATGGGCAGCCGCGAGCCGGACCATTTGTCGTCGCTGGCGAGCCGGCTGGCGCGGTTGTCGCACAAGATTTCGCCGGCCGAGCGGGAGTCGATTGAATCGGCCGCCAACGGCGTACCGCTGCAATCCCTCATCGCCGGCCTGATCCGCGCCACCGACCCCGACGCGGCCATCGAGGCGGCCCGCGACGCCACCGGCCTGGACGCACCGCCGCCGGAGGCCATCGCCGACGCGGAGGCGCAACTGCGGGAGGCGGCGGCCCTGCCCTTTGCGTCCAACCCCGACCTGCGCCAGCGTCTGGAGGACATCCACCAGTCTCATGAGCAGACCATCGACCCGGTGAGCAGGGACGTGGTGCTGGAGGCGGGGTTCACCGAGGACGCCGCCCGCGACGAGGCGCAATCATTCCGGCAGTTCATTGAGGAGAACCGGGACGAGATCACCGCGCTGCAGGCGCTGTACGAGCGGCCCTACCGCCAGCGACTGCGCTACGACGACATCCGCGCGCTGGCCGATGCGCTGCGGGCGCCGCCCCGTTCGTGGACCACGGAACGGCTGTGGCAGGCGTACCAGCGGCTGGATGCCGGGCGCGTGCGTGGGTCGGGCCAGCGTCAGTTGGCGGACATCGTCGCGCTGGTGCGCTACGCCATCGGCGACGCCGAGGAACTGGCTCCCTTTGCCGACCACGTGAACCGGCGGTTTGCGGGTTGGCTGGCAATGCAGGAGACGGCCGGTCGCGAGTTCACTCCCGAGCAACGGCGATGGCTGGAGGCCATCCGCGACCACATCGCGGGCAGCGTCAGCATCGAGCCGGGCGATTTCCAGTACACGCCGTTCAACCAGTGGGGCGGCATCACGGCGGCGTTCAACGTCTTCGGCGAGCAGTTGCAGCCCATCATCGACGAGCTGAATTTGGAGTTGGTGCGGTAGGTGGGGCAGCGCCGCAATCCGGGTGGTTAGGATTGCCAGGTCGTTCCGGCAGAGGTAGGGGCAGGTTTCAAACCTGCCCCTACGGACGGTCAAACCACTCAAAACGGACGCTGCCTCGTGGGTGGGTGCTCATGCGTACCCACTTTGTCATTGCGAGGAGCAAAGCGACATGGCAATCCCGTTGGATGGCGGACGCTCCTTCCTTTGGCGAGATTGCTGCGCTTCGCTCGCAATGACAATTGCAACGAAAGTGGGTACTCATGAGGGGTGGGTGGCCTTGACCCTCTGATTGGTTGGACGCAGAATGGTATGACGTTGATACGGGAGGTAGTCTGATGGTAACCGCGAAAGAACAATTCTCCGGGCAGGCGCCACCCGAGTTGCTGGCCTCGATACGTGAAATATCACGTGCCGAAGGTCGGGATTTTGAGGGGGCGCTGGAAGATGCGATGCGTCTTTACGTGGAATGCAAGACCGGCAATGAGGTTCAACCCGACGCGATCGCGCACTTCCAGGCCAGCTTGGAGAAAAACCGTCGACTGTATGAGTTGTTGGCGGGAGCGGAGGGCGAACGATGTCCGCCATCGATGGGCTAAAGTAGGCCAATTAGAAACTGCGATATGCCTCCAAGAGTACGCGAAGCGATTCGTATGGTCGAACGGGATGGCTGGTTTCATGTGAGGACACGCGGCAGCCATCGCCAATACAAACATCCTGAAAAGTCGGGACGGGTGACAATTGCCGGCAACCCCGGCGAAGAACTGGACATCAAGACGTGGTACAGCATCCTTGAACAAGCAGGGCTGGACAGGGGGGATTACCGATGAAATACGTGGCGCTAATCGGCAAAACCAGCACCGGCTATTCGGCGCACCTGCCGGATTTGCCCGGTTGCATCGCCGCCGCCGGCACCTTGGAGGAAACCCGGGACCTCATCCAGGAAGCCGCTGCCTTCCACCTTGAAGGGATGGTTGAGGACGGCGAGCAAATCCCGGAGCCGATCTACACCGCCGTAGAAGTGGAAGTGGAAACTCCAGCGCCGGCCGCGTCGTAACCATGCCGCCCCGGGTGAGGGAAGCAATACGCATGATCGAACGGGATGGCTGGTTCCATGTGAGGACACGAGGCAGCCATCGCCAATACCATCATCCGGAAAAGCCTGGAACGGTGACCATTTCCGGCAACCTGGGAAATGAACTGGATGCACGGAGATGGCACAGCATTTTGCAGCAGGCAGGTCTGGACAGGAGGGATTACCGATGAAATACGTAGCGATAATCGCCAAAACCGGCAACGGATACGCGGCGGACTTGCCGGATTTGCCCGGCTGCATCGCCGCCGCCGATACCTTCGAGGAAACCCTGCATCTGATCGAGGAGGCCGCCAATTACCACGTCGAAATAATGGCAGAACACGGCGAGATCATTCCCGAACCTCTGAACGTGGCCGTGGAGGTGGAAGTGGAAATCCCACCCCTCGGCGCGCCGCAGCCGGCTGCTGTTGAGACAGGAACGTGACCCAGCAAGACCTGCCCCGCGCATGGGTTTGCGTCACTTTGGGCGAAGTGTGTCGTCCAGTACCGAAAGTACGGCCTCAAGACAATCCCGACCAGCCTTTCACTTACCTAGACATCGCATCAATTGACAACACGGACTATCGTGTTGTTGCGCCGAAATCATATTTGGGTCGGGACGCTCCATCTCGGGCTCGCCAAAGAGTCCGCATGGGTAACACGCTATTCTCGACCGTCAGGACGTACCTAAAAAACATTGCCATGGTGCCACCTGAATGCGATGGTCAAGTGGCATCGACCGGATTCTGTGTATTGAATCCCAGCGACGAGATTGATCCTCGGTTTGTTTTCTATCATGTAACCAGTGATGCTTTTGTCTCCCAATTGAACCCGTTGCAGCGAGGAACCAGCTACCCTGCGGTGCGCGATGACGACGTATTAGTGCAGCAGATTCCCCTCCCGCCCCTCCCCGAGCAGCGGCGGATTGTTGCGGAGATTGAGACGCAGTTCACGCGGCTGGATGCGTCGGTGGCGGCGCTGCGGCGGTCGCAGGCGAACCTGAAACGCTACCGGGCCAGTGTCCTGCGGGCCGCCTGCTCCGGCGAGTTGGTGGACACCGAGGCGGAACTGGCCCGCGCCGAGGGTCGGGAGTACGAGCCCGCCGATGTGCTGCTGGAACGCATCCTGCTGGAGCGTCGGGCGCGGTGGGAGTCGCAGGAGAATCGGCGGGGCAAGTACAACGAGCCGGCCGCGCCCGACACCTCCGACCTGCCAACGCTGCCGGAGGGGTGGGCGTGGGCGACGGTCGATCAAATGATAGTCCGTAGCGAATATGGGACCTCGGTCAAGTGTAGTTACGAAAGCGAAGGAATCCCTGTCCTTCGGATACCAAACATCGTTGCCGGCGAAATCGACCTGACGGATTTAAAATTCGCAAACCAGTCTTTGCCGATGGACGACGAACGAGCGTTACAAGTTGGCGATGTTCTGATGTGCAGGACTAACGGTAGTATAAGCCTGATCGGAAAAACGGCGGTGATCAGGCGGCCTTTGGAGCCTTGTCACTCGTTCGCTTCGTATCTCTTGAGGTTCCGTTTCGTGGACTTTCAGCCGTTGTCCAACTGGTTCCATTTGTTTGCTACAAGCCAACTTGGCCGCAACTATCTCGAACGAGAAGCGGCGTCCTCGGCCGGCCAGCACAATGTTAGCTTGTCCTTGGTTCACAGGATGCCCGTCCCTCTCCCGCCGCTGGCCGAGCAGCATCGCATCGTGGCGGAGGTGGAGCGGCGGTTGTCGGTGATACAGCGGGCGGAGGCGGCGGTGGAGGCCAGCCTGCAACGGGCCGAGCGGCTGCGCCAGAGCATCCTGAAACGCGCCTTTGCCGGCGAGTTGGTGCCGCAGGATCCGGACGACGAACCGGCGTCGGCGCTGCTGGAACGCATCCGCGCCCAGCGCGAGGCGGAACGGGCGGAGGCGTCCGCGGGCGGGAAACGGCCGGCGCGGCGGCGGGCCAAGGTTGCCCGCTGATGGAGCCGCTCATGGTCAAACGCCGCTCATGATCCAACGCCGCTCATCCTGAGCTTGTCGAAGGATGTGGCGCGTTGGCCCATGGTTCGACAGGCTCACCATGAGCGGAGGGATGGCGGATGGTTCGGCGGGCTGACCATGAGCGGAGGGATGGCGCATGGTTCGACAGGCTCACGATGAGCGGAGGGATGGCGCATGGTTCGGCGGGCTGACCATGAGCGGAGGGATGGCGGATGGTTCGACAGGCTGACCTGGTTCGACAGGCTGACGATGAGCGGAGGGATGGCGTATGGTTCGGCAGGCTGACGATGAGCGGAGGGATGGCGGATGGTTCGACAGGCTGACGATGAGCGGAGGGATGGCGCATGGTTCGACAGGCTCACCATGAGCGGAATCCATCCCTCGAATGATGGAGCATTGAGAACACCGTGACCACCGCCGCCAGCATCGGCCAGAAGCTGTGGAACTACTGCGACGTGCTGCGCAATGCCGGCCTGTCGTATGGCGACTACCTGGAGCAGCTTACCTTTCTCATCTTCCTCAAGATGATGCACGAGCGCACCCAGCCTCCCTTCACCATGCTGCCCGACTATCAACCGCCGCCGATTCCCGAGGGCTACGACTGGCCCAGCCTGCTGGCACTGGACGGCGCCGGGCTGGATTCCCACTACCGGTTGACGCTGGACACCCTGTCGAAGCAGCCGGGCACGCTGGGGGTGATATTCAGCAAGGCCCAGAGCCGTATCCAGGAACCGGCCATGCTGACCCGGCTGGTGCATGATCTCATCGACAGCGAGAACTGGCACGGCCTCAGCGCCGACGTGAAGGGCGAAGCCTACGAATCGCTGCTGGAGCGAAACGCCCAGGACGTGAAAACCGGCGCCGGCCAGTACTTCACGCCGCGCCCGCTCATCGAGGCAATCGTGGACGTGATGCGTCCGGGGCCGGACATGAGGATCTGCGACCCGGCGTGCGGCACCGGCGGGTTCCTGCTGGCCGCCCACGACTACATCGTGGCGCATCATCCCACCATGAGCAACGAGCAGAAGGCGCATCTGCAGAACGACGCGCTGCGCGGCTGGGAGATCGTGGACAGCGCGGCCCGCCTGGGCGAGATGAACCTGTACCTCCACGGCATCGGTGGCGACAACCCGATCATCAGGGTGGACGACAGCCTGCGCTCGCCGCCCAGCGACCACTATGACATGGTGCTGACCAACCCGCCCTTCGGCCGCACGTCCACGCTGACCTTCGTGAACGAGGAGGGCCGGACGGAGCGGCAGAGCCTGACGGTGGAGCGCACCGATTTCTGGGCCACCACCAGCAACCGCCAACTGAGCTTTTTGCAGCACGTCCGCGCGCTGCTGGAGACCGACGGCGCCGCGGCCATCGTGCTGCCCGACAACGTGCTGTTCGAGGGCGGCGCCGGCGAGACCGTCCGCCGCCGCATCCTGCACGAGTGCGACGCGCATACGCTGCTGCGGCTGCCCACCGGCGTGTTCTACGCCCATGGGGTCAAGGCCAACGTGCTGTTTTTCGACCGCCGGCCGGCCAGCGAGACGCCGTGGACGCGCGACCTGTGGATCTATGACCTGCGCACCAACCGGCGCTTCACGCTGAAAACGAACCCGCTGACCCGGGCGCACCTAGACGATTTCGTGGCCTGCTACCACGCCGACGACCGGACGCAGCGGGTGGAGTCCGAGCGGTTCCGCAGTTTCACCTACGACGAGTTGACGCAGCGGGACAAGGCCAACCTGGACATCTTCTGGCTGCGCGACGAAAGCCTGGAGGACTCCGAGAACCTGCCGCCGCCCGACGTGATCGCCGCCGAGATCATGGAGGACCTGCGGGCCGCGCTGGAACAGATGGAGGAGATCGCGGCGGACTTGGGCGCAGAGGACGCGTGAACCAACCCCCGCGCGCCGGGACACGGTCAGGTTCAGGAACGCGAGCGAGGCGGGCTGCCTGATGCGGTGGGCAAAATTATTGTCCGGCGGCCACGGCGGCAGTTATCGAGGCCGCCGCAGCACAACCGGACGCTGGCTGGTATGGTATGACCCCTCGGGACCGTTGTGGCCCTGGTTTCGCAGGTTGTACAGTCCGGTAAAGGCCAATGGATGGATACTACTGCTCAAACGTGAATTTGTTGTGAAAAACCGAATAATTTGCATGAAAGGTTCGTGAAACGTTTGTGATGGTCTTTGCACGCGACGTGCCCGACGCGCCGCCGCCGCTTTGCGGGTTCACCGGTTTCTCCCATCCGGCGGAGCGAACGGTTCATGCGCGGGACGGGAAACGGGACTGCCGTCCGCCACCACGAATCGGGCGGCCGATGCGGTAAACCGGGGCGCGCCGAGTTTACCGCCGGTGGAACACCCGTTATTCTCTGCCGGAGAGCATCGGATACGAAAGAATTGCCGGTGCGAAAGGGCCACGGGTTGGGCCGCCAGGGGCTTTCGATTATTGCCACACTGGCCAGCAGTCCGCTCATGGTGCGGAACGTCCGCCTTTGGCGGGAGCCTGCCGTAGGTCCGCCTGTGGAGGATCGAACCATGAACCCCATCCTTCGACAAGCTCCCGCCACGGGCGGACGTTTCGCAGGATGAGCGGATAAGTGGAGTGATAATCGAAAGCCCCTGGTTGGACCGCAGCGGCGGCAATCGTCGGCGTTGACCCATACGACGAACGAAAGCGGAGGGTATCCCAATGAATACGTCCTACCGTATGAATACGTCCTACCGTCCCACCGGATTGATCCGCCATGACTCGTCGGGCGCGGACCGGGGGTACACGCTGTTCTCGCCCAACGGCGGGGACGACGCGTATCTGATCGACATGGAGGGCAATTTCGTCCATCGGTGGCATTATCCCGGCGGAATCGCCTACGGTTTCCTGCTGGACGACGGCAACCTGCTTTTCCGCGACCTTGGGGCCAACCCGCCGGGCGCCGATCACATCCGCGAACTGGACTGGGACGGCCGGCCGGTTTGGGAGCATCACGACCCCAGCCTGCGGCGGCACAACCGTCTGCCCAACGGCAACAACCTGTTCCTGCTGCAACGCGACCGGATACCGGCGGAACTGACGCGGCGCGTCCAGGGCGGCTATGCCGCCGGCAATGATCCCGAGCGGATGCTGGGCGACCAGGTGGTGGAGGTCGCGCCCGACGGGTCCGAGGTCAACGTATGGCGATCCTCCGACCATCTGGATCCTGAGACGGACGTCATCTGTCCGCTGGAACGGCGCGATGCCTGGGGGAGCGCGAACGACCTGACCGCATCGCCCGACGGCAGCGCGTTCCTGATCAGTTTTCGCATCCTCGACACGGTGGCGATGGTGGACCGCGCGACGGGCGAGATCACCTGGAAATGGGGGGCTGGCATCATCTCGCACCAGCATCACCCCACCTTCCTGGACAACGGGAACGTGCTGCTGCTGGACAACGGTTCGCACCGTCGCGGCCTCAGTTACTCCCGGGTGATCGAGGTTGACCCTTCCACCAGCGAGATCGTCTGGCAATACCAGGGGCGGCCGATGGTGTCCTTCTTCACGCACTTCACCGGCGGGGCGCAGCGTCTGGCCAACGGCAATACGCTGATCACGGAGGGACAGCAGGGCCGGCTGTTCGAGGTTACGCCGGCCGGCGAGATCGTGTGGGAATACGTCAGCCCGTTTTTCGTGCCGTCCCAATGGGGGATGGCCAACGCGGTGTTCCGCGCTCACCGGTACGGCCCCGACCATCCCGCTTTGCAGGGACGGGATCTGGACCCGAATCGCCTGGGCAATCTCAACCGGCTGTACGGAGGGTAGGCGGGAAACGCTCCCGCATCGGGCGAACCCGCTGACGCTTTGCATCATGGCCGCGACGCCGTAACCGTTCGACGGGTTTGGCGACTGGATTACCGTCCCATTTTGGCGCAACCGTGACGAGATTGTTCCATCGCTTCCGTGTACAATCGCGTGTTGGCAAACGAGGAGGTTGCTCATGGCTACGGGATTGCTGGCGGGGATTACGGTTCTGGATTTTACGGCGGCGTTTGTCGGGCCGTTCTGCAGCCGCATCATGGCCGACATGGGCGCTGAGGTGATCAAGATCGAGCGGCCGGCGGCCGATCAGGACGAACGGTTCACGCCGGAGTCGCTGCCCACGCGCAACGGCGTCCCATACCTGCACCTGAACGGCGGCAAGAAGAGCCTGTGCGTGGATTTGAAGACGGACGCCGGCCTGGAGATCGTTCACGCGCTGGTGAAACGGGCCGACGTGTTCGTGGAGAATTACACGCCCCACGTGGTGCGAAGCTACGGGCTGGACTATCCCAACCTGCGCACGCTGAACCCCGGCATCATCATGTGTTCCATGACGGGCTACGGGCAGGAGGGGTTCGCGCACAATCCGGAGCACGTCTGCACGGATCCGGTGGCGCAGGCGGTGAGCGGCCTCAACTGGATCACCGGCGAGCGGGACGGGGCGCCGTACACCATCGGCGGCGGCGTCGGCGACACCATCACCGGCATGACCGGCGCGATGGCCGTGGGCTACGCGCTGTTTCACCGGCAGCGGACGGGAGAAGGGCAGTACATCGACCTGTCGATGATCGACAGCCTGCTGTTCCTGGACTCGCTGGCGATGCCGCACGTGGCGGCCAACCACGGCGCGCCGCTGCACTACCGGAACGGGCAGCAGAACACCTACACCTTTCCCATGGGGATATTCAAGGCGAAAGAGGGTTACATATCGCTGCAGGCGCTGGGTCAGGGGCCCAACAGCGCGTGGGGCCGGCTGTGCGAGTGCATGGGACGGCAGGATCTGATTGAGGATCCCCGCTACCTGACGGACGACGACCGGCTGGAGCGGCGGGACGACGTGGTGGGCATCATCGAGGGATGGCTGCAGACGCTGCCGGACGACGAGGCGGCGCTGCTGGTGCTGGCGGAGGCGCGGGTCTCGTCGGGTCCGGTGCTGTCGCAGGAGGAGATCTGGCGGCACCCGCACTACAACGCCCGGGGCGCGTTCCAGGAAATTGAGTATCCGGAGGTCGGGCCGGTGGGCGTGGTGTCGCCGCCGTACCGGTTTTCGGCGACGCCGGCGGCGGTGAGCGGGCCGGCGCCGCAACTGGGGGAGCACAACTACGAGGTGCTGGCCGAGCACCTGGAGTATTCGCGGGACGACGTGGCATCGCTGATTGATGCCGGCGTGTTGTACGAATCTCCGGGAGCCGTGCGACGGAGGCGGAACGGGTCCGGTTGACGCCGCGACGGCGGGCGCCGCGGACACCGGGCGAAACAATCGCCGGCCGAAACAATCGACGGCTTGCGCGTCCGCACGGTGCATCTCATCCGTTCATTGGCCAATACGGGAACCATTCGGGCATCTGCTGGATCAATCTATGCAAGGCAAGATATGCCTCGTGACCGGAGGCAGCGACGGCATTGGCTACGCGGCGTCCCGCGAGTTGGCCCGGATGGGCGCCCGGGTGATTATCGTGGGCCGCAACGCCGCCAAGACCGAGGCCGCGGCGCAGAGGATCATCGCCGAAACGGGCAATCCGGCAGTGGAGCGCCTGTTGGCCGACCTGTCGTCCCAACAGGAGGTGCGTCGCGTCGCCGCCGAGGCGATGGAGTTGGCGCCGCATCTGGACGTGCTGCTGAACAATGCCGGGGCCATCTTCCTGTCGGACCGGCGCAGCGCGGATGGCATCGAGATGACCTTCGCGCTGAACCACCTGAGCTACTTTCTGCTGACCGGCCTGCTGCTGGAACACCTGCGGAAAGCGCCCCGGGCGCGGATCATCAACGTATCCTCGTGCGCCCATGAATCGCCGGGCAGGTTCCGGCTGGAGGACCTGCCCAAACCGTCAGGCAATCGGGGTTATGGAGCCTACAAACTCTCCAAGCTGTGCAACATCCTGTTCACCTACGAATTGGCGAGACGCCTGGAGGGCGAGAGCATCACGGCGAACGCCCTGCATCCCGGCCTGGTGCGGACCAACATCGCCCGCAACAACGGTCTGCTGGGCCGCGTGGTCAACTTCTTCATCGGAGTGCGCGGCATTGCGGCGGACCGGGGAGCGGAGACGCCGGTGTACCTGGCCGCGTCGCCCGAAGTGGAGGGTGTGACCGGCAGGTATTTCGTGGACTGCCGCCCAACGTCGTCTTCCGGCATCAGCTACGATGCCGAACTGGCGGGCCGGCTGTGGGACATGAGCGCGTCCCTGACTGCCGGCGGCGACCCACCGCCGCGCTGACAGGCTGCGAATGGGGTTGGACTGCGCGCGCGCCGGTCGGCCTCAACCGGGGTTATGGCCGGCGGTATGGGAGGGAGTAAACGGGACTCCTTTCCGCTATCATGGGCGCGGCATTTTGATGAACGGCATCGCGGACCCGAGAGGGCGCAGGAGGCAATACCTTGGGAACACTGAACTCAGCGGAGATTGAGGAATTTCTCTCCCAGCCCCGGACGGCCCAGTTGGTCACCATGTATCCCACCGGCACGCCCCACGTGGCGCCGGTGTGGTTCCTTTGGGATGACGGTCGGGCGCTGGTGATGGCCGGCCGGGCGACGGTCAAGGTGCGGAACATTCGCGGCAATTCCGCCGTGGCCCTGTCCGTCTGCACCCCGGACCGCCCGTATTCGTTTGTGACCGTCGAGGGGACGGCCGAGGTCACCGACGACGGGCTGGATGACGTAGTGCGCAGGATGTGCGTCCTTTACGATGGCGAGGAGCGGGGCGCCCAGTTCGCCGCGCAACTTCTGTCGGAGGAACGGTTGACGCTGATCGCCATTACCCCGGACCGCCTCATATCCTGGAAAGAGGACGAGGAATAGCGGGCCATCGCAAATCCTGGGCGGCATCCGATCCGTCCTTCCCCGGCCACCCTTGCCCGACACTCCCGAATCGGCTTGCCGGCACGCCGACACTCACGCGTACCCACTTTGATAATCTGTCATTGCGAGTCCGCCACAGGCGGACGTGGCAATCTCGTTGAGGTGCTAACGACTACGACCAACTGCCCGCGCAAGGCGGATGGGATTGCCATCCGCCTGTGGCGGACTCGCAATGACAAACTGGGTACGCATGGGCACGCTGTCAGCCGCGCGGCGACCCGCGTCAGCACACCGTTAGGGAGGCGCAGCCCCTTGCGAATCGGGAAGTTTCCAGGGTAGGGGCGAATAATCATTCGCCCCTACGACGTAACGGCGGGCAGGGGCGGGCAGGGGCAGGTTTCAAACCTGCCCCTACGGTTGCCGGCATGGGCGTGGGTGGAAACGAACCGCCTGAATGGGGACGCTGCCGCAGACCGGCTCAGGAAATTTGGATGCCGACGGGGCAGTGATCGGAACCCATCACGTCGGGCAGGATGAAGGCATCGGCCAGGTTGGAGGCGAAATCGCTGTCGGTGAAGAAGTAGTCGATGCGCCAGCCGACGTTCCGTTCCCGCGCGCGAGTCACCTGGTTCCACCAACTGTAGTTGTGCGGTTCCTGGTTGAACCGGCGAAAAGTGTCGACGTAGCCGTGTTCAAGGAAGGTATCCATCCAGGCGCGTTCCTCGGGCAGGAATCCGGAAACCTTCGAGTTTTCCTTCGGACGGGCGAGGTCGATTTCCTTGTGGGCGGTATTCACGTCGCCGCACACGATCACGCTGCGGCCTTCCCGTCGCAGATTGTCCACGTAATCCAGGAAGGCGTCGTAGAACTCCATCTTGTAACGCAGACGTTCGGCGGACTGCTTGCCGTTGGGGAAATAGATGCCCAGGAACACGAAATCGTCGAAGTCGGCGACGATGGTGCGCCCCTCGCTGTCGAATCGCTCGACGCCCAGACCGAAGCTGACGCTGCGGGGCGCGTGTCCATCGCGGGTGTAGAGTCCCACGCCGCTGTAGCCCTTGCGCTCCGGAGTGGTGAACCAACTGGAATAGCCCTCCACCTGCTTCAGGGCGTCGGGCAACTGGGACTCGTGGGCCTTGGTTTCCTGGAGGCACAGCACGTCGGGCTGTTCTTCCAGAAACCACTCAAGGAATCCCTTCTTGTGAGCCGCCCGAATACCGTTGACGTTCCATGAAATCAGCTTCATGCTCTCTGCCTCAGCCACACCCTCCCGGCAGGGAGGTGGGGAAATTGCCCTCCGCTGCCGATTTTAGCACAGGCGGCGGGCGCGTCCGAGCGCGCGCCGGGGCCGTCGCAAGGTGCTAAACTGCCGGTATCACGAATCCGGCGCAACCTGCGCCACGGTATTTGCACAGACACGGCATTCAGACAGACACGGTATTCACACAGAAAGGAGTGAGCAGTGCCTTACGCCAACATAGACGGAGTCAACCTGTATTACGAGGAGTATGGCGCCGGCCCCACGGTCATGCTGACGCCGGGCGGGCGCGTGGACCACAACGGCCTGCGTCCCATGGCGGCCCTGCTGGCAACCCATTGCCGCGTCATAATCCACGACCGGCGCAACTGCGGGAAGTCCGACGTGGTGATCGGCGGAGAGCTTTCCGAGCAGCACCTTTGGGCCGAGGAGATGGCGGCGCTGCTGAACCACCTGGAGGCTGCCCCGGCCTACCTGGCCGGAGGGTCGGCCGGTTCACGCACCTCGCTGACGGTGGCGGTGCGGCATCCGGAGGTGGTCAAGGGCGTATTTGTGTGGGAGGTTTCCGGCGGGCCGAGGAGCGCGGAGTTGATGTCGCCCGGCTACTACGGGCAGTACATCGAGGCCGCCGAGCGGGGCGGGATGGCCGCCGTGGCCGCCACCGAGTTTTTCGAGCAGCGCATCCGGGACAACGCCGACAACCGGGAACGCATCCTGGGCATGGATGCTCAGGAGTTCTGTTCCGTCATGCGGCGGTGGCGGGAGCAGTTCTCGCAGCCGAACCCGGTGGGCGACCTGACCGAGGAACAACTGGCGTCCATAACCTGCCCGGTGGTGGCCTTCGAGGGCAACACGCCGGACGACGTTCATCACAAGTCGGCGGCGGAGAACGTGAAGCGGATGGTTTCCGACGCGGAGTTGCTCCCGTCGGCGTGGACCCACGAGGAATGGGCGGTGATCGGCCAGCACGACAACACCTTCCCAGGCATCGCCGCCACCAACCGCTACCACATGAAATCCACTTTCTACGCCGCGCACCTGCTGGAGTTCATCGCCAGGGTCGAAGCCCGGCAGACTTCGGCCGCGGCCTGACCGCATCCATCAACGACCAAAACCAAAGACCAAAACGGAGGAATACCATGGGAACTTTCAGACTTTACACCGGCGACGACGGCCAGTCGCACATCGAGACCATCGACCTGGACCAGACGCCCGATTGGAAGAGCGCGCAGGATGTCACCACCATCAGCTTCAGTGAAGCACAGCCGGGTCGCTTCTCCGACTGGCACGTTGCGCCGCGCCGCCAGTTTGTGATCATCCTGTCCGGCCAGTTGGAGATCGGCCTGGGCGACGGCTCCAAGCACGTCTTCGGCCCCGGCGACGCCCGCCTGGTGGAGGACATCACGGGCCAGGGTCACACCACCGCCACCCACGGCGACCAGCCCTGCGTAACCTGCACCGTCCCCCTGGCCAACCAGTAACCAACGCAGCCCGGGCAGCACCTCATGCGTACCCAGTTTGTCATTGCGAGTCCGCCACAGGCGGATGGCAATCCCATCCGCCTGGCGCGGGCAGTTGGTCGTAGTCGTTAGCGCCTCAACGAGATTGCCACGTCCGCCTGTGGCGGACTCGCAATGACAGATTATCAAAGTGGGTACGCGTGAGGGGCAGCACCCCTTGACTTGAAGGGAGACGCCTGCCCGGGCGCCAAAGCCCCATCACGGGTTGGCTCTCTACGAAATTTGCGCGAGACAACACGAGGTATTCGCATGTCAACTGATCAACCGGCTGACCTGGCAGCGGTGGTGCGGGAACTGAGGGACCGGGTTCGCCACCTGGAGGACGTCGAGGCGCTGCGCAATCTCAAGGCGGAATACGCCGCTGCCTGCGACGACAACTATGACGCGGACCGGCTGGCCGCCCTGTTTGTTGAGGACGCCACCTGGGAAAGCCAGGGCATGGGGAGACACGAGGGCAGGGAGGCGATTCGGGAGTTCTTCCGCGGCATTTCCGGCCACTTCGTCTTTGCGTTGCACTACGGGCTGAACCCGAAGATCGAAGTCACCGGCGACACGGCGCGGGCCCAGTGGTACCTGTTCATGCCCTGCACCGTGGGAGACACGGGCAAGGCGATGTGGCGGGCCGGTCTGGACGAGGAGGAATACGTGCGGGTCGAGGGCAAATGGATGTACCGGAGCAAGAAATCAGCGCCCTTCTTTCACACAACCTTCGAGGAGGGCTGGGCGAAGCAGCCGTTCGTCTAGCGTGACGCGGTGTCAGCCAGGGTCTTCCGATTATTGTCGCACTTGCCAGTTGT
>CAZCZB010000033.1:143-30207 GCA_964502995.1 uncultured Dehalococcoidia bacterium
CTTTTTCGGCTTCCTGGTTGCGGAGAAACTGCCAGATGGTGAATATCATATCGAATGATTATTCGCCCCTACGTTTTGGAGGACTCTCCGTTGGTTCCGTTGCCGTTCGCCCGCTGGATGGCCAGTTCTGACAACTCCATAACACGGGCGTGCAGTTCCTGGTTGCGTTGGTGCTCGGCCCGCAACATGGTCATGATTTCCTCGCGCTCTTTGCGCTCCTCTTCCCGTTCTTGCTCGCGGGCTTTTTCGGCTTCCTGGTTGCGGAGAAACTGCCAGATGGTGAATATCATATCGAACCCTCCGAAAAATCCCATCGCCGCCACCGCAGCAGCCGTGTTGATGATGGCGGCGGTCACGAGATCCGAGACCATTCGGTTGTCCAGATTATACGCCCAAAAGGTGGACAATAGCGCAGCCATCCCCGCGCTTGTGGTGCCCGTCAAGTACAGAACGGCGGTGGTGATGAACAACTTGCTCATTTATGTACCGGTTTTTGGCATTCAATACGTCCGCCGTCTCTTATTGGAACGCGGATTATACAATAAAACCATTTTATTATGAATCAGCATAGCTGTGACGTCATAGTTGTCCAACATTTGTTGGTGGATGGTATTCGACCTGTCATGTGGTCGTGGAAGGCCGGTGGCATGGTTCGACAGGCTCACCATGAGCGGTATCGAGAACGTGCACGGGCGGGGCAAGGAAGTATCTGTGATTGCCTGGCGGCGAGGGAGTTAGGGCTGCGCTATAATGCCGCTCAACCTCAGGCAACCATTCCCCACGTTGAAGGAGGCATCCCATGACACAACAGGCAACCAGTATTGATGCGGCCCGCAGCGCCGTGCTGATTATGGACTTTCAGCAGCGGATCATCAGCAACGTGGCCTCGGAGCCGGATGCGGTGGTGGGCAACGCCGCCCGCGCCCTGGCCGGCGCCCGCGCCGCCGGCATCCCGGTGATCTACGTAGTGCATCGGGGCGGCCCGTTCGCCGAGTACGCGCCCGACGTGGAACTGCACGAGGGCGTCGCGCCGGCGGAGGGCGAACTGGTCATCACCAAGGTGAGGCCCGGCCCGTTCTCCACCACCGCGCTGGACGTGACCCTGCGCGAGATGGGCGTCAACAACCTGGTGATCATGGGCGTTGCCACCAGCGGATGCGTGCTGTCGTCGGTGCGGTGGGCCGTGGATATCAACTACTCGTTCATCGTGGTGTCCGACGCCTGCTCCGACGGCGACCCCGAGGTGCATCGCGTCCTCACCGAGAAGGTGTACCCGCGCCAGGGCACAGTGATGTCCACCGACGAATTTCTCCGGGCTTTGTAATATCCCAACACCATTCAGAGTTGCGCACTAGGTGACCTAACCGAGGTTCCGACAGACTGTAACAAAACTTCGTAGAGGTGTTCGATGCAATTGAACGATCAACAAATCCATACAGCTAATGTAATGGCGTCCGAAGGTCATACCATTGAATCGATCAGAAAGCATCTAGGTTTGTCAGAAGACGGAGGATGGCAGGAAGTACGGAGACATGTGGACAGTTGGTTAGGAACCAAGAATCAAATTACTAATCGACTTAATGCGTTGGCCGATGAGCCAGATCCAGATAGAAGGCAAGAGTTGAAACGCGAACTGCAAGAACGCATAAATTTCATTTACTATCAAGCGCATGATGTGGCGGACAAAATATTCAGGATTCGGGAAGCTCTTGACGGATAGAGATATAGGGAATCGACGGTTCCCAACGTCTTTGGATCGCATCATATAGCAGTCCCTTTCCAACCGCTGAGGAGTGGCGACAGTGGTTCGAGCACAAGAGGAGGAGCAACCGCATGAAATACGACGTCATAGTGATCGGCGCCGGTTCTGCCGGCGGAACCATGGCCACCCGTTTGTCCGAGGACCCCAACCGGTCGGTGCTGCTGCTGGAGGCAGGGCCGGACTATCCCGACCTGGAGCAGACGCCCGACGATCTGAAATTCGGTTACGCGCCCCGCGCATCGGAGATGGGCGCGCCCCACAACTGGTCGTTCGTCGGCACGGGGACGCCCCGGCAGACCGAACCCGTCAACGTGCCGCGCGGCCGCGTGGTGGGAGGAACCAGCGCCATCAACGGGCAGGTTTTCCTGCGCGGCGTGCCCGAGGATTATGACAACTGGGCGTCCTGGGGCAACGACGAGTGGAGCTACATCAACGTGCTGCCCTTCTTCCGCAAGCAGGAGACGGACACCGACATCAACGACGACTTCCACGGGTTCGACGGGCCGATTCCGGTGCGCCGTCACCGCCGGGAGGACTGGCTGCCATTGCAGGAGGCATTCCACAATGCCTGCACCGACGTGGGGTACGCTGAGGTGTACGACCACAACCATCCCGACTCCACGGGCGTGGGGCCGTTCCCGATGAACAACCCCAACGGCGTGCGCATGAGCACCGCCCTCACCTACGTGAATCCCAACCGCCACCGGCTGAACCTGACCATTCGCGCCAACGTGCGCGTGCGCCGCGTGCTGTTCGAGGATGCTGCGGGAGGCTCACCCGGCTCGACAGGCTCACCCGGCTCGACAGGCTCACCCGGTTCGACGGGCTCACCACGAGCGGTTGGCGTGCGGGTGGAGAGCGGCGGCGAGACTTTCGACATAGAGGCCGATCAGATCGTACTGTGCGCTGGCGCCATCGCGTCGCCGCAACTGCTGCTGCTGTCCGGCGTGGGGCCGGCGGCAGAACTGCGGAACCTGGGAGTCCCGGTGGTCAGGGACCTGCCCGGCGTGGGCAAGAACCTGCGCGACCATCCGCTGGTGCCCGTGCGCGTCAAGGTCAAGGACGACTTCCCGCTGGACCCGGACGCGCCGCGCATCCAGACGGTGCTGCGCTACACGGCCAGCGGTTCCGATGCGCGCAACGACATGCAGATATTCCCGTCGTCGTTCTCGACGCCGTTGGGCGGCGACCCCTTCGACAACGAGGGCATCCGCCTGACCTGCATGATGGAACTGGCCGAGAGCGCGGGCGAGTTGACGCTGCAATCCACCGACCCCGACGTGCAGCCCCACATCGACTGCCGCTACCTGGAGGCGGACTGGGACCGGGCGCGGATGCGCGAGGCCATCCGCATCGTGCTGCGTTTGCTGGACCACGAGCAGTTCCGCAACATCTACGACGGCCTGATCTCGCCGACGGCGGACGACCTGGTATCCGACGAGGCGCTGGACGACTGGATGCTGCGCGAGGTCTGCATCGGGCAGCACCTCTCGGGCACCTGCAAGATGGGGCCCGGCTCCGACGCCATGGCCGTGGTTGACCAGTATTGCCGCGTCCACGGCATCGAGAACCTGCGGGTCGCCGACGCCTCGGTGATGCCCGACGTGATTCGCGCCAACACCAACTGCACCACCATCATGATCGGCGAGCGGGTGGCCGACTGGATTGCTGCCGGTAGGTGAAACGCTGGCCGGCAACTGATTCCTGCTCCCGCAACTCTCCAACTCAGATTCGGTGTGGCTGAACTACGACCTGCGCAAGTTTTCGGGGGACGTGTTCGGCGGCGTGACCACGGCCGCCACCGTGCTGCCGGTGGCCCTTGCCTATGGCGTCGTCACCGGGATGGGACCGATTGCCGGCATGTACGGCTCAATAGTGGTCGGGTTTTGCGCGTCGGTATTCGGGGGAACGCCCACTCGTATCGCTTTTCCCACTGCGGCCATGGTCGTGGCGATGCTGGTGGTGCTGACCCAGCACGCCAGCAATCCGTCCGAGGCGTTCACGATAGTAATGTTGGCCGGGATTATCCAGATCGGGTTGGGTATTCTGCGCCTGGGCCGATTTGTTACCTACACGCCGTACTCCATGATCTCCGGATTCACGTCCGGTATCGGCATCCTGATCATATTGCTTCAGACCCTGCCGTTCCTGGGCGCGCCTGCTGCGTCCGGCGGGTTGATCGGGATCGTTCGCGCCTGGCCGCAGGCCATACTGGCGTTCAACGTCCATGCCATAATTATTGGCGCCGGGGCCCTTGCCATTTGCGTTTTCTGGCCCCGGCGGCTGGACCGTTTCTTGCCGGGCCCGCTGCTGGCGCTGATCGTGGGGACCACAGTGGCCGCGCTGTGGCTCCAGGACGCTCCGGTTATAGGCAGGTTGCCTTCGGGCTTTCCCGGGCTGTATGTGCCAGAGCAATCACCGGGCTTCCTGCTCTCCGCGCTGCAACCGGCCTTCACGCTGGCGCTCATCGGTTCCGTCAACAGCCTGGTGACATCACTGGTCGCGGATTCTCTCACCCACACCCGTCATAGATCAAACCTTGAGCTTGTGGGTCAGGGCATCGGCAACACGGCGGCCGGTCTGCTGGGCGCCATGCCCGGGGCGGGGTCAACATCAGGGACGGTTGTCAACATCAGGGCCGGCGGGGTCACTGCCGTGTCCGGCGTTTTGTCCGCAGCAATCCTGCTGGCGCTGTTGCTCGGACTTGGCCGGGTGGCGGAGCCCATGCCATTGGCCGCGTTGGCCGGCATTCTCATCAAGACCGGGTGGGACATCATAGACTGGCGGCTCATCATGCGCGTCAGGCACGTGCGACGCGACTACCTGCTGGTGATGCTGCTCACCCTGTTGCTCACCGTGTTCGTTGACCTGATTACTGCCATTATTGTCGGACTGATAGTGGGCGGATTCGCTCGCGCCCGGCAGTCGGAGCAGCGCGAGTTGGGCAGCGTCATTTCGGCGCCGTTGCTGGACAGCGAGTTTTTCTCAGGCGCCGCTGTTGGAGGAGACGCCGACCGGTTCCAGGCACGAGTGGGGTTGGTGGATCTGCGGGGTCAGTTCTCATTCGCATCGGCAAACCAACTGGCCTGGATGGTTGGGAGGGACATTGAAGAGCACGAGATCGTGATATTCGATTTTTCCAGAACCGCGGATATGGACGACAGCGCGGCCCTTGTGATGGAGCAACTCATTGACGCGGCCGCGGCCGCCAACACGGAGTGCATCGTGCTCAACCTCTCCGGTACCGTGGCGAGCAACCTGCGGTCGTTCAACGTGTTCCGGCGTGTCCCAAGCGAGCGTTTCGTCCACAGCCTGGACGAGGCGAGGGAGTTGGCCGCCAGTCTGCTGAACGAGCGCGGCGAGTAGAGACGGCGGATCTGACCTGATCGTATTTCAAATTCGGTTCGGGACGCGATATGGTGGCGGGTTGGAATGCGGGCTGTTCGGACGGCGCAGTCCCGCGGCGTGGAGCGAATGATTATTCGCCCCTGCATCGGTAGGGCCTTTCCAAAGTCTCCACACTTTCCGCTCATGGTGAGCCCATCGAACCACGAGCTTCGTCCTTCGACAGGCTCAGGACGAGCGGGGACAAGAAAATTGCGCAACTTTGGAAAGGGCCTGGTACATCGGGTGTCAGGGCGGCGCAGGCGTCAATCCATCTGATAAACTCCGACCCAACGCCGCGAACACTGACGCAAATTTCACTCCAAAGGAGCCAACCGCATGTCCGTCGGAATCATCGTACCCCTGCCTGCCTACACGCTCGACCCGGCATTCGTCGCCAAGAAGGCCGAGGAGTTGGGCTTCGAGTCCATCTGGTATCACGAGCATCCCATTCTGCCGGTCACCAGCGCCAGCCCGTTCCCGGCGACGGGCGGCGAGATACCGTGGACGTACCGGCATTTCTCCGACCCGTACATGTCGCTGGCCATGGCGGCCGCCGTCACCGACCGCATCAAGCTTTGCACCGGCATCACGCTGGTGCCCGAGCGCAACCCGCTGATTCTGGCCAAGCAGATTTCGGTGCTGGACCGGCACAGCAACGGCCGCTTTGTCTTTGGCATCGGCGCCGGCTGGAACCGCGAGGAAACCGAGATGATGGGCGGCGACTTTGACCACCGCTGGACCCAGACCGAGGAGGCCATCGGCGCGCTGAAGGAACTGTGGACGCAGGATCAGGCCGAGTTCCACGGCAAGTATTACAACTTCCCGCCGGTGTACATGTATCCCAAGCCGGTGCAGCAGCCGCACCCGCCCGTGCTGCTGGGCGGCAACGCCCGCAACGTGCTGCGCCGCGTCGTTCGGTACGGCGATGGCTGGCTGCCCAACCGGACCACTCCGGCGCAGATTGAGGACAGCCGCGAGCAGCTTGACGCGATGGCTGCGGAACGCGGCCGCGACCCCCAGGCGCTGACCATTTCGGTATTCGGCCAGCCGCCGGAAACCACCCGCCAGACCGTGGACGATTTCCTCAACGCCGGGGCGCTGCGCGTCTGCGTGTGGCCCAACCACTCGGACACCGAGGAGGAGATGGGCCAGCAGTTGGAGCGCATGGCGGAGGAACTCATTCGCTGATTCGATGTATTTGGGGGCGGGTTTGAAACCCGCCCCTGCAAAATGGCAACGCGCCGAGCTTTCACCGGAACAGGAGGTGGCAAACATGGCAACTTTTGTGTATGTCGCAGCGCAGGATGACAACAAGATCTCGATTTTCACGATGGACGACGCCAGCGGATCCCTCACCATCGCCGGAGAGGAGGAGGTATCGGGCGGGCCGTCCCTGCTGGCAATCAGCCTGGACCGGCGGACGCTATACGTGGGACACCGCGAGGTTCCGGAGATCACCAGCCACCGCATCGACCAGCAGACCGGCGAACTCACCCAGACCGGTTCGGTGACGCCGCCGGGGACGCCGGCCTTCCTGGCCACCGACCGCACCGGACGGTTCCTGCTGTCGTCCTACTATGCCGACGGCAAGGCGGCGGTGCATCCGCTGGGCGACGACGGCAGCGTCGGCGGGGCGGCCACCTGCGTGCTGGACACCGACAGCGGCGCCCACGCCATCCAGACCGACCGCTCCAACCGTTTTGCCTACGTGCCCCACATCGCGCGGCAGAGCGACAACGTGCTGGAACCGCCCAAGAACATCCCGGGGCCCAACGTCATCTACCAGTTCCGGTTCGACGAGTCCAGCGGGGCGCTGACGGCCAACGACCCGGCTACGTTGGCCCAGGACGACATGATCGGTCCGCGGCATTTCACGTTCCATCCATCGCTGGACGTGGTGTATTTCTCCAACGAGCAGGGATGCAGCGTTTCGTCGTACACCATCGGCGGCGAGGGAGGGCTGACGCCGTTGGAAACCGTATCAACGCTGCCCGCCGGCGTGACCGAACGCAACACCTGCTCACAGATCCAGTTTTCGCCGGACGGCAGCCTGTTGTTCGCGCCCAACCGGGGGCACAACAGCATCGCCAGTTTCACGGTGGACGGTGAGGGTCGCCTGACGCCGGCAGGCCACGCCAGCACGGAGGCCGTGCCCAGCGCGTTCAGCCTGGACCCCTCGGGACGCTATGTGTTCGCCGCCGGCTCCGCAACCGGACAGTTGGCGTCGTACAGCGTCAACGGCGACACCGGAGAACTGACGACGCTGGGCTCCTACGCCGTGGGCGAGCGGCCCATGTGGGTGCTGACGACGACGCTGGGGTAACCGGTTCCGGCGGTTGACGCCCGAACCAGCGGGGGCGAATGATCATTCGCCCCCACGCTACTCCCATGAGCTGCGGACGGCGGATCCTGCGACAGACTCCCGCCGTGGGCGGACGTTCCGCAGAATGAGCGCCGGCTCAGCGTCAACGACGGGCCGGGTCAGCTTCCCTGCAGGCGGCGGATTTCTTCCCGCAGACGGGCGTTTTCCTGCTCCACTGCCAGTTGACTTTCCCGGAGGCGGACATTTGCCTGCTCCGGATGTTCGTATTCGCGTCCGGTTTCCGGGTCGTGGACGGTGAACAGTTCGTTCCCCTGGTAGCGGAAGTTGAGGTTCAGCAGGGGACTGGTAGAGCCCACGACGCCGCCGTCGTAATTCAGCAGGGGCAGGCGCTGATAGCGTCCGTCGATAAGCTGTTCGAGTATAACCGCCTGACCGAACATCTCGCCGCCGCTCGGGTCGAAACGCCAGTATTCGGGGACGCGCAGCATCTGATAAACGTCGCGCTTGCGGCCCGCGTCATTGCGGTAGGTGCTGGGCGAGGCAATCTCCACCGCGACATCGGGCGGCTTGCCGTTCTGTATCGGGTCGTATCCCACCCGGCGGCGGATGGCGTAGCTATCCACATTGAGCGCGATGAGGATGTCGGGTCGAATGTTGGGGAACCGGCGGGTAACCGGGTCGCGGTCGCCGTAGTAAATCGGGATTTCGCCCCCGATCAGGATGTCGGGATGGTACGGAAAGTGATAGCCGGGCGTGAGCGCGGAACACAACTTGGCGTTCAGGTCATGTTCGGGGGGCCTTTGCTGCATATCCTTTTCTTCTTTTTCCAGTTCGGGATAGGGCTCCCATTGTTCCGTGGTTGGCCCGGTTTTGGCTTGTGGAGTAGTCATCCGGCGTTCCTCCCGGCGGCCTGCGTTGAGGTTATGCCCAGGTTGATTATAACGGTTCGGCGTTGAGAGGGTTCCCCAAAGGCCGCACGGTCGCGGGTCAATCGCAGATGGATGGTTCAGCCATCCATTGCTTTGCCGCCTCTGCGCCTTCGTGTTGAGTGATTCCGGCGGTTGGAGCGGTGAACCGGCCGGGGCGAACGGTTATTCGCCCCTGGCGCGCGTGCGGGCTGCGCGTTTGCATCGTCCGTCGCATTCGGGGCGTTGATGCGATACCATGTGCCCGCACAATTACGGATATATTGGGAGGTTCACCATGCGACTGGAAGGCAAGGTTGCGCTGATCAGCGGCGGCGCGCGCGGGCAGGGCGCGGCAGAGGCGAGGTTGTTCGTCAAGGAAGGCGCGGCGGTGGTCATTGGAGACATTCTCGACGACGAAGGGATGAAGTTGGAGGCGGAAATCCGCGAACTGGGCGGCCAGGCCACCTTCGTCCATCTGGACGTCACCGACGCCGACCAGTGGGCCGACGCCGTGACCGAGGCGGTGAACCGCTACGGCAAGCTGGACATCCTGGTCAACAACGCTGGCATCGGCAGCACGACCATCGGCGGCGTCAACGCGCCGCGCATCCACGAGGCTCCGGTGGAGGTGTGGGCCCAGGTGATGGACGTGAACGGCAAGGGCGTTTTCCTGGGCACGCGCGCCGCGATTCCGGCGATGCGGACGGCCGGCGGCGGTTCCATCATCAACATCTCGTCAATCGCCGGGCTGGTTGGACTCAGCCCCGGGTCCGGCGCGGGTTCGGCCTACGCCAGTTCCAAGGGGGCGGTGCGTCTGCTGACCAAGTCCACCGCCGTCCAGTACGCCGCCGACGGCATCCGGTGCAACTCGGTGCATCCCGGCTACATCGACACGGCGATGACCGAGCGGATGATGTCGGAGCCGGGGATGCGTCAGCGCCGGATCGACGCGACTCCACTGGGACGCATCGGCAACGTGGACGACATCGCCAACGGAGTGCTGTTCCTGGCATCCGACGAGGCGTCGTTCATGACGGGCAGCGAGTTGGTGATCGACGGGGGCTATACCGCACAATAGTCGGTGGGTGTAGTTATAGCGCTGCCGGAGGCGCTACCACCTCCGGCTCCTTCGAGCATAAGATGGCACGGGCAACCGCGCCGCATCCGACTCGATTGGCCGATGTTGGCAGCGGCGCGCCGCCGGCGATCATCGTTATCGCCTTGCCGGGTTGGCGGAATATCGTCAGGGAACGCCCGGAAGAGCGCGGCATCGACCCGGACGTGATTTTACGTCTGCACGATTCCGGGAACCCGGGATGAAATGGCCACGCTTACCTGATCGCGTGCAGCAGGCCGTCTTCGGTGCGAACCAGGAGGCGGCCGTCCGCATATACCGGGCCGATGCGCACGGCGTCGGTGAGTTGCAGCCGCCACCGCTCCGTGCCGTCGTGCCGGTCCAGGGCGTACACGATGCCGGCCTTGTCGCCGAACATTACCAGATCGCTCACCACCACAGGCGGCGCCACGATGCCGTCCTCAGCCCGGAACTGCCATTGTTCCTCGCCGGTGATGGCGTCCACACCGTACATCTTGCCCAGCGTGTCGCCGACGTAGAGGCGGTCTCCCGCCACGGCGGGCGCGGAGATGATGCCTTCGGTCCGCTTCTCCCGGCTCGTTGTCCCTTCGGGATAATCGGGCCCGAAGCGCCAGCGGTCGCCGGGCTGCGCGGGCGGCGACGGAAGGGGGAATCCCCACAGCCACAGTTGCGACCACGTTCGGGTCACGGCGTACTGCCCGGGGTATTCCAGCGCGTCGGCATCCATGGCATACAACTTGCGGCCGGACACGAAGTAGGTCGACTCGTTGGCGGATACCGGCGCGGCCACCAGGGCCGCCCCGGTACGGAACCGTGCCCTCTCCTGGCCGGTGCGGGCGTCCAGCGCGTACACGCTGCGGTCGGCCGATGCCGCGAACACGATGCGGTCCGCATACGAAACGGGCGAGCGCACCTCTCCGCCGGATTCGTGCTGCCAAATAGGCTCTCCGGTGGTGGCGTTGAGGGCGTAGGTAACGCCGTTCAGGGCGCCGGCGTACACGATGCCGTCGGCCACCGCCACGGGGCCGCCGGTGGAATCCGCCATTTCGTATTCCCAATTGATCTGCCCGGTTTCAACGTCGCGCGACACCACCCGGCGGTCGGGCATGGAGTAATACAGAGTGTCGTTCGCCAGGGCGACCGAGTTTCCCACCGGCCCGGTGGCGGGCATTGACGACAGTTCATCGCCGGTTGCGGAGTCGAAAACGGCGATGCGGAAGTCCGCGCCCAGGTAGATGCGGCCATCCGACACCACCGGGGCCGCCAGGGTCGGCGTACCGGCATCCGCGCTCCAAAGCAGGTTTCCCTCAGGGGTGGACAGCACATCGGCGATGAATCCCGTTTGCCCCAGGTTACGTCCGGTCATGGTCCACATGCCGGGCGCGGACGCCGAATCGAAAACGCGATCGGGCAGACGCGCCAGTTTGACCGGGTCGGGTATGAACGGAAAGTTCAACCAGACGACGACGCCGATCACCAGCACGGCGAATATGGCGATGGCGATGTTGCGCCTGGAAAGGATTCGGCGACGGGGCGGGAGTTCCTGGGCCCATTCGGGCAGATCGCCATCAACCAGCGCTTCATCTTCAGAGAGATGCGGCGGGAGATCCGGGGACACGCCAGTGGACGGTGGCTGATTGGTTGGAGTCGTGGACATTTTAGTCGGACCGGTTATGGGCAAAAGGTTGGCGGGATGCGTTTGGACACCCCGCCTTCAGACTTCAGGGAAATCCGTTGCTGACTAGACGTTGCGCAGCTTCGGATCCAACCGGTCGCGCAGCCAGTCGCCCAGCAGGTTCATGGACAACACAGTCAGCACGATGGCCAGAGTGGGGAAGAAGAACAGCCACCAGGCCGTGACGATGAGCGCCCGTCCATCGGCCACCATGAGGCCCCAGGCCGGCGTCGGTTTCACCAGGCCCGCGCCGAGGAAGCTCAGGGTGGATTCCAGGATGATGACGTGCCCGACCTCAAGAGTGGCCAGCACCACGACGGTGTTCACTACGTTGGGGAAGATGTGGCGCACCATGATGCGGATGGGCGATGCGCCGGCCACCTGCGCGCGGGCGATGAAGTCCTGCTGCTTGATTGCCAGGGCCTCGCCGCGAACCATGCGGGCGAACCTGGCCCACAGGAGCAATGCGATGACCAGCACCACGGTCTGGAACCCTGGCCCGCTCACCGCCACCAGCACCAGGGCCAGCAGGATGGACGGGAACGCAAGCTTGATGTCCACAATCCGCATGATGAGGGTGTCAACCCAGCCGCCGCCGTAAGCAGCCAGCAGACCTAGGACGGTGCCCACTCCCCCGCCGAGCGCAATCGCCAGGAGGGAAATGGACAGGGAAATACGGGCGCCGTGGATGATCCGGCTCAGGATGTCGAATCCCTGCCGGTCGGTGCCCAGCACGTACTGCCAACTGCCGCCATCCAGCCAGGCCGGCGGCATGAGGCGAGCGCGCAGGTTGACGTCCACCGGATCGTGAGGAGAGATCATGTTGGCGAAAATCGCGGGGATGATCAACATCACCGCAAGGATGACCAGGGGGATGATCGGATACTGGCGGACGTTGAACACCACCTGCCCGAACTTGCCACGCTGGGGAATGACGCCGTGGTCAGCAGTTGACGCGGCGGCGACCGGATTTGCTGTTGGGGTGGTCATTACCTAATTCCTCGCGAGGGCGAACCGAAGAGGCGGCCCATCGCCTAGTATCGAATCCGGGGGTTCAGGTAAGCGTACATCACGTCAACCATCAGGTTGATGAAAATGTAGAACGCGGCGAAGAGAATGACGATGCTCTGGATCACCGGGAAGTCCCGGTTGCGAATGGCGTCAATTGCCAGGTCGCCCAGGCCGGGCCACACGAACACCGTTTCGATCACCACGGAACCGGTGAGCAGAACCGCGCCGATCAGGCCCATGTAGGTGAAGGGGACGATCAACGCATTGCGGAAGCAGTGCTTCCAGATGACCTTCCACTCCGGCATACCCTTGATGCGCGCCAGTTTTACGTACTCGGTGTCAAGCACTTCCAGCATCGATGATCTGGTGAGACGCATTACCGCGGCCACGTTGTAGTAGCCCAGTGCGACGCCGGGCAGGATGATGGACTTGAAACCGTCATCGCTGCCTGAAGTTGGCAGCCAACCTAACAGCACGGCGAATACCCACATCAAGATCAGCCCGATGGCAAAGGACGGCGCGGACTGTCCGATCAAAGCCACGATCTTGCCCGCCCAGTCGAAGACGGAGTCTTTCTTGACCGCCACCATCACGCCGATAGGCAGCGCAATGGCGGCGCTGATCACCCAGGCAAAGGCGGCCAGCACGATTGTATTGGGGAGGCGGTTGGCAATCAGTCCGGTGATAGGAACACCGCCATAAGCCCAGGCTTCGCCAAAATCGCCGGTAACAAAGTTACCGATGTAGCGAGCGTACTGGATGTAGATAGGCCGGTCTAGTCCCCATTTCTCACGCACCTGCTCAACGACTGTGTCGGGAGCATCTTCGGGCAACAGGATCGCCACCGGGTCGCCGGTAACGCGGGCTAACGCAAAGACCACGGCGCTGATGACCAGTATTGCTACGATGGACTGAATCACCCGTAAAAAGATGAAACGCTGCATCAGAGACCTTCGACATTCAGGGTGTGGTATGGATAAACAAGTAGATGGCTAGTTGACTGTCGGGGGGCAGCCTGCCGACCGCCCCCTTGTTGTGGCAGGTTGATTGCCTACTGACGTACAACCTTGGTGTACTCGTGGCCCTTCATGCCGCCGAAGTAACTGTTGTTGACCGAGTACTCGGCGATCACCTCGGGGTTGATGCCGAACTCAGCGAACAGGAAGCCCAACGGGATGGTGGCGTTCTGATCGTACATGTACTGCCCGGCATCCTTCATGAGCTGTAGACGCTCGGCCTCATCCACACTGCTTTGCCAGCGGCTGAACAGGTCTTCGGTGTATGGATCTTCGTACATAAACACCGCGCCTGCCAGGGCGGGGCTGACGAAGTAAACGCGCATGTTGCGGCCCGCCGGCCAGAAGCCCGTGCGGTGAGTCCAAATGACGCTGTTCATCTCCCGTGCCCGGTAGCGGGTGCGGATGGGCTGGAACTCGCCAATTTGGGCCTCCACTGTGAAACCAACGTCTTCCAGCCAGGAAATCATTGGTACAGCTATTTCGGTCAGTTCCGGCACGCCGACCAGCTTGCCGGACATGAACTCGACGCTGGGGCCGGCGCCTTCGGCGTAGCCGGCTTCGGCCAGGAGCTGCCGCGACAGGTCAGGGTCGTAGGCTGGGATTTCCCAGGCCGGGTCATAGGACGGGTCGGTGGGATGCCAGCCCGTGTTCGCCATCAGTTCCATCTTGTCGTCGAAGAAGGCTTCGTTCAGAGACTCGCGGTCGATGGCGTGGTTCATGGCCCGGCGCACCAGCACGTTGGTGTTGGGGTCGTCCGGGTTGCGCTTGTCTTCCAGGTACTGACCGCCAATACCGGCCCAGACCATGAAGGCGGGCAGCGTGCTCTGCGTGATGGCGAAGCCGGCGTTGACGATTTCGCCCTGCAACTCCCGGGGAATCTCAGCAATATCGGCTTCCTTGGCCCTCAGCATCGCCACGCGGGTCAAGTCTTCCTCGGCGAAGAAGAAAGTAAGGGTGTCGAAGTCGGGGTTGATGCGCCAGTGGTCATCAAAGGCGCGCTCATACTCCAGCTTGGATCCCTGCTGGTAGCTTACGTGCTTCCAAGGACCGGTGCCCACCGGGTTCTCAGCATAGGCCGCTTCGCCGTTCTTTTCCCAGTAGTCGAGGCTGTAAATCAGCGGGTCGGTGGTGGCTTCCGAGGCGTAGAAGGGAATCCACAGCTCGGGCCGGTTCATATTCCAGACCATTTCAGTGTCGGAAACCGCGGTAACGGTGGCCGCCTGGCCCAGAGCTTCGGTCGTAAAACTCCGCACATCGTCGCCTTCCGGCCCGAGAATCTGGTCCCAGAACGCGCCGAAACCCGTGTTGGCCTCGGGGTGCGACCAGAGCTGGAAGCTGAACACGAAATCGGACACGCTGAAGGTATCTTCCTCGTGGTGGAAGGGAACGTTTTCCCGCAGCTTGATGCTCCACTCTTTGCCGTCGGGAGAAACGGTCCAGGACTCGGCCAGCATGGGACGAGCCTCCCAAGTTTGGTAATCGCGCTGGAAAAGGGCTTCCTGCATCGGTTGGAGAATGCCCTGGTTGGTGCCTCCCACGCGCCAGCCCAGCAGGTTCTCGGCGTAAGGCGGGGTGATCGCGACGCGCAGGTCAGCCTGCACGGGCGTGCCCATAGTCTCCGCGGGCGCCTGGGTGGGCGCGGGCGCGGCAGTGGGCGCGGCTCCGCCGGCGCTGGAGTCAGACATGCCCTGCGGCTGCGCGATGACGGCGGTCGGCTCGGGCGCCTGGGATTGTTCCTGCTGTTGCTGGGTGTCCTGGGCCGCCGGCTGCTGGGCCTGCTGCTCGCTGGCGCCGGAAGACGGAGCGGCAGGCGCGGCCTCCTCTGCGGCGCCACCGCAGGCCAGCGCGACGACCAGTGCAATGGCAAGAACACCGAGGACGGCGTTCTTTAAGGAAGCGACTCTATACACTATGCTATACCTCCGGGCCAACCGCTCGATTTGATACGGCTACCAGATATTCGCAGCCACGCGAAAGGCTCGCGCGGCCACCGGGCGGACTCTACTGAAAAGGAGGGATATTGTCAACCGGAATCGCCGGAAGGCAGCTGTTCGGCGGTGGTGGGAACCATGTCCGCTCACACGCCATTCCCGCTTCCGCAGGCATGGTGGAGCCTGCTCATGAACCGTCATTTGGTAGCGCAAGGGCAGTAGCGCAAGGGTTTTCCGGATTCCGGATTCCTGCCGCCGCGCAACCCGATTTCCCCTTTGCGCCTTCGCGCTGAATTTCCGCGCCACCTGAATCTCCGCGCCACCGTCCGGCCCAGAGGTTCACGCCAACAAACCGGATGCGGTTGCCGGATGCGGTTGCCGGATGCGGTTGAAGGAGCGGCGGCCAAAGGATCCCGGCTATCATGCTCTTCCGGCGCGCTGCCATCCGTTCCATTGCTCCAACCGACGGGTGCTGCAACTGACGGATACGGCAACCGACAGGCTGAGGGAAACGGTGCGGTTGTCGTCATGGACAGGGAAACCGGCGCCGGTATTGGCAGGGGTGAATTCCCGATAGCCGGTGTTGATTGACAGGTAAGAGGGCCAGAAGGGAAAGGTGACTGGCCAGATAAGGAGGTGACGGCAATGTAGAGATGACATAACAAGGCGTTAGTTTCACAGAAGGCGTTATTTTCACAATTTTCCTCCGTAGAAGCATAAGTGCATGCTATAAATTCACAAATATGTTGATCCACACTCCAAACGCAACTGGAACAGACAGGGTTAATTTGGTACATTGACCGCCGCTTCGAATGGCCTCGGCCCGTAGCGTGGCTCCCTTATCTGAGTAACATTCATCTGTTATAGACCAAATATCGGGGCCATTGTATTCTACGCAACAATGTCAACAGAACCGATATACTCCTCACGGTGGGAAATTACTGACGTTCACAAAAGGCGCTTTGCTACGTCTGACGTGATCTGGATCGGGACCAGATAATAAACGGTGAATGCCTTTGACGGCCGAAAGTATATTCGCGCTGTTGTCCACAGCACACTTTGGCGCCTACGTCGTGTCCCCGGATCAAACCATTTTGTTCTGGAACAGGTACGCTGAGCGCGTTTCAGGCTACTCAAGCGAATCCGTGTTGGGTCGCCGGTGCTATGACGTCATTGCCGGGATAACCACGTCCGGGCCGGCGTCGGATTGTCGGCAAGGATGTCCCTCGGCGCTGACGGTTCGCTCCGGTCAGTTTCCCACCACGATGCAGACGCGGATACTCTGCGCGTCCGGCGAACGCAAGATGGTGTCCATCACGCCCATGGTGATCGGAGGGACGACCGACCGGGACACGTTGATCGTCCACCTGTTCACGGATCAATTGGACGGAACGATGCCGCCCGCGGGTTCGGAACGACGCACCGGAGACCCGGCACTCGGGCAGACGGAGCCGGGTACACCGGCCAACCCCCAGGCGCCGCCTGGCGGTCAGAGACTCACCGGACGCGAGCTGGAAGTGCTACGGCTGGTGGCGTTGGGTTGGGACACGCCGAGCATTGCCCGGGAGTTGGCCATCAGCCCGCACACGGTGCTGAACCACATCCGGCATTTCCGCCGCAAGCTGAACGCGACGACCAAGCTGGACGCCGTGGTTACGGCGATCCGCCAGGGTCTGCTGAAATTCGACTGAACCGGCTTATTGGGTATCGGATCGCGCGGGCGCGGCGCGGTCGTGAATCGTCGAGCCGGGGTGCAGCCTGTCCCATGCGGAACGATAGGCGATGATAACCGGAATTTCGTGGCGTCCCGGCTCGGCCCGAATCAGGCCGGGCGCCTGGTCGGGGGCAACGACTGACCCATCGGGCAGCAGAAGCCTGGCCGCCCTCACGCCGCCGCTGCGAACATCACGCCACAGGGCCACCGGGACGCCGGCCACGTCGCCCTCGATGATTTGCCCCGGCGCAAGGCTGTCGTAGGGCCAGGCCGCGGCGGATTGTTCGACGACGATTCCCACGACGTGATCGGCTCCGGGCCGGTTGCCCCGGAAGGCCGCGCCGGATTCCGGGACGGAGAGAACGACGGTATCGGGATGGGTCGATAGCCACTGTTGCCAACTGGTCAGTTGGGAAGGGGCCAACGACAACTCCGTGCCGGCCCGGTCGCCGGCGATGGCCGCGCCCAACGGCTGCGACCAGATGCTCCCGGTGCCATGGTCGTACCAGGTCATGCCTCCCTTGTAGAGCGCACCCTGGTTGCCCAGGATCAGCACGTCGCCATCGACCCTGCGGTCGTGAACCAGGGCGGTGTAGCACAGGGGACACCAACTGACCAGCACGGGCACGTTTCCGACCACGTCGTTGACCATTTCGCGAGAGTAGAGGATTCCGGCAGGGTAGGCGCGAGATTCTCCGTGAATGGAGAGGCCAATCACCAATTCGTCCCCGGGCAGGTCGGCCTCGGAGGCCGGAACGAAACGGGGGTTGTAAATTGGCGGAATGTCGTCGGGCAGGCGGAGTTGCACGTAGTCGGGGTCGGAGAAATCGGGCGCGGCGACTCCGTCAACGCCCACGATCTCATCGTATGCTCCGGTGAACTGCCCGACGGCGGGGGTGGCGGCAGGAGCGTCGGCGCAGGCCGCCGCCCACAGGATGGTCGCAACCAGAAAGGAAAGCAGCGCCGGCCAACTTGCCGCCATGAGCGGGCGGATTCGGCGGCGGATCAAACGGAACCTCGCCGGACGAAATCACTCCAAATCCAGCGCCGGTTGGGGCGCCGGCTGCCGCCGGAGCCGGGCCCAAAGGTTCCAACGGCGCGGCGACACCACTACCACCACCCCGAGTTCAACGATGGACACGACCACGATGGCAGGGCCGGTGGGAAGGTTCAGGTGATATGACAGGTATATGCCGATCACAATGGCCGCCAACGCGACGGCCACCGTTGCCGCCATCATCGACCCCAGGCGGCGCGCGAGCAGGCTGCCGGTTACCGCCGGCACCACCAGCATGGACATGACCATCACGTTGCCGACGGTTTTCAACGCGGCAACGGTGGTGAGGGCGACCAGCAGCGGCAGCAGGTATTCCAGGAATTTCACCGGTATTCCGGAGGCCTCCGCCACCGCGGAGTCGTAGGTTGTGAAAACCAGTTCCTTGTACAGAATCCTCACGACCAGCACCACCCCGCCGGCCAGCAATCCGACGGCCAGCACGTCGGTCCATGTCGCGCCCAGCACGTTGCCGAACAGGATGCCCAGGAGATCGCCGGCGTAGTTCGCGGACAGGTTGATCAGGATCACGCCGATGGCGAACCCGCCGGCGAACAGGACGCCGATGATGGCGTCCAGGCGAACGCCGGTGTGGCGGGACACCGCCGATATGGCCAACGACGCAGGGATGGCCCAGACCAGAGCGCCCAGGAATATGTTGGCCCCGAACAGGAACGCCACCGCCATGCCCGTGAGCGCGGAGTGGGCGATGGCGTCGCCCAGAAAGGCCATGCCTCTCAGCACGACGAAAGTCCCAACGACGCCGCAGGCAGTGGCGGCCAGCGCCGACACCAGCAGCGCCCGTTGCATGAACCCGTACTGCATCGGCTCTATGATCAGTTCAAACATGGGCTGGTATTTTACACTCGCCGCGTCGCCGTGTTCGCCCGGGGCGGGGCGGCCAGGGCCTTTTGATTATTTCCACACCGGCCATCTATCCGCTCATGGTGAGCCTGTCGAACCATGAACCAATCCTTCGACAAGCTCAGGATGAGCGGATAGATGGAGCGATAATCGAATGAGCCTGGTGGACCGGCGGGCCGGGGCAGCAGGCAGGGCTGAGATTCAGGCAGAGGGGTTTGTGGGCCCTTTGCCGCCGGTAGGGGCGGGTTTGAAACCCGCCCCTACCGATGACGAACCGCAAGAAATGAAGCTCTCTCCGTATAATTCTATCCCGTCAATCGCGGATTGGCGCGACCAACCGCCAAATCGGCGGTTGGCGTGGTGGGGGGCGATGCGTTCCTCGCCGCCCACCGGAGCCGGACGGGATTGAATCGCCGTTAGCGCAGCAGTCCGGCCAGCGCATCGGCGTTGGCGCGCATCATGCTTATGTAGGTGGGGTGGTTGGCATCGGGCAATGCCCTGATGAGCCCAACCTCGATGTTCGCGTCGCGGGCGACCTGGTTCAGTGCGTCGTCGGAGAACTGGGGCTCTGCGAACACCGCGGTCAGACCCTGGTCGGATACCAGGTCGAGCACCCGGGTGATGTCGTCGGGCGACACGTCGCCGCCGTGGCCGCCCACGAAGGCCTGAACCTCCAGGTCGTAACGCGAACCGAAGTATCCGAACGCATCGTGGAAGGTGACCAGCACCCGGCGCTCCTGGGGAATGCCGGACAGGGTGTCTCCGATGTAGGCGTCCAGCGATTCCAGTTCCGCGATGTAGGCGGCGGCGTTGTCCATGTACAGAGCGGCGTTGTCAGGGTCGGCGGCGACCAGGCCGTTGGCAATCTGGTTGACGTAGTGTACGACGAGTCGCGGGTCGAGCCAGAAGTGGGGGTCGCCTGCGCCGTGATCGTGACCGTGGTCGTGGTCATGGTCATGGTCGTCGGCTTTTTCCATCTCGTGCCCGTGGTCGTCATGGCCTTCCTCGGGGTGGTCTCCGGCCGACAGGATGCCGACGAAGGCGATCTTGGTGGGCAAGCCCTCGACGTGCCAGTGGTCCACCACCTCCAGGTCGTGGGCGTCCAGGGCGAAAACCTCGCCGGCGCCGGAGTCGGTGATGAAGATGCGGTCGGGAGCCGTTGCGATGTGGGGGCGCGCCCAGAATCCGGGATCAATGTTGTCGGACAGAATATCAGAGGATGACGCGAGCAGGTCCAGGTCGTGGGCTTCGTACATCCGCAGTTCGCCGTCGCTCATCACAACGAGCAGCAATTCACCGTCGTAGCTCAGGGCGACCTGGATGGGACGCAATTCCTCAGTGGCCGGGATCAGCAGTTCCATTTCACCGGCTTCGGGCTCCACGACGTAGAGGCCCACGGCGGAACCCAGCCCGAAAAAGTGGTCCAGGTCGTCATATCCCCAAAGGGAGGTGATCCGGAAATCGGCGGGCGAGCCGGCCGGCGCGGCGATGAATTCGTCGTGATAATCACCGTCGTCGTGGGCCTCGACGGCGAGGACGCCGCCGGTGCAGCCGAAGACGGCGACGTGGCCGTTGCCGGCATCGCCGTGCAGGTCGGGGCAGCCTGCCTCGGCGGTGTACAGAACGTGCCCGTGCAGGTCGCGAATTTCCGCGCCCACGGGCAGGCGGTAGTCTGACGGGCTCTGGAGATAATCGGGATGCTGGATAGTGACGGCGATCAGGTCGTGGGCCAGCGGCACGGCGGCGCCGTGGTGGGCTCCGGCGTTCATTACGATGGGTTGGTAGGCGGCGCCATCGTGCTCAAGTTCATGCTCGTCGATCACGACGATGTCCCCGGAACCGTCGTAGAAGATGGCGGCCTGGTCGCCGCTGATGTACAGGTGTACGGGGCGGTCTCCGGTCAGGTCGAGGTTGACCTTGCTCACTTCGGTTTCGACCAGGTCGAAGTGGTCGCCGTGTTCCTCCAGGTAGATGCCGCCGTCGAAAAGGTGGACGGCGTTGGCGTCGCTGGAAACCGCGATGGCGTAGCGTCCCGATTTGGTGGCGTAGATGCGGCCGGCGCGGGATCCCAGATCGAATTCGTCCTGGTGGACCTCGCCCGACTCCAGTTCGATGACCGACAGACCGGAGCCTTCGCCGTCGCCGACCAGAAGCCGGCCATGCACCTCGCCTTCGTGATCGTCATGTTCCATGTGCCCGTGGTCGTCGTGTCCATGGTCGCCCTCAGGGAAGGGCAATTCGACCAGTTCCTGCGGGTCCAGGCCGTCGGATGCGACCACCTGCACCGCATCGGCGGAGGCGACGTTTTCGACCAGTTCCTGGACCTGGTTGGCCAGCCCGGCGCCGTTGGTGACGATCAGGGAGGCCTCGGCGATGCTGACGCTGTCCCGGGGGGTGCTTTGCCAGGTGTGGACGTCGCTGCCTGTGGGAACCAGGGTATTGACGGAGACGCGATCTCCACCCACCTGGTTTACCAGGTCAGCGAGGAGGGCATTGCCGGCGATGACGTTCACGGGCTCGCCGGAGGCCATACTCCCGGAAGTCATACTCCCGGAAGTGGTACTTCCAGAAGTCGTACTCGAAGCCGTGCTTCCGGAAGCGGAACCCGACGGTTGCGCGGAACCCGTTGCCGCGCTGCCGGCGGGGGTGGCGGCGGCGGTTGAAGCGTCAGAACCTGCGGAGGCAGAGGAATCAGCCGGAGGGAGCGCCGGTTCCTCGCCTCCGCAGGCAGTCAGGAGGATTGCCGACGCGAGCAGCACGGCGACGGCAAACAGGCGCAGGCGCGTCGAGCCGAGGCTGGAGACGGCAATGGAACGAAACGTGGGAAACGGTTGGGGGTGCATGTTCAGTTGCTCCAAATAGTTTTACTGCGATGCAATATCAATAACCAAAGTTGTTGATTGCAGGTATCAATAAAGTGCGGTAATGAACAGACCGGAGCGGCAGGGCCGGTTCAGTTCACCAGGACGCGGCCTCCTCAAGGCAGGCGTTGCAGCGGCCGTACACTTCGAGCCAGTGCCCGCTCATCTGGAAACCGGCGGCGGCGGCGGCGATGCGCAGAGGCTCCTCGACATCGCAGTTGGCGAGGTCGGTGGACACGCCGCAGATTGCGCAAAGCATGTGATGGTGGTGCCCCTGGTGGCTGAGTTGGTAGCGCAGTTCGCCATCCTCAAGCAGCACGCGACAGACCTGGTCGGTTGACACCAGCAGGCGGAGGCCGCGGAACACGGTGGCCCGGCCCACGCAGGGCAGAGCAGTACACAGTTCCTCGGCCGTAAAGGGACGAGTCTGAGCGGCAACGGCGCTTATCACCAAACGGCGGGGTTCGGTGTCCCGGTAGCCCTGGTCCGAGAGTTTCTCCACAATGTCATGCACTATGGCGGCGGACCGGGGCCTGGGGTGGTTGTGCCCTTTATGTCGTGCTGTATTGGATAGCATATTGATACCGAGTCTCGGATTTTCGCCGAAGCAAGGATGATTGTCAAGGGGCTGGCCAATCTCACCAGGGCCTTTCGATTATTGCCACACTGACCAGTATTCCGCTCATGGTGCGGAACGTCCGCCTTTGGCGGGAGCCTGCCGTAGGCCCGCCCGTGGAGGGTCGAACCATGAACCCCATCCTTCGACAAGCTCCCGCCACGGGCGGACGTTTCGCAGGATGAGCGGGTAGGTGGAGCGATGGCGGATGGGTGGAGCGATGGCGGGTGGGTGGAGCGATGGCGGGTGGGTGGAGCGATGGCGGGTAGGTGGAGCGATGGCGGATGGGTGGAGCAATGGCGGATGGGTGGAGCAATGGCGGATGGGTGGAGCAATGGCGGATGGGTGGAGCGATGGCGGATGGGTGGAGCGATGGCGGATGGGTGGAGCGATAATCGAAAGGGCTGGCCAATCTCACCAGGGCCTTTTCAAAGTTGCGCGATCTTCTTGCATCCGCTCGTCCTGAGCCCGTCGAAGGATATGCTCGTGGTTCGACAGGCTCACCATGAGCGGGACGTTCGGAGGCTTTGAAAGGGCCCTGCTATCTCACGAGGGCCTTGGGCAAAGCAGCAGCGACACACCGGGCAGCCACAAGGGTTGCCCCCACGCCGGGACGGTTGTGTTTTTGGTGATGTCGGTTGACATTTGGAATGGGCGCCCGGGGCATTGAGCGTTGTGGCCGCCGAGTTTGGTTGCGTGGGGATTTGCGCTGCGCCATAATGCCGCAATATAGGATTAAGCGCGCCGGCGTGAGGCCGGCCAACTGGGAGGGACACCACATGCCGCAAGCAGGGATTCCATCGGAACAGGAAGTTCTGGGCTGGTTCGACAGCCTCTCGAACTGGGGACGCTGGGGCGACGACGACGAACTGGGCACCCCCAACCTCATCACCCCGGAGAAGACCCGCGCCGCGCTGGCCACCGTTGAGGAGGGCCATTGCGTCTCACTCTCCCGGGACATATCGTGGGATCCGTCGGTGGACGTGCCGTCGCCGCCGGTCCACTACATGGTGGAGAGCGGCGAGGGTTGGGCCACCGGCGACAAGGTATCCAACCGGGCGTCGGCCGTGGCAATGGACTACATCGGCATGATTTTTCACGGCGTGACCGTGACCCACGTGGACAGCCTGGCCCACTTTTTCTGGAACGGCATGACCTACAACGGCAAGCCGGCGCACATGGTATCCACCAGCCTGGGCGCGACGGTCTGCTCGGTGGAACAGGCGCACCGCGGGTTCATCACCCGGGGCGTGCTGGTGGACGTGCCCATGGTGCGCGGGATTGACTGGGTGGAGCGGGGCGAGGGCGTGATGCCGGAGGACATTTTGGCGGCCGAAGAACGGTGCGGGTTCCGCATTGAGCCCGGCGACGTGCTGCTGGTGCGGACGGGGCAACTGCACCGGCGCAACGTGGAGGGGCCGGTGCCGCGCGAGGCCGGATCCACGGCGTGCCAGGCCGCATGCCTGCCGCTGTTCAAGGAGCGGGACATCGCCGTGCTGGGCTCGGACACCGGCAACGACGTCAGCCCACCCCAGTATCCCGGCCAACTTACGAATCCGATTCACCAGGTGTCGATCACCGCGATGGGCCTGTGGATTCTGGACAACGCGAACCTCGAGGACGTGGCGGTGGAATGCCGCGAGCGGAACCGCTGGACCTTTATGGTCAGCATCAATCCGCTGAGGATGCAGAACACCACCGGGTCGCCGGTGAATCCGGTGGCGGTTTTCTAGCGACGGCAGGGATTCCTTTCTCCGATACCACGCACCGTCTACTACCACTCACTCTCTACCACGCACCCTCTTGGAGTATGGACATGGCGGACTCCGGCGAAACCAACGTTACGATCGACGACCTGCGCGCCCTGGCGAACCTGGCCGGGCTGCCGTTGGACGACGGGGAACTGGAAGAATTGCTGCCGCTGTACCAGTTTCTCAGGGAGAAGGTGGCGATGCTCCACGAGGCGGATCTGCCCCTGGGCGGGCAGGCGATGACGTTCCCGGCCGACTGGGGACGCTAACCCCCGGCAACCGAAACTCGGCGACCGAAAGGGAGGCAAATGGCATGGCTGTACCAACCGAACTGCACCACCTGACCATCGGTGAGGCGGCGCCGCTGATCGAGTCGGGCGAACTGTCCCCGGTGGAGTTGACGCGGGCGTACCTGGCGCGCATCGAGGCCATCGACGGGCGGCTGGATTCCTACGTCACGCTGACGCCCGATCTGGCATTGTCGCAGGCAAGGCAGGCGGAGGCCGAAATCCGGGCCGGCAGGTACCGGGGGCCGCTGCACGGCATCCCCATCGCGCTGAAAGACCTGTACGACACGGCGGGCATCAGGACCACGGCAATGTCGCGGGTGACGCCCGACCGGGTGCCCAGCGTGGACGCGACGACGGTATCAAAGCTATACGAGGCTGGCGTTGTGTTGCTGGGCAAAACGGCAATGCACGAGTTTGCGCTGGGCGGGCCGGATTTCACCAGCCTGTTCCCGCCGGCCCGGAACCCGTGGAATCCTGAACACATGCCGGGCGGCAGCAGCAGCGGTTCCGGTTCGGCGGTGGCCGCCGGGCTGTGCATGGGCGCGTTGGGGTCGGACACCGGCGGCAGCATACGCGGCCCGGCGTCGATGTGCGGCATCGCCGGCGTCAAACCGACGTTTGGGCGCGTGAGCAACTTCGGCGTGGTGCCGCTGTCGTGGTCGCAGGACCACTGCGGGCCGATGACGTGGACGGTGGAGGACTCGGCGATCATGCTGCAGGCCATCGCCGGGTACGACCCTAAGGATCCGACCACGGCGGACGTGCCGGTGCCCGACTATATGGCCGGGCTGAGGGACGGCGTGCGCGGCCTCACGGTCGGAGCGCCCCGGGAGTATTTCTACGAGGAAGCGCCCGGCGTGAACGTTGAGGTAATCCAGGCGGCCGAGCGGGCGCTGGAGACGCTGTCGGAACTGGGGGCGGAAATTCGGGACGTGGAGATTCCGCACATCCGTTACGCGCAGACGGCCAACCAGGTGATCATGATGTCGGAGGCCTACGCATATCACGAGCACAATCTCAAAACGCGGCGGCACGACTATGGGAACCTGGTGCGCAACCGTTTTCTGCTGGGCGGCCTGCTCACGGCATCGGATTACAACCAGGCGCTGAGGATGCGGCGAGTGATCAAGGACGAGATGGCGGCGGCCCTGCACGAGGCCGACGTGCTGGTCACGCCCACCTATGCGTCGCCGGCGCCAAAGATTGAGGGCTACGCCGGGGGCACCACGCTGACGCAGCCGAGTTTCACAGGACCGTTCAACGTGTCGGGCCTGCCGGCGGTTTCTACCTCCAGCGGGTTGTCGACCGGCGGTTTACCGATGGGATTGCAGATAGTGGGGAGGCCATTCGACGAGGCGACGGCCTTGCGAGTCGCATACGCTTACGAACAGACGGCCAGGTTCATAGACCGAAGGCCGATTCCGTAATTAACAGTTGAACTGTTATGTCATATTTGGCGAACTACCAAGAATTGTTATTGACATCCGAACAGCGCTGGGGTATTACTCAAATACGGGCGCCAATAGGCGTCCAGCAATCAACGGAGGTATCATCAATGACCACCCAGGTACAGATTTTCTGCGTCAAGTGCAAGGCCAAAACGGACTCGCGCGACGTACAGGGCGTCACCATGAAAAATGGCCGCCCCGCGACGCAAGCCATTTGCGTCGTTTGTGGAACCAAGAAGTTCCGCATCGGAGCAATGCCGTAATTCCATTGCGTCACACAGCAGATATCCGGACAGCGCGGTCGGTCAACCCGTTGCGCGGGATTGGCCGGGATACCGCTGTCCGCCTCGTTCGGAACTGTCGCGGCTGATGCGTTGCGTCAGATAACCGATTGGCATCGGTCGCAGACAGGGGGCGCCCTCCTCAAGAGGGCGCCCGTTCCGTCTCAGTCATTGGCGGATTCTGATTGCCGCCAACGCCGCTACCTTGCCAGCCATTTGAGGATTCGACCGGCGAATCCGTTGGTCAGACCACCCAGGTAGGCCTCCCACGCCAGTTGCTGGTTGCCAGTTGCCAGCGATGGGTAGGCTTGCATCACCTGGGCGAGGCTGCCCATCTTCAGGCCGCTTTCGCCGGCAATTGACCACGTCTGCAAAGCGTCGGCGGCGTGTTGGCCCACCACGGTCGCGCCAAGCACCCGGCCGTTGTCGCGGTGGACGACCCTGATGAACCCATCCAGAGCATCATCGGTGACCGCTCGGTCGATCGAGGGCATGGGGAGGGTCGAAACGCGCACTCCTGAGCCGAACCGGTCATTGGCCTGCGCTTCGGTGTATCCCGCGTGAGCGACTTCGGGGTCGGTGAACGTTGCCCAGGGCGGATGCTGGGGTCGCGCCCGGGAACGCCCCGGCAGCAGCATGTTGCGAACCGCCATCGCGCCCTGGTAGCCGGCGTAGTGCGTGAACTGGAAACCGCCGATGCAGTCGCCGGCGGCGTAGATGTTCTTCGCAGAGGTGCGCAGGTAGTCATCCACGGTGATGCCGCCGGAAGAGCAGGTGACCCCGGCGGCGTCCAGTCCCAACGCGGCCACATTGGCGCGGCGGCCGACGGCCACCAGCAGGGCGTCGCCACGAATCTCGGAGCCACCGGATGTTACGGTGAACGTGCCGCCGGAGTGGGTCGCCGACTCGACCGGCGCGCCCAGCCTCAGATCCACGCCGTCGCGCATCAGTGAGTCGGCGACCAATTGCGCCGCTTCCGGTTCGTCGTTGGGCAGGATGCGGTCCAGCGCTTCGACCAGCGTGACCCGCGACCCAAGCCGTTGGCAAGCCTGGGCCAGTTCGCAGCCGATGGGGCCGCCGCCCACGACAACCAGGCGAGGCGGCAGAGATTCCAACTGCCAGAAATTCTCGTAGGTGAGATATGGCGCGTCGGAAAGCCCCGGGATGGGCGGGACGAATGGCGACGCGCCGGTGCAGACCAGGAAGCGCCGGGCGGTAACGGCGTTGCCGCCGGCCGAGAGGGTGCGGGCATCCACAAACTCCGCTCGTGCCTCGATAACGTCGATGCCTTCGGCGCGCAGCGCGTCGGGAGATTCGGCGGCGTAGATCCGGGCGATGACGTCCCTGACGCGGGCCATCACCGCCGGAAAATCTATGGCAGGATCGCCGGCGGATACTCCGTACCCGTGGCCGTTGCGGACGGTGTGGGCGACGCGGGCGGCGTGGAGCAGGGCCTTGCTGGGGACGCATCCGGTCCAGGTGCAATCGCCGCCAATCCGGTTGGCCTCAATCAGCGCGACCCGCCTGCCGAGACGGGCCGCAAACCGCGCCGCGGTGAGGCCGGCGGAACCGGCGCCAATGATTGCCAGGTCATATCGGGTGGGCATGGGGAATGCTGTTTCCGTTTACGGCGAGTCGTGACTTGTGAACAAAGCATCTGCCGCTCCGTTCAGGATCATCTTGTCCTGAATAATACGTAGGTGGCCAACGCTCGTCTGATTCTCAAGTCGGTCCCTGTGAGATCAGCGATCGCGGCTTCGGCCCGTTCAATGGCACGGATAGTTTCTGATCGCTGGAACACCGATCGGGGGTTGTAATCGGCGTCGTGACGCTGGTTTTGAAGGGCGATGAACGTATGCCCGAAGTCCTGCAGGTTTTCAGGGAAGGCCAACATGGACGATGTTGAGTTGAACCTGTCCTTGGCAAAGCCATGGTCCAGTGCGCGATAGGTTCTTGCCCACTCTTCCGACTGGCGTACATCAGGCGAAGTTCCTATCAGTGCATCGGCATTGTTGTTTGCCAATGCGTGGAATACCGCGTAATAGATGGTACTGATCGCACGACGCAATCTTGCCTGCTGGGGTCTGCCCCGGGCTTCTCCGAACTCAGGGGCCCGCGCGAGCAGCCTGGCAATGGCGATAAGTTGCTGCCAATCCACGGTTTACTCGACCTACGGGATGGCCTGTACCAACTCCGACCAATCGCTGTCTTCCGTTCCGTCGATGTAGGTTTCGGTGGTAACGCCGGTCACACCACATTCTTTCAGAGCCTGACTATTTCTGCGATAAAACCCGTTGAACCATGCGGCATCCAACAGGTTTTCGTCTCCGGCGTACACCACACGGATGTAGCAGTAATGTTCCCCAAATTCATCGGTCCGTGTCGTTACGGTAATGGGGTCAAACTTGAACGCTTCGCCAAATCTGCCGGTGAGGTCGCTGCGAATTATGTCGGCGACCCTGCTTTTCTGTTCCTGGGTGAGTTCCCCGTCCATGACATGCCCCGCAAATCCGTAGAGACGTTGTGAAGTACGCTCGGATGAGTACATTTTACCCTAACGCGGGCCCTTGATCTGGTCGGGGAGCCAGAGGGCGAGATCGGGGAATACTATGATGAGACCGATTACGATGGCCATGCACGCCATGAATGGCAGCACGCCGATATATACGTCGTTGATGGTTCCGGTTTCGACCCTTTGGCCGGTTTCTTCGCCCTCGCGTCTGGCCACGTCGTGGCGCGCGCCCTGCAGCACGTAGAGGCTCAAACCCTGGGGCGGGCTGATCTGCGCCGCCTCCAGCAGGATGATCATGATGATGCCGAACCAGAGCAGGTCAACCTCGGCGGCCCGCAGCACCGGCGATATGATGGGCAGCGTGGTCAGCATCATGGAGTATGCCTCCATGAAGGTGCCGAGCAGCAGGTAGAACACCACCAGGAACAGCACCAGTTGCACCGTGGTGAGGTTGAAACTGGCGACCCACTCCGCCATCGTGACGGAGATCCTCAGGTAGGCGAAGGCGAACTGCAGCGTGAACGCCGCCATCAGGATGAACAGGATCATCGCCGAGGAACGAGCGGCGGAGACACAGGCCTCCATGGTCATGGCGACCATGAACCGGCAGTAGTTGCGGAACTCTCCCAGGTTGAACCGGTGATCCGCGCGCCACTGTTCCAGCGTGGCGGTGACCTCCGGAGACAGGCGGCCCGAGATGCCGGACTTCAGCAGCATACCCGCGATATTGCCGGCGAACAGGCGCACGAAGTTGTAGATGATGGCCAGGGCCATCGCTCCACTGACTCCGAACCCGGCGGCCTCGGACGGCGTGGCCCATCCGAAATAGATGCTGCCCAGGACGATGAATATGAGCGCCATCACCGGCACCATCAGGACGGTGAACAGCAACCGCTCTACCCAACCCTCCCAACTCCAGAAACTCTGCTGCGACTGGCGGGGCGCGATGGCCGGCCATATCACCGAGACGATGCCAATCATCAGCATGAACACGCCGGCCAGCAGGATGCCGGGGATGAACCCGGCCAGGAACAGGCGGCCAATGGACTCGCCGACCGTCAGCCCGTAGAGGACCAGAAGGATGCTGGGTGGTATCAGGATGCCCAGCGTGCCGCCGGCGGCCAGGGAGCCGACAACCAGGCGTTCCTGGTATCCCTGGGCGCGGAAGGACGGCAGGGCCACGCGGCTCACGGTGGCGGCGGTGGCGATGCTGGAACCGGCGCAGGCGGCGAACACGGCGCAACTGGCGATGTTGGTGTGCATCAGGCCGCCGGGTATGAAATCCACCCAGCGGGACAGGGCGCGGTACATGAGGTCGGCAAAACCGCCCCGCAGCACGATCTCGCCCATCAGGATGAACAGCGGGATGGCCATCAGGTTGATGTTGGTATTGGTCTCCCAGGCCCGGTTGCCCATGATGTTCCAAACCGGGTTGTCGGAGAAGACGTTGAGCAGGATCAGCGCCAGGGACCCCAACGCGCCCGCCACGTACATGCCGGCGAAGAACATGACCCCCATGAGGATGAACGCGACGGCAATCAGCATGAATCAGCCAGGGTTG
>CAZCZB010000034.1:0-28089 GCA_964502995.1 uncultured Dehalococcoidia bacterium
TTCGACTCCCAGGGAATCATCTGGGTGGTGGACAGCCTGAATCACCGTGTGCAGAGTTTCAACCAGATCGGTGAGTTTCAGTCCAAATTCGGGAAGCGCGGTGGCGGCGACGGAGATCTGGAGATGCCATGGGGCATCTGCATCGACCATCAGGACAACATCTACGTCGCGGACTGGGGAAACAACCGGGTGCAAAAATTCTCCCCCACCGGAGAACTGCTCGTCAAGTTCGAAGGCTCCAGCGCCGGGGTGGGTTCGCTCAAAGGGCCATCCGGTGTAGCTGTGGACTCGGATGGAGACGTTTACGTAACCGACTGGGGGAACCACCGAGTCCAGATCTACGACGCCGCCGGCCAATACATTACGGCGCTGGTCGGCGACGCCCAGGAGCCTTCGCCATGGGCCCAGACCTACATCGACGCCAATCCGGATATCATCAAAGCCAGGCGGCGGACAGATCTGGAGCCTGAATGGCGGTTCCGGCGACCGGTGGCTGTCAATGTTGATGCAGACGACCGGATCATAGTTTTGGAGTCCTACCATCACCGGATGCAAATCTACAATAAGCTAAAGGATTACGAGGAACCCTCAATAAACTTGTAGGCGTCTGCCCGTCGCCACATATCTGCCCGTTGCCGGTCACTTTCCCGGTCCGGCCCACCGGACCGGATAACATCAAGAACCTTCACGTTGAGACTGGTTCTGGACCTCTGGCCAGCGATCAACCCCACCGCCTTGGGTTTCATTCACCGCACGTGATAAGGGCAAGCGCTCTTGCCTTGAGGCGAAATCTGACTGTCCAGTAAACTGTCGATACAGCGAATGTTGTGGGGATGGCCAACGAGATCAGGCCGGGGCGAAACAACGTCGGCGAAATGAAGTAATGCACCAACGAAACTCAGATTCACCCAGAGGGCTGCTGGAAGAGGCTATGAAGCCGGTGGGTGAGGCGCGTTCTCTTCCCTTCGCTGCCTACCGCGACAAGGCCTTCTTTGCGCTGGAGATGGAACGGATCTACCGCCGTGATTGGGTGGCAGTATGCGCCGAAGCGTCGCTGTCCGCATCCGGCGACTACCTCGCCATCGACATCGGCGGCGAGCCTGTTGCGCTGGTCCGGGGTGACGACGCCCGGCTGAGGGCGCTCTCGAACGTTTGCCGCCATCGCGGTACCCTCCTCCTCGAACCGGGGGCCGATCATCTCGACGGGGGCCGCATCGTTTGCCCGTATCACGCTTGGAGCTACAGCGACACGGGAGCCTTCCTGGGTGCGCCCTACTCGCGGGGCGTCGCCATCGATTCGAGACTGCACAGCCTACCCTCTTTCCGGGTGGAGACTTGGATGGGCGTTGTCTTCGTCTGTCTCTCAGATGAGACGCCGCCGCTGCAGGCACGCTTGGCGGAGATCGCCCCACACCTTGCAGAGTTCGATATGGAGTCGTTCACGGTTGCAGGGCCGTTGGCCGCTCCGGAGGTATGGGCAGCCAACTGGAAGTTGGTTGTCGAGAACGCGATGGAGAGCTACCACCTTTTCCAGGTGCATGCTGACACGCTGGAAAAGGTAACTCCTACACGCGGGGCCTACTACATCGAAGGCTCGGCGGCTTGGACGCTGACGGGCGGAGCGATTGTTCAACCTGGAGGCACAGGTCTTGCCGGGAGGCTGCTTGCGGGTCTGTTGGGTAACAATTCAGGAGGCGACCACTACACGCTGGTTTCCATTCCACCATCGTTCGTTGGAGTCGTCACGCAGGAGTCGTGGGACTGGCTTGTCGCACTTCCGCTCACCCCTGCCTCGACGCGAGTGTTCCAAGGATCGCTTGCGAAGTCACGCCCCGACGCTATCACACAGGCAATCTCCGGAGGATTCGCCACGGCTTTCCTCGAAGAGGACCGGGCCATATGCGAGCGGGCCCAGAGAGGAATGGCAGCGCACCACTCCAGGGGTGGGCAGCTGTTACCAATCGAGCGGGTGGTGGTTGACTTTCACCACTACCTCGGCTGGCGGATGTTGGGAGAGGAGCCGCCCTCCCGGCATGTGGAGCGTGAACCATGAGCTTTGATCGGCGGCGCGATCGTCGTGCAAGCGGTAGAGTCCGCTGGTTCACTTTAGTCGCCATAGCGATCGTCTTGGTGGCCGTTATCTTCGACTTCCAGTGGGTCTGGGGTCTCCTCTTTCTCTTCTGGGCAGCGCCCAGCATCTTTACAGGAGAGACTTTCCTGGTTGAGCCTATCCATCGTGCGGAGAACCCGTGGCTCTTCTGGACAATCGTAACGCTGTGGCTGGGTCTGAGCCTCGCGCTAATCGGTTTGGATGTCGCCCGGCTTTTCACCTGACACGGCTGCTCTAACGTCTTCCCCATCAGCCTTCTTGGTAGGCTTTGCGCCTGGGGCAGAGTTCACACTAACCATGCGGAGATATTATCATCCCCGCATGGAGATTACACAAGCACAGTACGAACGTATTGCCTCAGTCCTCCCGGTGCAGCGTGGCAACGTCAAAGTCTCTAATTTGCAGGTGCTCAACGCCATCCTCTACGTGGCTGAGCATAGCTGCAAGTGGCGGGGATTGCCGACCCGATTTGGGAACTGGCATACCTTTGGGTGGGGAGGTTTCTGCAACCGGACGGCGGATGGGGTCGTCTGCTGGGCTTTGGATTCCTGAGGGCACTTCACGATGGCCTCGTTCAGCCTCGGGAATTCGTTCCCGAAGGAGTCCTCCACCCAATCCAGCGCCTTCCGGCGCGCCGCCTTGTCATCCCACGTCGCGTAATCGTCCGCGCTCCCGATGTTTCCTCCTTCGTGCAGGAGCATCCAGGCGGGGGACAACATCGACCCCACGCCGATGAGAAGGTCTCGGTTTTGATGTGGACGCGGTTAACCTGATTGCCCGGCCGGTTGCGGTGCCCAATCATGCTGCCGGTGACTGGCGCCACACAGCCGGCGCCGGCAGTCCGGCGCCGGTTGGAGAACAGGCGGTGGGGCTGCCAAAATTGCAATTGGGCGCCACGCTGCCGGATACCAGTGATCCGGCAGCGTGGGCGCAATGCGCGGGGAGCGATTCCCAGGTTGCCCTGGCAGCCCAGCGCGGCCACCTGATGTATCGTTGGGCACCCCCTGTCCGAACGGTGCGGCGGCGTCTAGCGGTCTGGCTCAGCGATCCAGGTCAATTGAGCAAAGGGACGGGCCAGGTAGACCAGGCCGTCGCCTTCGAACAGATGGAGTCGTATGAACTCCTGCATGGCCACGATTCTGACGCCGACGTCCCGGTCTTTCCGACGTTCGGCAGCGGCGCGGGCCGGCGCGACGATCAGAGTGGCGAACGCGGCAGCCATCTGATGGCGGGTACCGGCCGGGGCGTCGCCCATGACCTGCTGGGCGGCAATGGCGAATTCCCGGCTGCTGCTGTGGCCGGCACTGCGATTGGCGCAGGTTCCCGGCGTGTGTTGTTTGGAATCGACGTTGGCCATGAGCTCGGCGGTCAGCGTCTGAATCTCAGCTTTGTTTTTGGGGTGTGGTCGGGATAACGACGCGGTGAGGCGGCGGTTGTTGTCTCGGTTGGTCTGGACTGTATCCAGCAGGTCCTGAGTCCAGGTCTGTTGCTGCGTTTCGCTGGCCGGCTTGGACATCAGGTTCAAGGCCGGAGTGTGTTCGTCCGAAGTCGTCATTGTTGTCTCCATCAATCCGATCAGTGCCGGTTGGTCCGTGGTCAGTCAGGGTCCAGGGCTTGTTGTAGCGCGGCGGCGGCGCAGACGATAATCACGGTGACCGGCGCGCATGTCATCAACCCCCCATTGGCTGATTGTGGCGCACGATGGCCTTCCTGATGTCCATTTGGGACCCCACCAGGCTCAGGCCGTGGTGGTCGTAGGTCCAGGTCGTTCCCTGGTAGAACTGGATGGCCCCGGCGGGCCGGTCGTTGATGAAAACGTCGGCCTTCCGGCCGTCGGTCACTCCGAATCGGATGATTGGGATGTTCTTGAACATGGGTTTCCTCCTGGTTTATCGGTCCTGATCGTGGTAGGTGCGGACAACTCCCTGGGGTGTTCCGACCGCCGGGGCTGATCCCCGTTCCTGCCGGGCCCTGTAGAGCGCAGACCGGTGGCAAGGTGGTAAGCGGCGTCAAGTACGTGCGGCGCCGCGCAACTCAAATGTAAGACTTGGTGAGCTGAACTTGACGAGCGCCCTCGGATAAATGCAACCCGGAGCGACGGCGCCGGTTCAATAACTCTGCTCGTGCCTTCAATTACCCGGTTCCCCTCCAACCCGAGGCGTTAGGGACACGGTTGGCGACCAGCGCTGAAAACGCCGGGGCAGTCGCCGTGTCCGCCCCGGCTGCAATTCTTGATTGTTCGGTAAGGCTAGAAATCCATTGTAGGAGCGGCCATCATGCTCGAAGCCGGCTGGGGGATTTCGGCAATCATGGACTCGGTGGTGAGCACCATGGCGGCGACGGACGCGGCGTTCTGCAACGCGGAGCGCGTGACCTTTACCGGGTCGATGATGCCGCGTTCAAGCATGGGGCCGAATTCGCCCAACTCGGCGTCGTAGCCGTAGTCGTCGGACTGATGCTTCACCTGGTCGAGCACCACTGCTCCCTCGGAACCGGCATTCTCCACGATGAGTTTCAACGGCTGTTCCAGAGCGCGGCTGATGATGTTGACGCCGACAACCTCGTCCCCGGTCAAACCTTCGACAGTGTCCAAGGCCCTTTGGGCGCGAACCAGAGCGACGCCGCCGCCAGGAACAATCCCCTCTTCGACGGCGGAACGGGTGGCGGACAGAGCGTCCTCGACCCTGGCCTTGCGCTCCTTGAGCTCGATCTCGGTGGCGGCGCCAACCTTGATGACGGCCACGCCGCCGGACAGCTTGGCCAGCCGCTCCTGCAGCTTCTCGCGGTCGTACTCGGAGGTGGTGTCTTCGATCTGGGCCTTGATCTGGTTGATGCGGGCCTGGATCGCTTCTTCCGAACCGCGGCCGTCAACGATGGTCGTGTCGTCCTTGGTGGAAGACACGCGACGGGCGCGGCCAAAGTCCTCGATGGTGGCCGAATCCATTCGACGGCCGGTCTCCTCGCTGATGACGGTGCCGCCGGTCAGGATGGCGATGTCTTCCAGCATGGCCTTGCGGCGGTCGCCGAATCCGGGGGCCTTGACCGCCAGCACGTTCATTATGCCGCGGAGCTTGTTGACCACCAGAGTGGCCAGCGCTTCGCCGTCGATGTCCTCAGCGACGATGACCACGTCCTTCTGGCCGGCTTGCAGCAGCTTTTCCAGGGCCGGCACCAGGTCGGCGACGGCGGAAACCTTCTTGTCGGTGATGATGAGGTAGGCATCTTCGATGCCGGCTTCCATCCGCTCGGTGTTGGTGATGAAGTAAGGAGAGATGTAGCCGCGGTCAACCTGCATCCCCTCGACGTACTCAATCTCATCGGTCAGTCCGCGGGACTCTTCCACGGTGATGACGCCGTCCTTGCCCACCTTCTCCATCGCCTCGGCGATGGTCTCACCGATGGCGTCTTCATGGGCGGAGAGAGAGGCTACCTGTCCGATCCGCTCGCGGGTCTCCACCGGATTGGACATCCCCTGCAGCTCGGTGACGACGCGAGTTACCGCGTGCTCGATACCACGTTTGATGGCCATGGGGTTGGTGCCGGCGGCAACGTTCTTGAAGCCTTCGTGAATGATGGCCTGGGACAGTACGATGCTGGTGGTGGTGCCATCGCCGGCGGCGTCGTTGGTCTTGGTGGCGGCTTCTTTCAGCAACTGCGCGCCCATGTTCTCGAAGGCGTCGGGCAGCTCGATCTCTTTGGCGATGGTCACGCCGTCGGAGCAGACCAGCGGCGGGCCAAACTTCTTGTCCAGCACGACGTTGCGGCCACGGGGACCCAGGGTAATCTTGACCGCGTCGGCCAGTATGTCGATGCCGGTGCGCAGCGACTTGCGCGCGTCTTCAGCGTATGCCATTTTCTTTGCGGGCATTGGGGGTTCTCCTCGTTGGAGTGTGCGCTATCAGGGGTGGATTGGTGTGTGTACGAGGGCTCAGGAGTTGGAACGGAACGGCTGGCCCATTTTGGCCAGGACGTCGGATTCACGCATGATCAGGTACTCATCGTCGTCGTCGTCATATTCGGTGCCGGCGTATTTGGAATAGATGACCTTGTCGCCGACGGAAAGTTCCATGGCGATGCGGGAGCCGTCTTCAGAGACGCGGCCCGGGCCAACGGCGATGACCTCGCCCTCCTGGGGTTTTCCCTTGGCGGTGTCGGGGAGCAGGATGCCGCCCCTGGTCTCGGTTTCCCGTTCCATCGGCTTGATGACGATTCGTTCGCCTAGCGGGGTAAAACTGGACACTGAGTGCCTCCCTGGGTTGGAATGTTGCGCTTTGTGGTGGGTAAGTTTGGTTGGTAAGTGGATGGATCTGGCCATCCAGTCCCGACGGGGTTACGGCTTACGGACACGGTCCGTGGCGTAAAAACCTGAACCTTTCGCGGGTCCTTGCCCGGAGCCCGTGTGGATGATCGAAACTGGGTGGAACTCCCGGCGCGCGCCACGTCGGAACACTCGGGGAATTCAGTTCCCGGGGACGCTTCAGGGCTGGGCCGCCAATCATGCTAATGGCCCCATGAAAGCGCGCTGGTAGGCATACCGGGGGGTCGCTGCATCCCTTCGTCAAACACCCTGACGTCCGCCCGCGACCGTTGTGTATCTATTGTTACTGACCCACGACGCCATTCCAAGGGGCCCAATGTTGTATTTGCGTAGGAAATAATCGGTGCGGTGGCGTCCGGTGAATGGATTGAGCGTGCGCCATTTCCTGCGATGATCCGGCAACCAGACCTTGATGCCAGTGTTCAGGAGGTCGAAAACGGGGGCGGTCTTCGGGATGGCTGTTGCATCGGCTGCCCATCTTCAGCCCTCCCGTGGCGGTGCGGGCGGAGTCCACCAGGGCTGGATCCCCTTACGGCCAACAACGCAGCCAGGCCGAGGAGGTGAACCGGCAGAACTGATCGACGCCAACCGGCAAATATGGTTGACGCGGGACACGGGGTGATGCCATCAGAGCGTACCTCGCCACACCGGGCCTGAACCTCGGTCCGGTCAACATCCCCAGTTACAGCCCGGACTGCAACGCCCCGATCCCTGACCAATCGCGCCGTCTGGGGCTGGGCGCGCCAGGAGGCAACCGCCAATGTGTGCCCGGGACCCGTGGCACAGAACTGAACGCCGACGCCCGCGCCAATGGTTCCGGCCCAGCAAACGTAGATTTCACTTTCGCTTCGGTTTAGTTTCGCAAATTCCGGAACAGCCCAATCGTCAAAGAGTCGTAGATCACCCGCGCAAAGCCAACAAGGTCAGGCCCAACTACGTGCGCAACAGGTTGTCCCGGCAGTTGTGGGCTCTCATTGACCACCGGGGAGCGCATCCAGTTGCTCGGTCCGTACCTCCATCATTCTTGGATACAGCGCCGGGCCGAATTGGTTGAATATCGCCACATCGGCGGCATCACGCCCGTAACCGATGGTAACCCGACCTCCGCGAGGAGCGTCCTGCGTGGCGTCGAAGGTGTGCCAGCGGCCACCCACATACGCCTCGAACCAGGCATGGAAATCCATCGGTTCAAGTCCGTGCAGGTAGCCCACCACCATACGCGCCGGTATGCAGAGTGACCGGCACAACGCGATGCCCAGATGAGCAAGTTCGCGGCAAACGCCCGCGCGCTGCTGGTTGACCTCGACCGCCGACATTTGAAAATTGCCGGCAATTGGTTCGTAGCGCACCGAGGTACGAACCCACTCTTCAACTCTCGCTACTTGATCGTATCCCGGCTTGATGCCGTCCACCAGTTCCCTGCTGAGGTCAATGAACCGGTCGGATTCGCAATAACGGCTGGGATGCAGGTAAGTTAGCAGTGCGTCCGGAAGGTCCTGCACCTCAACGAAAGGCGCCCCTGGCGACACGTCAATGTCCTCCAATGTCAGGACGTCGGAAGATGAACGGATGGAAAACTCCCCAGGAGGAGCGATCAGTCGCCGGGACAGGTTGCCGAAGTTGTCCAAATACTCTGCTACCGGGACCCTCGGCCGCAATGTGAAAGTTTCATCCACCACCCGCTGATGTGCTCCGCTAAGCGGGCGAATCATCAGTACCAAGGGCGTTGGAGTGCTTACGTCAAAAGTAATTTCGCAACCGGTACGGAGCCACACCACGATTTCCCCTTCCGCGCTGAACGCACGTTGGCAAGTATCTGTTTTGAGTATAGTCGGAGTTCATGTCAGTGGTTGGGTAATCGGCAGTAACATCAACGGTGGGACCGGCCGACAACAAGGCAGCGACAGCAAAAATGCCCTGAGGTCGCTCTCCCGGCGCTTGCGCATTGCCGCAAATGAAACGTTACCCGACGAAAGTAGTTGCCGCAGATAGAACGCTACCGACAAACCGGAAAGCGACCACGTGGGTGATGGCCCCGCGCTGCGGTGGTGTGGCTGAGATGCGATCAAGTTTCAACGCAGTCTCTGGCGTGGGTTGACAATTATCGCTAAATCATATAATGTATATCTTGTACGCTGGGGTGGCAGGGACACCCCACTCGTAACGAACCGAAGGGCTATTGGCCCGGTAGTACAGGAGGTGGGAAGTGGTTTCGCTGATAACGCTGAACCATAGATGGCAAGGCGACATGTTCGGCCCGATGGGCGATTCTGCCGCGGCCTGATTCGTTTCCCGCAATCGGTGCCGTTCTTGTAAACAGCAGAATCGCCCACCGGGCCATCAATCGGTACTCGGATTTCCCGCCACTGAATGGCCGAGCCGATACCGAACGTCAGCCAGGCAGTCGACCTTCCGTCGGCGCCTGGCTTTTTTTGATGGTTTGACTGGCGTAGTCGGAACCTGCCGCGCTGTATGACCCGGGGAAGGCAGGAGCGCAGATGGCAATCGGGACATCGACCGTGACGTGCGACGCCGGAATGCGCACACGTCGGGCGTGGATCTAGCCGGCGTAATTCCCGTGCGGAGTGCCTCACGTAATGACCGTTGAGCGAATCAAGTTCCGTGCCATTGAGGCCGCGTCGTCACCGTGCAGCCTGTTCTCGGTGGGACGTGCCCGAGAAGGGACGGTTTTTGGACGAGCGTTGCTGCGTTCGCCGCAGCGTTAGCCAGGCGGAGGCCCGAACATCGCTGACGCTGTTTGGCCATGCTGCAACGTGTTCTCAAACCCGCTATCATTCCCATTCCCGCGCTCCCAACTCCGAGACCCTGCGAAGTAGAGCCAATCGCAACGAACCTCGATGCGGGTCTTTTCACTCCCTTGGGGTACTAGCAGGGTGTTGAAAATAGCAGGGATCGCGGCGGTGATAGGGTGCACGGCATCCGAGATGGGAGGGGTTTCCAAGAGAGGGAAAGCGGCTCGACAGGCCATCCGCCTTCGGCGGAACGGCGGTCACGCCGGACGCCCTGGTGCCACAGCGGCATCCCATCCGGCGCATCAAGCCCCTGGTGGATCAGGCGCTGTCTCAACTCTCCACCACCTTTGACCGGATGCACGTTGCCAACGGACGAGCGTCGATACCGCCGGAGCACCTGCTGAAAGCCTGCCTGCTGATGGCGCTGCTCTCGGTGCGCAGCGAGCGGCAGTTCTGCGAGCGGCTGGAATATCCGCCACAGGCGGACTGGACGCCGACGTTGCCAGGGAGTTCCCCCTGGAGATCGTGGATCAGGCCAGAGCGCAGAGGTTGCTGTCGGAGGAACACTTCAGTGTGGATGGGATCCGCCTGAGGCGGATTGGAGGCGTGGGCGTCGGTGAAGAGTTTCCGGCCCAAAGATGAGGACGCGCCGCCGTCTGAGGGTTGCGTCCGCAACCCGGAGGTGGACTTTCGTGGTGAGCGACGCAGCAACGAGACCCACCGGTCCACCACTGACCCCGAGGCCAGGTTGGCCAGGAAAGGCAAGGGCAAGGAAGCGAAGTTGTGCTTTGGGGCTCATGTATTGACGGACAATTGGGAGGGACTGGTAGTTGATGTGCGCCTGACCCCGGCAGATGGTGCATCGGAACGCGACGCAGCGTTGGAAATGCTGCCAGAAGTGCCTGGACACAGACGCATCACCGTGGGCGCCGACCGTGTACGACACCCAGGGATTCGTAGAGGGATGCCGGAGGTCTCGGGTAACGCCCCACGTGGCCCAGAAGCAGCGCTCAGCCATTGACCGGCGCACCACTCGCCATGAGGGGTACCGTTTCAGCCAGCGGGTCAGGAAACGGGTGGAGGAGATCTTTGGCTGGGTGAAGACGGTGGCTGGCGGCCGGAAACTGCGCTACTGCGGAGTGGATCGCAACCGGTTCTGGATGGAGATGACCACCGCCAGCCAGAACCTGGTGCGGTTGGCCAAGTTGACGCCGGCGGCAGCGTGAACCGTGGGACAGGTCTGTACTGACCACCGCCAACAACGCTCCGCGACCCGCCCGCCACACCGCAGCGCCAACCGGCCTCCACTCACCAATCCCAAGCTGGCCCGCACCCTGTCGACCAATCATCAACACCTTCCCACCAAGTAACCACTCATTTCAAGACCCTGCTAGCATACGATTCTGCCCCCTACCAAAATCGACCCGATGTTGATACTCGTAAGGCCCCGTTAGGCGCAACCCCTGCACCGACCACCGAAACCAGAACCCCCGAACCCGTCGGGGGGTGTCACATTCGAGACATCCACCGGCTCCTGAGTGACGAGATCTGCTCGTTGTGTTCCATCTCGTGCGCGATCAGGTGGAACAGCGCCCATTCGGGTGTGAACTCGACGCCGGAGTCTTCTGAATCACGGCACGGAGTCTGCCAATCGTCGAGCGCCAAATTCAGGGCTTCCTTCAGGAATACCGTCCTGCTTCGCTCCAGTCTCCGCACGTGTTCGGCCAGCGGAATATCCGTCAGCGCGGATAACCGGCCCGTATCAGCGTCCACCGGTTCAAACGGAAACTCCGCCAGTATCTCCGGAGGCATCTGAGCGTAGCCTTTGATGTCTCCCCACAACCAGCCCATTTCGGCTTCGGCGATATGGTAGAGCAGGGACCCGATGGAATTCTCCCTGCCTTCCGGCCCGCCCCAATCCAGTAATTCATCGGGCAGGTTGGCGACGAGGGCCAGTGTACGCTTGCGGGCTTCCTGCATCGCCCACAGCCAGCGCCCGATCACAGGGTCGTATCCGGACAGCGGGGTAACTTCCAGTCGTTCCATGGGTTCCTTTCCGCGGCTTTGCGTTACCGGGCCCTCAGGCTCCAACGCTGTGCCGGCGCGCCTGCGATGCGCGACCCGAAACGCCGCCGGGCATACGAATGGTGGGGAAGGCGGGACTCGAACCCGCACGCCCAAGGGCACATGATCCTAAGTCATGCTCGTCTGCCAATTCCGACACTTCCCCCTGGAACCGCCGGCGGCCAGCCCAATGCCATGCCGGCGTGGCGAGTCAGGGTCAGCAACCAAAACGGCAGTAGCATGGGCATCTTTATCGAACGGCGCTCACTTCAAATTGAACGCCCTCGTGCTGCTGAATGCAACTGATGACCTCAAACCGGTTCTGAGCGTAGGGGTTGCCCGTCTCGACATCCCCGGCAAGCAGGCATTCGACGCCTTCCTTCAGCAATCCTTCTCGAAATGCCGGGTCTCGCTCGGCGCCGGCTTGCACGATCCCCTTGAAGTCACGGGTGAGCGGCATATTACATACCTCCTGCTGCTTGCGACTTCTGTACCTTCGCCACAACTCGCGCGCATCCTCAATGTCCCTCTGCTGGCGCGTCTTGGTGCCGCCGCGGGATTGTAAGATTATTCTGCCCAGAATACCGCCTCGTGTTGCATGGTGGTATTTTGCCCGAGACTGTAGCTGGCCCACTGTCAGCCGGCAACTTTTGATTGGCTTCACCCAATGACCGCACCACGGCAGGCTGGACTGGTCGTCGTTTCCGGCCGCATCCTCGAGGTGTACGTCGTTACCGGGAAGTCGAGGCTGCCAACCCTCGATACCAAGGCAGCGGCCCATACTCGGCCGTCTCCGAAACTGCTGAGACGTAACTGGGCAGGAAAAGCAGGACTGCGGTTATCGTCGGATTGCGAGGTGAGCAGACGACCGAATATCAACATTCGGTGGGCCCGCCGGCGTTGCGGTTGGCAGAATCGCAGAGGTGGAATTGACTCACCAACTTTCCCAAGCTTCTGGAGATCACCCCCGGTTTCTCACAGGTTTCGATAGTCGAGCATCTCCGTGCCCGGCTGCGCCGTCCTGATACGTGCCATCACGCTGCCACCAACAATTGCGCTTCTGCTTGGGGTGGCGCCGCAGTCTCACGTTTGGCGGGAAGGGCCAGCTGAAAATGGCATTCGGCCGGTTCGGCTTTGCCATCGTAGGGTTCCGGCGCCCACAGCCTGGCTGGGACGACCTTCCCGTCCTTGATATCCCGCTCGGTGACTCGCCTGGAGCTGCCGTTGTGTATCAGCAAGGAGATCCGCCGGCGCAGAGCCTGTCCCTGTAGGGAACGTGATGGGCATCTTCTCCAACCGGTCCGCAACCCGCCTGCTGGTGGGCGTCCGCCTCTGGCGGACTGGCCGAGCAGCACGACGCGTGGGCCGAAGGACGGCGCCACCTCACCTTCAACGACGATCTCGACGCCGACACCCTACCCGCCGGCAACGTCCTGGAGGCCGCTGCCTGAACGACATCAACAGGGATGACGATTCCTACACCGGTTGACGGGACGTAACCGTACGGGGGTCGCATCGAACAAAGGCGGTTGTGGACTTCCGACCTGCTGGTGGGCTACAGCGACTGTCCCCATCCGGCCCAGGTCTGCCGACAGGAACGCACCGTCCATCGCCAGCGCTTCACTCGACGAGAAATAGCCTACGCCGTTACCAGCCTGCCTCCTGCCGCAACCAGTCCCCAAAGGCTACGCGCCTTGTGGCGGGGACACTAGGGCATCGAGAACCGAGTGCATTGGGCAAGGGACGTTACTTTCGACGAAGACCGCTCCCAGGTACGCACCGGCTCCCCACCCAGGTCATGGCGGCGCTGCGCAACCTGACCATCAGTATCATCCGATTGGCTGGCGAAACCAATATCGTCGCGGCCCTGCGCCGCTACGCCGTACACCCGTCACGTCCCCTAACAATGATAGGCACTAACCTCAGATAATCGAAAGACTCTGGATTTCCAAGACCGTTGCTTGACAATCGCCATGAAAAATGAATAACTGGAGTACCTATTCGGTTTTGCATAAACAGGAGCATGAACACGGTGCACCGGAACATTGTCGATGGTTTCAAACTGAAGCCTACAATGACCGATAAAGAATTGACGTTGTTGCAGCGTCAGTTGGGGGAGTCGCGGCACTACTTGGAATATGGGGCCGGATATTCGACCATCCATGCCTGCCAGAGTACGGCCCAGACACTCACCAGCGTCGATTCTGACCGGCAATTTTTGACTGCGCTGCGGACCGTCCAAACGGTGGCGGAGAACTTGGACAGCGGCAGGCTACGGTTGTTGCATGGCGACGTGGGGCCGGTAAGCTCCTGGGGCATCCCCAAGTCAATGCGCTCGGTCCGTGGTGAAGCGCCGACCGGTGTGGCCACACTGGAGCAATGGCACCAGTACATCAAGGCTCCGTTCTCAGACCCGCAGCCGTATGACCTGGTGCTCGTGGATGGCATCTTCCGGGCCGCGTGCGTCGCGTATGCGGCGTTGCATTTGGATCCCTGCCCTGTCATCCTGGTGCACGACTTCCTGGGGCCGAAAAACCGTTGGCGTGGCGTCCAAAGACTGGAGCAACTATTCCATATCGAAGAGTCGGCGGACTCGATGGTCAAACTGGCGCCGTTGGAGCAGCGTCACACAGGTGGTGGAATGCTTGAAGTGTTTGTGCCCCGCATCAATGAGCGCTGGCGCAGGCGCCTGGAGGCCTTCATGCAGGTCACTGAGAACGACGTGAAGTAGCCGTCAGGACGGTTCTATTGCATTTTGAGGGGATTCAGGGTCTTCCGTTTTAGTTGAAAACGGACACTTGGTCGGGACTATGTCCAGGAGCAATCGAGCTGACCGCGCGCTGTTTACCGGCGATGAGTGCGAATGAACCCACAGGAAAAGAAACGGTTCTAAAGCGCCGGCGCCAGGGGAGATCGATCCCAAGAACTGCGTTTGCCAATGCTCATATTAAGACAACGATTGTGAGCCGAAGCCAGGTGATGAGAATGCCCGCCGGCCCCGTCTGCATTGGATTGAACCGCCGAAGTCCGGTTTTGTGGCAATCGATCGTATGGCCAAAATTCTGTACTGCGTAAACTGCGGTATATTCCACGAAGATGCGGAAAAGCGCCGGTGCATTTGCCGCAAGTGCGGCAACAAAGTGGCTCCCGACGACATCTATCATCTCGAACGTACCGGCGCCCCTCCGCCGGTGAGCCCGAAGCGGGGCATTTCCGCACGCGCTGCTGCCCTGTGACGAGGGTGATAGTGCGGCAAGTGGCGCCGGTGAAGGTCTGATGAGCATTTCCTTTAACATCGAGGCCCGATTGGTGCGTACGAGCCACATCGGAGGAAACGAGGGTTTCCGGCAGCAGCGGCCACCGGCGCACGCCGAAGGACGGCCGGCGAAGCTTATCGCCATGTGGCGTTCAATACCCAACCCGTATTGACGCTCCTTCAAATTGAGGACCGCTGAACCGGACGGAGTGAGGCAAAGCGCTACTGGAACGGTCAGATACGCCCGTGTCCGCGTGCGAATTCTCATAGCCCCGGTGTCCGCCACGCATGGATTGCGCGAAATAGGCGCGGAGGACACCATGAGCCACCGGCGGACAGCAAGGCTTGGCGGATTGTTGAGCGCTAATCGGATCCCGGGACGCGCACCGGCGCTGATGGCGATGGTCCTGGTGACCGTCGCCGTCGTGCTGTTGGCAGGAGGCGACCCCGGGTCCGCCATCGGTCAGGGAAACCGGGCCAATGGCAGCGTGGAGCCGGTGACCGTGAGCAGCACCGTTGCCGGCCAGATGACCGTCTCCTGGAGCGACCCGCATCAGGTTACCGCCACCGGATTTCGCATCAATTACGGCCCGTCGGACGCGGATTTCCCGGCCTGGTCCGACTGGTCGATGTTTTCCATGGCACGGGAGGCGACCATTGGGCCAACAGCGCCAACTGGCTCAGTGACGCTCCGATCGGTGAATGGCACGGGTTGACGGTGAACGCCAGCGGCCGGGTGGTCAACCTGTTGCATCTGCATGACAACGATCTGACCGGCGCCGTCCCGCCCAGCCTGGCCAATTTGTCCGCGCTTCAAGACCTGGCCTCTGCGCGGGAACTCGTTCACGGGTTGCATACCGGCCGCCCTGGAGGAGGTGCCCACCCACGATCTTGCAGTCGTCGGGCTCCCGTTCTGCTGATGGCTGGCTCCGCTGAGCCCCGACATTGCGATGGCTGGCGCTCTGCCGGCCAGCACGACGGCGACGGCTGAACCGCAGCGGGTCTGATGGTTTACCCAGGGGTCTCTCGACCCCCTGAGGGAGTGGTCGCACAGCGGCGTATGCCGGAAAGCGGCTCGCTGCTCCGGTGGGGTCAACGCGGCGCGTTCGCGGCAGGGTGAAGAGCCGGGGAGAGGGGGCGGTTCCGGCCAGAGCGGTGGTGTCAGGAGACGATCGCGTGCTGGGGCGCCGCTCCATGGCGAAACTCGTCAAACGCATTGGGCACCGGCAAGTGTTCAGAATCCAGGAGGTTGTCATTGCGATGCGCTTGCGCCGGGGCAATCTCGACGCCGCCGCAGCAATGTCCGCCCCGAAGGGCTCCCCTACACCAACGAGATTGCCGCGCTGCGCTCGCAATGACACTTTCCCCGCAAGTCTGAACAGTTACGGGCAGCGCTGGCCATTCCATGGCTGCATCGAAAACCTCTACTTCTGATTGACACCTATCTCAAGCATTTGATCAGTGGGTGAAACAGTGAGACCGAAGACCTCGTTTTCCGAAAGACGCTGGTTGCCAGGTGGACTGAAGGTCAGGAGCCTGACCAGTTGGGTGCCCAGAGTCCACGCGATCTGGTGGGCCAGCTGTGCGCCGGTGCATGTCCTGATGCCAACACCGAAGGGCATGAAGGCTTCCGGCCGCGGGGTAGAATGCCCATGGGTCAGGAACCGGTCCGGACGGTAGGTGTACGGCTCGGTCCAGAACCGTTGGTCGTGGTGTATGCCGTGTATGTTGGCCAGTATCTGCGCCCCCTTCGGGATGCGAAAGCCGGCCAGTTCCGCATCTGCCGTGGTGCGGTGGGGGATGGCCAGAGCCGCGGTCGTCCGGTAGCGCATCGTTTCGTCGAAGCAGGACGCTGTGTAGGTCAGATCTGAGGCGTCGGGAAGGCAGGCGTCTGCCTCTGCGTGACTTTCCAGCTCCTCTCGGACCGCGCGCTGCACCTCTGGCCGGTTGGCGAGAATGGTGAGCCACCACTTGAGCACCGGCGACATCGGATTGGCCGCGACCAGTAACTCGGCGCAGGTTGCCTCGATGGCCGCTTGCGGCAGGGCGTTGCCTGGTTCAAGCATTGCCTCCATGATGCAGGAGGGTTCTGCTTGACCGACGGAATGGCGCCGGCGCACGATTTCAGACAGTGTACTCAGGGTGTTATGGCTGGCCTCGCGCAGGCGTCGGGCTTTTCTGACGCCGGGATCCGGAACAAAACTGAGCGCGGGGATCAGATCTCCCAAGCCGAGCTGGGTTGATGTTTGGAGGCGCCACAGGGTGTCCTGCCGCAAGGCGCCCTTCAGGGACCGGTATTCGGATGGCTCTGAAGGCTCGTCCCCGAATACCATGGCGAAGCTCAGGTCCCAAATCGCGTCGTCGATGAGGGGGAATACGTTCACCGGTTCGCCGGTTCCGGCTCGTCGGGTTATCTTTCCGAGCATCTGTTGCAACGCATTTGCGATCCGGGTGTCGCTCATGGCGGCTCCGGCCTTCTGCTGGGACAGAGCGCGTTGAAGCGCTTCTTGGATCTGCGTCCACAGTTCGCCGTATTCGGTTGCGGCGACGCTCTGCCTGCCGGTAAGAGCGGCGACCGATCGGCTCACCTGTCGGTCGGAGAACTCCGGCTTGTTGAAAGCTTCCCGGAGGATCGCCGGATGGCTGATGACCACGGTGGGGATTTGCCCGATGCGCATGAGGCATACATCGCCGTGCTGCTGTGCGATCCGGTCGATCGCGAGGTGGGTATCTTTGATCAGGCAGTGGGCTGAGCCAAGGAGGGGGAGTCCTCGTGGACCCGGTGGCAACGGCGTTTCGATCATGGGCAAGATCGTCTCTCCCGGCTGGGGGTTGCTACCACTGGTGGGATCGCTCGTGGTACACGTGGTTGGGCAGGCGGTAGGGTATGCCATGTCTGTCGAAGGTGGCGCTCTTGAGCAGATCGATGAACCTCTGAAAGTCGGATTGCCTGGTGATCCCGGGTATCCGCTCAGTCATCCGTGCGCTGAACCTGTGTTTCAGGCGGAACCATGGCAGGACTCCCAGTGTCCTGGTACGCGGGAAACGAAGTTCATCGGCCAGGTGATTGCCAATCAATGCTCGGGACACTTCGAAGATGTGCCGTGCCATGGCTCGACGTTGTTCTACGTCGTTCTTTCCCAGCGCCAGCGGCGCGGAGTTGATCAATGCGTGAGCCATGATGATCGATTCGTCATCCGGCGGAGGCTCGCAGCCCAGGCCGGTGCGGTAGATTCGGTTGGCATCGTCCTCGTCCTCGAAGAGCATGGGCTCTGGCACGCCCATGAGATGGCCTGCAAAACGCCAGACGGCCATGAATGACCTTCGTTCTTCGTTGGATATGCGCGCGCCCAGCCTCTCCATGTGATGAAGCAGCCTGGCGGAGAAGGTGGCGGCTCCGAAACCCACGTGGGCTGCGCTGATGGGTGTGCCCCACGTTTCGTGGTTCCAGTCGGGCGATTTGGCCAGCAGGTATCTGGCTTGGGCGTGGACCAGCCGGAGGCGAACTGACAGCTTCCAGCCTTCTCCGTCGCGTTCCATGCCGCCAGGCATGAATATCTCGATGAGGTGGTCGTTGTTGCGGCGCAGGCGTGTCACGCCTTGCGTTTGAAGCCGGCCGGTGATCAGGAACGCCTTGGATATGTTGGTCGAGAAGCCTTCCACCAGTACGCCGGTCAGCATGGCGGCCAGGACGATGTTGGAATGCCGAAAGAAGAGGCGTGTTCCGGCAGCATGGCTCTTCAGGTCTGCCCAGTCAGGGAGGTGGCCTGCCTCATTGAAGAAGGCTGCCACCTCGGGCGGGTTGGTGCGGAGTTGGTCGGGAACCCGGTCCATGCTGGCTCTGATGATACGTTCCGATTCCGCGGGCGGCAGATTGGCAAGGGCGCTGACGGCGGCGTCAGCCAGCGGGTCTCCCACCGTGGTGTGGGAAACGTAGATATCGGCTCCCTCCGGGTCCCTGCGCCTGGCGGCTCGGTAGCCGTTCAGATAGTCTTTCGGTATCTGCATGTCGCGTCATTGCGCGGGTATGCACCCCGCGTCTATCGCTGGCTGAACGTTGTCGGGGTCGTTGAGGAAGGTCTCTGGGTCCTCGTTGCCTACCAGGTCCAGCAGGCACAGGATCGCTGCCTGTTGGTCTTGGAAGGACATGCCGTCCAGGATGCTTTGGATCGTCGGCGGCGTGGGGGGATCCGGCTCTGGGCTGGCCTTGTATTCCCGCTCGGCCGAGTGGATCACTTGCCGGATCCCGACGCGGTCGGTGTGATCGCCGGCGCTTCCCTGCTTTGCTATACAGGTCTCGTCGGCGCTGCTGATTACGTATCCCAGTGTGTACCGGTCGCTTGCCGGATATGCCCGGCCGGTGGTGTTGCCGTTGGAATCGGTCGATCGGACAACGAACCATCTGTCGCCGTTGGAATCGGTGTGGAATCCCTGGTGTGAAATCCGGCCGTACTGTTCTTTGAGAACCGGACCCGTCTGGGTTTCGGACGGCCAGCTGGAGGGGCACGGTGGTGCGCTGGCGGCTGACGTCATCGCAGGCAGGAGGAGAAGCATGAGGATTGCGATGGCCGCCAGCGCAACCACGCTGGCTGCCGTCGCAAATGGGTGGGTGTTTCGCATGTGCGGTTATTCCTCCATCAGTACCTTGAGGTTGTCCTCGCCTACGTATTCGCTTTCAGCATCGGCGGCATCGTCCCTGGTGGCGGTGTGCTTGATGGTCACCCAGTAGCCGTAGTCGTTGTCGTCGGGCTCTGTGGCTATGGTGACGGTCTGGTAGGTATTCCAGTTTTCAGTGCCGAAGGTGAGGCTCGTGGGTGTGATCTGCACGTTGGAAGGCGCGTTCGAGGTGAGGGCCACGGTGACGCCTGCAGTGGGCCTGCGTAACAGCTTCACCTGGTAGGTGGTGGTGTCGGATTCCTGGAGGGTGATCTCCCGTGTGTCCAATTGCACCAAGCCGGCGCCGGAGCGCTCGGTAACCGTGGAGTTGTTGGTGGCTGCTGTCGCGGCGAAGAAGGCCATGTGGTTGCCGGCCATGTCCATCAGGATGCTTGGCGCGTTGCGGGAATAAACGCTGTCGTAGCGCACCTTCACGTTCTCTTCGGACGAGATCGCATTCCGCAGGGTTACGGTCACGGTGTCTCCTGACACTGTGGCTGCGGTCTGCGTGGGCCAGGCGCCGTGTACCTCGATGTTCAGGACGGAGACCACGAACTGGAAGATCTGCTCGCTGAGCCCGCTGGTATCGATGAAGGATTCCAGCAACGGGGATATCTGCACCGGCTCCGTGAGGGTCACGGTTACGGTTGTTCCGTCTTCTGAAACGGAGGCGGAACTGATGGTCGGTCTCTGTGCGTCCACCTTGTGATCAGCGTCTTCCGCCAAACCGGCGTGGGTCAGCACAGCATCGTTGCCAGCAGCGTCCCGGATGGAACTTTCATTGACTGCTAACGTGTTGGCTCCGATTGCGATCCCGTCGTCGTCCGTTTCGCCCTCGATATGCGCCGTGAATACGAGGGTATCGCTGCTGCCGGCGTTCGGATTGTATGTCGCTTGGTGGACTGTGCCCTCCAGGTCCAGATCCAGTGTGGGGAGCAAAGCCCGATTCTCATCTACCGTAACCTGTTCGCTGAACGTTACGGTGATTCTGATTGCATCGCCGATGGCATAGGTACTGTCTGACCCTGGCTCGCTGGTGATCTCTACGGATGAGACGGTGGGTGCGATGGTATCCGGCGTGGATACGATGTGGTTGCTGGAGTCCGCTACTGCGCTATGGGTCAGCACGGCATTGGTCCCTGTTTGGTTCGTGATGGTGCCTCCGTTCAGCGTCAGTTGGTTGGCGTCGATCGAGACCCCGTCTGTGTCTTGCAGATTAGCCTCCAGGAAATAGCCGAAGTGATGGGTCGCCTTGCGGGTCCGCAGGGCCTCTTCGGTGGCCAGCGATGCCAGGTTGGTGTGGAGGTTGCCAAACTCTGCGGTCTTGGCGGTTCCGCCGATGTTGAGCGCTATCTCTGGAGTCCCGGTGACGGCCACGTCTTCGCTGAAAGTGACCTCCACGCCGATCCAGTCGCCGAGACCGTATGTGTTGCCGCTGGATGGACGAATTTCGGTGTTGAAAGTTATGGATTTGATGGTCGGGGCGTCGGAGGCATGGGCCGCCTGGCGCGCCTGATGTCCCGGTGAACTGAAGATCATTCCGGCGACCATGGCCGTCAGTACGATTGCGGCCAAAGTCAGGGCGCGCGGTCGGTTTGCGATTGTGCGTCTTACTTTCATGAGTTGTTCTCCGTAATAGGTTCTGTGCGATCTTTCGCTTGTATGCTGCGGGCCCCTCACCTGGGGTCTTTCCCTGTCGGTTCTTCCGACTGTCGTGCCGACTTGGCCATTTGGGTCAAGCGTCCGTTCTCAGTGGTGGGCGTCTGTGTCGCGCGGCGATCCCAACACCTTCAGCGTTGTATCGATATCGTTATCCTGCCCCCGATCCGGGCGTTGGTCGCGGGAAGCGGTTCGACAGGCATCGGCCACAGGCGGCTCTTTGCGTTATTTCCTGACGGCCTGCGCCCAGTGTGACGCAGAGGCTGCTTCCGCCAGGAAGGATGTGTACAAGACGGATGTTCATCTGAATGCCGGGCCTGATGGATACCGCACTGATCTTTGATGCCGAACTGGTCTCTTTGTGCCACCTGGTCCCAAGTCCGCTTTACCTTGCGCTGGTCCGTCGTGATGCCATGACAGATTATTGGCATGGTTCATACAGACACGTGCCCGCCTGTGGTCATATTCGGGACGCGACGGAGATTATAAGCCGTTGTGTATCACAATTGGGTGACAATACGTGCATTCAAACGTTAAATGGCAACACAGTCGCTGAGGGGTCGTGGAAAGCGCCGCCCGGCGTGTCTTTCTCCCGGGAAACCGGGTAGCACAATTGTGCCTGCCCGGCATCCGGTCCACCGACCGGTGGTAGGTGCCCGGGGACGATGCCTTCGGCCTTCAGTCCTGATTGCGGCAGCCGGTTTGGAGGCGGCGGGGGCCTTTTTCGGTGGCGTGCCCCGCTACCGGGTCAACGACAATTTACCAGCCGACGTGGTGGGATCGCACCCGTTGCATATCGGTCGCCCCGGAGGAGGCGCCCGGCCATGATACGGCCGAAGTCGGGCTCCCGTTCTGCTGACGGCGGGCGCTGACCGGCCGGTCCGCGTGGCCCACGCCGCCGCAGGCATCTGCCATCAGCGGGGGAGAGCCTGGTCGATGCTCGCGGCAGGGACAATTGCCGGCAAGGGTGTGCTTGCCTCACCTGGGGGAGGCATACCGGCAACTCGTCGAAGAACCAGCGTGGAGTGCCCCAGTCATCAGGATGCGCGAACGCCACCGGCGGCGGCCCGCATCTAGAGAGGATCTGGATTGGTCCGAACTGTGACTCCGCTTGTCATTTGCCTATTTTGGCGTGGCACGAGCGTGGGCATCCGAAAGCGAGTGGTGCAGAGGCATCGGGAGTCCTTGAATGTCCGGGCCGCCCACGGACAGTGAAACACCCCCGCGGCTGCCGCAGTCGGTTGCGCATCGGACCGAGGGGATCCATGGCGCTCCCTCAACTTTGCGTCAGGGTCCGGCTAGGGTGTGTAATCCTCCGGGCTGCCCAGGCGATAGCCCACCCCGGGATCCGTGAAGATGTAGGCCGGATCCGCGGCGTTGTCCCCCAGCTTCTGCCGCAGCCGTCCCACGTGGGTTCGCACCACCCGCAGGTCCCGGGAGCCGGACCTCCGCCAGATACGTCTCAGCAGCAGCTCGTTGCTCACCACATTGCCCCGGGCCGCGGAGAGTTCCCGAAGCAGTTGATACTCCGTGTTGGACAACTCGACCACTCGGCCGCTCAGTTCAACATGACGCCGATCATAGTCAATCACCAGGTCTCCCGCCGTGACGGCGCCGGATAAGGGTTGAAAGGACCGACCGGCCCGGCCCAGCTCAGCACGTAACCTGGCCACCAGCTCCGTGGGCGAGAACGGCTTCACCACATAGTCGGCGGCGCCGGCTTCAAAGGCCTTGACGATCACCTGTTCCCGGCCGTAGGCGGAGAGAAAGATCACCGGCACATCGTAAACCGCTTTCATATTGCGCATCAATTCGATGCCGTCGGCGCCGGGCAGCACCAGGTCCAGGATGACCAGATCGGGTGGCTGTGTTTCCACCACGGCCAGCGCCTCGGCCACGTCACCGGTAACGGTGACCGAGTAGCCGGTGCCGGACAACGTTTCTCTCACGTACCGCAGGGTGTGCGGGTCGTCGTCCACCACCAGGATGGACACCTCATGGTCGTCCGCGGGATGCCCGTCGCGCCCGGCGAGGCCCCCATCGCCGATTTCGGTATCAACCGCTTCGGCCACGGGCAGGGTGAAAGTAAAGCGTGAGCCCTGGTCCAGGCCGCCGCTCTCCACCCAGATCCGTCCCCCGTGGGCCTCGACGATGCCCCGGGAGATGGCCAGGCCCAGACCGGTGCCCATCTGGTTGCGGCCTTCATCAGCGTCTCCGGCCCGGAAGAACTTCTGGAACAGGTGGGGCGCCCGTTCCGCAGGCACCCCGTCGCCGTGATCGGTCACGGTGATCATCACGTGGCGATCGGCCCGGGAGGCCGCAACCTCAATGGTGGAGGTTTCTCGGGAGAACCTGGCGGCGTTGACCAGCAGGTTGTTCAGCACCTGGCCAATGCGATCGCGGTCCGCCATCACCGCGGGCAGATCCAGAGGCAGGTCGATTCGCAGGTTGTCCCTCCCGCCGCCGGCCAGGAACTGGAGCCTGGCCTCGTCAACCATGGTCACCACCCGGGTGGGTTCGGGGCTCACGCTGAGCGTGCCCGAGTCAATCCGCGCCACATCCAGCAGGTCTCCGATCATCTCTCTCATGTGGTCGGCCTGGTCGCGGATGATGTGGTGGAACTGGCGGACCTCGACCGGGTCCAGCTTGGCGGCCTGCAGCAGCGTTTCCACCGACCCCTTGATCGACGTGAGGGGTGTTCGCAGTTCGTGGCTGACCAACCCCAGGAACTCGGTCCGCTGACGCTCCTGATCCTCCACCGGCGTCATGTCCTGCAGGGTCACCACAAAGGAACGCATCACGCCGTCGTCGGACCGGATCGGCGTGGCGTTCACCATGACGGTGAGGCTGTGATCACCCACGCGTAACACCATCTGCTCCAGGCGCACCGTTTCGCCCGAGCTCACCGCCTCCGTAAAGGGAATATCCCTCAGGCTGATCTCCATGCCGTTGCCCCGCTGCACGGTGAGCCGGGACACGATCTCGTCGCTGGAGCTGTCCGCCATGCCCAGCGCGGCGGCCATTCGACGCACCTCCCGGTTCTGGGACACGATCCGCCCGTTGACAGCGTCGAACAGCGCCACACCCACCGGCGAGGTGTCGATCAGCGCCTCCAGGTCGGCACGGGTCTGCTGCTCCTCCTGGTAGCGCCGGGCGTTGGCGATCACCAGCGCCGCCTGCGAGGCGAACATCACCAGCGTGTCCTCGTCATCCTGGGTGAAAGGGTTCCCCGTTTCTCTGTCGCCCAGGTAGATGCTGCCCACATGGGTCTCCCGGTGTACTATCGGAGCGGAAAGAAAGGGCATCGCTGCGCTCACCGGCATGGGCGCGGCGAACTCCTGGATCCCCATCAGGCGCAGGTGGCCCTGGAAGTCAGCAATGCGTATTGGCCTGAGCTCCCCCAACACGTGCTCGAATATCCGCAGGCCCAGGGGCATGGAGAACAGCCGCTCGCTCTGATCCTCGGTGAGGCCGGAGTACAGGATCTTCTGTAAACGGCCCTGGTCGTCAATCAGGGTGATGATCCCGTAGGTGGCGTTGGTCAGGGAGCGCGCGGAGTCCAGGACCTCCTGCAGCACCGTGTCCAACTCCAGGCTCTCGTTGATGCGCAGGCCGGCCCGGGCCAGCCTGGCCAGCCGCTCGCGCAGGGTGAAGGCTTCCGACGTTTCCGCTTGGTGGTTCATCATTCCTTCCCGGAAGGCGCGTTCCCGGCGACCCTGTGCGCCGCGAATGAGCAGGGCCGCAGGACAGTTTACCCGACGCCGCGGATATTGTAACGCCGTTTAATGTTCGGCTGCCCATTCTGTAACTACATTGTGATGAACCATGATCTACAATCCCTATAGTTCCCTTCAGTCAGTACCATGTGCCGGAAGGCCCGCACTGGCAAGGGTGTGGCAATGCTAATACGGCCGCGTGGCCGAATCCACGCGCTCTGTCCGGAGAAAGTCGCTGGTCCTTCAATCGAAGGGCTCGCGTCGACGAACGCGGCGCGGCAGAACATGGCTGAGCCCTAAACCGCGGTGCGAGCGCCCAACGCCTTCCCTGCAATTATTGCCCGGCACGAGTTCGACCTGGTGCAACGAATGGAGCAGTCGCCGGAAGCCGCTGGGAACCCTGCGGAGCGACCGGGATGGGGAAATGCGGGCAGGGCAGGGGCAGACCTCAGCACTCTGCATTAGGACGCTATACACGGTTGCAGCTATGCAGCGTTACTCACAGACAAACGAAATGGAACTGGCCAAGCGAGGTTCCGGCCTCGCCAGGAGCCGCTGCCCATGCGGAGACACAATGGCCTACGCAACCGGTGGGCATCCAGCAATGCAGGGGTTCCGGGCGTTGGGAGGTCAAACGCGCCGCGTTCCAGAACCGACGCTTACACCTGGTTGGTGCGCGGTGGGATGAGCGAGACAGACGTCGAAGCGGCGGTCCGGTCGGTTGCGCGGACTGCCGAGGAACATGGGTGTTGGCTTGCGGGCAATGAAACCGCCCTGCGCTACGCGCTGGTGGACCCGATTCTCAGAGGCCTGGGCTGGGACATCTCGTCGCCACGGCAATGCCTGCCCCAGTTCCGCCTGGGCCATCGTGGAATCATCGACTACGCCCTTTTCGAGCCCCAGGGATCCGTCGCAGTCCTGGTATTGACTGGAACGACGCCGGCGTGCCTCCGCGCCGGCCGCCGACGGCTGGAATCACTCGCCCGGGGCATGAACCGAGGCATGGCGGTCCTGACCTACGGAACCATGTGGGAAATTTATAACCTGCGTGTGCGGTCCATGAAATTCCGCGACAAGCTCGTGGAGAGGCTGGATTTGGATCGGAATATGAACGTCGAACCCGAGGATATTGCCCATGCCCTGCACCGGCGGATCCGCCAGGACCTGTGGTGGAGTGACCCGCCGTGAGGGAACCGGCGAATTGATGAGCTTGATGTAGAAGTTGGCGCACCGGCGAAGGTTCTATCGCAGGCAGGGCCGGTGGAAGAGGCCCGGCTACCGCCGCGGACCGGGTTTGTTTCAGCGGGTTTGTTTCAGAAGCAAGTGGCGGAGCGCGAAGATGAAAAGGATGCCAATGGCTCGTTCGAGATGCATTTGGACCGGGGCGATGTGCGGGTCGATCAGCTGCCATGACAACCATTGAGATTGTTTCGCAACATCCGGCTGAGGAGTGGATTAGATGACTACAATGACAGGCGGAGAGGCTCTGGTGCAATCCCTGGTCAACGAGGGGGTCGACGTCGTTTTCGGCGTCCCGGGCATCCAGCTGTACGGCATCATCGCCGCTTTGCGGGACGAGCCCAAGATCCGCATGATCACCACCCGGCACGAACAGGCCGCATCCTACATGGCCGACGGTTACGCCCGGGCTTCGGGCAAGCCGGGCGTGGCTCTGGTGGTGCCCGGCGTGGGTCTGTACAACGCCGCATCCGGCGTGGCCACCGCCTACGCCCGCTCCTCCCCGGTCCTGGTCATCACCGGACAAGTCCCCAGGGGCATGATCGGGCGAAACCTGGGGGCGGTGCATGAGGTCATGGATCAGGGCGGCGCCCTCGCTTCCATCACCAAATGGCGACGCATGACCATGCGGCCCCGGGAAATTCCCGAAGCGGTATTCGAGGCTTTCCGGCAGATGCGCACCGGCCGTCCCCGTCCGGTCCTGATCGAGGTCCCACCGGAGGCCGGCGTGGAGGTGGAGGAAGTCCAGTTGCGCAACCCCGCTCCCATATCCCGGATCGTGCCCAGCCCGGAGCAACTGCAACATGCGGCCCGGATCATGGCCAATTCCCGACTGCCGGTGATATTCGCCGGCGGTGGGGTGGCGCGCTCGGACGCAGAGGGCGCCCTGGTCAGGCTGGCGGAGGCAACCAACATACCGGTGATCACGTCCGCGGGTGGCAAGGGAACCATACCGGACGGTCATCCACTCTGCTACGGCTCCTGCTTCAGCCCGCGGGGCGAGCGACAGGAGATGAACGAACTCTACGACGTCATGGCGGCCTCGGACGTCGTGATCGGGATCGGCACCCGTTTCTCCCTGGGCAATCCGGCCGGCGACGCGTCCACGCTGATCAACATCAACATCGACGACGCAGACCTGACCAGAATACAGTCCAACACCATCCCCCTGCACCGCGACGCCAGGGCCACCATCGAAGCCCTCCTGCCCCACCTGCTGAGCGCCGGAGCCGGAGCCCGATCATCACCCGTGGAAGCCGTGGCCGCGGCGCGCCGTCTGGTGGCCTACCGGGACATCCAGCTCGAGGAGCCCCAATATCCCATCCTCGAAGTCATCCAGGGAACCGTTCCGGAAGACGCCTGCGTCGTGTGGGATGTGACCCAGCTGGGTTTCTACGCCAGGACCCACTACCGGGTCCAACACCCCAAGACCTACATCGACTCCGGCTACCAGTTCAACCTCGGTTACGCTTTCCCCACCGCCCTGGGCGCCAAGGTCGCCAATCCGGACCGCCCCGTTATCTGCATGACCGGAGACGGCGGGTTCATGTTCAACTCCTCCGAACTCGCCACCGCCATGAAGTACGGGATCAACGTTGTAACCGTCGTCTGGCGCAACGACTCCTACGGCAACGTCGCGCGCGACCTGGACGATTTCTTCGCCGGTTCATACGAAACGGACCTGCACAACCCCGATTTCGTCAGGTTCGCCGAATCCTTCGGCGCCGTTGGCCTCCGGGCCAGTGACCCCATGGAACTGGAAAGCCTGATCCCCAAGGCCATGGCACACGGCGCGCCGGTGGTCATCGATGTCCCGTTGGGCGATATGCCCATCCCCCGCGCTCCCCAGATAGCTCCGTTTTACAGCCTCCCGTGGACGCAGCCCCAGGAAGGGTTGATCACTTCCTGAGACCTCCCGGTCGGCATAGACAATGCACGGTCGCCGACAAAGAGGCCGGCGAGACCGGCTCGGAGGGCGGTGATATCCCTTTGGTAGCAACCGACGGAAAGCCTGAACCAGTCTCCAATTTTGGTAAAGCAAGTTGACGCAGGCCATTTTGGTAAAGCAAGTTGACGCAGACCATTCCCATGTTATGCACCGACGCTTTCCTCGTGTGCGGAGTGCGTACGTCCGGCGAGGCCATTTGCTGGGATGAAGAATCGAGCCGCGTTGCGAAGGCTCCTGCCAAGGTCAGTGGGATTGTCCAATCTGGAGCAAACGAAGACAGCCAGGAGAGTCCGCCCCCATCGTCAGCCTGGGGCATGTTCACACTAGCGCAGGGCATCAACGATGAGCGCGAATGAGATGAACCCCGGGA
>CAZCZB010000035.1:0-23525 GCA_964502995.1 uncultured Dehalococcoidia bacterium
GGTTGCGGGAACCCCATGACATTTTCAACCATTTCTCAAACTAGCACCAAAGGTTCATACCGAAGTCGCAAACGCGGACGTGTTCCTCACCCCGAGGACTTTCCCGAAGATATACGTCCACCATGTCCCCGTCCTCATGGAGGATGGGAATGATCAGCTGGTATGCGCCGGGACGGCGTTCGTAAAGATCGTAGCCCGTTATGGTTCCGCCGTTCAGCAAAGCTCTGATGTGATCAATGTCCATCACAAAAGCCTACCTTGTCTCAGTTCGGGGAAGTGTTCACTGGCGTTCGTTATCCCAGTGTCGTCAAAAAATACTGCCAACGCTTGCTCCAGGGAGCGGTAACGGTCAGTAATTTCACGGTCTTTCTCCTGTGGCTGAATACTCCCGGACGCCAACTCTCGTGCGGTGATGCGATGAATATGCGGCAGTGCGTAATGTCCATCAGGCGCGTGACTGGTTTCGCCGTGCGGGCCGTTGTAGCGCGCAATTGTGATAAGCCCCAGTTGTCGACTATTGGTTCGAAAACGTAACCCTATGGAGAAATTCTCGATAAACTCGGTATTCTGCCGAATGAACACCTTGAATTCCCTGCCATCGCTGGTCTGCAAATCTAGAGCGTGTTGACAAATTAGCCGGGTCTTCCCATTTGGTCAACCAACCAAGTGTGTAAACTCGGGACGCGCCGAGTTTGACTGTCAACAACTGATGGATCTACTGTCCAATAGGCACCGATTCTCCACAAACACACGACGTTGCATCACGCCCAATGTCCCTGGCTCCATTCAGGGCCAAGGACACCGAGCAATAGCCTCTGTGCCGGCCAGGCTACCGGCCGTCCAGGTACTTGGACCTCCGCCCCTTGCGTCCCCGTGTCCGCAGGAACCACGTCACCAGGTGAAGGCCGGCGCAAAATGTTTCCGCCAGCTTGTGATACCGCGTGCTCACCCCGCGGAAATGCTTGATGTCGACGAATAGGTTCTCGATCAGGTGACGGCCCTTGTACGAGTACTTGTCGTAGGGTATCGGCGCTTTCCGGTTCGACTTTGACGGGATCGTTATCTCAATCCCCATCTCGGCCAACATCGCACGGACGGCGTTCGTATCGTAGGCTTTGTCCCCGAGCAGTTCTTCAATCTGGGAAACGTCAAGTCCCTCCAGGAGTTGTCTCACGTGGTGCGCCTCGAACGCATTGCCGGGAAGCAGGGAGAAACGGGCCAGCTTGCCGTTCTTGTCCGCCAGCGCAAGGAGATTAGTGTTCAGGCCTCCTTTGGTCTTCCCAATGGCCTGCGCCACGCGGGACTCCTCAGGAGACAACTCGCCGCGCCGTGCGCCGACGGCGTGCTGGTGGACTTTGACGAAACTGCCGTCCACCATCACCAGTTTCATGTCCAGTTGCTTGGCCAAGGACATGAACATCAGCAGGAACGCGCCACGCTTGCACATTCGCCGGAACGCCTGGTAGACGCTGTTCCATTTGCCGAAGAAGGGATGGAGGTCCCGCCACGGCGCGCCGGTGCGGAAAATCCAGATGATGCCCTCGAATGTCTTGCGGAGATTTTTGGCCTTTCGCCCTCGCTTCTTCTTGACGACTAGGAATGGTTCCGCCCAACGCCATTGCTCATCCGTGAGCGACAGGCGCGGCAGGTATTCAGACGGCATCCTGACGTTATGGCCCTGCCGTCGCCGCCGGCCACCTGGGGACTGACCCCAAGCGAGACTTGATTGCCAATCGCCGGCCGGTTCGTTATTATCGCGAAAGACCGGGTCGGGTGCTGTTCCGGACGGTTTACGGGCCGCGGCTGAGGCTCCAATCTCCCGCGGCTCCGGTTCTCTTTTCCAACGGGGCTTGCCAAAGCCCGATGATCGTTTTGACATGGCTGCGCCTCCTGCAGTGGTGTAAACGGCACCACCCGACAGGCAAAAAGCCAGGGGCAGCGGCAGAAACCGCCACACCTGGCCACGGCGCAGGACACAGGAACGCGAGCCGTCACCTCACGAGGTTCCTCCCGAGACGACCGGACCGGCCCCCTCCACGAAGCGCCCGTAAGGCTCTCCACTCGGTGTTTACTGAACAGCAACGTTCCATTATCATGAATCATGCGCACAAATCACCTCCTGGGTGGTGCGTACGTGATGCAGGCCGTCGGGGCGGTTTCGAAGGCACCCCTTCGGCCTGTTCTCATTCCGAAACGGCTCGGCGAAGCCGCGGGCCACACGGCGTGCCCAGACAGCCGTCCACCCATAGACCTTGATTCGGTCGATGAACCGGACAGCCGGCTGGAGGCCGGCGCAGACACCGGCGTCGCCTGGTTGACTTGTCATCATGGTCGTGGTCGCCACTTCAATGCACCGTTTCGCCGATCTTGCGCGAGGCCGCCGGCCATAAAACACGACGAACTCACGCACTTCCGGGCCTACTTCTTGGTACGGATATTCTACTATTTCTGACCTTACGCCACAACTGGAAAGTGTCGTGGCGTTACCCCAAAGACAAACACTTTTGGCATTTCTTGGAACGCAGCAACACTTGCCAGAATGCGTGGCATTGCCTCAGATCCGCGCCCGCCGGAAACCGGTCTAACGACCGGCCGATGACGAACAGGGCACACCAGAGACCGCGGCGGTTTCCGGGAAAAGCGTAGACACGGGCGCGGGTTCGCCACCGGACGCTGTGTCCGCATCGTCGTCCTCACCCGTCGCGCCCTGGTCATCCTCAGTGTCTTCCGCCTGCTCCGCAGTCTCTGAGGCTTCCACCTCCTCCAGCGTCGGCGCGGGACCGAAATCCCTGAGCCAGACCCAGCTCTTCCCGATGTGCACGAAGTCATCGGAATCGTTCACGTAGTGGTGCAACGTGGACCTGACGGAATCTTTCTCGGCCTTGGACATCCTGGCAGCCACCACCAGCCCGGCGACTTCCCCGAGGTGAGCCAGACCGAAACCCGCCTCGGTCACATAACGGAGGACTTCCCGCTGGGTGTCACAGTGCTGGATGTCGTCCAGGGTGACCCGACGACGCCCCGCCTTCTGGGCAGCCGCCTTCAGCTCTTCCAGGAACTCCAAATGCCCGGCCTTGGCCTTCTCCACCATCCGCAGTTCATACTGGTCGCCCGCGATGCGATTCCGCAGCACGGTTCCCCATGCGTCCAGTCGCTCTACCTCTTTACGCGATCCAATGATGTTTTCGGGTGCAGTCATGCTTCATCCTCCGTTCTGATGTGAAATCTGGGTTCCCACCGCCTCAAATTCCTTGTGCCGAGCGACCAAAAATGGTAAGATTAAAAGCGTAGAGGCGAGGCTGAGCAAAACCCTTGGCCGACCATTCGAAAAGCCCAAACGGCAAACGAACAAACCTCTACGCTCTTTCTGAGGACGGGATTGACTGGCAGGTCTCCCGTCCGTTTTTTCATGATAATAGAACGCAACGGATTACGCAAGCCCTCTGCTCACGTTAACACACGAAGGTCAACAGGCCACCGGAGCGCCCCAAACGCCGGGTTCCCAGAGACGCCACGGCAGTCGTGAGCGAAACTCCCGGCAGGGGTGGTACCACTTGCTCACCCGGTAGTTCGCTCGTGCGCTCCTTCGTGTCCTGACGCTCACGCGCCGACAGAAACCATCAGAGGCGGCACACGGTCGCCGGAAGACCCCGATCCCCTTGCACAGTGGGCGCTAACACGCGTCAAAAGCTCATCTCCAGCGAAAGCACAGGAGGCTCACCGTTGGGCCAGCATTATGTCCCCCAGAATTACCTGAAGGGTTTCTCGGACCCCGAACACCCGACCACGATCTGGATGTCCGATAAAAACGAGCCCGCCCGCAGACCCAAACGGCTTCCCATCAAAGCCGTGGCGCAGCAGCCTGATTTCTACACTGGGAAGGCCGAACAATGGCTCAACAAGTTTGTCGAGATACCCGCCCAAGAGCAGCTACGTCGGCTGACGGCCGGTGAGCGCATAGAAGGAGTTGACCGCCTCATAGTGGCGATTTACATCCAGGTAATGTTGCTGCGAGTACCGTTTGCTCGGAACGTGTTGGGCAACATGGTCAGGGATGGCGTTGCCGACTTCGTGACTGAGCTCAAGAACGACCCGAATGAGGTTCCCGCCGGCATGAGTGAAGAACAGTTCCACTACATCCTGGATTCCTGGCAGCAAGGCATTGGCGAAAACGGTCCTTCCCTCGAACCGATGCGGAAGCCTTGGATCCAGCGCGGGTTGGTCGATATGATCTACTCAATGACTTGGAGAGTCGTCAGAGCGGACGCACCCAGCGCGTTCTTCACCGGAGACAATCCGGTGTCCTTCACTTACGAGACTGGTCTGCTACCCCCCGACGGAGAACTCACCTTCCCCATATCTTCCCAAGCCGCACTGCACGCCAGTTGGATACTTGGTCCGGCTCAGACGACGTTTGTGGCAGGCGCCGATTTCGTAGCCCAGGAAATCAACCGGCGTACCGCTTGCGCGGCGGAACGGTTTCTTTTCTCGGCCAACGAAACCGCCCATGCAGGCGAACTGGCGAACCAACCACCGCCGAGGCTGCATCCATTCCCATGGTGATAACACCGGCTCTCACCATGCGTTCCTCCCACAGACGCGTAGACCGGCCGCCGCCCAAAGCCCAAGTCCGAAGTCCTGTGTCCTATGAAATACACAATGACCTCCGGCAACGGGTTCCCCTCCTCGTCAGGAACCGCCCGAAATAGGCAAGTAGACGTCCCGAAAGGGGTCAGCCCCATTAGATGCGAAACGAAATCAGAGCCGCGCTCGACGCGATCGCCAACAGCTGGATGCCCAAAGCCGCCTTGGGTACCTTCGCTACATTGCTGGCACTTACAGCCGTGCTCGCAATCATGCAGAACGCGTACGAGTGGCGCGACAGCTCCCCGCCCAACGGAATAGCGTCGATAGACGTGGGCAGGCTGGGAATCGCAGTAGGGACGGCCGGAACCGCATCAGCGTTCCTAGTTACTCTCTACGTGGCCGATAGGAACTACCGAAGAGGACGTGAGCACATCCCGCACCTTACCATGGAACTCAGGGTCACCAGGGTCCCCGTCAGTAGCCAGTACGACGTCATTCTCGCGACCCTGGAAGCGAAGAACACCGGCTCGGGTCTGTGTAGCGTCAACGAAATCCACTGGGCGGTCCATGCTGTCTCCCCATACGACGACGAGACCACCGAAAGCATGGAGGAAGAATTCGTTAATAGGACGAACTCTGACCAAGAGACCGAATTTCCTTGGCACCAATTGAAGGCAGATACCACCAGGCATATAATGACCATAGAACCTGGAGAGACTGAGCAGATGACGCACGACTTCGTCATCCCGCACGAGATCCGCGCTGTCATTGCCTCAGCGTGGGTATCCAACGCTTCCGAGCCAAAGAACACTGACGGCTGGTATCGAAGGACACCCCACACCCTACAGGAGGATTAACGCATGACCAGCAAAAACAAAGGCAATTCGCAAAACCGCGTCGCTCTCACGAAAGGCAGAGGCGGTGGACAAGGCCAACCCCGTACCCCATCGGGGGAGCGCAGGACATGGAAGCCCCCGACCGGAAATTCCACACCCTCGAACAGGGGCAAAACCACAGCCAAGTAACGGCGGGCCCAACCGAGCAACGGCGGGCTGTAAACTCTCGTTAGGCTCAATCTTCTTCTCCGGGAGTCCGCGGCGGATACCCAGAGGCAGCGTCCGGAGCCGGATGCTGCCTCTTTTTGACCAGCAGCTATACCGTGCTGAAAGCAGGCACGGCCATCACGGCTCCCGTTCCAGCGTTTTGACCGTCAGGGGGCGCTTTTGCGCCCTTGTGGTCGGGTTGCTAGAATGGTACGCAAGACCTCCGCCGAGGTTCAGGCCACATCTTGGCTGACGTGATCACCACCTGTTCCCATGCCCACCTACGACCACATCGACCGTTACCACCGCGAACTCGCCGAGTTGATTGAGTTCGGCGGCGCCGACAACGAGGAGAACATTCGCCCGGCATTCCAGAATTGCCTGGCGGCCTACTGCGTCGACCACTCGGAACGCCTGGTACTCGTACCAGAACTGCGGTCAGATCGCAGCAACAAGCCCGACGGCACGGTCAGGGACTCGTTGCGCATGACGCGTGGCCTCTGGGAAGCCAAGGACACCCACGACGACCTTGACCGCGAGATCCAGAACAAGCTCGCTCAGGGGTACCCCAGCGATAACATTCTCTTCGAGGACTCGCGTACCGCTGTCCTGTTCCAAGACAGGCAGGAAGCGATGCGGGTAGACATGACGGACCCGTCCCAGTTGGACGCGATGATCCGGCAGTTCCTCAACTACGAGTTGCCTGAGATCCAGGAGTTCCGCGAGGCGCGGCAGCAGTTCAGAGACGACCTGCCGGCAGTGCTGAAGAACCTGCGAACCACCATCGTTGACGCCGAGGCCAACAACTCGCGGTACCAAGAAGCCGCGAAGATTTTCCTCGAACTGTGCCACCAGTCCATCAGCCCTGCAGTTTCGAACGACAACGTCCGCGAGATGCTGATCCAGCACATCCTCACCAAGGACATCTTCCTGCGAGTGTTCGCCGAGGACCAGTTCCACCGCGAGAACAACGTGGCGCAGCAGCTGGATGCCTTGGAAGGCACCTTCTTCACCGGCAACGTGCGTCGCGACGCAGTCGACCGCCTGCGGGCCTACTACGGCGCCATCGGGCGGGCTGCCGACGACATCACCGAGTACAGCGAGAAGCAGCAGTTTCTCAAGAGCATCTACGAGGACTTCTACCAGGCTTACAACCCCGGCGCCGCCGACCGCCTCGGCGTGGTGTACACCCCCAACGAGGTGGTGGACTTCATCATCCGCGGCACCGACTGGCTGCTCCAAAAGCACTTTGGCAAGACGCTCGGAGACAGGAATGTGAATATCCTTGATCCAGCCACCGGCACGGGCACGTTCATCACCAACCTGATGAACCATCTGCCTGCCGACCAGTTGGAGTACAAGTACCTGAACGAGATTCACGCCAACGAGGTGGAGATCCTCCCCTACTACATCGCCAACCTCAACGTTGAATACACCTACAAGGAACTGACCGGCAACTACCTGGAGTTCCCCAACCTGTGCTTCGTCGACACGCTGGACAACATGGACTGGCAAGGAGCCAGCGGCGCGGCCGTGCAGCGGCAGACCGCATTTCTAAACCTCGGTGGGATGTCCGAGGAAAACTGGATCCGCGTCCAAGAGCAGAACGAAAAGCCCATCAGCGTTATCATCGGCAACCCGCCGTACAACGCCAACCAGCAAAACGAGAACGACAACAACAAGAACCGCACGTATCCGACCATCGACCGACGCATTCGGGAGACCTACGTTGCCGCGAGCACGGCACAGAAGACCAAGCAGTACGACATGTACAAGCGGTTCATCCGGTGGGCATCGGACCGGTTGGAAGACGATGGGGTCATCGGCTTCGTCAGCAACAGCGCGTTCTTGAACGCCAGGCAGGACGACGGGTTCCGCAAGGTCGTGGCGGAGGAATTCAACGAGTTATGGGCGGTTGACCTGAAGGGCAACGCCCGAACCAGTGGGGAACGCCGAAGGCAGGAAGGCGGCAACGTGTTTTCCGACAAAATACGTGTCGGCGTGGCCATCTACTTCCTAGTGCGCCGTAAGGCCGGCAGCGGATTTAGGCTGTACTACAACGCTGTGGACAACTACGTCAAGGCGTCAGACAAGGTCAATTACGTCAGGGACGTGGGCATTGATGCGCTTGAATTCGCAGAAGTCATTCCAGATGCCAGATCAAACTGGTTGGATCAGTCGGACAGCGGCTTCGGGGAGCTGGCACCGCTGGCTAACCGCGAGACCAAGTTTGCTAAGACCATTGGTGGGGAGCAGGCGGTCTTCAAACTCCATGCCCTCGGCGTCAACACTGCCCGTGACGAATGGGTTTACGACTTCGACGTTCGAACTCTTCGCGACAAGGTTATGTTTTTCGCTGATACGTACAATGAACTACTGGACCGAGGCCTCTTGCCAGATCTCCCTACCATCAAATGGAGTGAAGGCACGCGCAACCATTTCCGTAGAGGAAACCGCATCGTTTACAGTGAGGCGAACCGCCTTGAATCACTGCACCGACCGTTTCTTCTCAAGCAGTACTTCGCCGACGAGGTGATGAACGACAGGCTGACCGGTAACCATTACGAAATCTTCGGCGTCGATTTGCGTCGGCAAAACAAAGTCATCAATCTCTGTATGAATGGGAAGGTTTTCTACGTTCTCGGCGCAAACAAGCTAACCGACTGGCACTTCACCGGTGACACGCATTACTTTCCTCTCTACCGCTACACGGCGGATGGCGAATGGGTCAGCAACATCACGGAGTGGGGCCTGCGACAGTTTCGCGAGCACTACGGCGACCACAGCATCTGCTCCGAGGACATCTTCGCGTACACCTACGCCATGCTGCATGATCCAGCCTACCGAAATCGGTATGAGATTGACCTGCGCCGTGAGTTCCCTCGCGTGTACTTCCAGGAAGATTTCCCGTGGTGGGTCCAACAAGGGCGGGAGTTGCTGGACCTGCACCTGGGGTTTGAGACGGTGGAACCGTGGCCGCTGGAGCGGCAGGACAAAGCCGACGTGGCGCCAAATCGGGTCCTCCTGCGTGCCGACAAGGACAGGTGCATCATTCGGCTGGACGACCAAACGTCGCTGGCCGGCGTACCGCCAGAGGCGTGGGAGTATCAGCTGGGCAGCCGCTCAGCGCTGGAGTGGGTGCTGGATCAGTACAAGGAACGAACGCCTCGCGACCCCACCATCCGCGAACGGTTCAACACCTACCGGTTCGCCGACCATAAGGAACGCGTAATCGACCTGCTGGGGCGCGTCTGCGCGGTGAGTTCATTCACCACGTCCATCGTGAACGAGTTGGGCAAAAGGTCCTCAGTCAAACAGGGCTCGAGTTAGCGGATAGCACCGTCGGCTGAATGCAGGCGGCGGTTACCGTGCCACCCGGCCACATGAGCGTGGCCATGGTGAGATCGTTGATCCCCAAGCCTGTGGGCGAGTATCCACCCCAGACCCAGATTGCAGGGCACTCCCACTGCCCAAATTTCAATAGCAGGAGTCACCGTGAGCCAAGCAGAGCCCGATAGGGAACGCAAGATCCAGAGGCTTCGTCGCTTGAGCCAACAACTAACTCGGCCAGAGAATCATCAACAATGCCAGTTCGGTGGTCAATGCGCTGTTCAGCCAGTAGTGCAGGGTCACCTATGCCCCCGAGCCTACCAACGGAAACTCGGAACGACAAGCCAGATGAGGGTCTTCACAAAGCACCGAGCCGGAGGGTTCCCATCCAAAAGAGCCCTTCCTATGACAGACGGCATAGCACACGCCGCAACAGGTTATTTCACCTGCACAGACCACGAGCAGATATTCGCACCTGCCGACCAAGTGACCATCTCAACGACAGCACCACCGAGGACCACGCTTGACCTGATGGCACTCCGGAGCATCATGCACAGGCGGTGGTGGAACCAGCTGTGGGCCAACGCAGCAGAAACAATTGCGAAAACCGAGCAAGACGACAAGTGGTTGTACATCACCAACCTGATGCGCAGCGGCGACAAGCAACTACTCACGACGCAGTTGGCCATCGAACAATGCCTTCGAAGCGATCCTATCAAGCCCCCTCTTGAACACCTGGTGTTCGCATCCGAGGGTTATCCAGTATTGACCGCAGCAACATTTGGCGTCGGACTCAAAACCGATGAACTCCAACCCATAGGCACCCTTGGACTGTGGGGAATGACAGTCGTGCCCGGCGGAGGATACAACGCAGTTTGCCTACACTTCAGACCAGAAGACGGCTTACTTGCCCTTCGAACTGCACTACCGAATTTCATCAACGAGAATTCGAAAATCACCGGTGCGGAAATGACACGGGCCATCATGTCTCAATGCGACGACGTGGTATTCAGCGAAGAATCTTGGGATGCCCTCAATGCCAAACAACAAAGTGCGGTACTCGGCGCGTTTGGCATGGCAGGCCGAGAGTACGTTGGCCCAGACATATTCTCCGGAGCAGAATGGTCACTCATCAAGTAACATGAGGGGAACAAATACCCACAGGTAACCCACACGATGATCCGCACGCTGAAATTTGCCCTGCGCTACGACCCTACCAACAGCGGGGCCATCGGCTACCACGCCACCCAACAGAACGCCGCCTACAACCATGCCGTTGACGTTCTGAACCGCGAACCTGACCTGCCGAAGCGCAGCGGGCGTAACCACCCCGATGCCCTCAACAAGCGCGTCACCGCCTGGCGGCAGGCCAACCGGCAAAAAGCCGACGCGCCGTATCACATTCACCAGCAGGGCGCCGAGGAAGCTTGGGAAGCCAATCAACGAATGCGGGATGCGCGAGCGGAACGCTTGGAGCGGGTTTCACAAGCCATCGCAGACGGCGAAGAGTCCAAGCACCGGGACGTGTGTCCGCACCGTCGAACCTTGCGCCACCGCTCACGCAAACGCCGGCCGCTCAGCCTGACCATCACGGACCGGAGGCTTTTCGAGGTGAGTGACGACGGGCAGACCTTCACCAGCCGGCAGTGCGGATTCTCTCTCAGGCTACGTGGCGCCCATACCCTGAAATGGCTGGGCATCCGGTCCATACACCTCGTGCCGGTCAAGGACTACCGACCACGCACTCCTCTGCACCGCCGGCATTACTGCCTGCACGTGCAGGTCGCCGTGCCAGAGCCCATGCCCCTTGAAGAGTTGGATGTCGTGAGTCCCCAAGATGTCCTGGGCGCCGACCGGGGTCGCAAGAACCATGTAGCAGTCAGCTCGGGACACCGCGCCCACCATCCGGGAGCCAGGAAGCAGGGCCAGCGCCGACGCAAACACCAACGCCACATCGCCGGCAAACCCCGTAACAGCAAGCGACGGCTCCATGCTGTGGCTGAACATCGGAAAAAGACACGACGCTACGCCAAGACCCGCGACCAGGAAATGCGTCGGCAAATCCGCGAAATACTGCTCGACGCCCAGCCCAAGATGGTCGCCGTCGAAAGCCTGCACCCCATCAGCATGATGGCATCCGCCCGTGGCACCATCGCCGTGCCGGGCAAGAACGTCAATGCCAAACGCAAGTTGAACGAAAGCCTCGCGGAAGCCGCCATCGGCCACGTTGGAAAGCTACTGCGCGAGGAAGCCGACAAACTCGGCATACCCACCGTCTCCGTCCCGCCGCACGGCACGTCCCAGACCTGCCCGCGCTGCGGAGACCGGCACCCGAACAACCGCGAGAGCCAAGCGGTGTTCCGGTGCCGGCATTGCGGTCTCTACGCCCACGCCGATTGGACTGCCAGCGTCATCATTCGCAATCGGGCCTACGTCCGGCATTGCGAATGGCAGCACGGCTACACACCGGACGTATTGACCGCACCAACCGGGTGGCGACAGCAGCCATCCCGCCCATTGCCCTTCCAACCAAGGTTGGGCTTGGAGCTAAGCGTGTTCAAGCCGGAAGGCAGCGCGACGATCCGCTCCGGCGGAAGGGTCCGTGGCCCAAGGCCGGACCACCGTATTCAAGCGGTGGTCCCAGGCGCCAAAAGTGTTTCAAATAGTGTTAGCTCGGTAAAACACTCTCGGAAACTTCTGACGAAGTAGCCGGAAGCCCGATTTCCGGGTATCGCGCTCAATTTGTCAACACGCTGTAGATCGCAACGGTTTTGGAGGTTATGGGCATGATAGCCATGGGTTGGATGTCGGTTGGTAATCGTCTTGGGACAAACGATCAATTCGAGGATTTCTTGGTCAGTCATTGCACAGTTTTGAAAGCTTCAAAGTACGGGATTGGCCGGATTCTATCACACCGTCTGCTCCCGTAGGATGCCCCACATATGGGCGGCTTTAGACACTTAATGCCACCCATCTCAAATTATGCACGACAACTCGTCATCAGAATCTACTCCCCCACCGGCCGTTTCCAATAGTAGTACACGAAGCAGTCCGTGGGGTTTTGCGGCACGAACAGCGGCATCGCCGACACCAGTTCCCAGCCCAACGCTCCCTGTTCGTTCATGAACTCCTCGCTCACCGCGTCCACGTTCATGCCGTTGCCCACGAAACCGCCGGAGCGTATGGGCATTTTGTCAACTCGGTATTCCCATTTCATTGTGCTCTGGTCCTCAGGGGTTGTTGTCCATAAGTTGTTGCCCACCGGCAGGGGCAGGCTTCAGACCCGCCCCTGCGCGTCGAATCGGAGCGCGGACCGCTACTGTCCCGCCTTGACCCAGTCGGCGCAGCGTTCGCCGATCATTATGGTGGTGCAGTTGGTGTTGGCGCGGATCACGTTGGGCATCACCGACGCGTCGGCCACCTTGATGTTCTCCAACCCGTGGATGTTCAGATGCGGGTCCACCACCGCCATGGGGTCGCTGGCCGGCCCCATCTTGCACGTCCCCGACGCATGGGTGGTGTTGAAAACCGTGCGCCGCATCCACGCGTCCAGCGCCTCGTCCGAGGCTAGGTCGTCCCGCGACGGCTGGACAATATCGGCCACGATGGCGCCGAAGGCGTTGTGTTCCAACAGGCCCACGCTGAGACGCACGGCCTCCCGCAGCCGTTCCCGGTCCCGCTCCGGCTCCAGGTAGCGATAGTTCAGCGACGGTTGAACGTGCGGGTCGTTGGCGGAAAGCCGCACCTCGCCCGCCCCGTCGGCCAACTCCAGGATGCACTGGATGCGCACGCCGCCCGCCTCGAACGGGTCCGCGCCGCCGATGGGCGTGGAGAACGACGACGCCATGATCTGCATATCGTTGCGGTCCGGCGATCCGGTGGCGGTGTAGCGCAGCGCGGTCTGCGTGCGGGGCGCCAGCGGGTCCTGCTCGTGGTCGTCGCGCACGTTGCAGATTACGGCGACGATGGGATGGTCGCGCAGGTTCTGGCCCACGCCGGCGAGTTCGTGAATCACCGGAATCCCCATCTCCCGCAGGTGATCGGCGGGACCAACGCCGGAGAGCATCAGGATCTGCGGCGACGCCATCGCGCCGGCGCTCAGCACAATCTGGCCGGCCTCCACCTGGAACACCTCGCCGCCACTTTCAACCTCCACTCCGACCGCCGTGTTGCCCTCAAACACTATGCGGCGGACGACCACGTTGGGCCGCACGGTGAGGTTGAGGCGGTGGCGCACGGCGCGCAGGAACGTGAGGGCGGTGCTCATTCGGACGCCCTCGGGGTTGTTCATGGGAATCGGGCCCACGCCGCCGGAGTCGGGGTGGTTCATGTCGTCGTCGGACGGATACCCCGCATCCAGGCACGACTGCACGAAAGCCTGCTGGAAGGGCAGCCACGTTTCCCGGGCAAATCGGCGCACGGGAATCGGTCCCTCCGAGCCGTGGAAGTCGTCGCTGATGTCCATGTCCGTTTCCATCCGGCGGAAGTAGGGGAGAACATCCACGAAGCCCCAGCCGTCGTTGCCCTCGGCGGCCCAGCCGTCATAGTCCTCGGGCACGCCGCGCAGCAGCACCTGTCCGTTGATGGCGCTGGTGCCGCCCACCACCTTGCCGCGCGGAGCCGGCAGCATCTCGGTCTGATCGGCAGAGCCCTGGGCCCACCACGTCCAGTTGTGGGGCGCGCCCTGCGCCGACGCGTCGGGCTTGTAGCCGAATTTCAGGTCGTCGGGATAGTGCTCGTACTCGGGATAGTCGGGGCCGGCCTCCAGCAGCAGCACCGAGCGGTTGGGGTCCTCGGCCAGCCGGGACGCGACAACGCACCCGCCGGAACCCGCTCCGATAACAACAACGTCATACTTCATGATGGCACCTTTGGCAGCAATTTAACGTTCGGTTTGAATCGGAGCCAGCATAAAGCACGCCAATGGCGTTGAAAAGGGCGATTCCGGTGGTGAATGAGCCATTCGATAATCGTCGTGCCGCCTGGCCAATACGCCGCTCATGGTGAGCCTGTCGAACCATGAGCAAGGGTGGCAAGGATGACGGCGGAGCGCGCCCGGTCTATAATCCGGCTCACCGAGCGCACGGCCGCACCAGGGAGGACTCTATGAATTTCGGCATGTTCACCGACTTCCACGTGGGCGAAAACAAGACCCAGTCGGAGGCATTCGACGAGTCGTTCGCCCAGATCGACGACGCCGAGAGCATGGGCTACGACACCGTCTGGCTGGCCGAGCATCACTTCAGCCCCGAACGGGCCGTGCTGGCCTCGCCCATGGTCATCGCCAGCGCCATCGCCGCCCGCACCAGCCGCATCCGCACGGGCCTGGCCGTGCAGGTGCTGCCCCTGACCAACCCGCTGAGGGTGGCCGAGGAAGCCGCGACCGTTGACCATATCAGCAAGGGGCGCTTCGAGTTCGGAATTGGCCGCAGCGGACTCACCAAGTATTACGAGGGATACAACGTCCCCTACTCCGAGAGCCGCGCGCGGTTCCTGGAAGCGTTGGAAATCGTCATGAAGGCGTGGAACAGCGACGAGTTCTCCCACGACGGCGAGTTCCACAGCTACCAGGACGTGACGGTGGTTCCCAAACCCTTCCAGCAGCCCTACCCGCCGGTGCGCGTCGCCGTGGCCGGCGAGGACACCTTCCCGCTCATCGGACGGTTGGGGCATCCGATTTTCGTCAGCGCGAATACCGCCAAGGCGCAGTTGCAGGAACGGATCGCGTCATACAACGCGGCCCGCGCCGAAAGCGGCCACACCGACACCGCCGACATCGCCATCCGCATCCCGGTGTACGCCGCCGAAACCGCCGAGCAGGCGCGCTCCGAACCCGAGGCCAGCGCGATGTCCGCCATCCGGTACGCGGCCAGCGAGTTGGTGAAAACCGCCGCCAGCGAGGAGACCGCCGAGCGCATCCGCCGCACGGCCAACACCCCCTACGAGGACGTGCTGCGCCAGCGTGTGGCATTCGGCACCCCTGCCGAAATCATCGAACGGTTCCAGGGATACCAGGAGGACTTCGGCGTAACCGGCGTCGTGATGGAGGTCAACTACGGTGGCCGCATCCCCTACGACAAGGTGCGAAACTCGCTGCGCCTCATCAGCGAGCAGGTGATGCCCCACTTCAAGTAACAGCATACCCTCCACAACGTTGTAGGGGCGAATAATCATTCGCCCCCGTCGCAGAACTCGACCATCCCAAACGCGGTGGATGCACGCAGGACGCAAACAAATGCAGGGGCAGGTCGCAGACCCGCCCCCACAACGTTCCGGATGCCCGGCGATGATGGAACGCGGCGGCGCCAACATCCACCAACCCCCGTAGGGGCGAATAATCATTCGCCCCCGCCGCAGAACTCGCCTGTCCCAAAACGCGGTGGAGCACGCGAGGCGCAAACAAACGTAGGGGCGGGTCTCAGACCCGCCCCTACAACGTTCCGGATGCCCGGCGATGCTAGTGCGCCGCGCCGGCCAGCGCGGCCTGCGCCGCCAACTCCTCATCCCAGGGGCCGGACAGACGACCCTTCTCGGTCCCGCCGATCATGTAGCCGCTCTCGTCGTGCCCCCACTGTTCCCGGGGCATCTCGTAGGACAACTCGATGCCGTTCCCATCGGGGTCGCGAATGTAGATGCCTATGGCGTGGCCGTGGTCAGATACGCGGTCGATCTGGATGCCCTTCTCCTTGACCCGGTGATACAGTTCCGCCAGGTCGCCCAGGGTCTCCATGTACCAGGCCATGTGATTCAGGCCCACCTGTCCGCCCTGCGGCCCCATGGCGTCGTCGCCCACCTGCGTCAGCGCGATCTCGTGGGAGTTCCCCAGGTCGGCGGACATAAAGGCGGCGCGGCCCGGGAAGAACCCGTAGGTGTGCAGGCCCAGCAGGTCCTCATACCAGTCGCGCGAGCGTTCCGCATTGCGGACGAAGATGTTGACGTGTCCCAGATTTCTCGGTGTGTAACCCATAATCGCCTCCCTGTTCCGCAACGAATCTAGGTAAGTGTTGCGACATCATAGCAAGTGCCAACTCAAAAATAAAGTTTGATTCCACGGGGGCTGCGTGTTGCTCCCCATCCGGCGCGGTCCGCTCCCCATCCGGCGCGGTCCGCTCCCCATCCGGCGCGGTCCGCTCCCCATCCGGCGCGGTCCGCTCATGATCCGGCGCGGTCTGCTCATGATCCGGCGCGGTCTGCTCATGATCCGACGCGGTGCGCTCATGATCCGGCGCGGTCTGCTCATGATCCGGCGCGGTCCGCTCATGATCCGGCGCGGTCCGCTCATGATCCGACGCGGTGCGCTCATGATCCGACGCGGTCCGCTCATGATCCGACGCGGTCCGCTCATGGTGAGCCTGTCGAACCATGGCACATCCGTCGACACGTTTAGCCCGGGCGTATGTCGTGCGACGTGTTGATTGCCGCGCCGTTTGCCCATATATGCCGGTGGTTTTCACGATCTGGCCTCAGCCGGAAGGTGTGGCAATTTCAACTGAAGTCGCAAACGGTAGGGGCGAATAATTATTCGCCCCTACGACCGTGGCAGAGAATTGTCAGTCCAAACAAAACGCGGATCACACTAATTCGCGTCCCGGTACCTGGCCAAAATCTGTCTCACCATGCAGGTTGTCTTCCGTCACGCCGGCCAACATATCTTCCAGTCGCAGGCGCGGTCGGAGATTCGGGGAAACGACTATTGAATCGCCCACCATTGACACATGGATGTTTGAATCCGGACCCAATCCTGGTTCCGCAGCGAAAGTTTGCGGAATTTTCAGCGCAAGATCCGGACCCAACTTGCCGGTGTAAATCTCTTCGTCCATCGCTCCCCTCTGTTTGTGGATTGACGCCTTGCGCAGGTCTGGTGCAATTGCGCTACCCAATCTCGTTGCCCATGTTGTAAATCTGCCCGGGGCGGCCGCCCGCGGGCAGACCCAGCGGCAGGTGGACGTTGAGCAGGTAGGGGCGCTTCTCGTCCTCGACGACCCGCAGGCCGCGCTCGATGGCCTCGCCGATGGTGGCCTCGTCGGTGGCGTCCGCCGCCTCCACTCCGAACCCCTCGGCCAGCTTCACCGGATCGATGTTGTCCAGCACCACGCCGCGATACTCGCCGGTGTCCTTCATCTGCGCGCCGGCGTTGGCCCACGAGTTGGCGACGATGCCATACGCGCCGTTGTTGGAGATCACGTACATCACCGGCACGTTGTGGCTGGCCGCCGTCCACAGCCCGTGGTCCGAGTAGTACAGCGAGCCGTCGCCCACCAGGCCCACCACCGGCTTGTCGGGCGCGCCCAGCTTCGCGCCGATGGCCGCGCCCACGCCGTAGCCCTCGGAGCCGCCGGCAGGCCGGATGTACTGGTTATTGCCGGAATCGCCGGTGTTGTCCAGGATGTCCTGCGCCACGGCGAACTGCTCGATGGTCACCAGGCCGCCGCCGCGACTCTCCAGCGCCGAGTCCAGGGCGTCGCCGAGGACGACGGGGCGCACCCTGCCCTCCTGCGGCGCAATGTTCTGCGCGTTGGCGCGGATGCGCGCCCGCAGCGACGCGACCTCCTCGCGGGCCCAGCCGCGCCGGTCCGACATATCATCGGAACCGGTGGCGTCCAGCAGGCTCTGGGCGGCGCGTTTCTCGTCCGCCAGCACCGCCAGGTCCAGCCCGGGGATGTTCTCCAGGTTCTCCGCGTCCGCGCCGATGGCGATGGTGCGCTGGGCGTTGAAGAACGCGGTGTAATCGCTGGCGTTGCCCGCCCCGTTGTGGGTAACGCCGACGCACATGATCAGGTCCGGATCGATGTCGGCGGCCTGTTCCAGCCGGCGTCCCCCGGCGTGCAGCGGGTGCTTGATCGGGAAGGCGCGAGGATCACCGACCACCGGGACGCCGAACCGTTCGGCCAGGGCCGTTACCTCCGCGATTGCGCCGCTCTTCCACACGCCGTCGCCCACGTACATCATGGGTCGCCTGGCGTCGCGCAGCGCGCTGGCGATGGCCTCCACGTCGGAGTCGGAAGGGTAGCCGGCGCGGAAGTCGGGCAGGTCGCCGTCAATGATGTTGGCGGTGTGTTCCTGCGGACCCAGCAGCCGGTCGTATATGGCCAAATGCACCGGGCCTACCGGCGGCGTCATGGCAACGCGCAGGGCGCGCTCCAGGGCGGCCGGCAACCCCTCGGGCTCAATGACCGTCCAGTTGGCCTTCATCATCGGCGCGGCGATGGCCGTCGGCCCCGCGTTGTGGCTCACGTCCAGGCTGATCTTGCCGGCGAAGCTGCCGGTGTCGCCGGCGAAGGTGATCACCACCACGGGCAGGCTGCCGGTCCAGATGTTGATGAGTTGACCCATCGCCTGCGCCAGTCCGGCGCCCAGGTGGACGACCATGACGCCGGGCGCCAGATCAGCCTGCGTGTATCCGCCGGCCATGGCGGTAACCGCGCCTTCGTGCAGGCCCAGGATTCCATGAATGTCGTCGCGGGCGTGCAGCGCGTCGAAAAACAGCGCCTCCCGCGAGCCCGAGTTGTTGAAAACGTACTTGACGCCGGACGCCACGAGCTGTTCGACCATGAGTCGGGACGCGCTGGCGGTCATCTGTCTGGTCTGCATGAGGTTGCTCCTTGAACGGTTCGGATGGATAAGACAATAGTACGGGCATGGTAAGCCGCCGCCGTGCGTATGTCCACCAACCGCCCCGCCGCACCAGGACCTTTCGATTATGGTCGCACTTGCCGGTTGTCCGCTCATGGTGAGCCCGTCGAACCATGAATCCCATCCTTCGACAAGCTCAGGATGAGCGGGTAGGTGGCGCGATAAACGAAAGTCCCTACCCGCCCCACACCCGCGCCACCCTCCACCACGTAGGGGCGACCCTCGTGATCGCCCCGATAACCCAGCGGTCTCGCAGTGTAGGGGCGAATAATCATTCGCCCACCCCCTGCCCTCACACCGCCGCAACATGGGGGTGACGCTCGTGATCGCCCCGATAACCCCGCGGTCTCGCAGTGTAGGGGCGAATAATCATTCGCCCACTCCCCGCACTCACACCGCCGCAACGTAAGGGCGACCCTCGTGGTCGCCCCGAAAATCGCCCCAAAGGTCACCCCCCCAATTCACCCCCTCAACCCAAGACCCTCCCGCAACGCCTCCGCGGCGTCGAGGCCGAACCGCGACGCGATCATCGTCGCGCCCTCCTCGGCAATTCGCCAATCGCGCGACTGTATCTGCGCGACCGATTGGCCGGCCAGTCGGTTGCCATAATCGGTTACGAAACGGCCCAGCGCATCGGAGTCGCCACCGCCCGTCATCTGGCGGAACAGGCGGAACATCGGATCCGTCCGCGCCGCGTTCCAGGCATCCTCAAAGCTCAGGCTCTCGGGATGGTTGTCCAGCAGCAGGGCAACGCCGAAGTCGATCAGGCGGATGGTTCCGTCGGAGCGTACCATGACGTGTGAACGTCCCTCGGGATCCGATATGGTGGCGTCGTTGTAGCAAACACCGGCGTCGTGGAGGCTCGACAGCGCGGCCGCCAGCGCCGTGCCCACCGCGCGCATGGCGTCCGGCGCGGCCTCCCCCGACGGCAGGTCGGTCAGGAACGTCCCACCCACGAATTCCTCGGTGATGAACCCGTCGATGGTCGGAAGCTGCGACGGCCCCACCCCCAATCCTCCGGCGATGGCGGCGATTTCGTGCTCCCGCGTACTCTGGCACGGCTTGATCACCACGGTGGATGCTGCGTCGCCGATGATTGCGACGCGCCCGCGAGTGCGCCCGTCGTACCGGACGGTAGTTTCCGCCGAGTCCGGACCGTACACCATCGAGTGGGTGACGGGAAACAATCCATACACGGAAAACTGCTCGATCCGTTCGTCGTCAATCAGCAGATCCCACAGCGCCCGGTCAATGCCAGCCACCGGCCAAAGCGGCCATAGTCTCTCGGGACATTGCGCCGCGAACACCGCCGCATCGCGCTCTCGGATACTTTCCGGAGTCAGCGCGGGCAACCCGGCGATGACCTCCCCGATGGTGGCGAGTTGGTTATCTGAGTACCGGATGATGGACAGGCCCGGGGTCAGACCGCGTCGGCCAGCGTGAAGACGCCGGAATCCGCGCCGTCAGGGATCAGCGATCGCACCCGAACCACGGCGCCGGGATCGATTGGGCCGTACACATGGGGATAGATTTCTCCGGAACGCGCCGGTTCCCTGATCAACGGAGAGTCCTCTGCCAGTCGGTCGACATCCACGTCCAGCGCCAACAGGTCGGTGCGGCCGGCAAACAGGCGAGCCGCCACCCGCAGCATCTGCTCCTCATCCCCGCTGGCGTGGATGAACCCCTCGTCGGCCAGCGACGGCGCGCGGTACTCCCCGGCAGCCAAACCGGCCTCCCAATCGCCCCGAAAAGCCAGGTGGTAAATGATGGACGGCATTGAGTTAGTCGGCAACAGCTTCGGCCGTTCGCTGCTGCGGCCATTCGGCATATACGTGCTTCAGCAGGTCTCGAAGCTCGCTGGCGATTTCGGACGGCGGTTCCTGCGCCAGCGCGCAAGCGGCCAACTGCTCTGCCTTGCGGTATTGGCCGGAGTGGTAAGCCATCCAGCCGGCGCTCCGGTGCAGGACGGAGTGGGTGGGTTCGATGGGTTCGGTAAGTTCTGCGATGGCAGCGAGTTCCAACTGCAGAGCCTGCTCGAAGTGGCATGAGGCGGTTTCGACATCGCCTTGCATCTGCTCCATAAAGCCTTGGACAGCGTAGTCTATGGCCTGATGATGGAAGTCATTCAACGCGCTCATTTTTCGTGAACCTCAGCCACTGGACGGCCAAACTCGACCACAATTATGAAAACAGGCAATTGCGTATCGTCCGACTGGTTGGTCTGTAGAAGTTTATCATTAACTCTTTGCATGATGAGGTTATCGCTGACTATGTGGTCTCCTGGCTGTCGTATGCCGGATACTTCCAGTCGTGCTTTGCGCTGGAACGCGGCGTACGATTCATCGCCGAGCCAGTAGTCAATCCCGGTAAGTTGTACACCGGCTTCTATCACCGTGTACGGGGTTTCTCTTTCAGCCAGCAAAACCGCGATGCCTTCGGCTCCCCATTCGGTGGCCCGATTGTACTGCCAAATTCGATGGGCTTGTTCCGATGCCGGGCGCCATTTCAGCGTGTAACTGCGGTCGGAAATGCCGCGGATTGCGATCAGCGCACCGGGTTGATGGCCTTTGGAATCCAGGCAAACCGCGGCTGCTTCGGCGAGCGCCCTGCCCAGCGCGGGCGTAATGCCCGGTATGCTGGAATCTCCCAGGTTGTTCAGGTTCAACACCAAACGGTCAGGTTGGGTAGAAATGGGCGTTGGCTACCGGCACGCGGCCCGCACGGCCCGCGAAATCACCGCCAGCCGCGGGTTGTTCGTCGCGCTGGCTCGGAACCCGTTGGTGATGTATGCCACGGCCAGGCCCATCTCTGGGTCGGCCCAGCCGACCGACGTTCCGGCGCCGCCGTGTCCGAAAGTTCCGGATCCGTTGGTGGGAGTCACGCCCATGCGGTTGTCGTCCAGCACCAGGCCCAGCGACCGGCGCATTTTGGTGCCCAGCGAGAAGTCGTTGGCCTCCAGTTGCAGCCGCGTGCCCTCGGCAACGGTTTCGGGTTTCATGATGCGCACGCCGTCCAGTTCGCCGCCGTTGCCCATCATCGCGTAGAACCGCGCCAGACCGCGGGCGGTGAAGATGCCGCCGCCGGCCGGGTGTACGGCCTGGTGAACCTCGGGCCGGTTGTAGGGACGGATCATGCCGGGGCGGTCGCAGTCCTCCATGGCGTGGATGCGCGACACGCGGGGTTCCAGTTCGGGCGGCAGGCCCACGTAACCGTCGTCGATGCCCAGCGGATCCAGGATCTCATCGCGCAGGAACACGCCGATGTGTCGCCCGTCGATGCGTTGCACCAGCTCGCCGATCACCCAGCCGAAGTTGCGCGGGTGGTACGCCATGATCTGCCCGGCCGGATAGTCGGGGATGATGTCCTCCATGCACTTGACCACGTAGTCCCAATCCTGCCAGCGGTCCCAGGAGAGTTCCGGCGGCGTTTCGGGGAACCCGCCCCGGTGCGTCAGGATGTGGCGGATGGTCACGCCGCCCTTGTTGTGCTTGGCGAACCCCGGCCAGTGCTTCGCCACCGCGTCGTCCCAGTCCAGTTGCCCGCGCTCCCACAGGATGTGGAGGCACGCGGCGGCCAGCGGCTTGGTGGACGAGTACAGGATGAACATGGTATCGGCGGCGACCGGGGTACCGGCGGCATCATCGGCCAGCCCGCCCCAAAGGTCAACGGCCAGCTTGCCGTGTCGGTACACGGCCAGGCCGGCGCCGGGATGCAGTCCCTGCGCAATCTGCTGGTTGAAGAGATTTTCCAGTTCTTGGACAGCGGAGGGATCAATCCCCACCTGGTCGAGTACGGCGGCGGTGGTCATCTATCGTCCCCTTCAGTCGGCGAATGTGGTTTCGAGGTTGGCAGACAGGTCAAAGAAGTGCTGCAGGCTCTGGTTATAGCGGAAGAAAAGATCGGCCCGAAGCTGGTCGCCGGTGGCGTTGTTGCTGATCTCGTTGATCATGTCCAGGCTGACCAGGGTCTGGCCGGCCTCGGCGCCGTCGTTGGCCTTGATGTTCTCGATCATGGCGCGCCACGCATCGGGATCCATCTCGATGAAGAAGTCCACGTTGATCAGGTCGTACTCGTTGCCGTCCCGAACGGACTTGCACTGGAAGGCCTCGAAGGTGATCACAAAAACATCGTCGCCGACCTTCACGCCCATGTCGGCATCCACGGTGCCGAACTGACGATAGCCGGCATCCTCGTTGACCAGGGTTTGCAGGGCCTCGAACCAGGCCAGTGATGGGAATGAGATAGCTTCGTCAGCCATTCAGGTTATGCCTCCTGGGGCAGTGGCCGGCACGGCGGCCGGAGTTTATTCGTTGAAGTAAGGGTCGCCCGTCCTGTCCGTAGATGAGAAGGGCGCCATCTTTCGCAGATAATGGTCGGGGTCGGACGTTGGCGACGCTTTGCCCATGGCATCGTCCACCATCTTGTAGTAGCGAGGGTCAAGGTTGCGGTACTCGTCGGCCTCGGTGCGCCCCTGGGAAAACGAAGACATGATGCGCTCCATGCCGGCGTCCCCGCAGTGGTCGCAGTTGACGGCCCGGGCCGCCGAGGCGACCTTGAAAAAGAAACTGCTGACCCGGTGGCAGGCCTGGCAGCGGTATTCGTAAATTGGCATGGCAAAAACTGTCGGGGAAACGTGGACTCAACGCCGAACGGTGAGGTTTGGCTCAAACCCGGCAACGATGGTATCGGAACGTGTGGGCGGTGTCAAAAATCGCCAATCCTCCCACCGGCGCCACCTGTATCCTGCCAAACCGCAGCAACCGGCCTGCCAACCCGCAGCAACCGGCCTGCCAAACCGCAGCAACCGGCCCGCCAAACCACAGCAACCGGCCTGCCAACCCGCAGCAACCGGCCCGCCAACCCGCAGCAACCGGCCTGCCAACCCGCAGCAACCGGCCTGCCAACCCGCAGCAACCGGCCTGCCAACCCGCA
>CAZCZB010000035.1:23625-27484 GCA_964502995.1 uncultured Dehalococcoidia bacterium
GCAACCGGCCCGCCAAACCGCAGCAACCGGCCCGCCAAACCGCAGCAACCGACCTGCCAACCCGCAGCAACCGGCCTGCCAAACCGCAGCAACCGGCCTGCCAAACCGCAGCAACCGGCCTGAGAAACCGCAGCAACCGGCCCGCCAAACCGCTCATCCTGAGCCTGTCGAAGGATGAGCCATACGCCGCCCTAACCCCCGCCGTCGTAGCCCGAATGGTGGTGCTTGATGTCGATCACCGGCGAGCCGTCCTGCGCGTCCAGGTCGATCACGTCCAGGACGCCCTCGCCCGTGGATCCGTCGATGCTAACCCCCTGGATCGTGGCGACGGTGGCGGCGATGTGGTTGGGCCGGTACTGGCTTCGCGTGCCAAACACCCCGCGAATGGGATTCGCCGGGTTGTGTCCCGGATGCAGTTGCAGTTCGTAGCCCGTCTCCACCGCCCGGTGCAGCACGAACAGCGTCAGGATCCGGTCGCCCGCCGCCAGACCCATCAGGCCGCCGGCGAACTCCGGATGCACCACGATCTGCGACGGGCAGGCCCTCATCTCCTCCGACGGCGCGTAGGCGGTGAACTGGCTCCGCACATAACCTATGGGGACGATCTCAATGGGCCGACGGGCCGGTTCCGGCATCGTGTTCAGTTGTCGGCGGCGGCCGGCGCTGCCACGGCCGACAGGGACGCCAGCCAATCCAGCACCGCCGCGCCCGCCTCCGGCATCATGTTCGTCAGCGAGTGGTTGCCCCCGTCCAGCACCACGTACTCGGCGCGCGGACTGTTGACGGCGGCGGTGACCATGTCCTGCGGCACGTCCAGCAGGCGCGTGTGCGTTTCCTGGGAACCCGACAGCACGAAAAGCGGAACGTCGATCTTGGGCGCGTGCTGGATGATGTTGTAGCGTTCCAGCGGGCCGTGCTTGTCCAGGTACGCGGCGGCGGAGAACATCTCCTTGATGGGAAAGTCCACGTAGAACAGGTCCAGCGCGCGACCCTCGGCCTCCATCCGGTCCGCCGTCTCCAGGTTGCCCTGAAACTCGGCGGCGTCCGCCGACTCCAGGTAGTAGGAGCAGGACAGGCGCACCGGTGAAACGGGCATTACCGCCGCGACCCGGGCGTCGTCTTCCACGGCGGCGTAGTACGCGACCTTCACCGCGCCCATGCTGTGCCCCAGTATCCCGATGCGCTCGTAGCCCAACGATTCCAGGTAGTCCAAGCCGGCGCGCAGGTCCTGCCGTCCGGTGTCCAGAATCTCGTAGGCGTTGCCCTCCGCGACTCCGGTGCCGCGGTCAACCCACACGGTGTCGTGGCCGCGCGTGTTCAGCGTCAGCGCGGCGTAACCGGCGTTGCGCAGGTCGTTGGCCATGTTGGCGGTGGCCGGCGTGTAGAAGTTGCGGCCCGACCCGTGGATGCACAGTACGGCGTCAATCGGGCCGGCCGGCGCCACGTCGGGCGCCGGCTCAAAGAAGGCTCCGTCCAGTTCCATTCCGTCGGCGGCGGTCAGTCGAATCAGGTCAACCAGCATGACAGGGTTCCTCCAGGGTTGGCGTTTCCGATACCGGCATATTACCCCTGTTGCAGCAGGAACGCCACCGGCTCAGCTGATGCCGCAGGGCCATTCGATTATTGCTCCACCCGCCAGTAGCGGAAAGCGTGGAGACTTTGGAACGGCTCAGGTGATGCTGGCGTGTTAACCGCAATCAAAACAATGCCGCCGCTGTGATTCTCAGCGGCGGCAAATTGTCACGCGACCAGGAGTTGCTGGCTACCGCAGTGTCAGCATGTATTCCACCAATGCGTCAATATCTTCGTCAGAGAGCGGGATGCCGGCCATCGTGGCCTGCATCAAACCCTCCTGGAATCCTTCCACCGTGTGAGCATCGGGCTCAACGATGGACTCACGCAGGTAGTCCTCGGCGGACATGCCGGGGATGCGCGTTTCTGCGATGGTGGCGATGTTGGTCAACTCGGGTCCAAGCACGCCCTGGGACACGCCCTGAATGGTGTGGCACGCGGAACAGCCTCCCGTTCCAACGAAGATATTCTGTCCGGGGCTGGCTCCGGCGGCCGGAGCGGAACCGCTGGCGGCGGGGGCGGCGCCCGGCGGTGCGGGAGTGGGAACAACCAGCGCCTCAAAACGGTGTTCTTCCTCAGCGGCGTGGTGCTCGAAGGGCTGCCGCCGCGGCTCGGAGAAGTCGCGAGGGGTCGGCCGGAATACGCCGAACAGCAGCACCAGGGCCAGCGCGACCACCAGTCCCAATATCAGACCGGCGACGAATATCTGCCACAGAAGCTCGTGCTCGAACTTCAGGTGCATGAAGAACGCCACGACGCAGTAGAACTTGATCACCGAAAGAATGACGAGCGGTGCGATTACTATGCCGGAGCCCTGCAGCCCCTCGGGGACGATGATCAGGAACTCGACCAGCGTGATAATGGCCAGGAAGATGGCCAGAAGGCCGTACTGTTTGAGGCCACCGTGAACTCCCGCCGGCACGCGCCCGAAGAAGAACCGCCCAATGCCGGCATCCTCGTGCGAGGTGTGCTCCTCGTGGGGCAATGCGCCTTCGTGTCCGGGGTTACTGCTCATTGCGTGAGTGCCTCCTGGGAACTTACGAACCTGATCCTGGGTATGGTTTTATCGCGCCTAAGTGACGATTCCGGTGATCCACTGCCATCCCTGCGCGGCGGCGTGGCTCACTTCCGGCCCGCCATCGAATCCACCGATGAGATACAGCAGCGTGAAAATGACGATCCAGACGATGTCGACGAAGTGCCAGTACAGGCCGGCGATGTCAACGTCCAGATCCGACGGACGACCTGCCGGGTTGCGAATGGCGATGATGGTCAGGCACAGGAGCCAGAACAGCCCCAGCGTAACGTGCGCGCCGTGGAACCCGGTCAGCGTGAAGAACGTGCTGCTGAACAGGTTGGTCTCATACCTGAGCCCCTCCACGCGGAACAGGTTGAACTCGTAAACCTGGAATCCGATGAAGATGCTGCCCAGGATGATCGTGGCTATCAACCACTGCACCAACCGTTTCTGATTGCCGTTGCGCGCGGCGGCCACTCCCATCACCATCGCGAACGAACTCATCAGCAGGACGAAGGTGCTGATGGTGGTGATGGGGACGTCGATGATGTCCTTGGGGTAAGGGCCAACGATGCTCTGGCCCCGGTACACCATGTAGGTGGCGATGAGGGAACCGAAGAACAGGCAGTCGGAACCCAGGAACACCCACATCAGGAGCTTCCGGTGGTTTATGCCGGTTGTGGTTTCCTCCTCGTGTGCGGGAGGATGCGCCGCCGGCTCGTGGGCCGGAGGGGCATGGGAGGTATCTACGTGGGCCAACGGGCGCCTCCTGCTTGCAACGGTTTAAGGTATCGCCGGAAAGTGTCTTCAACCGGTCCGGTCAGGGATCAGTGATGCCCTTCGGCTTCGTGGTGTTCCTCGGCCGGCGGTTCGTTGGACCAGCCGATCACGCCGATGATGGTGATGATGCCGCCAACGAAGCTCACCGGGAACCGGATGTAGTCCCAGCCCACGTCGATCAGCAGACCGCCGGCGATCCATACCACGCCGAACGCGGTGACCAGCGGCCAGTACGACGGGCTGGGCAGGTGGATCGTCGAAGGGTCAACATGTGGCTCGGCCGGCACGGTTTCGCCGCGGGCGGCGGCCTCGCGCTTGGTGATCCAGTAGTCATCCTGGCCCTTCACCACCGGAACCTCGGCGAAGTTGTACACCGGCGGCGGCGACGAGATGCTCCACTCCAGGGTGGGCGCGTCCCACGGGTCGTGTCCTGCGTCCTCGCCCTTCTTGAGGCTGCGGAAGAAGTTGTGGATGAACACCAGCAGGCTG
>CAZCZB010000036.1:0-26551 GCA_964502995.1 uncultured Dehalococcoidia bacterium
GCCTCACATCCCGCACCTGACCGGCAACACCACGTCGCATCGGTGGATTCGGGCTAAAGCTACGTGCAAGGCCCATGGCTCCGTTGCCCCATTTCTCTTCGCTTTCCGAATATCCACACCGCAGACAGATGGCGAAACCAAGTTTCTGGCTACCCTCGTTATAAACCAGCAACTCACCGTCCTCCCGATAGCGCGCCGAAAGCCCTGCTATGTTCCCGATAGCCTCCCGGAGGAGGTGTTGTCCGGCCGCAAAAGTGAGATTCGCTGGAACCGTTTCCACCTCGCCCACGATGTCCGGTGTGGTGGCGCTCCATTTGGCGGGATCCCAAGTGGCTCCACTGAATCCATACTGGGGAACTAGGTACGAAGTGGGGCTCCGACTAGCGCCTTGCCCGCAAAAAGGGCAGTCCGGGTCCGTAGTCGCAGACGTCCAGTAGTGGAGGTGCCCAGACTTGCAACGGGTGTATTGACCGCGGATACCGATGGCGGAATCGATGTTTTCCCCAGTCCAGTGCTTGAGAACGCCGTGGGAGGTGACCAACTGAGATCCAACCAGCAACTGGGAGCCCGGTACGTATTCACGCAGTGCAAGTAGGCCCCGACGCTCCAGCCGGAACTGGTCTTCTTCCCTGGGCTGTCCGCGACCAGAACTATCCTCGTCCAGGCGCATGACGCGAAGCTTCATGACTCCGATCGGAAAACCATATCGGGGTAGAAACTGGCGGTCGCCCAGCGCCTCGATGACAGTCGTCTCACGCCTTAGGCGCAACTGGTAGTGCAGGGCATTCGCTTGAGCTTGTCGGTTGGTCTCTCTCCAAAGCTTATGTAGCTGGTCATAATCCTGTTGCCAATTCACACAAGCCTTGTCAAATTCACTGGCCACGCTGTCAATCAACTCTTGCCATGCACCTGTTTCCGACGCTATGGCGGTGCCCGTCAACAGCGCATTCACACGTTCGACGATGCCGCCGTGGTCGTCCTGTTTGGCATCAGCCAAAAAAGCGGCAAAACGTGCCCGTAGTGAAGACGCGTTATCGGGGTCTGTGATTACCGGTTTGTTATTCCCTCGCTCCCATCTGAGAGTGCTAGGCACCTGACAAAAACTCCCCATCTGACCATAAGCGTTCATCGTCCCGGTGTGTTGATCAGGGCTATACACCGTACCGAAGAATTCACCCAGGAGGAAGGCGTGGAGATGCCGCCGCACTACGCGCTCCCGATCAAGGAATACCACTGGCCGGCGCAACGGCGTGGCCAAGTATTGGCCGATTCTCTGGAACACTTCCCGGTCAAACGGTCGCGGACTGGCGAATGTGGTGACCACCGACGAGCCGTCAGCGCGCCGGCCTGCACGTCCGGCTCTCTGGAGATAGTTGGCCTTCCCCGGCGGGACGTTACTCATCAAAACGCCGTTAAGTCCGCCAATGTCGATGCCGAGTTCCAAGGTCGTTGTAGAACTGAGTACGTTCCTGATACCCGCCTTGAACAGATCCTGGAGCCTGCGATTTTCTCTGGGGTCCAGTTGAGCGCTATGTTCTTCGGCCCACAGCCCCATTTGGAAGATGGAGGATTCCCGATATTCCCGGCGTCGGCGCCCCGACCTGGGATCGTCATCCAATATTTCGGCGGAAACGGGTTCCAGCGTCCCATTGCATCCATCTTCGGGAGCGCAACCAGCAACGCTTCGCGGCCACACATGCCTCGTAACTCGACAACGGAACAAATCGACCGGACGGCGCAATCCCAAATCAAAGAATTTGATTCTGATCGTATGGGCTTCATTTCCTGCCCGCGTCTGGCGCATGGCGGCCTCCAGCCATGGTAAGCTCTGGTTTTGAGCGGCATCCAACAGTTGCTGGAAAACCGCGCGCAGGAGGCGTTCAGAAAAACCGTTAACCAAGTCTTCCGGCATACCGGAACTGCGCAGGACGGCCGCCGCGAATTTACGCCGATGTTGTCGGTCTGTTGCGCCTACAAACCGCTCCAGACCGTATTGACCTCTTCCATCACGGGTTTCATCCTCCGCCACCCAGCGTCCGATTAGCATTCGCCCGAAGGCGTAGTCACCGTCTAGGCGGTCGCCCATCGTGACTACACCCGACGAACGCAGGTCGTCGCATAGGGCAGCGAGCAAGGATGACCAATGTTGGGAGACGGTCTGCTGGATTTCTATCGTGGGTAATTGCCCAACGAGGTCCGCCGGTGGCGGGAGTTTGTCAAGACCAGGGTAGGTGACTTCTACGAGGCCCAAGGATTCCAGTGTGCTAACCGTGCGCCTGATTGGGCTGGCAAATTCTTTGCCGAGCAGTTCCTCAACCCGCCTGTGAATAGCATTTCGATTGGCTTCCCAAAAGTCCTGCGACCACTCACTCGCTATGTGTTCGCCAGCGCTGGGACGATCCATCGCTTGGCCTAGGAAGGGGATCTTCAAGACGGCGTCTCCCCACGACCTCAACGATCCTCCAACTTCCAATTCCAGACGACGTGACCGCGCATCGCTGAGTTCCCGTTCCACTTGAATTCGTTCACCGGAGCTAAGTTCCGGGTCATTCAACTCCTGCTCCAGTCGTGCTACCTGCCGCTGAGCGCGCCGTAACGATGCTTCGTCCCCAACGTTAACTTCCTGCATTGCGTTGACGATTGCTGCTCGCGCTAACTGTTGTTCGTGTTGGTTCGTTAACATCGGGCCCAGGCGAGCTGCTTCCCTGCGGCTGTCGCTGAAGACCAATAGCCGGCGACCCTGGGCCGGCAACCATTCGGTCGAAGACTCATCAACCGGCAAGTCAGGCAACTCAGCCAGCAAAGTTTCCGCCAGAATGGACAAAACGATTGGGGCACCCGAGTAGAAAGAAACAACTTCTCCCTTGTCCTTTAGGCAATTAGGGCATCCGGTTTTCTCTTCCAACCGCACGGTTCCTACCGAGCCACTGCCTCTGCGTTCGCCGGTTGAGAGGTCGATATACGCAGTTTCATCCGTTACCGCGCCTGAAGAATCCACTGGACGAAACAGACGACGACGCGCTGACGAATCCTCTGCGTTGTCGTTTCTAGGAACCCTTAGTGGCGCTGCCACGACGGCAGACCCCAGATCATGGCCGGCCAGCAACCACTCGCCGCAATTCCGGCATCTTTCCAGTGTCAGAGCCCGGCTATGGCAAAAACCACAGGTGTCTTGATACCCCGCCGCCACCGCTCCCAGCGGCGGCAACTTGCGCGCATCGCCACTACAGTCAGCATTTAGACAAACGGTGAGGCAGTCCGCAGGCCTCGCCACAATATGTATGCGGTGGGGCACCAGTGGATACGCAGTCGCCTCTAGACGAGCGGACGCCGTGAGTTGTAACAGGCGCACCATGGCTTGCAGACTATCGTTTGATATTTCACCAAACACCTGCTCAGCCAGTTCTGCCAGGGGAACATGGTTGCGGTTCCAGAGTACGTCCTCCAGTCGATGCACAACCGGAGCTGCTGATAAGGATTCATGGAGGAGTACGGCCGGCCGGTTTTCGCCAGGTGTCAACGTATCCAGGCGCTCTTCGGACACCAGGCATGTCAAATCCTCTCTCAGTTCCTCGCAGCGGCTACGGATCAATTCCGGCCCACCCTCTTTATCGACAATGGTCGGCCCGTTCAGCCAATCTCTAGCATTGATGCTTCCAGCGGTAGTAGCACTTTTCGGCGGTGAAGGAGCACGCAGTGGCGCTCTGGCCTGTTCCCCGGCGACAACGTGGACCACCTTGGTGGACTTGCTGAATACTTGGGACGCGAAGTCCCTGAGCTCGTCCGCATCGCCGGTCCCCAGTGTGGCGGATGTGGCGAAATGTAGGACGTCTTCGGATTTCAGGCCACAACGGAGCAGCATCCGGCGGAGCAGTAAGGTAATCTCCGCAGCCAGTGTACCAGTGTACAGATGCGCCTCGTCCAGCACGATGGCCCGCAGGTCCGGACCGAAGAAAACCGAGTCTTGGGGCCGGCTAATCATGTACTCCAGCATCGAGTAATTCGTGATAATGATGTCAGGAGTTGGACCGCGGTCCGTTTGGTCTATTGGGGTTCCGTTCCGAGCCTCCAAACCTCTTGCCTGCTGTCGTGTGCGCATTCGACACGGTTCCCATTCGGGAACGCTCTGGTTGTCCGCCGCTCGCTTATTTTCCGGTGTTTCGCTGGTGCAATGGAACAACGTTACCTGAGTCTGCCCCTTCAGCCAGCTATACAACCGGTCCACCTGGTCGTTGACCAAGGCATTCATCGGTTAGAGGATGATGCACCTGGCCCCCGGCGTTCCGTTGACGGGTTCCGATACAGATCGTTCAACATCGGGAGTAGGAAGGATTCGGTCTTACCGGCGCCAGTTCCGGCGGTTACTACAACGGCAGGCTGTTGGCCCGGACCACCAGATTGTGCCCGGACGATAGCTTCACGCTGGTGAGTGTACAGTGGGCGGTCATGAGGCATGGCAGACGCTTGGTCCAACACATCCCGCAGGTCAGGATGAAATCCGCCGTCGTTCACCAAATCATCAAGGGTGACCGACGAGGCTTTGCTCGGAAAAGCACCCTCCACCCAGAGGTCACTGACCAGACCTCCCTGAGTAGCCGGCCCGGCCCATATCGAACGAGCGATGCTCTCCAGGTCACGGTCCTGTACGAAATTGTCGTCCACCGCGAAATCGACCATGCGCCGACGTAGTGCGTCCGTGAGTTGGAGCGCGTCAAGTTGTGCCATATTGCTATGCTCCAAGTGCCAACGATGCCAAGATCCGCAAACCGAGCAGTTCTCGAAATGGTCGCGTATTCAGCGCTGTTTCAACGTTTCTCTGGTCAGTATATTCGAGATCCTCGTAATCCAGTGGAACCATTACTCTCTGAATGACACTGTTGACGTACCCTGTATCAACGCCCATCTCTTCGGCAGCCTGACTAAGCAAATCCTGACGTCTTTCCTCTTCTCGGGCGGTCTTTTCCCTGTTAGATAGCGGCTCAGCCATTGGCTCGCAGCTCAACTCTCCATTCTCCCACTGCTCCATCAGGTAAGGGCTTTTAATTTCGTCTGGCACATCCGCGATACGGAAGCGCACATTCCCGATGACGTTTGTCTTATTCACCGTCGCATTGGATCCGTGGGCACCACTCGATGAGAGCCACGCTTTCGTCACCCTGCCCATCAGTAACGGAGCCTCCCGCAACAACAGCTGCAATGCATCGGAATCACGTTCATCAGATGCCACGCCCCCGAGCGCTCGTATAACGTCATTGGCCGACTCCGGATCCGGATCCCAACCCGCAAATATCTCCCTGACTGCTGACCCCCACTGCTCTTCCGCCACTGACCCATAGGTCAAGCCTTGTGGAAGACCTTCGTCCGAGAGCCAAGCCACCAACACTTGTGCCGGGTACTGGTGAGCAAAAGCACGCACGGCTCCAAGCCATCGTGAAGAGACTATGGGAGCCCGCATCCACTTCAGCATGTTGGCTGCGGCCAGTGCCGACTGCTTGTCAGTTACGTTGATTTGGGCTATTTCCTCGGGCCACCAAGAGCCCAATATTGCGCCCTCATAGGCCACGGCCACACAACAGTATCCGCTGGAGACTTCCGTTGAAGGCAGGTACCATCGGTTGTCCCGATGCTCGACGTGTCCTTCTGCCCTCCGCAGCATTGGCGGATCTCCAATGTTCCAGAAAACGATTTCATGGTGGCGGCTAGGTTCCAGCGAGTGGTGGAAATCCAGACATAGCACTCCGTTCTCCTCGAACCGGGCGCCAACCAGAATGCCCGGGTTGCGAACTTCGCTCGATATCACCACCGGATCTTCAACAGGATTGTACGGCGCACGGATTTCCAGAGGCGCGCCGTAGCCGGCCAGCCGCCCCAAGCCAACAGGTCGGCTCCATGATGGTTTGCGCAGTAATACCGGACCTTCCATCAGGGCTAATTCGGCTCCCCCCGATCCGTCCCCGGGAAGCACCAGCTTGTAAATGCGCTCCCGCGCCATGTCGGCCACTTGGCGCTTTAAATAGTCAACCACTTCCCATCCGTCGTCGGATGTCCGCATGACGCCTTTTGCGTTGGCCCAGCAACTCCGCTCAACAACGGCCCTCTGATTGGCTTTCTGGAGACCAAGCCTGACCTTAATTGAGTGTGGCGGGGTCATGGAGATAAATCTGGAAATGTCAAACTCCTGAGACAGGTAAACATTGTTTCCGTCCAAATCGAAGTCCATCGGCATTCCTCCAACCCTGATGTATTGCAAGGTGGAGTGCCGATCCAAGCCTGAAATGCGAATACGCCGGTAAACGCCTAACCAACGCTCGTCCAGGGGATGAATCTCTGTAACTACCCGGCTAGCCCAGTCGGGCTCATCTGGTTTGGGGTGAACGAGGCCGTCAACATCGGAGTTCCAAAACTCGCCCACCTCGCCCTGATCATCAGTCAGGATGACCCTCACGGGGTAGCTGCTGTTGGCCGGTAGCAGATACAGCCTCTTCAGATGGGTATCGTCGCCGATGTCCTCGAAGCTAAGCCCAGACGGTTCAACCGTCAAATCAGAGCTTACCAGTAAACCGTAGTCCTTGCTGGGCGAGCGCCGGGCCGAGTAAGCATTCAGCCGTTCTCCGGTTCCCAAGTCAAACAGTTCCACATCTTCTTCAGGGTTCCATAATTGCGTCAGCCGCCCAGACTGCTCGGCGCCATTGTCGTCCACCATCCCGACCACAAACTCTGGCCAAACGTGTGGCAGCTTCACCAGTTCCGGTCGGCTTGAATATCCTCCGGTATCAGTCCTGAGCAGCATGGCCAAGGTATCAACCCCGACCTTCAGATGGTAGCGCTCGGCTGTGAGATCGAAGTCGGCCAAGTTGATTACCGTGCTGATGAAAATGGGCCTTTCCGGCAACTCCCACTGCAACTTTGGTTCACTGAGAAACTGCGGAGGAACCGGTTCGCCCGATTGGGATACAGACTCGGCCGTTCCCAAATCCGGGTGCAATTTTGCCTGCTCAAGCAGCTCATCGGTCCAGTCGGAAATTGCCCACGGATTGTTTTCTAAGGGAATTATATACCTGTGTACACCAGCATCGGGTTCGCGGGCAGGATTAGCCGTCTTGCCGATGCTCTTTGAGATACCGCCATTCCGTCTTCGGTTTGGCCCGTAGCACCACCTCGGCAATCCGCTCCGGCGATGCGTCAATCGGGTCTGGCATCGTCAATTGCGACGGCCGGCCGCGTTCCCGCTTATGCCGGCTGTGGCCGAATCCCGATGCAGTCGTGGGCTTCTTGTTGCGTTTCGTCCGTGGCATGGTCGTCTCCTGTTTCACCGTCGTCTGCGCCGGCTGGTGCGCCCCTGCGCCCGGCCCATCCGCAGGTTGTTCTCGTTCTTCATGTACCCGCCGGCCTTGTTCGCCTGTTGCAAGCCGATGAGCGTGTAGCGGTCGCGCTTTTCCTTGTTGCACGGCGGACACAGCAAGGTGAGATTCTCGTAGGCGTCCGTGCCACCCTGGGAGCGCGGGTTGATGTGGTCAACTTCCAGCACCCTGGGGTCAAACGTGTAGTCTGCCCCGCAGCCCTGACAGAACGCTCCAATGTCGGCCAGCAACCGCCCGTGATGCGTCCGGGGCGGTGGTAGGCGCGACTGCCGCGCCGTCGGCGTCCGCAGCGTGAGCGTAGCGGCTTCTCCGCCGTCTGTTCTATGGGGGGGGTAGTCTCGTGATGCACGTCGGCGGTAGCCAACCGCTGTTGACCGCGCCGGCGTCGCCCCTTCTGTAACAACCCCTCACCTTCCAGCCGGTCAAGTACCTGGCCTATCGCGCCGTCCCAAATGTCCATGCCGACCCATTGCCGGCCCAATCGCTCGGCAGCAACCGGCGTCGTGGCGCAACCGCAAAACGGGTCCAACACCAGGTCTCCCTCGTTGCTGCTGGCCTTGATAATGCGCTCGTACAGCGCCAACGGCTTCTGCGTGGGAAACCCTGTGTGCTCATCACCATACGGACGAGGGATGTTCCGCCACCAATCCTCCACTACTTTACCGCGAGGGTCAGGCCCATAGGTTCGACCTGGTGCGCGAGTCCCTTCACCGGCGAACACCGTAGCAGTGTAATCCGAATCGTAGGGTACTCTGACTTCGTTCCGGTTGAACGTGTACTTGTCCGATTTGGTGTATCGCAGGATGGTGTCGTGCTTGCGCGGGAAGTCTTTGGTAGGTTGCCCGCCCCCGGCGTAGCACCATACAATTTCGTTGCGGAAGTTGCGCCGGCCAAAGATGGCGTCCATCAGGGTTTTTACCCAGGCGTGGGCCGTGTGGTCAATGTGCAAGTACAGGCTGCCGTCGTCGGTCAAGATGCGGTGCATCTCCAGCAGGCGGACGGCCAGCCAGCACAGGAACGCGCCCATGTCGTCGCCCCACACCTGCTTTGCGGTGGTGATGACGCTCCAAACCTCCGGCTCGTCCCGTTGAATGGCAATTAGCCAGTCGTCGTGAATGTCCTCATCCCAGCGCCAGCGGTCTTGAAACTGCGCCCCGCTCGCCAGACTGCCGGGCGTCGCGTGAAAGTCTTTGTTCTTGTTGAACGGCGGATCGGTGGCGATCAAGTTCACCGTCCCGCTGTTCATCCCACGCAGGAACGGCAGGTTGTCGCCGTGATACAGCGTCCGGTTTTCAAAGTTGCGGTCAGCCATGAGATTAGCGGTCGGGAGCGTTGCCCAGGTCAAGCAAGTCGCTGATAAATCGCCTTACCGCTTCCTGCTGGTCTGGCGTCAGAGTCTCCCATGTATCCAATCCCGGAGCGCGTGGGTAGTCATTTGCTTCGTCAAACTCATCTTGCGCAATGCGATACTCGCCTGCCATTTGCGCTTGTTCCTGTTCGGCAATCTCCGCGTCTTCAGCCTTTGGAACATAGGCAGGGTCAAGCATCGGCCAGAATTCAATTTCGAGTTCTGGGTCGCTCCCATAAAATGCGAGGAGGCTCAAGACGACCTCCTATCTGCAATCAACTTCGCGTAGTAGTCGCGAATAACGTGATTGTGGATGATTTGGCTTCGGCGGTCTCGCTGGTACGTTTGATGCCAAGGAGAATCAGGCGCGTGCGTCATGCTAGACAGAGTAGGCCCATCCAAATGGCCGTATCGTTGCCACACCACGTTGATAATGGCCTGTTCGACATCAGTGAACGTGTCTTCAGCCACCCGAAAGATAGGTTGCGTGATGTGATTGCCGCCATACTGCTTCAAAGCATGGTACACATCCCTGATGACTGGCCCGAATTGCCATGATTCCACCGCATCCAGGAACATCGGCCCGTACCCCAATCCCAGCATCCATGCGTGGCAGAAATAGGTCAACTTCTGGACCTGCATCGGGGTCAACGGGGTTTCTTCTTCCAACGACAAACGGATCAGTTTGTCGGCCACCACTAATGCGTTGCGCTCTGCTTCCATGACTTACCTCGCTGAACGGAGTCGCAGGATTGTACCACCAATAGTAGAGTACGCCTAAATCATCTGCGGGTTGTGAGTGTGGGGCGGGCCGATTAGCTCGGCGTAGGGCAACCGCTTGCCCACCGAATCCCGCGCCATCGCCGCCATCTGGTCAACGGTGTCCATCGGACGGGCATTGTGCCGTCCCTCAAACTCTGCCACATACCGATGCAGATGCTTGACGCTCATGTGGTGGTACGTTCCCACATAGCCCCGTTTGAGCAATGCCCAGAACGATTCCATCCCGTTGGTGTGCGCCATCTCCCTGACGTACTCGCCCGCGCCGTGCGCTACCGCCTCATGGTGGCGGTTCAGTCGCCGGTATGCCGCCGCTTCGTCGGTGTACACCGTCGCCGTCGGTTCCGTCCGCTGGTGTACGAACTCCCGGAGCGTCGGCCCGTCCGTGCGCTCAACCACTTTGGCGTCAACCTCGTTGGTCGCCCGGTCTTTCACGCCGGCCACTGCCGTCTTGCCCACCGCGCCCCGGCCTGCCTTCAACTTCTTGGATTCGTGCTTGTTGCCTTCCTTCCCGCCGATATAGGTTTCGTCCGCCTCTACCGGGCCGGCAAACCGCTGTTCCTCGCCTTCCTGGTCCAGCCATACCTCGCGGATGCGGTGTACCAGGTGCCACGCCGTCTTTTGCGTAATGCCCAAGTCCCTGTGCATCTTCATGCTGGATACGCCCTTCAAGTTGGTGTTCGCCAAGTAGAACGCGATAGCCCACTTGCTCAACGGGAGTTTGCTGTCGTGCATGATGGTTCCGGTCTTGACCGTGAAGTCGCGCTTGCACGGGTTGCAGCGGTAGGCCGGCGTCTTGCGCCCGTTGGCGCGGGGCGATACCTTGTCGCCCTCGCAGTAGGGGCAGGTGATTCCGTCCGGCCAGCGGCGGGCGACAAACCACGCCTCGGCCCTGGCCTCATCGCTGAATTCCTGGACGGCCTGTACCAGCGTCATGCCCTTGCGGAAGGACTTGCCGGGGCCGGATTTCTTGGTAGCCATGATCAACGTTCCTACGCTTGATTTATGGCGATACTGTACACCAAGCGGGTTGCCGTGTCAAGCGTTTTGGTGTACACAGGTATATAATTCCCTTTTCTAAAACACGGCGCGCACTGGCCTCGCGAATATTGTTCCTGCGGTAATCCCGCAGGGTTTCCCATAACCGCGCAAACGATGGGCTGCTCTGCCGATCTCCTTTGCCCTCGCTGGCTAATAGGTACGAGATTGCCTCGCTGACGGGCTGTCCCGAGAGCCAATACGGCAAACGCCCCATACCGTTCTTCGTGAACCCGAATTGAAGGTACACAGTAACGTAATAGTTCTGAGTACCCTCAATCCCGAAAACGTGGCGCAAGCCCAGTTTTCTCGCGGCCGCTTCCAAAGCGTCTTTGAATTCACGCCGAGGCTGCCCTTGTGCGAAGACAACCCTGCCGACTGCCTCGGGGAATCGTCGGCGAACGGCCGACCACAGGTTGCCTTCGCTCGCTTCGCGACGCCCTGTTTCTGCGGCCAACAGCAGCAGCAAACAGCCGGCCGCTTCGGCGTAGGAAAGGACAAGAGAGCCAGATTGCAGGGCACCCCTTCTGGAATTGACACCAGAGAGCCACCGCTGCAGTTGGTAGCTGGTCAGCTGCCAAGCCCAGCTGCAGAGCCACTGGTAGTCATCCTCATCGGCCTGTACTTCGCATAATGACCGCGGTGCTGTCGTCGAGGTTACCTTGCCGGCTACCAAGCCGACTGCCTGAGAAAGGACAACATCCGGACCTTGAGAAAAATCTATCCCTTGGAATATGCCCATAGCACAGCCCTCGCCAAGACGGTTTTCAACGGTCCGCCCGAGAGATTCACTACTCGCACTAACGACCGCATCATCAGAACGGCTGACAATCTACATATTATGTCAGCGACTGTCCAACAGAGAGCTATCGAAAGTCCTGTACGCACCCTGTTCCGCCGCAGAGCCCCCTCGGTGGTAATCACTCCCGTCGCCCTAGCGAGCCTGAACGCTGTACGGCAAGGGAAAGAAGATGTTCGGACCTTTAGATTCCCAGACCTCTTGACGGGGCAAGGTCATCGCCAAAGCCGCTGGTTTGGCGAACTGGGAGTTCTTCAGCGGTCACAGCGAACGCGTGGGCATGGCAAGGCGCATGGCCCAGAACGGCGCCCCTACCCACGAGATCGAAAAACAGGGTCGCCGGAAACGGGGCGGCGGCATGGTCGGACGCTACACGCGTGGAGAATCCGTCGGGTCGGCGCTGCGGTACTTTTGAAGTCTATCCCCGCGCGTGCGGGGCCACTTGGGCTCATGAGTACCAGCCCGCCTTCGATTGGGACGGGGATGTGACGCCCGAGGTTGCCGACTACAACACCCAGTATGGTTAGCAGGCTCTGAGTGCTAGAGACGATTACGACTCGAACACCGATTTGGATGTGGACTGGTGTGAGTATCCTTGTAGTGCGAACATCATTCACTACGAGGCCAACATGGGTCCTACGCAGTGGACTGCGGAGGCCCGTGTGTACAGTGGTTCAACTTCGTGTTTCCCAATCAGTTACTGCAACGAGAGCGACCACGAGGCTGATTTTGCGTACATATACTGGAATTCTTACTACGGGCCGTATGACAGCGACGCTGCGAACTATTTAGCCCGGCACGAGATGGGTCATGTTTTCGGCCTTAACCATGTGGCCTGCTCTGAATCGTCCAGTGTGATGTACACGGGCTGCACCAGTGGCTTGCTCACAACTTTGCAGAGCCACGACATCTCTGACGTGAACAGTGAATACTAACCTCCGTCGTCGGAACGGACTTTTGGAGAGGCGAATTGTTATGACGGATACGAAGAAAAGAATCTTTGGCGTTGTCTTCCTGTCGATGTTGGCAGCTGTGCTCTTGATGGCTTGTGCGGAGTCGCCTCCTGGGTCTGCGGATGAGTCCGCGGTTCCTTACCACTCCGTGGAACCGGTTGGAAGCGGGCTTTCGGACAGTGCTTCTATTTTCAAGTCGCCTGCGACTGTTCAGGAACTCGTCAATCGGTCAGACGTGGTTTTGATAGGCACGGTGCGGACCGTGAGCGAAACGCAGAACGTGGTCTTCGGGACCTCAGCTGATGCGTCGGCTCTGGTTGCCCAAGGATTTCCCGAACCCCGTATGGAAGAAACCTACTACGGAATTTCCGTTGAGCAGGTCCTTCTGGATGACGGTGTGGTTGGTACTTTGGACAGTGACCTTAGCGTCGCTCTATCGGGAACTCACTCTACGCTTTCGCCTCAGGTTGGCGAGCGCATCATGTTTGCTCTCTTGGATCGTCCGAGTGATCACCGGTACTCCTTGGTGGCGAACTGGAGTCTCATACCACTGGATGGTGGTTCTATCCGGAATTTCGACGGGAGTGACCCTGGCTACGACGATGTGATTGACGAGGCCAGTTTGAAGTCTGCTGTGACCAGCGCAGCAGGACGGCACGCCAAGTCTGCTCCGGCCGATTGGCCCACCATTTTCGAGTAGGACATTTACTCGCATGAGGACTATCCGTTGGAATGCGACTACTGATTGGAGGTTGACATCGTGAAGAGCAAATTGGCAGCCCTGTTGGGCGTGACGTTGGTGTTGGGGATCTTGGCGGGGTTCATCATAGTGCCGCGCATGATGTGGGGCGGTGGTGGGAGTGCGGCATCGTGGCTGATTCACGTCGAGTCAAGCCCACTGGTAGAGGCTTCTGATCGTATCCTGGTGGCGAGGTATATTGACGACAGAACCGAAACCATATCGAAGGGTTCGGCGCCCGACGGAGCGTCGAAGGGTTCGCTGACGGAGCGATTCCGCAAGTTCCCGGTTGTGGAAGTGCTGAAAGGAAACATCTCCGCCGGTGACGAGGTGTACTTGGTGTCTACGGATGGGAGCGTGCTGAACACGGCAGATGGCAATTCCAAGTCCAGCAATTATGATGTGATCGGCTTGACCGGGGGTTCGGAGTACGTTCTCTTCCTGCGGGAGATAAGTCGTCCCAGCGGGTATCCGACTGAGTATGGGGATACCCTGTGGGCGTCTCCAGGAGAGCCGTACGTGGCGGAGATGGACTCTGCCGGGCGTCTGGAATTCTTGGCGACCAACATTTACACTGGCTTGATATCGGAAGGAGGTCTGACTCCGGTGCGTGGTTCCGCAGCGCCCTTCGAGCTGACCAAACAGCAAATCAAGGATCTTGTCGCTGAATAGTTGGGCGCTGTTTATTTGCGGTGAACGGGGCCGGTGCTGCTACCGGCTCCGTTCCTTTCTGAGGTTGGGTTCCGTTGGTGGGGCGACGGCGCGACCGCTTGGCGGCGAATGCTGAGTCCCAGCCGTCCCCAGAGCGTCAGGCGTTGACAGGCGCGTTGATCGTATGCGGCGCCTCGCTTGCCTTGACAGTTGCAACCCCGGTTGGCTACGATGAAAGGGTCATTGTCGCCTCAATGTCTGCGCGACAGTCGGCGGCGTGGGGATATAGCTCAACTGGGAGAGCGCGGCGTTCGCAATGCCGAGGTTGCGGGTTCGAGCCCCGCTATCTCCACCAATATCTGGCCTGCCCCTGTAGCTCAGTTGGACAGAGCGGCGGCGTCCTAAGTCGCGCGTCGGGGGTTCGAGTCCCTCCAGGGGTACTTTTCCTTTCCATTTTTGAGTAGGAAAAGTGCGTTTGATCCTGCCTGTTACCACTTTCGTTACAACTTTTCGATCCGGTCGGCGAGGAGCAAGGCGGTGCTGGCACGTCAGCAGTTTTCCAAGCCTTATGTGACAACCCCGTAGCGGTTTACCCTGCGCCGGGTCGCCAGCGTGATTCGGTTACGTCCCGTCAACTGGTGTAATTGGTGTCATCCTTGATGGTGTTGTTCAGGCAGCGGACTCCAGGACGTTGCCGGCGGGTGGGGTTTCGGCGTCGAGATCGTCGGTGAAGGTGAGGTGGCGGTGGCCTTCGGCTCAATCGTCGTGCTGCTCGGCCAGTCCGCCAGAGGCGGACGCCCACCAGCCGGCGGGTCGCCGACCGGTTGGGGAAGATGCCCACCACGTTCCCTACAGGGACAGGCTCTGCGGCGACGGATCTCCTTGTTCAACGCTCCAACGGGTTGTTGGACCAGAGCTTTTGCCAGTGAGATACAGGGAAGACACGGTGAAGGCCAGGATGTCGGGCAAGGCGTCCGCCAGTCCGCCTGAGGGAAGTGTTCCTGCAGTTGGACGATCACCCGGTCGGCCTGGGCGTGTACCTCTTCAGGGGAGAGTTGCTTGTAGATGGTGCGGACCATGGTGGCGACGCCGTGCGGGGATCGCCGGGGCACACGGGTGAGCAGGTCGGTCATGAAGTGGGCGCACCGTCGTTTCCAATGCCTTGACCGTAGCAGGCGTGACCTCACCCCTCTTGACGTGGACGATGGCTAATTCTGCCTTTGGCTTCTTGCCCATCCGGAACGGAAAGAACCGCAACACGCCGTCCAGCCCGGCACCCGCGCCGCTAGTGCCTGGATTGCGAAACATCCCCTTTGCGCCAACCGCACTGCATACCCATTTCTCGAACTCGAACTTGTACCGGTCTGCCAACGCCTTGGCTTTGGTTATATTGACCGGCACGCCGCGCACCAGTACGTCGTCGGCCGTCAGACGGTCAAAGTTGCGGAGTATCCGTTCGCGCATCAAGCCGACGGAGAAAGTAGAAATGTCAACGCCAACCCAACGCCTTCCCAATTCCTCGGCAGCGTGAACCGCAGTCCCGCACCCGCAGAACGGGTCGAGCACCGGATCGCCATCGTTGGTGGACGATTCGATGATGCGCTTCGGCGGGGCTATCGGTTTCTGCGTCGAGTAGCCTAACCGCTCCCTTGCTTGCCATGCAATTGGGCCGATGTCTGACCAAACGTCCTGCAACGGAACGCCGGGCATTTCGTCAAGGTAGCGTTTGCAGGCAGGAACAGCCCCCTCCCTTCGCTGGACAATCCTGCCCGCGTCTATGAGTTCCTGCACCCGCTCCTGACTGTACCGCCAAAAGCGGGTGCCCCCATGACCTCGTACTGCGGGTTGCCTTTCGCGGCTACGTACGGACCGGCCGGATTATCCAACCTGTACCGACGCCCCGTTTCTGGCAAATGTACTTGTAGAACTTGTCCACGTATTCTTTGTCGTGCTTGACGTAGACCGGGTTCCACGTCCACTCATCGCTCATCGTGTAGAAAAGCAGCACGTCGTGAATCCGCCCGTGCTGCGTCCGCCCTTGCTTGGTGTCGCTGTGGGCGCTGGTGCGTTTCCAGATGATCTCCGTGCGGTAATTCTGCTGGCCGGATATGGCAGCCATCACCATCTTCAGGTAATGGCTGGCGGTGTCGTCGCAATGAATATGGACCGACCCTGTGGGCGCCAGAACCCGCCGCATTGCCATGAGCCGCGTTGCCATGTTGACCAAATGCGCGGCGGCCCCCCGACCTTGGAGTGTCCACACGCTGTGCTAGGCTGACTATATCGGCCGGAATGCGGGTCTGTGGGCCAGCGTTCAACTCACCGAGCAGAGCATCTTCAGTGGTTCCCCATGTCCAGGTGTCGGTGAATGCCTCGGCCGGGCGCGCATCGCAGTCTTTGCCCGCGAACAGTAGATTATAGATGCTCTTGGAGTTGAACGGCGGGTCGAGATGGATCAGGTCAACGGAATCGGTCGGCAAGGCCAATGGGTCGTTGAGAACATTGAGACAGTCATCGCTGTACAGGATCCGGTTTACGTCAGAAACGCTACTGGTGGGCATTGGTGGGGCCATTCGGCGGCGTGTTCGCGGTGGCATCGAAAATCCCCCGGCATAAATTTCGGAGGATGGCAACATGGCATCACGCGCAAGTAAACGGAACCGGGTATGGACGGCTGGCGCACCCGACGATGACCGGGCAAAACCCGTTCCCGAACTTTGCGCCAGGCTCATTGCTTACCTCGCCTGCGCCGCTGGAACGTGCGAAGTCCTGCTTAATTGGAGTATCGCGGGTCAATCAGGTCTCTCAAGCCGTCGCCCAGCAAGTTGAATCCGAGAACCGTCAGACTGATCATCACGCCCGGATAAATCATGAGCTGAGGTTCGCTCTGGAAAAACAGGCGTCCCTGGTTGAGCATGGATCCCCATTCTGACGTCGGAGGTTGGACACCAAGACCGAGAAAATTCAATCCGGCCAATGCCAGTATGAGGGTGCCCATTTCAAGGGACCCCAGAACGATCACCGGCGAGATCACGTTCGGGACGATATGGCGCAGCATGATCCTGGTCTGACTGCAACCGGTCGCCACCGCAGCCTCCACGAAGGGTCTCTCCCGCGTCTCCAGCACCAGCCCTCTCACCAGACGCGCGTAGCCGGCCCAGGCGACCAGAACCAGGCTCATCATCACGTTCCCCAGACCAGGTCCCAGAACGCCCACGATCGCCAGCGCCAGTATGATCCCCGGGAAGGCAAGAATCACATCGACCACGCGCATTGCGACGTCGTCCAGAAGGCCGCCAACGTACCCGGCAACCGCGCCGACCACCACGGCGATGGAAACGATGAAGACGGTCGCCAATGCGGCCATCCCGATGGACAGCCTCGCGCCATGCAGCAATCGGCTCAAGAGATCGCGGCCCAGATTGTCCGTGCCCAGGAGAAACTCGCGATTGGGCGATTCCAGACGGCTCCCCCTGAACTGCGTATCCGGATCGTAGGGGGAAAGAAGCGGGCCCAACAGGCCAATGGAAACCATCGCGGCCACAATCACGAGACCCACAACGGCAGCGCGGTTTCCTCTCAGCAGGCGCAGGAATCGGATGTCCGACACTTTCATGGAAACCCGGAGGCTCCGACTCGCATTCAGCATTTTGCCAGACACCCCATCACGCTCGGCTTGCGTCGGGCCCGCCGGCCAACCGGATCCTGGGGTCGATCCAGGTGTATGAAACATCAACCGCCAGATTGACCAGAATGAACACCGTGCCGGCAAAGATCACGAAGCCCTGGATTACCGGGTAATCCCGGAAGGATATTGCGTCGATCATCATCCGCCCCAGGCCGGGCCACGCGAACACTGTCTCAATGATGATTGCGCCGGACAGCAGGAACCCGAGCATGGTCCCCATGACGGTGACCACCGGTATGAGGGCATTGCGCAGGGCATGCACCAGTATGACCCGCCGCTCGGGCAACCCCTTGGCCCGCGCCACCCGCATGTACTCGTTCCCCATAACCTCCAGCATGGACGACCGGAGCAGCCGACTGAGAAGCGCGGCGCCGCTCAATCCAAGGGTAGTGCAGGGAAGAACCAGGTGCTGCCACGAATCCGAACCCGCGACCGGCAGCCAGTGCAGATGCACCGCGAAGACCAGGATCAGCAGGTAGGCCAGCCAATAGGAGGGCATGGCGGCCCCGATCAGGCTGAACAGCCGAGCCGCCAGGTCCAACGTCGAGTCCTGCCGAACCGCGGCCAGGATGCCCAAAGGGAGCGCGATCACCACCGCGACCATCACACCGCCGAGGGCCAGTTTGAGGGTCGCCCAAAGCCGGGATGCCAGTTGGCTCCACACCGGGTCGCCTGTGCGGTATGAAATGCCCAAGTCGCCTTGAACCGCCCGGTAGGTCCACAGACTGTAGCGCACCAGGAACGGGTCGTTCAGACCAAGTTCGTCGCGCAGTTCATCGAGCGCCGCCTGGTCGGTGGGAGGCACTCCGAAGGTGTGGTAGTAGATTGCTTCCGCCGGATCCCCCGGCGCGAGGGCGCCCAGGCCAAACGCGAGGAACGTGATGGCGATCCATACGGGAAACAGCGAGAGCAATCGCCGGGCGAGATAGAAGTGAAGTCCGATACGCACCTTCCCGTTCTATGCCGACGGCGTGGCGGATTGAGCCGCCCGCCGCCGTCTCGAGTTGAACAAGGTTTCGTGCCAGTGGAAGCAGCCGGTCCTGCGCAATCACCGGTTGGCCGTGAGAGAATCCCACCGCACGTGCAGTCGGACCGGGTGAGGATCGAAGTCCTGCACATAATCGCGGGCCGCATAGATTCGCGTGATGCCCACCAAGGGGATCAATGACCTCGACTCGTCCACCAGGATGCCGATGGCGTCGGCCCGGTGCATCGCGGCCTCGTCGGTGGTCAGAGCGCTGTTGCAGGCGTCGATGGCATCGTCATAATGCGACCAGCCCAGGGGACCCGGACCGAAACCCCGGGCATACGACCCGGGAGTCTCGTAACGGCTGTAGAAGAGACTGGCCAGGAAACACGCGGAGGGACTGTTCTGGTTCCCTATTTCAAGGAACAGGTCCCCCTGCTTGTCCTTGAGGAGGTTCGAATACGTTGCATTGTCGGGGACGTTGGTTACCTTGAGGTCTATTCCGACGTCTCTCAGTTGAGCCTGGATGACCTCCGCAGTCTGCCCATTCTCCGGCCCTGCGGGAAATCCGTTGATGAACTCCAGGGTCAGGGGCTGTCCTTCCTTCTCTCGTATATCAGCCCCATCCGGCGCCGTCCATCCGGCCTCCGCCAGCAAAGACCTGGCCCGGTCGGGATCATATTCATAACCCACGATACGGTCCGCGTACTCTCCCAGAACCCCGGGCGGGCTGAAGAGCTGGCTGGCCTCGGCATAGCCGTCGAACGAGACTTCCAGGATTGCCTCACGGTCGATGGCGTAGCCCAGGGCTTCCCGGACCATGATGTCCTGGGTCAGGACATACGGCTCTTCTCCCGTGAGCATCACCATGATGTACTGGCTGGCGCTGACTCCGGTAGGCAGTACCTGGATATCGTCCAAACCCTCGAGCAGCGACGTAGCTTCGGGCGGGACATCATAGATCACGTCCACATCCCCGGCCTGGAGCGCCAGGATGCGCGTGTTGGGGTCCGGCATGAAGCGAAATTCGATCCGGTCAACCCGGGGAACCGATCCCCAGTATCCGGTGTTTTTCTCCGCTGCGATGTGATCGTCCTTGACGTACTCAACGAATTGGAATGGGCCGGAGCCTATATGCACCCCGTCGAGCGGGTTGGTTCCTGGAGCGCGTACGCCGTAGGCCGAGTGAGCCAGCTCCTCGGGCAGCCGCAGGTGCGGCGTGACGGGCGTTATGTCCACGGTGAACTCGTCCGCCGCGACGGCTGAACTTGCGTCGATCCTCAGCCGGTTTCCGCCCGCTCCCTGGGACCAGTACGTCGCCACCATTTCGACCACGGCCTGGGCGGTGAGTGGCTGGCCGTCATGAAACTCCACGTCTTCCCGCAGATGGAAACGCCAGGACCCGGTATCCTGGCGGTACTCCCATGATTCGGCCAGCATCGGCTCAAGCTGGAAATCGTGGTTCACCAGCACCAACTGGTCGAAAATGTTCGTGTTGAGGGGATACATGCCGATGTTCAGGCGGCTCATGTCGTTCGCGTCGTTTCGGTAGGTATCGGCGACGGCGCCCACCCGCAATTCCACCGGCTCACTCTGCATCGCCGCAGTCGGCACGGGCGTGGGTTGGGCCTGGACCTGGGGCGCTGCGGTCGCGGCCGGCGCAGTGGAAACCGGCCCGGCGGATTGCGGCGCCGCGTCCGGTTGTTGAGCGCCGCCACAGGCCAGAATCCATAGGGTCATGGTCGCCATGATGACGGTGAGGAATCGTCCGATAGGTCTCATTGTGCTGCTCCTTTCCCGCTGTGTTGTTGATCTAACTTGCGCGCTGATTGGGAAATGAGTGACGCCGGGACCGTTTTCGTTCTTGCGGCAGAAAGTCGCGACTGAAAAACAGAAACCCCGGCATCTACTCTGCCGGGGTTGAAATTTCTCATTAGCCTCGGGAGTCCCTGTCCTGTTCAACTGGGAACCCGATGGGCCTATCTCTGTTTGGCGCAGAGTAGTGCTCCACCTTCCCGGGCAGGTCTCCTGGCTTGCGGATCAGCGCTTCACCGACACCTTCCCACCCATGTTGTTGGACAGTGGTTTTCGTCGGTGAGCTCCCCGCTTACAGTGGCGCAACCGCGGCGGCTTTTCACCGCCTTCCCTATTAAACCGTAATGGTGCGCCGGGGGTGTTATTCAAATTTTAATGGACGACTGGCTCAGATGATATTCACGGGTTGGAGGGTTGTCAACGGTCCTGTCACCTCACGCGTGCCCATTTTATGTTGCGGGTTGAAAATCCGGTTTCTCCGGGTCAGGTACAGGTTGGCAAGTAAGGCGATCCGCCGACGCGCCGACGTGGTGGGCATCTCCTCCAACCGGGCCTCAACTCGGAGTCTGGTAGGGCCGGAACTTGCCGAGCAGCACGACGAATGGCAAAAGCCTGGCGCTACATCGCTTTCACCGACGATCTCGATACCGAGACAACACCGACAGGCAACGTCCTGGAGGCGGCAGACCAAACAACATGAACAAGGACCACACCTTTCACACCACTTGGCGGACTTTATCCTTCCTGAACCGCGATGGCCGCCCGCGCCTTGCAAAAGCGCCATCCCATCACTCGCCGCAGGGCCGCCTGGTTCGCCAAACCGCCGACAACTTTCGTGGACACCATCGGCCCGGTGCGACACCCCCTGTGACCGGTGTCGGAGAGTTTATCAACGTCGGCCGGCGATCCTGATGTACGGGAACTGCTCACCACGCTGTAACACCGAATGGTGGGCTCCCTCGCTTGCGCCGCTTGAATCGCGCAAAGCCCGGCTCAGACAACAGGTTGACCAACTGCCCGGGGCCAGTAAGGACACCGATGATGTCCGCGCCCAGGTAAAGGACGAAACCTCCCCCGATGAGCGACAGTCCCCACATAGCCACGCGCCGCGGCCCCCAACGGTCGGCCGATTGGCCTATGAACGGCATCAGCAGGATGACCGGCAAATGGCTGCCGGGCACGGCGAGCCGCCAGAGGCGTAGTGGAGGAGAGCCGTCGTCCAAGCGGATAAACGACCGGTCTGGTAAGCCGGCTCACCGCAACGGTCCGCAACCCCACATCCCCACTCCCGGGTTTATGCCGGGGCAACATTCAATCAGAGGGACGGCGTGATCAGTCCTTTGTCTGCGTTGGGACCAGACCCCGTCAGCATTCCTCGGACGGGCTGCCGGATATCCACCTCGGCAACTCTGACACCATTCCGGTAGGTATCCGTTTGAAAGGAAAAGTGAGCGTTCTGTCCCGGACGGATCCGATTCAAATGCCAGTCGTGAAATTCACGGCTGACAACGGCATTGCATCAGAAATGTTCTTGCGGCAGAATACCGTACCTTTTGACGAAGCGATTGGTTCGCCGGAGGTTTGTTGATGAACTCACCTCACCGGTTTGGTGTGATTTTGCTGGCGGCGTTTGTTCTTGCTGCAGCAGCTTGTCAGACCGTTGCCCTCTCAACCAACCAGGTTTCCGGCGTTTCAGAGAACGAAGTGTTGTTTGGACAATCGGCCGTGCTGAGCGGCCCGTCCCAATACCTGGGAACATCGATGCGCCTTGGCATCGAGACCGCTTTCCATGAAGCAAATCAGAAAGGCGGTGTGCACGGCCGATATCTGTCTTTGGAGTCCATGGACGATTCCTACGAAACAGAGTATGCCGTTCACGCGACCACCCATCTGATTGAAAAAGCCCAGGTCTTTGCGCTTATCGGAGCAGTTGGAACCCCGACATCCTGGGGAGCGCTGCCAATAGCTCAAGCCAATGGAGTTCCTTTTATGACGCCGTTCACCGGCGCCGAGTTTTTGCGAGATCCATCGCTGAAAAATGTGATAAATCTACGCGCTTCCTACTATCAGGAGTCTGAGCGAATCATTGATCGCCTGACCGGTGAAGACGGCATCGACCGCATTGGAGTGTTTTACCAGAATGATTCTTTCGGGGCGGCGGGTCTGCAGGGCGTCCGCCGGGCGCTTGAACAGCGTGGGATGGAAATTTTTGACACCTGGCATTACGAGCGCAATGCGGGTGGGATTGACGATGCTGCATCAGAAATCATCGCAACCAAACCGGATGCGGTGGTGATGTTTGGTACACCGGAGGCAGTGGCCAATCTGGTCAAACTGGTGCGAAAAGAAGCCGATCCGCGGTTCGCCACCGTTTCATTTGCCGGAGGGAAGACGCTGGCAAACAAGCTTGGAGAAAACAGGAAGGATATATACGTTACCCAAGTGGTGCCGTTCTACGACGATGTCGAGCTCCCGGTAGTGGCCAGTTACAATGCTGCCCTGCGTGCTTACAATCCCGGCGCGTCACCGGATTTCGTATCGCTGGAAGGTTATTTGGCGGGCAGGCTTGCCATCTGGTTGCTGGACGCCTGCGGGCGTGAACTGACTCGCCGGTGTTTCATAGAATCTGCGCTCAGCCATAACGAGATCAATCTGGATGGTCTCATTCTGGAGTTCGGCGTTGGGGACAACCAGGGGTTGGACCGAGTCTATCTGACGTTGCTGGACGAGAATGGGGAATATCGGCCAATCACAGATTAGCCAGCTCTGCAAAGTGGAGCCACATAGCAGATCAGCAAAAATCCTGGGAGTGACAGTCGGTGCGAAATAGCAACCTGTCATATGAGGCAAATGACGCATCTCCGCCCCTTGTGACGCTGGGAGTTGCGGCGCAGGGGGCGGTGATCGCAATATCGAACATCGTCACGATCACAACCGTTTTCGCGTTGGCGGTAAGGGCCGATGCCGATTATTTGTCGTGGGCGGTTTTTGCGTCTTTGGTGGTGGCCGGAATCGCAATCATCATTCACGGGGTCCGTTTTGGGCGACTGGGATCAGGCCATTTACTGTTGCATGGGGCCACCGTACCGTTTCTGGCAGTATGCGTACTGGCGGTCATTCAGGGCGGTTTGGCTTTGATGTCAATACTGGTGATCGCGGCGTCTTTGCTGCAATTTGGCATGTCCGCATTTCTGGCCAAATTAAGCCGGGTGATCACCCCGGTTGTCTCGGGAGTGGCGCTCATGGTGGTGGCGCTTTCCGCGATGCCGGTAGCGGTGGCCAGATTGAACAATATCCCGCCTGACGCCGCTTTTTTCACGGGGCCGGCTGTTGGAGCCCTAACCCTGGTTACTGCGACCGTTTTGATGCTCCGCGGTTCCGGATTGCTTCGCGCCACCGCCCTGCCCATCACCATCGTAGTGGGATGTGCGGTAAGTTACGTATTTGGGATTTATGATGTCCAACCGGTGCTGGCAAGGTCCTGGATTGACCTTCCGGAATTTTCCGCATGGCCAGGATTCGGCTCGGCGTTGAACCCTGATTTCTGGGCGCTCCTGCCTTCTTTTCTGATCGTCAGCATGGTGGTGGCGCTGAAAGCCAGCGCCGAGGGGGCGGTGATTCAACAGGTATCACGCCGGATACCCCGCGCCATCGACTTTCGCAGTGTACAGGGAACGCTCAACGTCGGCGGACTTTCGGTTTTATTGTCGGGGACGCTGGGGATCCTGCCGGTTCTCACATATTTGCCGTCAACGATTTCTCTGATCAGTTTTACCAACGTGGCCGCGCGCCGGGTGGCATACGTGGTTGGAGCCATTCTGATTGCCCTGGCCCTGTTTCCCAAAGTAGTCGCGTTGATGATGACCATACCACCTCCGGTGTCCGGCAGCATCTTGATGGTCATCATGGGTTTGCTCTTTGTGGAGGGAGTGCGCACGGTAGCTCAAGACGGGTTGAATCCACAAAAAGCTGTGATCATGGGTCTGGCTCTGACCATTTCGGTTGGACTGCAAAGCCGAAATATCCTCGCCGTCGTTTTGGGAGACTTTTGGGGCGTTGCATTCGGAAACAGCGTGGTGGTGGGCATACTATCGGCTCTATTGATGTCGGTGGTGGTGGACTTTACGATTTCCCGCCGCCGGCGATTGAACACTGAACTGGATGTGGGAGCAGCGCCAACTATCGAGGAGTTCCTGCGCCGTGTCGGCACAGACCTGGATTGGAGTGATTCGTCCGTTGAGCGGTTGTGCGCCGCCGGTGAGGAAACCCTATCCAGCATGCTTGAACTGCGGGACGATTACGAAGATGACGAACCACCTCGCCTGATTGTTTCGGCGAAGCGCGGCGTCGGGTCATTGGAAATCGAGTTTACGGCGGTCTTTGCGGAGGAGAACATAGAAGACCGGATTGCGTTCATGAGCGAACAGGCGGAAACGCCGGACATTGACGATATTTCTTTCCGATTGCTGCGTCACTACGCGTCATCGGTCCGCCACCGGAAGTATCATGGTATAGACGTGGTCACGGTTCAGTTGGATGCCTGAGTTAGTTGGGCAACAATCCCTTGCGCCAACATGGTCTCGGTGTCGCTGCCCCATCCATGAACGGCGGGGAGCGCCTGATAAAAAGGCGAGTTGACAAGCTCGGTCGGGATTTGTTTGCGGATTCGCATCGCGTTCGCCTGAAGCGCCCGGCATATATGGGGCATATATCGAGTATAAGCGGCCGAGCAGTTCGGCAAGTCAAAATATCTCAACTCAAGGAGGCGAAACAATGCCGGCTTACGTAATTTTGCACACCACAGAGATACTGGATGAAGAGCTTCATGTGGAGTTCCGTCGCCGTGTGGGGCCGATGTTAGAAGCGAGGGGCGGCAAATATTTGATGCGCGGAGACGTGTCAGAAGTCATTGGCGAAAATGCGACCGGGCACACCCGTGTGGCAGTCATGGAGTTCGAGACAGCTGAGCAGGCTCAGGAGTGGGCGAGGGATCCGCAGCCCCCCGGAGAGTATGCTGAACTGAGGGAACTCCGCAACCGTGCAGCCAGATACGTGACTTTGATCGTGGAAAACTCTGACTGAGCGGATTTGGTTTCGATGCGGCGGAATCTTGGCCGGGTTTGAAGTTCCTTTTGTGACGCGAATCCCGGCCAACTGCCGGCTTTAGCCCGAATCCACCGACGGGATACGTCGGCGGCGGTTATACGAAGGCTGTGGGACCAGGGGTCGGGCTGGCGAGGACCTGATGCCGATGAAATGGACGATGTGGGGGTGTGTCTGTGGTTACGTCACGTCAACTGGTGTGATTGGCGTCATCCTTGTTGATGCTGTTGAGGCAGCGGCTTCCAGGACGTTGCCGGCGGGTGGGGTGTCGGCGTCGAGATCGTCGTTGAATGTGAGGTGGCGGCGGCCTTCGGCTCAATCGTCGTGCTGTTCGGCCAGTCCGCCAGAGGCGGACGCCGACGAGCCGGCGGGTCGCCGACCGGTTGGGGAAGATACCCACCACGTTCCCTACCGGGACAGGCTCTGCGCCGGCGGATCTCCTTGTTCAGGCGTTCCAACGGGTTGTTGGACCAGAGTGTCTGCCAATGTGAAACTGGGAAGGCGGTGAAGGCCAGGACGTCGGGCAAGGCATCCGCCAGTCCGCCTGAGACGGAGGCCGCCTGGGGGAAGTGTTCCTGCAGTTGGGCGATCACCCGGTCAGCCTGGGCGTGTACCTCTTCAGGGGATAGCCGCTTGTAGATGGTGCGGACCATGGTGGCGACGCCGTGCGGGGATCGCCGGGGCACTCGGGTCAGCAGGTTGGGCATGAAGTGGGTGCGGTCCGCCTCCGGCGGACCACCCGGTTTCCGTTACACCATGTGTGGGGACTTTACTGCGTGCGTGCTGTTGGAAGAGGCTGATCTAAGGTCTATCCCCGCGCGTGCGGGGGAACCAGTCCGGCGGATTGGGATTTCGTGGGCGATCAGGGTCTATCCCCGCGCGTGCGGGGGAACCGCCGATCACTACCGCGTGAGGGTCGAGCCTGACCGACGGTCTATCCCCGCGCGTGCGGGGGAACCAGGCGGGCCTTATGGCTGATTCAGGACCCTGACGGTCTATCCCCGCGCGTGCGGGGGAACCTTGAAAATCGCGGCCCGAGTGCCCAGCGCCTCAGGTCTATCCCCGCGCGTGCGGGGGAACCACGGAGCCGCCGATGGAGACGACGGCCTTCCAGGGTCTATCCCCGCGCGTGCGGGGGAACCGACGCGCGAAAGCGGTCCATAGGCAGGTGGTCCGGTCTATCCCCGCGCGTGCGGGGGAACCTACCTCCGGCACCCACTACACAACGTAAGGAGGGGTCTATCCCCGCGCGTGCGGGGGAACCATCTCGAGAAGCGGTAGCAATAACTGGACGAAGGGTCTATCCCCG
>CAZCZB010000037.1:0-4249 GCA_964502995.1 uncultured Dehalococcoidia bacterium
GCGTGGGCTCCGAGCACAAGGTGGACGGGAGCCTCAGCCCTCCGCGCGCCACCCTGTCCACGCTTTCGCTCTCCGGCGTCACCCTTTCTCCCGCCTTCGAAGCCCACACCACCACTTACCTCGGAACGCCTACCGACGGAACCACTCAAACCACGGTTTCCGCGACCGCTGAGTCGGGAACCGCCATCACCATCTCACCTGCCGACGCCGATGGTCGTACGGACGGGCACCAGGTGGACATCACCCAGGGTACCGAAATTACCGTCACCACCTCCGCCGATGGCACACTCTCCACCACCTATACCGTCAGGTTTCTGTTCACTACGGCGGTGCAGTCCGTCGCGATCGCCAGCGACCCCGGCACGGACGCCACCTATGCGGAAGGTGACACCATCGCCGTCGCGGTCACGTTCAATTACCCCGTCTCCGTGGACACTGCCGACGGCACTCCCAGCCTCACCATCAACCTGGGCGGCAGCGACCGGAGCGCGGGTTACTCCGGCATCGACGCGACCAATAAAATCCTGACTTTCTCCTATACGGTCTTGGCCGCAGACAGCGACCAGGACGGCATCTCCATCGACGCAAATGCGCTCTTGTTGAATGGCGGGACGATCACGGACAGCGCCATCAATACGGAGGCTGTTCTCGTCCACGATGCCATCGCCGACCAGGCCGGCCACCTCGTTAACCAGATACCCAAAATCGTCACCGGCGGCGTAGCAATCACCTCCACTCCCCAGGCAACGTCCGACACCTACGGTTTCGGGGAGACCATCACCATCACCATCACGTTCGACTCCACTGTGGTGGTGGACATCACCAATGGTAGGCCAACCCTGGCCATGGAGTTCTCGGAGGGAGGCGGTACTCCGGTGACCAGGAACCTGTCTTACGTGAACGGGACCGGCACGTCCTCCCTGGTGTTCGAGTACGTCGTACCAGTCGATGACATCGATGACGACGGCCTCGCCATCGACGCCAATCAACTGGCCCTCAACGGCGCCACCATCAAGCATCCAACCACCGGCCGGGATGCGAACCTGAACCACGCCCAACCCGGTACTGATGGCGTTTTCTCCGCCCACAAGGTGGACGGCAGGCTTGGCGCTCCGCGTGCCACGCTGTCCGCGCTGCTGCTCACCAATATCACGCTGTCTCCCGCCTTCGAGGCAGGAATAACCGATTACGTCGGAACGGCGTCCCCGGGTATCACGCAAACCACTCTTGCGTTCTCCGTCGATTCCGGATTGAGCTATAGAATCTCTCCCGACGACGGCGACGGCGGGTTGGGCGGACACCAGGTGAACGTAGGTGACGGCACCGAGATTACTATCACGATGTCGGCGACAAATCACCTCACGACTACCTACACCATCACGGTTTACTTCAATGCAGAAGCGCTGTCGGTGGCATTCTCCAGCGAACCGGGCGCAGACGCGACCTACGCCACCGGCGACGTGGTGTCGCTCGACGTCAAGTTCGACAAGCCGGTCTCCGTAAACACCGACGAAGGTACTCCCTACGTGACCATCAAAGTGGGCGATAACGACCGTAACGCCGCGTACTCCGCTATCGACGCGACCAATCGCGTCCTCACCTTCTCCTACACCCTGGCAGCCGAGGATAGCGACCAGGACGGTATTTCCATCGACGCCAATTCCATTGCCCTCAATGGCGGGTCCATCACCGACAGTGGAAGCGGCCAGCATGCAATCCTCGTTCACGACGCGGTGGCCGACCACGCCGGCCACCTGGTCAACAAGATCCCCGGCATCATCCTGGGCGGCGTTCGCATCGCTTCCACACCCCTGGCCAGCACAGATACTTACGGTGTCGGGGAGTTCATCTCCTCCAGCGTCACTTTCGACTCCCAAGTGGTAGTGGACACCGCGAGTGGTACCCCGTCTCTAAGGATGAATTTCCAGAGATCGCAGGGGGTGCCCCTGATCCCCAGGGAACTGGTGTACGCCCGGGGCTCGGGCACGTCCACGCTGGTGTTCCAGTATGAGGTGCAGTCCGGAGACCTTGATCACAACGGCCTTACCGTGGAAGCAAACCAGTTGCGGTTGAACGGCGGAACCATCGAGCACGCAACCACGACACAGGATGCTGTTCTAACGTATGCCAGACCCGGCAACGCCGGCCGGTTTCCCGGCCACAAGGTCAACGGCGGGCTCCAGGGCGCCGCGCTCACTGCCCTGTCACTGGGCGATGGGACGCTTTCGCCGACCTTCAATCCCGGAATAGCGAACTACACCGCAGTGGTGGGGCGCGCCGTCCCGCAAACCACTGTCGCGGCTTCCGCCGACACCGGGACTACGGTCAGCATCTCGCCCGAGGACGCGGACACCATCACGCCCGGGCACCAGGTTGACCTGGTCAGGGGCGCGAACGCCATCACGATCACAGTTTCCAAAAGCGGTCTGATTACCCGCACATATACCGTAACCGTCAAACGGACCTGGGCGGAAATCCGGAGGGTAGCCATCACCAGCGACCCCGGATGGGACAATACCTACGCGCCCGGGGACGAGATCGAAGTGTCCATCGTGTTCAATCAGCCGGTGTCGGTGGATACCACCAACGGCAGGCCTTATGTCGTGCTCACGTCGGGAGTTCGCTATCGCAATGCCACTTTCGAATCGATAGATCCTACCAACCGGGTACTTACGTTTACCTACACCGTGGGGCCCGTGGACCATTCTGAATCCGGGGCGGCGCTGAGGAAAGATAGTTTGGTTCGCAACGGAGCGACCATCAAGCACGCCCGCACCAATGAGAATGCACTGATCACCCACCCCGTTCTGTGGCCCGACCCGCGGCATCGGATAAACAAGCAACCGCAGATTATCCCTGGAGGCGTCAAAATCGCATCAAACCCCGTCGCCGGCGCATGGACCTACGGTGAGGGAGAGATCATCAGGTTCAGGGTAACTTTCGATTCGCTGGTGGCGGTCGACACCGAGAATGGGTCCCCGTACCTGACGGTCTCGTTTGGCGACCAACGCAACCCTCAGTATGTGCGCTTCGAATACACCACCGGCTCAGGCTCCCGCAATCTCTATTTTGAGCGCGTGGTCCAGCCCGGAGATGCGGACAGCGACGGCATTTCGGTCAGAAGAAATCAACTGGATCTCAATGGCGGCGCCATCCGCCACATGACAACCCACAGGGACGCTCGCTTGTCGCATGAAATCCTTGCAGCAGATTCGGGCCACAAGGTGGATTCCACAATAGTGCCCACGCTGCTCTTCCTTTGTGGAGTGCGAGTCCCCCAGAAAAACGCCGAGGTGGACCTCTGCTGGCAGTTGTTAACTCCCGTCCCGACCGACGAAGACGTGATTTTTGAAATGCGCTGGAAGCCTTTCTACGGGGTCCCCATCGACCAAACCGACACCGAGGATTTCCGCGAGTGGCAAGAGTTCGCCCGAGGGAATACCTACACCAGCTGTCCGACGATGTGCGTGCAGACCACTCACGTCATTAGCTCCGGTCGCGGCGGGGGTTCAACTTACCAGTTGCGCATGCGTCGGGGCGATACCGTCCTGCAGATCTCAAGGCAACTGGAGGTGCATGCTCCCAATCTGAATGATGCCGAACTGGACGCAGAGTTGAGCGGTGTCTTTCATCCTCATGATTTCACGTCGTACCCGGGCGATGTCGCAACGGGCACTTTCCGCACCGATTTGACCTTCACTGATCCCGAGGTGCGCGCCACGGTTGTGGAGCTGGTCAGAGGTCTGCAACCCTCGGACTTCCGCATATCCAATGGCACGGTCACCAACATCGTGCCCGACCCGGGCGCCAGCTACGTGATAACCGTCGTGCCCACAGTCCTTGGCAAGCCGGTCACCATCACCCTGCCTGAGGGTACGGTATCCGGCGTAGGAGCAGCTATCGACCAGGATGGCAGGAACGACTTCACGCGCCGCAACAATGCCTCCAACACCCTAACCGTGCAAACCGCCGAACGGTGATCAACGTCATTTGCCGATCTTCAGGGTCATTGACCGGGATTTTCAGGGCCTTTGACCCCACCCTGGGCGCACGGTGATCCAGCTGATATCAGGTTGAAGTTGGTCGGTCAATCACCTCAATTCGCGCCCAGCAAAGCGCGATGCTGGGACAGACGTTCCCGGTAGCTGGCGTCTTCGATGACGGTCTGGTAACTGGCGTTGGCCATACGGTCCAGGGCGCTGCTACCCAGGCCGAATCAATTCGGCCCGTAGCAGCGCCCTGGACCGTA
>CAZCZB010000037.1:4292-19088 GCA_964502995.1 uncultured Dehalococcoidia bacterium
CTCCACGTCCAGCGCGGGGGAACCCCAGTCTGTTCAAAAACCAGCGCCTCGGCGCCGCCTTTCGCAAAAGCCCTGGCCCATTGACCAATGGTGTGGGCGTCCCGTTCCAGCGCGCGCGCCACCGCCGCCGCTTTCCAACCCTGCGCCAGCAGCCACATGGCGTGCCGACGTTCTCGTTCCCCAGGCATCGGTGCCCGATACATCCGCCGTCTCACCTCAACCTCATCCGGTTGCCATCTCTCCGGCAACGCCCCCATGTCCTGCCTGCCCACGACAACCTGCGGCAAATTTCCCTACCGACTACCTCAATTCAAGACAATTCCACCCAACGCCGATGCGGGTTTCACCTTGGCTTCAGTTTAGTCTGGGTCCTGCTTTGCCCTCCGGTTGCGCTTCAGTGGTATGACCGGGTCGATGCCCAAATCCCGGGCCTTGGCGATGATTTCGTTGGTGTCGTGGGCTTTCTCCGCCAATTGCTCTCAGTCCCCGTTTGGACCAGTGCCAAGGGATTCGGCCGTTCCGGTGTCTGCGGCGTTCATGCGTCGCTGGGATGTCCAAGCCGGTCCGCCGCCGAGAATCATACTGATCAAATACATGAACGACAAAAGAATACAGACGTCCGGGTCCGAAATTACCAAGCCGGTATCATCAACAGTTACCGAATTTCCTATGAGATATACCGCTGACGATGGCCGCTGCCATCAGCAGAAGAAAGCCTACCTTCCGAGGTGCATTGACCAAAACAAAGACACGTCCCTGAATCAGGGATAACCCGGCGGGTATCAAACCCGTAACGCCAATGACCGCAACTACGGGCATGTCGTCGGGGAGGCCCTCCAGGATAATGATCAACAGAAGAACAGATCCCACGAAAGCCAACATCAACCCACCGGGAAAACCCAATATAGCGACTAGCGCCTCCAGGACACTTCGATGGTACTTTCTTCGAAATGTAGCCATTTGATCCCCCTGCAATACCCATGCCCTTTCGTTCGCCCGAATCCACCGAAAGGATAGGTGTGTCGGGGTAGTCAGGCGGTAAGAACGTGCGACCCGCTTCGAGGGTGGTGGTTTTTGACAAAGAAAACCCGCCCCTCACAAGGAGCACCCATCGGATGCTGCTACGCAACCATCCGGACCGTATCCAAATTGCCTTCGATGATCATCGCCTGGTGTCCAATGCGGGGCTGATCCTGCCGGTCACCCTGGCCCACCACCTGGGGTTGGGGATTTGGTGATCCGCCATGTCGATCTGGGAGGTGCGCCGGGCCGGGCCAATGGGGGAGACACGACGCTGACCCTGGTGGCGTCGGGGTTGGCCGGTGGTGACTGCATTGACGATGTCGACGCGCTGCGCGCTCGCGAGACCGAGCGGATGTTGGGCCGCGTAGTCAAGCGGCCGTCCACGCTGGGCACGTTTCTGCGGAGTTTCCGGTGGGGCCACGTGCGGCAGCTGGATCGGGTGAGCCGCGACGTGCTGGCCCGAGCGTTGACGGCTGGTGCGGGACCGGGCGATGATCCGCCGACCATGCGAGGCTGACGGTGTCATGGCTTTCGGCGGTCGGGGAAAATCCGGTTGGTTGCCCCGGCTCGCCACCGCCGGCGATTGTGTCTGCGGCGGAAAGCATGGCTAGTAGTAAGGCGAAAACGACAATCGGCGAGCCAGCAATGGCTCCGGTCATCAGATTGTTTATTGAGGCTCAAATTCGAAGATGGTCCCCATCGCTTGCCTGTTCTCGACGGGAAAAGAGGTACACCAAATCTGACGCGCCGGACGGAATATCGATCGATTTTGTATGTTTTGTGGTTTATTCCGTTGCGCTAACGCCCGACCCCAACGGGTGTGCCACTGACCGTGTCGCCCTGCCCGATTATGAGACAGGAGGTTGGGGCCGGCCGGTTTCGCCCGCCGGAGACCGGTGGCGGCCCGAGCCCGGCGGCGTAATGCGATTGTAGATCCGTCGGTGGCGTTTGTTCGGCGCCCGTATCCGGGCAGATTATTGAACGCCTCAAACCGCCCGAACGTGAACGCTCCGGCTCCGCAACCCGCCGGAGGCTGCGGAGTGGGCCGGGACGCAACCGGGCTCCGGCTGCACCCGATGTTACACTGAACCGGCCTCAGCCAGCGCGGCCAACTCCGCCCTGGTTAGCCCCAACTCGCCGCACAGGACTTCTTCGTTGTGCTCCCCGATGTGGGGCGCACGCCGGGAGATCTGCCAGGGTGAGCCGTTGAATATGGCCCCCGGGCCCGGGTGTCGAAATGTCCTGCCAAGTTCCGGGTATTCCACGTCGGTCCAGAAGTTCCGGTCATCCAGGTGAGGGTCCTGCATGACCTCGTCCGGGGAACGGATCGCGCCCGCGTTGGAGGCGCGCTTCTGCAAGCCGTGATAGGCCTCGTCCCGAGGGATGCTGGCGAGGAAGTTTTCAAAAACCCCGCGAATGTGTGACCTGTTGTCGTCGATCGCTGCCGGGTCCTGGTACTTTTCATCCAACAGGTCGCCCGCCATGCCGTGCTCATCCATCCACGGAGCGAGCGCAAGTATCCGCTCAGGGGTAACCTGGCCAACATTCACGTATTTTCCATCCGCGCAGCGGACCTGAGCGTTGGGCCCGGTGTCGGTGTTGCCGCCTCCGGTTCTGCGGGGAACCACAGTGTTTTTGTAAATGTACTGGTTTACGTGGCCCTCGGTCGTGAGCGCGCAGGCATCATGCACCGAGGCATCTATGTATTGACCCCGCGCCGTAACCGACCGGTTGACCAGCGCCGCGGTAATGGCGATGTAGGCGTAGTGACTCCCGATATGCCAGGCCTGCCCTCCTCCCGGAGCTATTGGCGGCGCACCGGGCACGACGTCGTTGTCATATCCGCACCTGGCCATCTGCCCGCCCGCCGCCAGATGCAGCAGGTCGCTGGTCTGGAATTCCTGCCACGGGCCAGTCTGCCCAAAGGGGGTCAGTGAGCACATGATCAGCCCGGGGTTGCCCTTCGCCAGATCATCGTACCCCAGCCCCAGGGACGCCATGTAACCGGGCCTGGCGGTCTCCAGTATCACATCCGCCTTCTCCGCCATTTGCCGGAACAGCCGGCGCCCGTCCTCAGTCTCCAGGTTCAGGGTAACCCCCCGCTTGGAGGTGTTGTAATGCCAGAAGTACAGGCTGTTTTCCCGATCCGGCACGTCCTGGTAGAAAGGCCCCGCGGCCCGCGTTGACTCGCCGCCCGGAGGTTCAATCTTGATGACGTCGGCTCCCATGTCGGCCATCTGCTTGCCGCACCACTGCCCCTTCTCATCGGCCAGCTCCAGCACGCGCAGGCCCCCGAAGGCCCCGGCAGCGTCCTGATCCGGCGGGGACGCCGGCGACGGCGCAGGATTCGCTATTGGATCATTCCCGCTCCACTGTACGGGCGAGGCATCCTCCATCATATCCTTGAGATAAGGATAATCTTCCATGCTGAGGTCCCTCGGCCAGAAGGTGCCCTCGACGAAGCCGCTCACCAGCTCTTCGTGGCTGATCCCCAACAATCCCTGATACACCTCCTTGTTGTGCCCGCCAATCAGCGGCCCTGACCGGCTGTTGATTACCGGCGTCTCCGACATCTTGAAGGGAGCGTTCTGGAGAGGCCAGGTCCCCAGCGCGAGATGATTCACGTCCCGGAAGATCTCTCGATGCCTGAGCTGGGGGTCGTTTTCCACGCGATCCTGGCTGCTCTGAACGGGCATGGCTGGTACGCCTGCCGCCTGGCAATGCTCCATGATTTCGTACTTGCCAAGGGTCTTGGTCCACGCCTCTATCCCCTGGTCCATCTCTTCCTGGTGCTCCAGGCGACCATCGAGGGTGGCGAATTTTGCGCCGGTGGCCCATCCGGGAGAGCCCATTACCTCCACCAACTTCCGCCACTCATGGTCGGAGAAGCAGGCTATGGCGCACCAGTCATTGTGCTCGCCCGGGCCGGTCCTGTAGGCGTTATGGGGCGCCCCGGTCCTTCCGCGGTAGTTGTCCACCAGGGGCGTGCCCGGCCAGTGGCCGCGGTTGCCCGGCGGGTAGCCCTCCCGCATGGTGGAACGACCGTTGGCCTGGATGTCCAGGAAAGCGGCGCCGTTGAGGGGGACGCCCAGTATCCATTGGGAACTGTCAACATGCTGACCCTGACCGGTCATGTTGCGATGGTAAATCGCGCTCAGGGCATACATGGCCCCGTACAGGCCGCCGGTGTCGTCCAGGTAGGACCAACCCCAACCGGCCGGCGGCTTGTCCGGCAGGCCCGAGGTGTAGGTCATGCCGGAAAGGGCTTGCGCGATGGCCCCCATGGTTTGATACTCCCGGTCCCGACCCGTGTGGCCGAAACCGGACATGGAGAGGTAAATGATGTCGGGCCTGAGCTTCTTCATTTCCTCGTAGCCCAGACCCCACCGATCCAAGACGCCGAATGCGAAGTTTTCGATAACGATGTCGGACATGGCCACCAGGCGCCGGGTCAGTTCAATGCCTCGCTCGGTGCGAGTGTTCAGGGTGATGCTCAGCTTGTTGGAGTTGGTATCGCTGAAATGGCCGTTGGTGTTGAGGTTGGCGGGCAGGCCCTCGGGGGTACCCGATCCATTGGCAACGTTGTCGCCGCGGGTGTTGGGTCGCTGGGGCCATTCGACCTTGATAACCTCGGCGCCCAGCGCGCCCAGCCATCGCGTACACCAGGGACCCGCCCTGACCCAGGTGAAATCCAGCACTCGGATTCCCGACAAGGCTCCAGGCGCAATTGGCGCATCTGCTCCGGCGTGTACCATTGCATCACCTCCCGGCTGTGGCTGTCATGGGGTTGACTGGCCGTATTCTAACCCAACGCGGTCGATGGGGGTTGCCGAAAAACAAGGTTGGCTATTGACGACGGCAAGGCGTGCTGTTGAACCAGCAGATTACCCAGAAAGTGGCCGACCAAGGCAAGCGACCCAAAGACGAACGGGATGGCGCCTACTCGCTCCAAGTCCTCTCCGGCCAGGACACGACTGCCCGGATGTCAGGTTGCGTCGCGTAACGTAACGTGGGAATCGTCCTCCTTAGGGTAAACACCAGAACAGCGCGAATCGCCCGCCATCCGAGGGGAGCAAAGCGATTGGTGGTGCGACGTTGCGGTAATATCTCTTGTCGAGGCAAAGGATGACTCAGGAACGAAACCATGCCAGATCCCACTGAATCGGTTGTCATCGCGGAGGCGATCGACACCATTGCGCGCATGAGCAATCACAGCGCTGACGGCCGGTGGTTGCAAGATCTCGCCGTTACCGTCGCGCCGCACATCAAAGAGTGGGATGTGTCCCGGTGCTACCACTGGTCGGAATGGCCGGGCGCCAGCGTATGGTTCCCCAACGACACCGCTCAGGACACCGGCATTGACCTGGTAGCCGTGAGACGGAGCGACGGGCAGCACATCGCAATCCACTGCCGGCCTGGCCCGTTGAACGACGCGGACCGGTTTATACCCATCAGCGAATCAGAGATCGCGAGCTTCGTTGCATCGTCGGCGGACACATTCTGGTCCGAGCGCTGGATTCTCACGACTGGACACGACGTGTTCACCGGGAATCCACAACAGGCGTTGTTGACCATGGATAACCACGTCAAGGTGGTGAACATCGCGGATGACCTCCGGCAACAATCAGCCAGTTTCGGCGAGGAGAACTGCCCACATTGCGATCCTCATAACGCAAACGATGACGATCGGATTCAATCCAGAACCTGCATGCAGAACGAAGCGGTTGCAGAAAGCGTGCGGATCCTCAAGGAGCACGAACGGTCCGAGAGTGGGGGACTGCCCATCGGTCAGGCCCGCGGAAAAATAATCTTGCCGTGCGCCACCGGCAAAACCCGTATCTCGTTGCGGATTGTGGAAGAACTCACGGAGCCCGGTGAGCTGTCCATTGTACTTTGCCCATCAATCGCTCTGGTCGCTCAGATCAGGCGCGAATACCTCCGGAATGCCACCAACGCCATCAGGGCGCTGGCGGTCTGCTCGGACGAAACCGCCGGCTATGATCCCCGCAAGGAAGGTACACGCAACTCCGCCGAGGACCCCACACTGGACAATAGCAACGTCAGCGCGTCGCAACTGAAGGGAATGGTCACCACCAACCCTGCTGAAATCGCCGATTGGATAAAAAACGGTCGCGCAACAGATCAATTGAGTGTGATCTTTGGTACCTATCAGAGCGGCCGGCGCATATCGGAAGCTCTCGTCGAAACGGGCGTAACTGCCAAAGTCCTTATCGCAGATGAGGCCCATCGCACGGCCGGCCTCCGCAGAAAGCTATACGCCCGTAACGCAACGCTCACGGACGCCGAACGACGCATCCGTGATTTCACTCTGTGCCACGACAATGGTGCGTTCCCGGCCACTTATCGCGTTTACCAGACTGCCACCCCTCGCATCTACGACTTCAGTCGGATGAGCGCGAGTCGTTCGAACGACTGGATCGTCCGAACCATGGATGACGAGGCCACTTTTGGCGTCGAGCTGTACCGGAAAAGCTACGTGGAGGCAGTCAGAAACGGCTGGCTTTCGGATTACCGCATAATCGCGGTGGGCGTGAACGATCCCGACGCCCTCCAATTGGCGAATGAACTCGCCGCATCAACCGCCAGTCAGGGACGAAACGCACTGACCACCACCCATTTCCTGCGCGGATTGGCCTTTGCCCTGTCAATGTCCGGCGCCACCAGAACCGAAGAAAACGCTGCCGACGTCATCGAGTCCTGCATCGCGTTCATGAACACGGTGAACCGGTCGAAAAACATGGCGCGGCACCTCCAGTCCGACACGGTTCGGCAATGGCTCCAGGATTGGCTGCACGAAAACAGGAACGGTCGGCCCGCCGCCCCGTACACGTTGGAACACCTGGACGCGAACAGCAACGTGATGGCGCGCGAGGATGCCAAGCGCCGCCTGGCCGAATCCAGCGGCGCTCATCCGCACGGCATCGTCAACGTCGGCATATTCGGGGAGGGTACCGACTCGCCGTCCCTGAAGGCGGTGGCCTTTCTGGAAGCCAGAAAAAGCCCGATCGACGTCATTCAGGCCGTCGGACGCGCCATGCGCACCGCGCCGGGAAAAGCAACGGGTTACATAATCTGCCCGATTGTGATTCCCCCAAACGTCGACCCGGAACAATGGCTTGGCACCAGCGCGATGGACGAGGGCTGGCAGGAATTGGGACAGATACTGCTGGCCCTCCGCGCTCACGACCAACGCGTCGAGGACAACCTCCCTGAACTTTTGCAACTTTTCCTCCCCGAACCGCCGGAGATTCAGCGCACCATCGTCGCCCTGGTGGCCGGCGAAGACAAGCGAATTGAGTATCGGGAACACGAAGGGGCGCCTGGCGAGGCTCAATCCGCCGTGGAACGCGTACTGGATGGTGAAAGTACCCTGGCTGAGGAATTTTATTCTCTCGATGCCTACGGACCACACGCAGGCGCAGTTGGCAAATGTGCATCACACGGCGCGAGCGACACGTTGATCTCAACCCAACCGGGGCAATTCCAGCAGACGCAGCCACCAAAGTCTCATGCGGACGAACCCACGCAGATCGTGACGGGGAAGAGAAACACCGACGGCACCGTTGAACTCCGCTTGGCCAGCGTCGCCCGTGCCAAACCGGCGTCGGACGGTACCCGTGGCGAAGTGGACATCCCGAAGTCCAGGGCCAAAGCCAGGGCGATGATCAACAAAGGCGAAGGAGTGCGCCTTGTCCCCGCCGCCGCCGGGGCGTTCCGACAAACAACCGGAGATCGGCGTGAAGATCGCTGCGCGATGCGGTTGGTCCGGCTCAATGATCTGGGCGGGGAGTCCAACCCCATAAAAACGAACCTGCTGTCAAGGTCGGGATTGCAGGAAAACCGGGTGGTCAGGGATCTGAATCTCCTGGAATCCGGAGTCAGGGAGGCTGCCCACCACCTGGAGAGCGACGGACTGCAACCGGTCCTGGACCGGCACTTCGGATTGGCCAATCTGAAACATAACGCACAAAACAAACAGGCCGACGGATGCACCATAGCCGCGCTGTTGATAATGAACGCAGCGATGTTGCACCAGCGCATCAGCAACGGACGCTGGCTGCCCGCCGTGCGCGATCTTGCCACGCTGAAGAACGCGGTGGACGTGGTTGGCGCAACCTGCCGCGAGTGGGAGGGGATAATGGGCCACGGCTTCCGCCCGGTCCTCCTACCCGCGCTGGAAACCGTCCACGCTGTGGAAGAATCCGGCAAAACCGCAGGAATCGAAAGGGCGCTGCGCCACATCACCGCGGAGGCCGAGCGCATCGCTGAAACTTACGCCGACATGGGTGCGGATCACGCAGGCGCCCTCTTCAACCGGGTCATGGGCAACCAGGCGTCCGACGGGGCGTACTTCACCCGACCGGTGGCGGCGTCCATCGCGGCCAGGTTGACTTTGGACGCATGCGGCCAGCAGGATTGGACCGATCCCGCGGTCTGGCGGGCGCACAAAACGGTCGATCTGGCGTGCGGCAGCGGCACGCTGCTGGCCGCCGTCCTTGCCGACATGAAACGCCGGGCGCGGGCGCAGGGCGCAAACCCGGAGCAAATCGCCTCGCTTCAGAAACTGGCCGTTGAAGAAACCATCAAGGGACTGGATATCAACCCGGTGTCCCTGCAACTCGCGGCCTCTCAACTCACCGCCGGCAACCAGGACGTTCGTTATCGCCAAATGGGCCTCCATCTGTTGCCTTACGGACCGTCTGCGGAAGAGCCTACGAGGGTGTTCGCTGGAACCCTTGAACTCCTGGCCCAGCAGGCAATCGTTCCCGGGCCGCACGGCCAGGGTGATGACGGCGCGCGCTTCGAGTCTCGGAGCATCCGGCCTGCGGACGACGCAAGCTTCGAAAATGCGGCGGAAGCGGCTCGTGATGCCCGAATTGTCATAATGAACCCGCCATTCACCGGCCGTTCCAAGATGGGCGAAAAGTTCTCAGCAGACACGCAGAAGGCCATGCGAAGTCGCGTAGATGCGCTGCAGAAGCTCCTCATCGCCAGCGATCAGGAAATGCAGGGATTCTCCGACAAGCGATCCATTGGTCCATTGTTCGTTGCCCTGGCCGAACACTGCGCGAGACCATCCGACGGCATGATGACCATGGTCCATCCAACCATAGCCCTCACGACCACGACGGGGCGTCCCGAAAGAATGTTGCTGGCGCGCAGATTCCACATCCAAACCGTGTTGACCTGCCACCTACCCGGCCAATCCAACATGGTACAGGGCAGCAACATCAACGAGAGCCTCATCTTCACCGCGAAAAACCAGGGCAACAGGACTCACACCAAGTTCATCAACCTTGACCGAATGCCCGTGAGTGAAGACGAGGTGGATAACCTCTACCGCGCAATAGCGTCATGTACCGAGGGGGATCTGGCCAATGGTTGGGGCGTGGTCTTCCACTGGCCCTACGAGCGCATGATGGAAGGGGACTGGACGGCGGCCATTTGGCGCTCGCCGGAATTGGCCGAAACTGCCGCCGCATTGTCGGAAAACACTGATCTGCCAGCCATCTCTGATTTGCACGGAGTTTCAATCAGCATGACCGAGGGAGTGGTGAACGCGCCGTTCCGGGAAACCGAACATGGCGCAGCCGGGGCGATCCCCGTTCTGAGGATGTCAGGCGCTGACGGGCAGAAAACGGTGGAGGCGTCGCCCGACGCGCACTATGCTCACGAGGCCCGGTTCCGGTCGTGCGGCGATCTTGTTGGCAGAGCCGTCGACACGGAGGCCGGTATGATCCGCAAGGCGGGGCACCTGCTGGTCACCGCCGGTCAGGACAGCGGGGCCGCCAGGCTGACCGCGGTTGCCGGCGACACCAGGTGCGTGGGCACCAGCTGGATGCCGGTCAGCGGTTTGTCCCCCGGAGAAGCCAGGGCCCTGGCGGTGTTCATCAACTCCACCCCTGGGCGCATACAACTCATGCGGAGCATGGGCAGGAAACTGGCGTTTCCACTGTACCGTCCGGCCGCGGTCTACGCGATTCGCGTACCGGACATCAAGGATCCCTACGTGTTGGGTATCCTTGCCGACTGTTGGGACCGTACCCGGCACATGATGGCGCCTCAATTTCGCGATGGCGAATGCGAGGTGCGCCGTCTTTGGGATGAAGCAGTTGCCGATTGCCTGGGCTGGAATCCCGCCGGTCTGGCTCACCTCAGGGAATTGCTCCACCGCGAGCCACACACCCGCAACCTGGGCTATAACCAATACGCCGACGCCGAATGACGAGTAGCCTCAATAACCGTTCAGTTCCTCGAACCAACTCCAACGAGCTTGGCCCAACCCGTACCGATTGGTGCGGTTCCAAGACCCGGTATTATTCATTCGTCGCGCGCTCGCCTCATCTAGTTTTGGCACAGCGGCACGAGCAGGTGGTCGTCGTCCCCCAAATGCAGATCACAGCGGCGAGTCGGCATTTCCAATCATCCTGGACAGCTTGCGCCACATCGGACGATCCTGTAAGAATCGCCATCATAGACTCGGATTCGCCTGCCAGGCGCGCGTTGGAAGTGATCCACGACAGACCGGTACCAAGGTAGCCGGCTAGAGGGATTCCAGGGCTCGTGCGATGCGTTCCACCCCTTCCCAAACCCGGTCGGCGGGCGATCGCATCAGGGCTATGCGGAAATGGCCTTCGCCGCTCGCGCCGAACCCGATGCCTGGAGTAACCACAACTCCTTCCCTTTCCACCAGCAGTTCGGCCATATCGGTGGATGACAGATCCGCCGAGTAACGTGGGAACAGGAATGTGGCTCCTTCGGGTCGCGGACAGTGTACGCCGGGGACTTGGGACAACCGCTCGACGCAGCGCACCCGCAGTTCATCACAGTCATCCCGCCACGTGGACAGGTGATCCTGGGGGCCTTCCAGGGCAGCCACCCCGGCCATCTGCACGAAAGGAGAAACAAAGCTGGCCGTCTGTTCCTGAATCTTCAACAGCGGCTCCAGCAGGTTTGACTGGCCCACGATGCAGCCCAACCGCCAGCCGGACATCGAATAAGCCTTGGTGAAGGTGTAACTGGTCAGGGTTCGCTCGGCCATGCCCTCCAGATTCGCGACGGTCACGTGCCGATTGCCATCGTAGAGGAAGTATTCATAGGTCTCATCGCAAAGAACCAGCAGGTTCTGTTCCTGGGCCAGTTGCGCCACGGCTGTCAGTTCCTCCTCGGCCTCGATGTACGCATTGATGGCCTCATACAGGCCCATCTTGCTGCCAGGCGTGACCAGGATATCGCCGTCGGGATCGATGGCGCGGCCATTGTGGGCGGCAAGTTTCTCCGTCATGGCCTGACGCAACTCGGGCAGCCCTCGGGACGAGCTGATGTTGGTATGTCCCGCGTTCAGCGCCTGAATACCGGCGTCGATGATGTGCTGCGGGGTCACGTGGTGCGGACTCGACTGGCCCAGGTCAATCACGTCGTGTCCCAGCCGGGCCAGTTGCCGTGCTTTTTCGCCGGCGGCCAGGGTGGCTGGCGGCTGTACTCGTTGAATGCGCTGCGCGGGGGCTCTGGTCATGGTTCACCTCTTTCCTTTCCGGGCGGTGTAGTTTAGCAACCCCGCCGCCAACGAACCATACGCCCGGCATCGCCGGGGGTTTTTGTCTTGCCGGGCTCGCCGGCGCGGTGATGGCAATGAAGGCCCTTGTGCCATCTAAACTGCCACCGCGTCGTCCACATTGGAACGGCTACGAACCCGGTGTGAGACTACCGGCATGGAAAACCAAACCGGCCGATTGGAACTATCTCGCTACCATGGCATGTACGGAGGGCGGTTTCGACGTCTGCAAAATTCCCGGCAATGGCTTGAGGAAGAGATCACCACGGGCCCAAGCCTCAACAACGTCCGGTAAATGCGCCACCGTTCCGGTTGGACGTATCCGCCTGATCGGTCCACGGCCCCGGAATTGCGGTCTGGCACGCCCGCATGTCGGCTGGAGCTTCACCGGACGTGATTGATGCGAATCAACGGTCGGGAGCGGTCAATAGGTCCAGTTCAGGGTTACTTCGCAATGGTCGAACAAGGCCCATCGGTTGGAGGAGTCTTCAAAGTCTTTACTCTCTCTCGCGGACATTCGGCCCAGTTGTATGGTTCTGTCAGCAAGAGTTCTGTCAAACGAATCGATGGCTTTCCATCGTACGCTGGCGGACCTGACGGCACGCCGGGCGTAGGCGCTTCCATCGATGGCGGTCCCATTTGGGCCACCAAAGAAGTTGGTCGTTTGATCGCATTCATAATCCAAAGATATGGGGAGCCAGATGGTGGCCGATATCCAGTCGCTGCAATTGTTGCCGGTGTTCGACTCTCCGGAGACTGCATCTACGCAGGCCGCGTAGTAGGTTTTATCGACATCAGCATCATAGGTGGGAACCTGGAAGGACAACGTCGAATTGACCTCCGATGATGATCCGGGCGCTCGGATGTTGCGACTGCCGATCTGGTTGCTGCTGCTGAAACTGCGGCTCTCCGAACGGTAAAAACGCACCGTGGCGGAAGACCCCGCCGATCCCTGGCCCTGGTTGAACACGCGGGCAGTTACGCTGGACGTGGTGCCCGCGTATTGGACATCGTGGCCCAGTCTGATGCCGGGTACGATGAGGTCCGGCGGAGCCACCACGGTGATCCTGGTCGCGGTTGAGCAGTTGTTGCGCGTGTCGCTCTCGTTGGAGACCGCGGCGATACACGCTCCGTAATAGTACGTGCCGGGATTGGTGGTCACTTTCACGGATAGAACCCAGTCCAGGCCCTTGCCGGCGCCAATGTTCGGTATGTTCCTCGTACCGATGCGCACGTCGCCAGGGCCGATGGTCCGGTCAGTAGAACGATACGCTGTTACGTTCGTACGACCCGAATCGGCGCCGCCCTGGTTCCCCAATCGGAAAGTCACATCGGTGGTGGACCCAGTTACCGGCGTCGTATCGTCGAATGTGGGGGGCCTGATGTACAAATCGGGCCGTCCGGATACCGTTACCGTGGCATACTCGGTCGAGCAGTTGTTGCCTGTGTTGGATTCCTCAGCCAGTTGCTCAACGCAGGCCCCGTAGTAGTAGGTGCCCGGATCCGACGGAGCATCCAGCCGGACAGATTCGTCATCGTCCTCGCCAGGATCTAATTCCGATACCCCTGTATCGTCCAACCAATGGTCGGACGTGCTGATTCGACGATCAGTGGACCGGTAGTAGTTCAGGTTCACCCGCCGGTTGGTTGCGCCGTTGCCCTGGTTGTAAACCGTGGCGTACAGTCTGAATTCCTCTCCAGGATCTGGCGTGGTATTGCTCACCGAAACGTCGCGCACCACCAGGTCGGGAGAGCCCGAAACGGTCACCGCCACCGCTTCGGAACAGTTGTTGGTGGTGTCCGACTCGTTGGGCACCGGATCCACGCACGCTCCGTAGTAGTACGTGCCTGGCGCCGTCGGGACGCGGAAATTGGCGCTTTCCTCGCCCTCGACGCCGACCGCGTAACCAAACACTTTGGTCGAAACGATTTTCGTGTCCCGGACAGAAATCACCCGGTCGGACGACCGGTATACGACGAGTACGGTCTCCGTGGAAGACACGTTGCCATGATTTCCCACGTCGGCCCGGAACGTAATGATGGCGCCGGGCCGCGGGTTGGCATCGCTGACCCGGGACCGCCGGACGACGAGGTCGGGCCCGCCCGAAACCGAAACGGCCACGCCGTCGGAGCAGTTGTTGGTGGTGTCGGATTCGTTGGGCGCCGCGTCCACGCACGCGCCGTAGTAGTACGTGCCCGGCGTTGTTGGGACCTGCAAACGAACCCCTATCTCGAGAGCGGAATCGCCGATGTTCGCTGGCACCCTTTCCGTTGCTACCTCAACGTCCGAGGTCGAGATGGTAGGGTCGTTGGAATGATACACCCGCATCCGCGTATCGAACTCGATCGAGGATCCCGAATTGCTGACGATGGCCGAGAAAAGGATCATGTCGCCGGGCGCCGGATTGGTATCGGTCACCGTGGGTCGACGGATGCTCAGGTCCGGGACATCTTCCGCCAAAATCTGCAACCATTCTGAGCAGTTGTTCGTAGTGTCGGATTCGCCGGGCGCCGGATCGACGCATGACCTGTACCGATAGATCCCGGGCTGCGCCGGCGCCGTGACCGTGAACGACCCCCGTCGGGTTCTGGTCGACGCTGTGAAAGGCCCCAGGTTTTCCGTGCCGATCTCGACGCTTTCTCGATAGTGGCGCAGGATGGCGCTGTCCAAGGGGCCGTCTCCCCGGTTTTCGACGGTGGTGAAAATGCCGAAATCGTCGCCGATGAGCGCGGCGCCGTCGTACGCGGGCGAGTGCCTCAACCCGGTGGTTTCCAGTCTGGTTATCACGAGGTCTGGCCGTTGGCCGGAAACATCGGAGCAGAACGGCAGTCCAACGGCCGGCAGATCGTTGAAAATCACGTTCTCCAATCCTGCCGGCACGCACCCGGTCAGCAGGTTGCCCGAAAGGTACAGGAACTCAAGGTTTCGCAGATTCTCCAATTCCGACGGTATCTCACCGCTCAACCGGTTGTCATTGAGAATCAAAACGTTCAGGCGCGAAAGGCGTCCCAGTTCCGGAGGAATGGGCCCTTGCAGTTCGTTTTGCCCCAGGTCCAGGTTCTCAAGGTTTCGCAGATTCTCCAATTCCGACGGTATCTCACCGCTCAACTGGTTGTAACTGAGCCACAAACGGCTCAAGCGCGAAAGGCGTCCCAGTTCCGGAGGAATGGGCCCTTGCAGTTCGTTTTGCCCCAGG
>CAZCZB010000037.1:19188-26541 GCA_964502995.1 uncultured Dehalococcoidia bacterium
CGAAAGGCGTCCCAGTTCCGGAGGAATGGGCCCTTGCAGTTCGTTTTGCCCCAGGTTCAGGTACGTCAAAGCGGAGAGTTCGGCCAGTTCGCGAGGAATCGTTCCTCGCAAGCGGTTCTGGGTCAGTTCGATCCCGCTTACTCGACCGTTGGCGTCGGTTTCGATACCGTGCCATTCTCCCAACGGCCGATCGCTGGTCCAGTTGGTGCTGGTGCTCCAATTCTGCCCACCGGTGGCGTTGTAGAGCGCAACCAACGCCGCTCGGTCTTCCGGCGCCGGAGTTGCTGGCGGTGCAGGTGGTTCCGGAGTACCGGCCTCGGTGGCCGCCGACACCCACGGCGACCAGTCGCCCCAGACGGTCCCGTAATTGATCCAGTTCCAGCGCATCCCTATGACGATGAAATCGTAACTCTTGGCGCTGCCCAGGCCCGTGATGGTCCCTTCTGATCCGACGAACGGCTGCATTTGTGTTGCGCCAAAATCCCGCGCGGCCCGGTGTTGAGACTCAATGTACACCACGAAATGGACCTGGGCGTTACGGGCCGGAGACCAGGTCAGCCGTATGTCGGAAGGCCTGTCGGTGCCGAGCACAGTGACACTCGTCACCGGCCCCACCGTTGTGGGTTCGTTGGAGGACAATGACCCCGGGGGCTGCGTCGAACCCGGGCCGGTCGGAGTTGCGAAAACCCACTGGTTGGACCAGTCGCCCCAGACGGTCCCGTAATTGATCCAGTTCCAGCGCATCCCGATGGCCAGGAAAACATACGACGTGCCCCCTTCCAGCCCCTCAATGACGCCTTCGGTGCCCCGGAACGACGCCATCCGCGCCGCGCCAAATTTTCGCGCGGCCGCGTCCGACGCCTTGATGTACACCACGAAGTGGACCTGGGCGTTTTCCGCAGCCGTCCAGGTCAGGCGAACGGTTCCCGGCGGTTGGCCCTGCCCGGTGGCTTCCAGGTTGGTGACCCGACCCACGGTTTGCGGTTCCAGGGCCGGCAGCACCGGCTGGCCGTAACCCCCGAACCCCGACAGCGCCGCGGCCAGCGAGCAAAGCAGCGCCACTTTCCAGACAATCCGAACGTGTCGGCGAATTCGGGCACGTAACATGAGCGCTCTCCACCGCAAACGGGAACAAGGACGCGTTTATGTTACCGTAATCGGGTACCAAGCGTGCCGACAATCTAAAAAATTCGATAATTGCGTGTTGCGATGGAACCATCGAGCATGATTCGCAAGCTCGACGATAACGGCGCCGACCTCACCTGCGTGTTTGACGAATCGAGGGTCGGCGACCGTATGCTCCGGACTGCCGGGCAGCGGTACATGCCCCGACCGCCAGGGAAGTAAGGCCAGCGGTCAAACCGCGTGCCGATGATCACGCATCGGCACGAAGAAGACGCAGGTAGGCCAGCCATCACAAGGGATGCCGGCTCGGATTTCTGTCCGGTATCGCCCCGGGCAGACCGTCCCGGACGATGGGTATTACCCTCTGGTGTTCGACACCTCTGATTTACCGGCCAGTCCGAGAAACGAATCAGCAGGACCGGGAGGGTAGGAAGGGGGTCAGTCCGGGCATGGGCCGGCGCCGTTGATCAAAATCCATCTGCCATACGATCCTGACCAGCAGTTCCTGCTGACGGCGGCGCTGACACGCCCGTGGAATACTTCACCGAATGGTGGGCCGAGCGGGGAAGCGACGTGCGGTGCCTGCCGCTCCTCACCGCCGACCGTGTCAAAAGGCTGGGGTTCGACCACGAGGTCGGGTGGATGATGGCAGGGGCGCTACTCCGGCGTCACCAGCGACTCCGCCTCGCCGCCGTTCAGCACCCGCATGATGTTTTCGCAGGCGAACTGGGCTGCCCGCAGCGCGGTTTCCTGGCTCTGGCCCGCCATGTGGGGTGTGATGATCACGTTGTCCAGGTCGAACAACGGGTTGTTTTCCGGCGTAGGTTCGACCTCCAGCACGTCCAATCCCGCGCCGGCGATCTTCCCCTCCGTGAGGGCGCGGTACAGCGCCGCCTCGTCCACCACCGGGCCCCGGCACAAGTTGACGAAGAACGCCGTCGGTTTCATCAGGTCGAACTCGCGGTCGGACATCATTCCCCGCGTCCGTCGGGTCAGGGGTACGTGCATGCTGACGAAGTCGGATGTCTCCAGCAACTCGTCGAATCCCACGGGTTCCGCCTTGACCTCCCGCCGCACGTCCTCGGGTATGTCCACCACGTCATGGTAGATGGTTCGGGTGTCGAACCCGGTGAGCCTCTTGGCCACCTGCCGACCGATGCGTCCCAGGCCCACTATTCCCACGGTCTTGTCGGTGATCTCAGTGAGATCGGTCTGGTAGAGATTGCCCCGCCAGTTGCGCTGCTTGGTGGTGGTGTCCCACTGGGCCATCATGTTCCGGCCGATACCGATCATCAGGCCGAGGGTTTGCTCGGACACCGAAATGGCGTTTGCGCCTCCGTTGTTGGCCACCGGAATCCCCATCTCCAGGATGGCCTCCAGGTCCATGCGGTCGTACCCCGCGCTGAGGGTCTGGATCAACTTGACGTTGGGGCACTCTCGCAGCACGTTGACGCTAACGTCACTGGTGATGAGCGCATCGGCGTCGCGGCACAGTTCGATCTTTTCCTCCTCGGACAGCGACGGGTCCACGAGCGTAATCTCGAACTGATCCGGCGCCTGGTCGAGCATGATCTGAGGGCGTCCGCCGACTCCGCTGTAATATGCGATTTTCCAGGTGGGCATGGGGAGATCTCCTTTGACTGCTGTGCGCGTGTTTCGGTTGCGCGCACAATTATAGGTGCGGCGCGCCGAGTGTCAAAACCGACCCGACCTCGCGGCCCAACACGGAATCCGCACAAGATCACGACGCCGCTCGGTGATCGGGAACAGAGCGCGCGTCGAATGTCGCCAGCCGGTAAGGTGGCGCACGTAATGTGACTCCGATTACCAAGAGCGCGCTGCAGATGTTCCGCGCCCACCTGAAATCCTAGCCGGCCGCGACGCCGTCCGTAAGAATCACCCCCGAATCCAGCAGGGCCTGGTAGTGATCGCCCAGGTCATGTTCGTCCAGGATCTCGTGCGCGTGGGCGCCGGGCTTGGGCGCGGGTATCCCCGGCCGGACCGGCGTGCGCGACAGGCGCGGCGCGGGCCCGCAGGTGGTCACCATTCCCAACTCGTCGTGCTCCCGCGTGAGGCTGAGTCCGTGGGATTCCACCCACGGGTCTGTCATAAGTTCCCGGACGTTCGTGATCACGCGCTGCGCGCCGACACCCGCGGCGGCCAGGCGCTCCACCCAGAAGGCCACGCTGTTGCCCTGGAAGCGTTCTTCCAGCGACGAAGCCAGCGCATCACCCTGAAGCGAGTCTATCCCGGAAAGCCCGTCCAAACCGGACATACCGGCGAGGGCTGAGTCCGGCGCCCCAATGAAAAGCCAGCCGTCGTTGGCCCGGTAGGCGCGATGCAGCGGGCCGGTGCCCAACGCGCTTTGACCGCTGGTTTCGTCCCATTCTTTGCCCTCGTAAAGCTGCATGAAGGGCGATTGCAATGTCATGGCGGTGTAGGCCAACGCGGAATCGATGTGCTGGCCCTCCCCGGTGCGCTGCCGGTGCAGCAGGGCCAGGGCGACCCCGTAGGCGCCCATGAAACCGGTGCCGTAGTCGTTCACCGGATTTGGCTGCGATTCCGGCGCTCCGTCGCCACCGAATCGACGGGTCATGCCGGCGGTGGCCTGTGCGAACCCCTCGTGGCCGGGACGCTCGGCCCACGGCCCGATGTGCCCGTAGGCGTTCAACGAGGCATAGATGATGTCGGGCTTGCGCTTTCGAACCTCGTCGTAGCCCAGGCCCAGCTTTTCCAGCCGGCCGGCCCGGTAGTTCTGTGCCACCACGTCGGCGTCCTCGAGCAGCTTCCAGAAAACCTCGCGGCCTTCCTCGGATTTCAGATCCAGCAGGATGCTGCGCTTGCCCCGGTTGATGTCGTTGTGCCGGGCGACCGTGGACCCGCGCCTGGGGTTGTCGATCTTGATGACGTTGGCGCCATATTCGGCCAGCGTCCGTCCCATGGTCGGGCCGGCCAGAATGATGCACAGGTCCAGCACCTTCACCCCGTCAAGCGCGGCGCGCATGACATCCGGAGGCGTGGGATTTTCTGTCGCGACGCGAGGTTTCAACTCCGCCAGTATCTCCTCCCGGTGCTGGTCGGGAGTGGGAGCCGGCCCGCGCACCTTGCCGGGCGTCGCGGACATGCGCGCGTTGACTCCCGGCTGCAGCATCTTGCCGTGGATGGGGTCTTCAACCTCCACCACCATTTGCGATTCCCGTGCGTGGGGATGGTCGAACCACTCGGCGCTGGTGCGGCACACCGCTCCTTCGCTGCCCGCCTCGGCGATCAGGTCTTCCCATTCCTGCGCCGTTCGGGTGAGGAAAAGATCCCTGATCCGCTCCTGTGCCTCGGCGCGAAATTGGGGATTATCCACCGGGCGGTCGAAATCGGTCAGGCCATCCGCGTCCCACGACGCGATCCCGGCGGCGTCAACGAACTGGCGGAAGTTCTGGTTGCCCGAGCCACCGAATCGCACGTACTCCCCGTCGCTGCACAGGAATATGCCGCCCCACAGTTCCTGCAGGGTCGGTGTCGCCGGCGGCGCGTTGTGGACCCGCACGCCGAAGCGCCCAATGGACTGGAACATGCTGTCAAACAGCGGCACTTCGATTCGCTGACCCACGCCATCGCGCTCCCTCGCGTTCAGCGCAACGGTGATCGCCACCACCGACTGGAACGCGCCATAAACGGAGGCGATGGGTATGGCGGTGTATACCGGACGGGCGCTGTCGGGATTCGGCGGTCGGTATGATGCCGCCGCCGCGCCAACAATTCCTTCGTATGCCGGCATGGCCGCCCTGGGGTCGTCCGATGCAAATCCAGGAATGGAGCAGTAAACCAGTCGGGGGTTGGCGCGGGTCATCTCGTCGGCTCCCAACCCCAGACGGTCCATCGTTCCGGGGCGGAAGTTCTCGATCACGACGTCGGCGCTCTCCACCAGGGACCGGGCGACGGCCACGTGGTCCGCGCGCTTGAGGTCAAGGGTGATGCTCCGTTTGCCCCGGTTCCACGTTGCGTTGGCTGGCGTGTCCCAGCGGGGCCCGCCGGGAGGGTCCACCCGGACCACGTCGGCGCCCTGGTCCGCCAGCAGCATCCCCGCCAGAGGCCCCGAGATATACTGCCCGAAATCTATCACCCGAATGTGTTCCAGCGCTCCTGTCATGTCTGAATCCTCGCGCCTGTTCGGCGATGAAGTTTGGTTTCGTCTAACGAGCGCAAGCTAACACCGAGGGTATGAGCGGTCAACCGCAGACTCTGGACGTGTGCGCCCGGCGTCTCAAAATTGACCCTCTCGGTGAGGGTTACTATAATCGCCAGCGTTAATAGCAGTATCGGGCGTTTGCCCGGGCGGCGGAATCCGCGACTGCCGGTATCACAGAATACGCGAGGAGAATTTCATGGTCACACAACAGGCAGCCGTGCTGAGTCCCGAGGCTCTGATCGAAGAGTTCGAAAGAAATGGTGTCACCCACGTGGTAACCATTCCTGACAGCGAGACTAACTACCTGTACGAATTGATGAAGGAACAGCCCTGGCTGGACATCGTGCCCACCTCCCGAGAGGGTGAGACCTTTGGCATCGCCCTGGGATTGCTGGTCGCCGGCCAGACACCGGTGGTGCTGATTCAAAACACCGGCATGATGGAGTCGGGCGACTCCATACGGGGCATGGTCCTGGACGCCGGGTTCCCGCTGATAATGGTGGTGGGCTATCGCGGCTGGAACCGCCACGGCGTCATAACCGACTCGGCGGCTCGCTACACCGAGCCGTTCCTCAACGCTTTTCGCATCAATTACTACCTGGTGGAGCAGGACGCTGACAGTCCCCGCATCACCACCGCCTTCGAGGAGGCGCGGGCCACCAAGCGTCCCGTTGCCATACTCGTTGGAGACGAATACCACGGCTTCAATCGCTAACCCAACCTGCTTTCACTGAACACCGTTGCTCCCTCTGTGCCCCGAAAACTGCGGCACATCGCTCGCCGAACCAGAGAGTGTGGAGCAACCGACAGCCACGTAACGGAGGCGCAGAATGATTCATGCCCAGGACGTATTTCGAGTATTCCAGGAACACCGTGGCGATGCCATCGTGATCCCCACCGGCACTTCCGGCCGCCATTGGGGGGAGTTCAGCACCAACGCAAACCGGGACCTGAACATGGGCGGCGCGATGGGGCAAACCACGTCGGCGGCCCTGGGACTCGCATTGGGATTGCCCAATGAAAAGGTGGTGCTGTTCGATTCCGAAGGCGCGCTGCTGATGAACATGGGCATCCTCGCAACCATCGCCGGCAAGAAGCCCCAGAACTTCTGCCACATCTTGTTGGACAACGAATGCTACGCCACCACCGGCGGGCAGCCCGTACCCAACGCCCAGGAGATCAACTACGCCGGCATGGCCAAGGAATCGGGCTATTCCTCGACGTACAGCTTCGAAGACCTGGAAGAGTTCGCCACCAATGTGGAAGAGATCATGCAGGCAAAAGGGCCGGTGTTCGTGGCCATCAAGGTTGTGCCTCAGGTGGAAAACGAGCCGATCGGTATGCGAGTTCGGCCGCCGACCCGCAGCCGCGCCGAAACGATCCAGGACTTGCAGAAGGAGTTGGGCATCGGCGCCGGTTAGGTATTGCGCCGCCCGCCCAACGGCAACGGCGGCGATCCACCGGACCATTCATAAGAACCTCAACGAAAAACTCTTCCGGCGCACGCGCCGGAAGGGTTTTCTCTTTCCTGGATCTATGTACCGAGTCTAACTACGGTCAAGAGGGATATTTGCCCAGCATCAGCCAGCCGCCGCTGCTGGGAGTGGTGAAGGCGCACAGGGCGGTTTCGGCCCGCACGGTCACCTGGCGGTCTCCGGCCGTGCCGCGCAGTTGCTCGATGCTGTCGGTGTACATGGCAGTGCGCGTTCGGCCGTTGCCAAGGTTGCCGCCGCTGGAATTGAAGGGATGAGGGCCCTTGACGGTGATGTCGCCGGCGTAGAATGACAGGGCCTCGCCCCGCTTGACCCCGTGCCACTGGAACCCCTCAAGGAAGAACTGGGTCATTATCGAGTAACCGTCGTAGGGATTGAAGATGTCGACGTCGGCCGGCCCAAGGCCCGCGCCTTCATACATGCGGGCGGCCTGGCGGTCGGTCCACATCTCCAGTTCGTCCAGGTCGGGCTGGGTGGTCCGGAACGCGAAGTTGTGCTGGGAATGGTTCAGGACGTAAACCGGCTGGGATTTCATATCCTGCGCCCGCTCCG
>CAZCZB010000038.1:0-26467 GCA_964502995.1 uncultured Dehalococcoidia bacterium
CGCAGCATGTTGGAGACGCCGTGCGAGTCCACGCCCCGCAGGTCGGCCAGCACCAGCACGTCGGCGCCGAGCTGCGCGTCGTCCGGCGGCACTCCCATTTTCTCGAAAACGGCGGCGGCGGTGGATTTCAGGTCGTCCCCCGGAACCATCGTGGCCTCGTCCAGACTCACTCGAAACTTGGGCAGCACGGCGCACCTCCTGGCTGATTGAACGTAGGGAAATTTCCGGCCCGCAGTATAGCACTCATGCGCCCGGCGTTTGCCCGCCCGTTGCGCGGGTGGCACAATAGGCGCATCCGAACAAACGGAGTCCAGCAGCATGACCACCGAATCAACCGCCACCGCAAACCGCGCCCTGGATTTTCTGGCCCGGCTGGGCGCGCAGCCCGCCGTGGCATTCCACGAAAACGGCGTCGCCACCGCCGTGCGCGGGGCGCTCACCGAAATCGGAGCGACCTGGCGCACCGACAATTTCGGCAACATCATTGCCCGCATTCCCGGAACCGAGCCCGACAACGTCCCGCCCATCGCCTTCATGGCCCACATGGATCACCCCGGCTACGAGATCGTCGGACGCGATGGCGACTACCTGATTGGCCAAGCGTCCGGCGGCATTCCGGCCGGCGCGTTCGCACCCGGCGTTCCGTTGCAGATCATATTGCCGGCCGGCCGGCGACTGTCCGCTGAAACCGTCGGGATTCACGGTGAGGAACGCGAACGTCAGGCGCAGATTCGTCTTACCGATTCGTCCGATGTGGACATCCCGATTCCCGCGCCCGCCGTGTTCGACCTGCCCGATTTCTCCATCGAGGACGACCACATCGTCATGCGCGCCGCCGACGACCTGGCCGGCTGCGGCAGTATCCTGTCCGCCCTTGCGTCGCTGCACGGCGACCCGCCGGCCGGCGACGTGTACGGCGTGTTCACCCGCGCCGAGGAGGTGGGACTGGTGGGCGCGCGCCTGCTGGCCGAAGCTCGCACCCTGCCGATGGACACGCTGATGGTGTCGCTGGAGTCGTCGCGGACCCTGCCCGGCGCGGAGATTGGGAACGGCCCGGTGATCCGGGTCGGCGATGCCGGCAGCACCTTCAACTCCGACGCCGAATCAGCGCTGATCCGCGCCCGCGAGTTGCTGACCGCCAACAGCGCCGACTTCCGCGCGCAACGCCAGTTGATGAGCGGCGGCGTCTGCGAGGCCAGCGCGTTCAACGCCTGGGGTTATCGTTCCACGGGCATGGCTTTTCCGCTGGGCAACTACCACAACGGCGCGGAGGACGGGTCGATTGCGGCCGAATACATCCATAGGGACGACTACCTGAACGGCGCGGCTCTGATCACCGAGGCGGCGCGGCAGGTGTCCATGCGCTGGGATACCGCGTTCAGCCGCCGAATCCGCCAGGTGCCCGATGCCATGCGGGCGCGCCTGGGCGGATAGGCCGCCTGATCCTCCATCCCTATTCTGCGTTCAAATCGCTCAGGGACACCTGGTTGTGTTCCTGGGCGTCCCGGAGTCCACGCTTCAAGACTGCCATCATCTCCGGATCCCCGATGATTTCCATGGCGTCGGTGATGTACTGGAAAAGTTCCCAGGGCGTCAATGCCAGCGCCGGTTTGCCTCTGCGCGTTGGCGCGACCGTTGTCCCGCCGCGCGTGTTGAGTGCAACCCTCCCGACGCATCCCGCGGGGTTTCCCTGAGCATACTGGTCCACTCACAGTCTCAACCCCGCCGATGCGCCACCCAATCGGCGCTGTCGGTTTGTTACAATGCACGCACCATTTCCCCAGATTCAGAGGAGGCGCAGCAATATGCCAGTTCACCATCAGGCCCAGGGGTCGGGCGACGTTACCGTACACAAGATTCAAGACATGGGCAGCCTGGGTAACAACGGTTACATCATCATCTGCCCGGAGACCAACCAGGCGGTGTGCATCGACACGCCGGACGAACCCGAAAAGATGATCAACGAGGTGCGTGAGGCCGGGGTGGACGTGCAGGCCATCCTGGTGACGCACGGCCACGGCGATCACCTGGCCGGCTACAACGAGATCACCGGCGCCATCGGCGCGCCGGCCGCCATCGGCACCGAGGATTCACACCTGCCGCCGGGCCCCGTGCAGCGCCAACTGAACGACGGCGACACCGTTACCTTCGGCAACCGGTCCATCACGTGCATCCACACTCCCGGCCACACCGACGGTTCCACCTGCTACCTGGTGGGCGGATTCCTGTTCTCCGGCGATACCCTGTTCCCCGGAGGCCCCGGTCGCTCCCGCAGCCCCGAAGCCTTGCAGCAGGAACTGAACAGCATCAGCGCCAAGCTGCTGACCCTGCCGGCCGACACCTACGTGTATCCCGGACATGGCCACGACGACACCACCATCGGAGAGGCGAAGCGCCGCTACGACGTGTTCATGTCGAAGTCTCACCCGGCTGATCTGCAGGGCGACGTTGACTGGCTGAACACCTAGATGTACCAACGCACAACGCTGGACAACGGTCTGCGGGTGCTGACGGCTGAAATGCCGCACACCCGCAGCGTCTCAATGTTCATCGCGGTGGGCGCGGGCTCCCGCTATGAACCCGTCGAGATGGCCGGACTGTCTCACTTCCTGGAACATCTGCCCTTCAAGGGCACCCGCAGTTGGCCCACCGCCCTCGCCATCTCGGAGGCGGTGGAGGGCGTCGGCGGCATCATGAACGCGGCTACCGACCGCGAAATGACGTCGTTCTGGTGCAAGGTCGCCAGCGTCCACGCCGGCAGCGCGCTGCCCGTGCTGCTGGACCTCATCCTGCATCCCATCTTGGACCCGTCGGAAATGGAGAAGGAGCGGGAGGTCATCCTGGACGAACTGCGCATGACCAACGACTACCCGGCGCAGGTGTGTGAGTTGCTCATCGACCGCGCACTGTGGCCCGATCAGGCGATGGGGCGCGACGTCGGCGGCACCGCCGAGACCGTGGCGGCAATCGGACTGGAAGACGTCCGCCGTTACATGGAACGGCAATACCGTCCCAACAACACGGTCATCGGCATCGCCGGCGCCATCAGCCACGGGGACGCGGTGGACATGGTGCGGTCGGCAACGGCCCACTGGGAACCGGGCGACGCTTTGGGCTGGGAACCGGTTACGGACGCCGCGTCCGGCTCTCTTCCCATCCTGCTGGAAAGGCGAGATACTGAGGAAACCAGCATCTGTCTCGGCCTGCCCGGCTTTGCCCTGGGCGACCCCGACCGGTATGCGGCCACCGTGCTGAACGGCGTGCTGGGCGACGGCATGAGCAGCCGCCTGTTCCAGAATCTCCGCGAGAATCGCGGATTGACCTACGACTGCCACAGCGCCATCAGCAGCTATCGGGATTGCGGCGCGCTGGTGGTGTCCTGCGGCACCGAGCCCGGTCGGGCGGTTGAGGCCGTGGAAGCCACCCGCGAAGAGATGTTCACCCTCCTGCAGCCGGCCCCCAAAACGGAGATCCGCAAGGCGAGGGAGTACATCAAGGGCCGCCTGCTGATGCGCCTTGAGGATTCCCGTTCGGTGGCGGCGTGGATGGCGTCCCAGGAGCTCCTGATGGACGAGATCACCACGCCGGACGAGACGGCGGCCAACATCGACGCCGTCGATGTTGATGATGTGGTGCGGACGGCGGAGCGGTTGCTGACCGGCAACGAGTTCCGCCTGGCGATCGTTGGCCCGCATGACGACGCTGTGGGATTCGAGCGAGCGCTGACTTCGAGGTAGGGCGAATGATTATTCGCCCTACGTAGGGGATCTCTATCCCGGTGCCACTGTGCCCTGACACCGGCCCGGTGGAACCACGGATAGCCAAATACCGGACGTGTAGGGGCGGGTCTCAGACCCGCCCCTGCGTGATGAGGGTACGTTCGTTGTGCGGGCGAATGATTATTCGCCCCTACGCGGCATCCTCTATCCCGGCGGCACTGTGCCCTGGCAGCGGCCCGGTGGAACCACGGATAGCCAAAATACGGACGCGTAGGGGCGGGTCTCAGACCCGCCCCTACGTGATGAGGATGCGTTCGTTGTGCGGCCGAATGATTATTCGCCCCTTCGTGTCCCTGCTTCCGCGTCCGTTGCCACGTTGCCCGTCGAATGACACAATGGCGACGCACTTGCGCTATCCAACAATCCCACGACTCAAGGAGGCATTGCCATGCCCGCCACCCGATACAACAAGGTCATTCAACTGCTGGAAGAGGGCAAACCCGTCTTCGGCACGGGACTCATCTGGAATGGCAACCTGGATGAGATGATGTACTTCGCCGATTCCGATTACGACATGGTAATGATCGAGATGGAGCACGAGGGCCTGTCGTTCAACAACCTGCGCACATCGCTCCAGTTCCTGCTCAACCGCAAGCGCGTCGCCGACTCCGGCGGACTCCAGGCCGATCCGACGCCGGTGGTGCGCATCCCGCCCAACACCCGTGAGACCAATCAGTGGATGATCAAGCAGACCCTGGACACTGGGGTGTACGGTCTGATCCTGCCCCACCTTGACACCGTGGAGGGCGCGATGGCGGCGGTCCAGGCTGCCCGGTACCCGCAGGTTCCCGGCGTCGCCGACTTCGAACCCCACGGAGAACGTGGCTGGTGGCAGCGAATCGCTCCGCGTTATTGGGGCCTTTCGGCATCCGAGTACTACGATGCCGCCGACGTGTGGCCGCTGGACCCCGACGGCAACCTGCTGCTCATGGGCATTGTGGAGGAACCCACCGGCGTCCAGAACCTGCCGGACATACTGCGCCAGGTGAAGGGCATCGGCGCGGTCTGGGCCGGCCCGGGCGATATGTCCGTCGCCCTGGGACACAAGGGCAACGCCGGCCACCCCGAGGTCCAGGAGATGCTGCTGCGGATCCTGGGCATCTGCAAGGATGCCGGGGTTCCCTGTGCCGTGGGCTGCACCGCCGAGGAGGTGCCGATGCGCCTGGAGCAGGGGTTCAGCATCCTGATCACCGCGCCGACGCGCTCGGCCGCGGGCGTCGCGGAAGGCCGACGCCTGGCCGGCCGCTGACACAACGGGGAACCCTGATACCGGTAGGGGCGGGTCCCAGACCCGCCCCTGCTACTTGGCAGTCGATGCGCCAGCGGGTCGGAAGTCGATGCGCCGGCGGGTTGAAAGTTGGCGTGCCGACGCGTTCGGCTGCAGGCGTCGCGGAAGGCAGACGCCTGGCTGGCCGCTGACGCAACGGGTAACCCTGATACCGGTAGGGGCGGGTCTCAGACCCGCCCCTGCTGCTGGGAAGTCGATGCGCCGGCGGGTGGTTACGGCGATGAATCAACCGGGGCCAGCGGACTGGCCAGGTAGTCAAACAGCGGCGCGTCGGAGGACAGGATGATGGTGTCCTGACCCTGAATGATGCGCTGGTATGCCTCCAGGCTGCGCAGGAATGCGAACAGTTCGGGGTCGCGGTTCAGCGCGTCAGCCAGGATTCCGATGGCTTCCGCTTCGCCTTCACCACGGATCCGGTTGGAGGTACGCTCGGCTTCGGCGAGGAGAACGTCGCGCTCGCGGTTGGTGGCGGCCCTGATCTTGCGGTCTTCCTCTTCACCCTCGGCGCGGAAACCGGCGGCGATACGGTTACGCTCGGCGCGCATCCTGGTGTAGATTGAGGCGGTTACGGCCTCGGGAAAGTCGGCGCGTTTGATACGCACGTCGATCATCTGGATGCCGAAGTCTTCGCGTTGCGCGGTTTCCGGATTGTCTCCGGTGATGTTTTGGACCTCCAGCAGCACCTCATCGAGGATCTGCGTGCGGGTTTCCTGCGCTTCGACCAGTGGGAGGCCTTCTTCGTCAACCACGGGGGTGCCGATGTCGTCAACCAGCGGCCTCGCGCCGATGATGTCCGTCCGGTCGCGCAGGGCCACGCGGTCGCGCAACGTTGATGTAACGATGTCGCCCAACCTGCTGCGCGCGTTGCTCTCGGTTTGCAGAGTCTTGCGGAACTGCACCGGGTCGGTGATGCGGTAGCGCGCGTAAATGTCGATTACCAGGTTTTCCTTGTCCTGGTCAGGCATGGACACCGGCGGCGCGTCGATGCGCAGCACGCGCTTGTCCATGCGGACGACCGTGTCCACGAAGGGCACCTTCACGTCGAGTCCGGGCGCCAGGCGGGTCTTCACGACCTCACCGAACCGGAGGATGATGACTTGTTCGGTAACGTCAACCACATAAAGCGCTTGACGCAGCAGCACCAGCGCAACAACGATCACGATGGCGATGATAATCAGGTTTCGCATTGGAAGTATCTCCGTGGGAATGGGACGGTCTGGGTTCTGCCCGTTCTGCTCGGTTCTTCAGCCTAGGGAGTGGGGCCGATTGGAGCGGGTATGACGTTGCCGTCCTGTCCCAGGATAATTACGGGATCGGTTTCGGGGTCCACTATGATCTTGGAAACACCGGGCAGCACCTGCTCCAACGCTTCGAGGTAGAGGCGTTGTCGTGTCACCTCCGGTGAGCTTGAGTACTCGTCGAGGACTGCGGTGAAGCGTTGCGCTTCACCGGTTGACGTCTCGATACGGGCTTGGCGGAATGCTTCCGCGCCTTCGATGATTCGCTGCGCGTCACCCCTGGCCCTCGGAATCACGTCGGCTTCGTAGGCCAGGGCCTGGTTGATGCGGGTTTCCCTTTCCTGCCGGCCACGGAGCACGTCGTCGAATGCGTCCCGCACTTCTTCGGGAGCCTTCACGTCCTGCAACTGCACCGAAATCACTTCGATTCCGGCGCCGTAGCTGTCCATGATCGCCTGGAGCCGTTCGCGAGTGTCGGTCTCGACCAATTCACGGCCCCTGACCAGCACGTCGTCGATGGAGCGCTGTCCGACCACGAGTCGCAGCGCTGCTTCCGCGCCGTCTTTCAGGGTGCGTCCGTCGGGCTGCCCTTCCGGTATCAGGCGAATCTGCTCGCCCGGGTCGTCCACGTTGAACAGGAAATCGTTCAGATTGTTGATGCGATATTGCACCACCATCTGCACGTCGACAATGTTGAGGTCGCCGGAGATCATCAGGGCTTCTTCAAGGAGAGGGGTGTTGACCGACGCCTCGTTGGAGCGGAAGCCCAGCTCCATGCGGCGAGTCTCGGTTACCAGCACGACGTCGCGATTGCCCACGGGGGATGGCCACCACCACTGGAGACCTTCCTCGGCGATGGGGTCGCCCTGCACGGCGCCGAAGAGCCGGAGGGCGGCGTTTTCACCGGGGCTGATGGTGTACACGCCGGTGGCTGCCCAAACGATTATGAGCAGCGCGATCACCGCCAGGATTATGATGCCGAGGTTTCCGCCGCCCAGCCTGCCGCCGCCGCCGAAAATCCCGCGGATGCGGCCGAATATCTGGTCCATGTCAAATTCGGGTTGACGAGGTGGCTGTTGCGGTCCGCCGCCTTGTGAAAACATCTAAACGGTCCTTCTATGTGTTCCTTGGAAACGCGAGAAAATCCTGCGTATCGTTCTTCCTCAATCACGGCGCCGACATGTCACGAAAATATGGAAAAATCAAACTGTCAGCGGTAACCGAGACAGTATAACACCATCCCTGCTACGGTGGTTTATAATTGCCGGCACGCCTAGCACCGCATATTGGCGAGCCGAATGTCCATCACCGCAAGTGTCCCGCAGGTGACTTTACGATGACCACACCCGTCCAACTTTCGTCCAACTCGTCGGAACCGTCTCGCCAGCCGCACGGCGTCACCGTCAAAACCGGCGAGGGCATGGCGCGCATTCAGGTGACCTGTCCTCACCAGAGCGGGCTGATCTACGTCGTGCCGGGCGATCGCAGTTGGGTTTGCACCGATGAACTGCGCCCGGCTCACGCGATGGCCGGATTCTTTCGTGAGTTGATCGCGTTGAAAGACCCGCGCGTCGAGGCTCTGCTGCAGCAATGGGGGCTCTACTACCGCAGCCTGCCCCTGGACTCCCCGGAGGGGTCCGGCGACGAGGGTTAGTTTCGGCGGCGCCGTATGGCCCGGCATGATCGTTCGGTTTGATGGATCGCCTGCCACTGACAACGCCCGCGTTCTGGTTTGCCTGCGGCCTGAAAATCATCCTCATAGGGCTGCTGGCCTTCGGCGCATTCTCGGGGTTGCAGCAGTTTGAGGGCAAGGCATTCGCCTGGCGGTTGCTGACCTATCCGGTGGCCGCGTTCGCAATGCCGGTCTGCTGGGCCATATTCGCCAGACACTCGCGGTTCCCCTTTACCGCCGACATACTGATGACGCTGCCTTTCCTGGTGGACACGGCGGGCAACACCCTCGATCTATATGACACCGTGGTCTGGTGGGATGACGCCAATCATTTCGTCAACTGGTCGCTGCTGTCGGGCGCAATAGCGGCGCTGGCCGTGCGCAGCCGGATGAGCGTTCGGGAGTCCCTGGGGCTGGTGATCGGATTCGGCGCGGTTACGGCGATCCTCTGGGAGTTGGCGGAGTATTTCGCGTTCATTCGTCGCTCGCCCGAACTGGCCACGGCGTACCCGGATACGCTGGGCGACCTCGGTTTGGGATTGCTGGGTTCCACGGTGGCCGCCGTGATTTGCGTTATAGGATTCCGGCGGACGCAGGACACTGACGCGCCGAACTCATGAATAAGGGCGGGTTCAAAACCCGCCCTCATGCTTTGTGGTTGGAATCTTGCCGGCGTCAGTCGTCGGCGGATGCTGCGCCCTCCAACGGGTTGGGATCGCTGGCGCTGGCGAACGACGGCGCCGGGTTGGGGTTGGGCACCAGGTCGCCCTGATTGACCGGAGGAGCCGGCGGCGCGTATGGCGAATGGGGCGCGGGCGTCGGTTCAACCGGTTCCGGCTCGGTGCCCGGGAGGTCGTCGTTGAACAATTCCACCAGCGCGTCGCCCGAGATGGCCTCATGCTCGATCAGGTACTCGGCAACCTGCACCAGTTTGGGCTTGTAGTCCAACAGCACTTCCTGGGCCTGGCGGTATGCGCCGTGGATCAGGTGCCGGACTTCGCCGTCGATCTCTTCCGCGATCTTGTCGCCGTAGTCCCGTTCCTCGTTGAGTTCGCGGCCCAGGAACACCAATTCCTCGCGCTTGCCAAAGGTGCGCGGGCCCAGGCTGGCGGACATTCCGTATCGCTTCACCATGCCCAACGCGGTCTTGGTTGCCCGTTCGATGTCGTTGCTGGCTCCGGTGGTCACCTCGTCGAAGATCAACTCCTCGGCTACGCGGCCGCCCATCATCACCGCCAGCATGTCCTGGAACTGGTTCTTGGTCCAGAGATAGCGGTCTTCTTCGGGCAGCAGGGTGGTGTGTCCGCCCATGTTGCCGCGTGAAACGATGCTGATCTTGTGCACACGGTCGGCGTGCGGCAGATGCCATGCCACCAGCGCGTGACCCGCCTCGTGATAGGCGGTCATTTCCTTTTCGCGCTGATTGATGACCCTGCTCTTGCGCTCCGGCCCTGCGATCACGCGCTCGATGGCTTCCTCAAAGTCCTGCATGAAGATGCTGGATTGATTCTTGCGCGCGGCCAGCAGCGCGGCCTCGTTCACAAGGTTGGAGAGGTCGGCGCCGCTGAATCCCGGGGTTTCGCGGGCGACGACGTCGATCTTGATCTCGTTGGACAGGGGCTTGCCCGCGATGTGAACCTTCAGGATGGCTTCGCGGCCGGTAACGTCGGGCAGGTCCAGCGTCACCCGGCGGTCGAACCGGCCCGGGCGCAGGAGCGCCGGGTCCAGGATGTCCGGCCGGTTGGTGGCGGCGATGACGATGATGTTGGTGTTGGTCTCAAACCCGTCCATCTCAACCAGAATCTGGTTGAGGGTCTGCTCGCGCTCGTCGTGGCCGCCGCCCAGGCCGGCGCCACGGTGGCGGCCGACTGCGTCGATCTCGTCAACGAACATGATGCACGGGGCGTTGCGCTTGGCCTGCTCGAAAAGGTCGCGCACCCGCGCGGCGCCCACGCCAACGAACATCTCGACAAACTCGCTGCCGGAGATGTGGAAGAACGGCACGCCGGCCTCGCCGGCAACCGCTCGGGCCAGGAGGGTCTTGCCGGTGCCCGGAGGCCCCACGAGCAAAACGCCCTTGGGAATCCGCGCGCCCAGTTGCAGGAAACGCTCCGGATACTTCAGGAACTCGACCACCTCTTCCAGTTCGGCCTTGGCTTCGTCCACGCCGGCCACGTCGTTGAAGGTCACCGAGGGGCGATTGAACGGCAGCATACGAGCGCGGCTGCGCCCGAAGCTCATGGTCTGGTTGTTGGAACCGGACGCCTGCCGCATCATCAGCAGGATGAGGCCGCCGAAGAAGATCAACGGCAGGAAGTTCAGCAGGATGCCGAACACGCTGCCGAACCCGCTGGATCCCTTGTATTCAACGTCGGGAGCGGACGGCCCGTCCAGGGCGCTGTGATCCGACAGCAGTTGGATCAGGTCGGTGTTCTTGCCGATGCGGCTGGTGTATTTCACCATCTCGCCGCCGGCGCCGGTTTGCGGGATGACGGTCAATTTTTCACCGTCAACGATGATCTGCTTGATCTGCCCGCTTCTGGACTGGTCCAGCACCTGCTTCAACGACATTTGCTCGCTGCTCCCGAAACTGGGGATCAGCGTGTAGAAGATGACGATGACGCCAATTATGATCAGTAGGTAGATCAGACTGTTGCGAACCCAGCGATTGTTGGTCATATCTTCCCTGCGCTGTGGGTGAATCGGCCACGCTGCGCCTCAGCGAGAGGCCGGGAGTTGGATTACTATATTAGCGGCGCACTGCCCAAATTGCAAAAAATGCGCCGTTCAATTCGTGCGGATTTCGAGATCGGCACCGTCACCGCTCGATGAAGACCCATATCGGTTCAATGAAGACCCATATCCGTCCCGGAGGACTCACTATGACATACGAAAAACTTCCCCGCGTGTATCTGTTTGGCACGGGCGGAACCATCTCATTCGTTGGCGAGTCGCGCACCGATTTCTCAAACTACAGTTATCACGGTAGTCAACTCACCATCGAGGAGATGCTGGCGAGGGTTCCCGAGGCCCAGGAACTTGCCGAAGTGCGTCCAGAACAGGTCATCAATGTCGGCAGCACCGAGGTGTACCCGCACCACTGGGTTACGCTGGCAAACCGTATCAACGAGCAGTTCGCCGAGGACGCCACCGCCGCCGGCGTCGCCGTAACGCACGGCACCGCCACGCTGGAGGAAACGGCGTACTTCCTGAACCTGACCGTGCGGGACAGGCGGCCCGTCGCCGTGACCGGCGCGATGCGTCCCCCTTCCGCAATGGGCACCGACGCCGACAACAACCTGCTGGACGCCATACGCATCGCCGCCTCTCCCAACTCGGCCGGACGGGGCGCGCTGGTGGTGTTGAACAACGAGATACAGTCGGCGCGGGACGTTACCAAGACCGACTCCTACCGTGTGGAAACCTTCCAGTCGGGCCACATGGGATTCCTGGGCTACTCCGATTCGGACGGGGCGGTGACCTACTACCGCCGGCCGGAACGCCGGCACACCGCGGATTCCGAGTTCGACGTTGCCGGCATCGGTGAACTGCCTCGTGTGGACATTGCCTACGCCTACGCCGGCGTGGACGGCACGGTGATCGACGCGCTGGTCGCGTCCGGCGTGAGCGGAATCGTCGCGGCGGGTCTGGGCAGCGGCGGTTCGCCGTCGCAATACATGGCCGCGCTGCGCCGCGCCGTTGCCGCCGACGTGCCCGTCGTGATTTCCACCCACGTCGGAACGGGGCGGGTGATGCAGACCCGCCGTTTCATGGAAGACGGCTACATCGTTGCGGACAACCTGCACCCCAAGAAAGCCCGAATCCTGCTGATGCTGGGGTTGACCGCCACTTCAGACCGGGCCGAACTTCAGCGCATGATGCTGGAATACTGATCAGTCCGGGTCTGTGGCGGGTAGCGTCTTTAGCCATCCGTAGGGCCAGGTTTCAAACCTGACCCTACATATTCCGGTATGACTGGGCGATCCTGACCGTCTGCATGTGCGTTGCGACGCTGCCTCTATGGGGCCGCCCAGCATTAGATTTGGCCGGTTTGTGATATATTTCGGCTTGCTTCGGCATACATGAGCGATCGGAGAACTACCTATGACTGCCACACCCGACAACGGCACGATTTCAGTTGTGATACACGGCGCGACCGGTCGCATGGGGATGGAGACGGTTCGGGCCGTTTCTGCTGCCGAGGACATGACGCTGGTGGGCGCCACCTGCCACACGCCGCGGGGCGACAGCCTGCCCACGTCCGCCGGCGACGTCCCCCTGTCCACCGACCTGGCGTCCATGCTGGACGCCGCCAACCCGACGGTAATGGTGGAATTCACCCACGCCGACGCGTGCATGGAAGCCGTGCCGTTGGCCGCCGACCGGGGAATCCACATGGTCCTGGGAGCAAGCGGACTCAACGCGGCGCAGCTTCAGACTCTGGACACCATGAGCCGCGAGCACGGCGTCGGCATCATTGTCGCTCCCAACTTCGCCCTGGGCGCGGTCGTTTTGAAAAAACTGGCCGAGCAGGCGGCGTCTTTCTTCGACTACGTGGACGTGGTGGAAGCGCACCATGAGATGAAAATCGACTCGCCGTCGGGGTTCTCCATGGCCATTGCGCGCGGTATGCGCGAGGAGCGCGGTTCAGACTTCGTGCGCAACGAGGCCAGCGTTCACCACCTGCCCGAGACACGGGGCGGCCACGAGGGGGGCGTGGGCATCCACAGCCTGCGGCTGCCGGGGCGCAGCGCTCACCACGAGGTTATATTCGGCGCGGCTGGGCAGACGCTGAGCATCCGGCACGATACGCTGGGGCGGGATTGCTATATGCCCGGCGTTCTGCGCTGCGTTCGCGAAGTTGTGCGTCGGCCCGGGCTCACCGTCGGGCTGGAAACGGTATTGGGGTTATAAGCGGCAAAAAGAGATTCGCGATACTCTGGACGCTGGGCGTCGTCAAGTGTAATCTGAACGTCTGAACTTGACGCGGTTTCGTTGCGAGGCATCGCTCAACTCTCGGGTTCTACTGTGTCCTGGAACAAAAGGGCGATGATGGCAATCATCGAAGGCCGATGATCCGGTAGGCACACGATAACGTTGAGCCAGATCGGAGCGCCGCCCCGCGAATACGGAATCAGCCTAGTCCCAATAACAGGAGCGAAATGGATCTTCAAGGACTGAAATTGGCCGTCGTGGGCGCAACGGGCGCAGTCGGCCAGGAAACGCTGCGCCTCATTGAAGCGCGTTATCCTGATCACAAGAACCTGAAGCTTCTGGCCTCCAAGCGTTCCGAAGGGCGCAAGTTCGACGTGAACGGCGCATCGTTCACGGTAAGCGAAACCACCGACGAATCCTTCGACGATGTCGATATCGTTTTCATATCGGCGCGCACCGAGGATTCACGCCGCTTCGGTCCCGTGGCCGCCGCCGCCGGGGCAATGGTGATCGATGATTCCAGCGCGTTCCGCATGGACCCCGAGGTGCCGCTGGTGGTGCCGGAAGTCAACGGCGCCGATCTGGACTGGCACAACGGCATCGTATCCATACCCAACTGCTCGACCACTCCGCTGGTGATGGCGGTTCACCCTCTCCGGCAGGCGAGCCCAATACGGCGCATCGTGGCCGATACCTACCAGTCGGTTTCCGGGGCCGGCGGCGCGGCAATGGACGAGCTTAATTCCCAGACGCGCACCGTGATGCACGGCGGGCCGGCGGAACCTGAAAACCAGCCCAAACAGATCGCGTTCAATGTAATCCCGCAAATAGACGCATTTAACTCGTCGGGTTACACTCGCGAAGAACAGAAGATGATTGATGAGAGCCGCAAGATACTGCACGAGCCGGAAATGGCTGTTTCCGCCACGTGCGTTCGTGTGCCTGTGTTTGTGTCACACTGTGTCGCGGCGCACCTGGAATTCTCGGAAGAAGTGTCTCCGGGAGATGCCAGGGAACTCCTCAGTCAAATGCCCGGCGTAATGATTGTGGATGATCCCCCCCAGTCAGCGTATCCAATGCCCGTGGATGCTGCCGGGAAAGACGAAGTGTTCATTGGGCGTATCCGCAAGGATGCTTCTCATCCCAACGGTCTGGCAATGTGGATCGTCACCGACAATTTGGTAAAGGGGGCTGCGCTGAACGCTCTGCAAATTGCGGAACATGCCGTGGCCCGTGGCGCGGTACACGGCAAAAAAGCTGATAACTAATCGATTTTTCGACGAAATAGTTACCCCCTATCGCTTGTCATGGCACGGATGTGTATAATGATCTGAACCCGCTGGGGGTACTGACAAGGAGGGACTTGTTATGCCTACCGAGATTGGCCGATTGATTACAGCCATGGTCACGCCGTTTGACGACGACGGACAGGTAGATTACGAGCAGGCCAAGCGTCTTGCGGTCGCTCTGCTGGATTCCGGAACCGACGGATTGGTGGTTACCGGAACCACGGGCGAAGGGCCGGCCCTGTCGATGGACGAGAAGGCCCGGCTCTATGGCGAGATCAAGGATGCCATCGGTTCGCGGGGCGCGGTGATCGCCGGAACCAGCGACAACAATACCGCTGCCTCCATCGAACTGAGCAAAGAGGCCGAACAAGTGGGGGCGGATGCTCTGCTCCTGACGGTTCCTGCGTACAACAAACCCCCGCAGGAAGGTCTGTACCAGCATTTCCGCGCCCTGGCCGAATGCACCAACCTGCCGGGGATGCTGTACAACGTGCCCAGCCGCACCAGTTTGAACATGACCAACGACACCACGGTGCGCCTGGCGGAGATTGAAAACATCATCGGCATCAAGGAAGCCAGCAGCGACCCGGTGCAGATTGCGAAGGTCATACGCGATTCCCCGGACGATTTCCGCGTCTGGTCGGGCAACGACGACGAAACCTTCGGCATCATGTCCATGGGCGGCTACGGCGTTGTCAGCGTCGCCGCACACCTGGTGGGCAACCAGATCAAGCACATGATCGGTCTGACACTGGAGGGCGATGTTGAAGCTGCCGGCGCTGAGCATCTCCGACTGCTGGATATGTTCAAGGGACTGTTCATCGTTTCCAACCCCATCCCCGTCAAATATGGGTTGAACCGGTCGGGGTTCAGAGTTGGCGATCCCCGGTTGCCACTGGTGCCCCCGGACGAGAGGACGGCAGCGCAATTGGACGAGCTGCTGCAACGATACGACATTGACATCATGGCGCCGGCCGACTGAGGTCTCCGGCGGCGCCGAATGTGCGGGGTGCAAAAGCAGACGGGCTGATGGGCAATGAAAGACAACAATAAACGTAAAGTTTGAATCTTCATCAGGTCGGCGGGCGTAGCAGCAATATGGAACGTTCGTTAGTCTGTATATGACAGGGAGCAACCGACATGCCGCTGAAAACCGTTATATTTGTTGACGGCCAAAACTTCCGTCACAACTTGCGGGACTTCCACTTCCGCTCTGATCCACCCCATCCCAACAACCCTGAGTACCGGCTGGATGAGAAGCACTTCCGATGGCAGGAGTTTTTTCAGGATGCCCTGGGCAAGTTTGACGACGTCACCGGTTGGGACCACCAACTGGTGCGCGTCTATTGGTACTACGCGGAAAACATCACTCCCTGGTCACCCAACCTGTGGCGCGCCCAGCGCATCGTCGAGGAACACGGCGACCGCATACCGGAGCTGACCCCTGAGCTGGTCATCCAGAAAGCGCAGGACTGGTATGAGCACGAGTTCCGGCGCTTCCACCAGCTGCGCAAGTCGGTTTTTGAGGAAATCCAGCAGAACACCAACTTCCTCGAGTTCAAATACGTTGGTCAGTATGTGGTGCAGCCGTTCCGGCCTTATCGCCTGGATTACGACTATGACGGCAACATCACCTTCCAGGGCACCCAGGTTGGCGAGAAGGGAGTCGACATCGGGATAGCGGTCGATATGATCTCAAAGATGGAGAGTTTCGACGTTGCCATCCTGGTCTCCGGCGACAGCGATTTCTTCCCGGTGGTTCGCTACCTCAAGGACAACCTGAAGTACGTGTACCACTTCTCCGTGGGCCGGGGAGTGGGGCAGGATGCCCAGTTTTTCGCGCCGGCGCTGCGCGGGGTTGTGGACTGCTTCCAGGGATTTGATGAACTGGAACTGCTCAGCAACTATGTCAACGAAAACGCCGGGATACCGCCGGCGATCATGGATACCATAAGTCTCCGCACCGCCGAACTGGAAAGGATGCTGGACGACGAAATCGTTCGCTACGGTAACGAACGCGCCACAATTCTGCGCTGACGCGGTTTTCTACGCGTCAGATCATCGCCGGGCGCTCACTTCGCCGGCGTCGATGGGAGCGCGAGGCCTCAGCGCGTCAGCATATTCGCCCCGATAAGATTCGGGGAGCAACGCCGCGATGCGTTCCATCACCATGCTGGTCACAGATTCCAGCAGGGGTTTGGTGATCGGCCCCTCCACCTGCGGCGGCGTGAACGGCGTACCGATGTTGACCTGCCAACTGGCCAGCGGGACCGGCATGCGCCAGGACGGGAACTTTTCCGACCCCGCGATTCCCACGGGCAAAATGGGGCACTGGGTTTTCAACGCCAGCCAGGCCAACCCGGTGCGGGCGCGCCGCAACTGGCCCGTGGGGCTGATTCCGCCCTCCGGGAACATGAGGATCGCCTGATCCTGCTCCAACGCGCCCAGCGCGTACCTCAGCGCCTCGCCGCCGCCGCGTTGCCGGTCGAGGGGCACTGCGCCCACGGCATCGCAGTAGAAGCGTCCGATTGGGTTGCTCCACAGTTCCCTTTTCGCCAGGAACACGATGGGCCTGGGCAGGGCCACCACCAGCGTGCCGGCGTCGTTGAGCGACAGGTGGTTGCTGGCGACCAGCAGCGGCCCGTAGGGCGGCATGGCCTCCTGTCCGGTGACGGTCAACTTGCCGGTGACAGACCAGACTATCTGGCCGAAGCGGCGGCTGGGTTTGTAAAGCCAGGCCATCAGGTCAGCTCCGCGCCTCCGCGGCGGTTGGTCGCGCTTTCAGGGTCTCAGTGATGGTCGCGACCACTGCATCCACGGTTGTGTCGAAGGCCATTTTGTCGGTGTTGATCACAATGGCGCCCGACGGAACCACCAGGGGCGAATCGGTCCGTTGGCTGTCCAGTTCATCGCGCCGGAGGGTATTGGCCAGCGCCTGATCGAAGGTGGCCGTGGGGTCGGATTCCAGGTTCTGACGCAATCGACGCCGGGCCCGTTCTTCGGGGGATGCGTCGATGTACAGCTTCACGTGGGCGTCCGGGGCGACCACCGAGCCGATGTCCCGCCCTACCATCACGATGCTGCCCTGGTTGGCGATTTCGCGCTGCTGCCGCACCAGGGCCGTCCGAACCCTGGAAACCGCCGCGACCGCCGACACGTTGCGGTCGATGTCGGGAGCCGCCAGGTCATCGCCGGTCAATCCGTGCCCGTCCACTACGATCGCCGCGGATTCGCCGCAGTCGGCGGACACCGACATTGATGAGCCTTCCGCGAGCGCGCCGACGCCCGAGGGGTCGCCAGTCGGTTGATCGTGGTGCAGCGCCAGCCAGGTTACTGCCCGGTACATGATCCCCGTGTCGAGGAACCTCAACCCCAGGCGTGAAGCCACCGCGCGCCCCACGGAACTTTTGCCCGATGCGACCGGCCCGTCAACTGCGATTACCGGACCCAACCGGCGAATTTCTTCGGCCCAATTCACCATGCGTCGAATTATAGCACCGGGAACGGTTGCGCCTGCGCGAACGAAAACTCCGGCAGCACGATCCAACGGCGCTGCCGGAGTTTTGGCCGAAGCGTATGGTGCGATGGCCGGTGGATCAGTAGTGGCGCAGTTCCACCACGTTGTCGTCGGGGTCGTAGATGTACAGCGAAATGCCGTCGCCGTGCGAACCCCAGCGCTTGCCCGGGCCGGCCTGGATTTCAACGCCCAGGTCCTCGAACCGGGCCTTGAGTTCGTCCATGTCGGTGTAGTCGATGACCATGCAGAAGTGGTCCTGGTTGCGCGGCGCATCCTTGTCGGACGGAATGTCGTCGGAGGCGAAGAAGTCGATGATGGTGTCCGCGTTCAGACGGACCGACGGGAAGCGAACGTCCCCGGCGCGCCACTGTTCCACCCGCTCCGGCTTCATGCCCAGCACCTCGGTGTAGAAGCGCAGCGATTCCTCCACGTCCCTCGTTCGCAGGACGATGTGATCCATCTCGGTGATGTTGACCAGGGGCTTGGTCAGTCGTTCAAACTTTGTTGCGGTAGCCATCTCAGCCCTCCTGTCTCGTTGATGCGCGCCAAATGTGTTCTTGGTTGGCATTATATGGCCGCGCCCGGCCGTTGTCATCCGCAATGCCAATCGCGTTGCAATGCGCCGGCCGGTGTAGATCCGAAGATGACGCGGCGTGTTGACGGATCGCTCCCATTTTCGCAATATGCAGTTGCATTTGTCCGAACTCGTCGCATCGTCATCGCAAGGAGGAGTCCAATGTCTCAAAACAAGACCCTGTATATCGGTATGCACGATGGCGTCTGCGCCGTTTCCAGCGATGATGGAGGCAAGACATGGCGTCGCGGCCCGATCACCGGCCTGGCGCACGCTGCCGCCCGCCTGGCTGCCAGCCCGCTGGATCCCCGACAGGCCTATCTTGCCGCCTACGAGGCCGGCGTGTACCGCACCGACGACGGCGGCGCAACCTGGAATCATCTGGACGCCTACCCGTCGGATTATGCCCACAGCGTGCTGGCCCATTCCAGCGAGGCCGACACCCTGTACGTGGGCAGCGAACCGGCCACCGTGTACCGCTCCGCTGACGGCGGCAGCAGTTGGGAGGAGTTCGCCGGATTCCGCGCCGTGCCCGAATCCGCCGACTGGGGCTTCCACTCGCCCACCCGCGACTCCCACGTCCGCGACCTGCGCGTCGCGCCCAACGACCCTAACTGCCTGTATGCCGGCATTGAGGTGGGCGGCATGGTGCGTTCCGACGACGCCGGTTCAAGCTGGCGGCAGTTGCCGGGACTGGACGACGACATCCACTGCGTACACCTGAGCGGCGACCGTCCCGACAGCGTGTTCGTGGCAACGGCCCGCGCGCCCTACCGTTCCGACGACGGAGGCGCAAGCTGGGAACTGATCAACTCGGGACTCGACCGGCGCTACACACTGCACATCGCCGCCGCGCCAGATGATGCCAACCTGGTGCTGGTGACCGTCTCCGAAAACTCGCGACGGGGCAACCCCCAGTTCTACCGTTCCACCGATGCCGGCGCCACCTGGAAACTTGTGAACGACATCGGGCAGGGCGAACAGCCCCAGGATATGGTGGTCGCCTTCGACTGGGATCCCGCGGACTCGAACCGCGTGTACGCCGGCACCGACGGCGGTGAGCTTTTTGCCAGCGAGGATCGCGGCATCACCTGGCAGCGCATACCCGTGCAGTTGCCCACCGTCGCCGTCGGCGCATTGGCGGTGTCATCCGGATAACGCCGGCCGCGCACCCGAACACCACCGCGCGATCCGAACGCCGGCAGTAGGGGCGGGTCTCAGACCCGCCCCCACATGACCATCAACGGTTGCGGCCGGATACCCGTATGGGCGAGCGCCGGTGGTCAAATGGCCGGCGGGATGGCACGATTGCGTCCGCAATACCTGTAGGGGCGAGCCGTCGACAATCTGGGCGACGGCACTGATATCGATTGGGTCCACCTTACCCGTAGGGGAGGGTCTCAGACCCGCCCCTACATGACCATCAACGGTTGCGGCCGGATACGCGTATGGGCGGGGCATTCTTTGCCCCTGCACGCATGGAGAGGGGATTTGCGGGCTATACCGGCGCCGTTGCTTACCACCTTTCGCCGGGGACTCGCTCCTGGAGTACCTCTCCGAAGAGGGTCAGCACCTGGTCGATTCGCAACACGACGATGGCGCCCTGGCTGTCCTGCAAATATCGTTCGTTCACCAGGCCCGATTCCAGCAGGCGGTCGATCATCTCCTCGAACACCCGGCCGTCGCGGTACACGCTGGCGGTGCAGCGGAACTTCCATCCGGCGTCTTGCTCCGTGTTCCGAAACAGGACGATGACCTTCGGATTCTCCTCGATGTGATCCAGCGGATTGCGCCCGGTGCGGTCGCGGTAAACCAGGGTGTCGTCGCCCACCGTCAGCACGGTGCCGATGTACCCGCAGTTGGGTGTTCCGTCCGCCGCCGCAGTGCCAACGATGCAGGGGTAGCCGTCGTCCCGCGCCCGGTTGATCAGGCGGGCCATTTCTTCAGTCAGTTGTATCATCGCATCCTCCCGGTCAGTGAGGCCGGGCCGTTCCGATTCGGGCGGGTTCGCCCCTACGCGTTCAAGCAGCGTTGATTACGCCATGACACGACGGAAGTAGTCCAGCGCGTTGCCGCCCACGATTTTCAGCACGTCCTCGTCCGAGTAGCCGCGACGAATCAGGCCGCGCACGATGTTCTGGCCGTCGGCCGGCGACTCCAGGCCGTTGAGGTAGGGAGCCGGCAGTTGGTCGGGCGTGCGTCCCATCATCACCCGGTGGAATCCCACGTGGTCGCCAACCGTGGTGTCGGTGCCGATGCCCACGTGGTCGATGCCCGCCAGGTTCACCATGTAGTCGTAGTGGTCCAGCACGCACTCGATGTCCTGCTCCGGGTCGTCGCTGAGCGAGTTGGGCACGGCGGTGATGCAGACCAAGCCGCCCTTGCGCGTGCAGGCCAGCAGTTCCTCGTCGGTGCGCGTCCGTCCGTTGGGCCGCAGGGTGTAGGAGGCGTTGTGGCTGAACACCGTTGGCGCGCGCGACACGTCGATGGCGTCCATCGCGGTGGGCGTTGAGGCGTGGGACAGGTCAACCGCCATGCCCAGGTCGTTCATGCGATGCACCACCTCGACGCCGAAACTGCTGAGGCCGCCCGGGTTGCGCTCCTGCTGCCCGTCGCCGATGTAGTTCCGGCGGTTGTAGGTGATTCCCGCCAGCCGCACGCCCATGCCGAACAACGCGTCCACCCGCTCGATATGATTGCCGATGGGCAGGTGTTCCAGCGTGGGCAGGAAACCGATGTTCCCCTGCTGCCGGGCCGCCACGATGTCGTTGGCGTTGCCCACCTGCACGATGTTGTCCTGCGACGCCACGTCGGCCAGCATCCCGCCGACCTCCGCCGCGATGTCCTCGTATTCGACGAAGGACATGTCGGACACCTTGTACAGGGCGGTGAAGAAATTGGACGTGGTGACCGCGCTCCATCCGCCGGCCTCCACGGCCCGGTAACCCCACTGGAACCGGTCGGCGGCCCGCAGGTATTCGATGAACCGGTCCATGGATTCGGGCAGCACGAACGGGTGCTGGTGAACGTCGATCATCACCGCCTGATCCATGATGCGGTCGAACCTGGTCTGCTCCGAGGAGTCCAGCGGAACCGTCGAAGAGGGAACACGGTCCACCTGCTCCGCCATGGTGAAGTTGTGCGTGGTCATGTCAGTCCCTCCAACAGTCGGTCAGTTCGCGGATGCTGCCCAGCGCGTCAATCCTGGCGGCGGTGTCAATTGCGCGGCGCACTCCGTCGTCGCCCAGCGTCGGCCCGGCCAGCGACCGGAACTTGGCAAGCAGTTGCTCGCGGGATACCGGGTTGGTCGCGTCGCCCCGCTGGGATGACACGCTTGATTCCAGGGTGCGCCCGTCCTTGAGATGCACCGCCACCCGCGCGGCCGGATAGTCGTATCGGCGCAGGTTCATGGCAGGGTCGGCAGCCACCTCCACCCGTTGGGCGAGTTGTTTGATGGAATCGTCGGCCACCCGATCGGGCAGGAACGCGCTCACGTCGGTTTTGCCGATGCACACGGCGGCAGCCACCGCATACGGTATGGAGAATTTGGCGGCCAGCATGTTGGCCGGTTCCGGATCCGCCATGATCTGGGCGATGGGCGGCGCGGTCACCACGATGCTTTTCACCTGCCCGGCATCGAAAGGCGATTCCGCCAGCAGGTTTTCCACCGCGTCCAGCGCCGGGTGGTTGTACAGGCAGCAGGCGTGGAACTTGAAATAGTTCTGCTGGATGCGAAAACTGCCCGATGATCCAAGCCCCTCAACCACCGCGTCCGCGTCGAACCCGTCGCCCAGGAATGTGCTATACAGGTCGGCCGGGCCGTCGTTGATCGCGGTGTATCCGCACCGTGCCAGGTGCGCCGCCATGATGCCCTGGAATCCGGAGCGGCCCGGATACAGGTTGCGCACCGTGGCCCCTTCCAGGCACGGCGTCCAGGTGTTGGCGGGACTCATGGACATGGCGAGATTCATCGTCAGGCGGGTTTGCGCCGCGTCGAATCCCAGCAGCCGCGCCGTGGCCGCCGCCGTCCCGATGGTTCCCCAGGTGCCGTGGGAGTGTACCTCCGGCTTGACCTCGGTGGCGGTGCCGATGCGCGAGGTTACCTCGTATCCCACGATGATTGCGGCCAGCACGTCCATGCCGCTGCTATCCAGATCCTCGCCCATCGCCAACGCGCCGGGAGTGACGTGGATGGACGGGTGCCCGCCGCCCACGCGGTTGCCCTCGTCCATCTCCAGCGAGACGCCGGCGGTGGCGTTGACCATGGTGGCCCAAACCGGCTGCGTCCGTATGCCGTGGCCGATGATGCCGGCATTGCCCGGACCGCCCATCTCGCCGGCGAGTTTGGCGAAGTTGGCGTTTTCCGTCAGACGGCTGCCCGCGGTGATGGCTCCCAGGGTATCCAGAACGACGTTGCGGGCAGCGGCGATGGTGTCCGGCGGGAGGTCTTCGGCCCGAGTATCGACGACGAACTCCGCCAGCCGGTCAAGATAGTCCTTTGGCATCATGTCCTCCTGCTGAAATTTCCGCTCATGCTGAGCCTGTCGAAGGATCCCCGCGGGTCTCCGTCCGTAGGGGCGAATAATCATTCGCCCCTACACCGTGCGCGATTAACGGGTGAAGAACTCGTGCAGCAGGGAGTATGCCTCGTCCGGCAATTCTTCGGCGATGTAGTGTCCGGACGGAAGGGACTGTCCCTCAACGCGGTTGGAGTATTCGCGCCACACTGCCAGAACATCCTGGGTGCGGCCCACGTATCCCCGGTCGCTCCACAGCGCAAGGTGGGGGCAGTTGACCTTGTTGGCGAAGTCCTCCTCGTCGTGGACGAGGTCGATGCTCGCGCCGGCTCGGTAGTCCTCACAGGCGCCGTGAATCGCGCCCGGGTCGCTGAAGCAGCGTACGTATTCCTCGATGGCCTCGGAGGGGAAGGTCACCTCGGCGTTGCGCTCGCGCATAAATCGTGAACGGATGAAGTAGTCGGGATCCGCGCCAATCACGCGTTCGGGGAAGTCGTAGGGCTGGATCAGGAAGAACCAGTGGTAGGTGTTGGTCGCAAACTCCTTGTCCACGATGCTGAACATGTGGCGTGTGGGAACGATGTCCAGCGTCGCCAGCCGCAGCACGCGCTCCGGATGGTCCTTGGTGAGGCGGTGGGCGCAGCGGGCGCCCCGGTCGTGGCTGCCCAGGAAGAACGTCTCGAAGCCGAGGTTGGTCATGGCGTCCACCAGGTCCTGCGCCATGGCCCGCTTGGAGTGGTTGAAATGCTCGGGATCGCCCTGGGGCTTGCCGCTGTCGCCATAGCCGCGCAGGTCGGCGCAGACGACGGTGAAGTCCTGGGCCAGCCTGGGGGCGACTTTGTGCCACATGGTGTGGGTTTGCGGGTAGCCGTGCAGCAGGAGCAGGGGCGGCCCGTTGCCTCCCTTCACCAGGTTCACAATCTCGCCGCTGTCGGCCTCAATCTGCATCCGGTCGAATCCCTCAAACAAAGCCATCATTCGCTCCTGATCACGGTGGTCAAATCAATGCGCCGCGGATGGACGCTGGGCCCCATAATGCGGCGGCGGCCCGGCATTGTAAATACCCCGCCGGCCAACTTTGACACTGGATTGTGGCCCGTGTACCGTGGAAACGAACCGACCGTTTCGATAAGATTCCGCCGCTGAAACGGGTGAGGTTACCGGATGACCGCCCGACAAACAGTGAGTCGTTAGCATGGAATTCAACAAAGATGATGCGCCCGCCATTGGACGCGCAATATACGAGGAAAAAATACGCCCCAACCTGGGGCCGGAGTGCAAGGGCAAGGTGTGCGTCATCGACGTCAAAAGCGGTGACTACGAAGTAGCTGACCGGCACTTGGATGCTGATTTGCGATTGCGGCAACGACGCCCCGATGCCTTTACCTGGGAGGAATGGGTGGATGTTCCGGTGACTTACCGGATACACCCCATGATCGTTTCTGAGCCTTATGATTAGGGGCGCGGTTACGCGGAATCCGGAAGGAGGTTTGGAGGCATGGGTGACCGTACCAGTGATGGATGTTTCTGGTCGACTTCACCAATTCGACGTTATTGTGGACACTGGGTTCACCGGGTGGATTATGTTGCCGGATGCCGACATCCGAAGGCTTGGGTTGATCCAAACAGGCTTTCGCGATGGCATTTTGGCCAGCGGTAATACGGAAAGGTTTCCCTTCTTTGAAACGCGGGTGTCATGGCACGGGCCCCTTCGCGTAGTTGAGATTTTCCGGTCCATTGACCAGCCGCTTTTGGGCATGGAACTGCTGGAGGGAAGCCGGATCACGGTGGACGCCAGGGAAGGCGGTGCGGTAGTGGTTGAGGAGGCATGAGACCAATCGCCGGCTTGTCCCCGATCCGGCTTTGACACCGCATTGCCGCCCGTGTACCGTTAGCCCCACTCAACCTGTTCCGAGGAACTAGATGACCACAACCGTCTCCGTACCCACCGATATTGACCACTACCTTGCCGCCGCGCCCGACCTGGTTCAGCGCGTCGCCACCGCCGCCGACACCATCGACGCCGACCGGCAGATCCCCCACGAACTGGCCGCGGACATGGCCGACGCCGGATTCTTCCGGCTGCTGCTGCCCCGGGAGTTGGGCGGCGCGCAACTGGCCCACCCGGATTTTCTGCGCATCCTTGAAATGTTTGCCGGCGCCGATGCCAGCGTCGCCTGGTGCCTGAACCAGAACAACGTTTTCTCCACCAGGTCCACGCGGATGGCGATGTCCACCGCCCGAGAAATCTGGGGCGAGCGTCGCGGCGTGGTGACCAACGGCCCACCGGCCGGCGGGTCGAAATCGGTGCCGGTGGACGGCGGCTTCAGGCTCAACGGCCACTGGAATTTCAGCAGCGGCAGTGACCACGCCACCTGGATCGCGGCCCTTGCTCCGGTGATTCCGGAGAATGGATCGGGCGCCGATGGTCAGCCCCCGCAGGTTCGACTGCACCTGATGCCCAAAGACCAGGTGCGCATGGTTGACCTGTGGCACACCGCCGGCCTTCGGGGCACCGGCAGTTTCAGCTTTCAGGTTGACGACCTGTTCGTACCGGAGGAGCGAACCTTCGTGCAGGAAGGCCCGTCGTGGTCCGATGGTCCGCTCTACCAGATTCCCACCACGCTGCTGTTCGCAACCGGGTTCGCCACGGTGGCGCTGGGCGTCGCCCGCAAGAGTCTGGATATCGCCATCGACGTTGGGGGCAGCCGTATGCCCTACCGCTCGGGCGTCCTGCTCCGCGAGCAGCAGACGGCTCAGCGCGCCGTTGGCGAGGGACACGCGCTGCAGAGTTCGGCCAGAGCGTTCCTGCGCGAGAGCCACGCCCGCCTTTGGGACGCCGTCTGCACGCGTGGGGCCGTAACCGTCGATGAGCGGATCCAGTTGCGCGTCGCCGCCACCCACGCCATCCGCACCTCGGCCCAGGTGGTGGACGCCGTGTACACCCTGTGCGGCGCCGGCGGCATATTCCAGTCGAATCCGATCCAGCGACGCTTCCAGGATATGCACGTGATCACCCAGCACGTCCAGGGCCACCACGTCCACTACGAAACCGCCGGTCAGCACCTGTTTGGCCTCGACCCGCAGGGAGCGTTCTAAAGCCCTCACGTCCCGTCCATCCCGCGTATCGATGTAAACGACCCTGATCCAGGAGGCAAGCCCATGCCCGCCAACCACGTCGATACCGTCATCGTAGGCGGTCAAATTGTAACCTCGTCTCAGGTGTACGAAAGTTCCATCGCCATCGCCGGCGAGAAAATCGTCGCCATCGGCCCCGATGGCTACCTGCCGCCGGCCGACAATTACATCGACGCCTCGGGCAAGTTCGTCCTCCCCGGCCTCATCGACAGCCACGTTCACCTGGACGGCCACGACGACTATGCCCTGGGGTCCCTGGCCGCCGCTCACGCCGGCCTGACTACGCTGATTCCCTTCGGCACCTACCAGCTGGAGGGTGACGAGACGCTGCCGCAAGCGACCCACCGCACCCGAGAGACGGTGGAACAGTGCGCCCTCACCGATTTCGCGTTTCACTTCATCCTTCAGAACCGCCCCAGCATCCTGTCCGGCCTGCCCGACGCCATCGACCTGGGCGTCAAGTCGTTCAAGATGTTCATGACCTACAAGAAGCGCCCCGGCCGGATGTGCGACGACGACT
>CAZCZB010000039.1:0-20376 GCA_964502995.1 uncultured Dehalococcoidia bacterium
GCCGTACCAGCCGATCATCGCCGCGCCGATGCCCGACGTGAAGTGATCGTAGCCGGGCGCAATGTCGGTGACCAGCGGCCCCAGGGTATAGAAGGGCGCCTCGTAGCAGTCCTGCAACTGCTTGTCCATGTTCTCCTTGATCATGTGCATCGGAACATGGCCGGGTCCCTCGATCATCACCTGCACGTCGTGTTCCCAGGCGATCCTGGTCAGTTCGCCCAGCGTCTCCAACTCTCCGAACTGCGCCTCGTCGTTGGCGTCGGCAATGGAGCCGGGACGCAGACCGTCGCCCAGGGAGAACGCCACGTCGTACTGTTTCATAATCTCGCAGATGTCGGCGAAATGCTCGTACAGGAAGCTCTCGCGGTGGTGGGCCAGGCACCACTTGGCCATGATGGACCCGCCCCGCGACACGATCCCGGTGACCCGGTTGGCCGTCAGCGGCACGTAGGCGAGACGCACGCCGGCGTGGATGGTGAAATAGTCCACACCCTGCTCGGCCTGCTCAATGAGCGTGTCACGGAAGATCTCCCAGGTCAGGTCCTCGGCCTTGCCGTCCACCTTTTCCAACGCCTGGTAAATGGGCACGCTGCCCACCGGAACCGGGCTGTTGCGGATGATCCACTCCCGCGTCTCGTGAATGTTGCGCCCCGTGGACAGGTCCATGATGGTGTCCGCGCCCCAGCGGGTGGCCCACGTCATCTTCTCCACCTCTTCCTCGATGCTGGAAGTGACGGCGGAGTTGCCGATGTTGGCATTGATCTTCACCAGGAAGTTGCGCCCGATGATCATTGGCTCGGTTTCGGGATGGTTGATGTTGGACGGAATGATGGCGCGGCCGGCGGCCACCTCGTCGCGGACGAACTCCGGCGTAACCACCTCGGGCAGGTTGGCCCCGAAGCTCATCGCCTTCTTGCTGCCCATCAGGTCGGTGCCGAAATACTCCTGTCGCCGCATATTCTCCCGAATGGCGATGTACTCCATCTCGGGGGTAACGATGCCCTGTCGCGCATAGTGCAGTTGGGTCACGTTCTTGCCGGCCTTGGCCCGACGCGGGTTGCGGATGTGGCTGAACCGGTAGCGGTCCAGCGACGTGTCGGACAGACGCTCGCGCCCGTACTCGGACGTGAGGTAGGGCAGTTCGTCGGTATCGCCGCGTTCCGCGATCCATTGGGCGCGCAGGGCGGCCAGGCCCTGCCGCACGTCGATGGCGGCGTCGGGGTCGGTGTACGGGCCAGAGGTGTCGTACACGTACACGGGCAGATTGCGCTCGACCCCCTCGCTCAAATGGGTGTCGGCCACCGTGATCTCCCGCATGGGCACGCGGATGTCGTCGCGGCTGCCGGTCTCATACACCTTCCGCGAGTTGGGGAAGGCCTGCACGGTCTCCGGACTCACGCTGGCCTGTTCACTCAGGTAATCCTTGTTGACGATGGTCATGCTCTGATTCCTCCTGTCCTTTGATTGCGGTTGTGATTGCGGTTGTGAAATGATTGGGGGGGCGAATGGTGATTCGCCCCCTCCGAATTGCTGCGCCCGTCAGTCGTCCGCCACTGCCGGCTCGTCGATCAAACTCACGTCGGCATCCAAATCGGCGAAGTCGTACTCCTGCGACGGAGCGACCGCCCGCAGCCCCAGGATGATCACCAGCGCAATGGCGGACGAAATCACCAGCGCCGACGCGAACGCGAAGAACATCTGCCCTCCCAGGGGAGATACCAGCGCCCACGGCGACAGCAGGTCCGGCTTGGGATAGAACAGCGCGCCGATTACGATTCCCACGCCCCCGGCCACCAGCACGCCCCATCCGGGCATCCGGCTCGAATACAGCCCCACCAGCATGGGCACCGCGATGGCTGCCCCCAGCAGGTCCGCAATCAGGAACACGTACAGCACGCTGTGGCCCTGCGACGCCACAATAATGGCCGGGATGGCAACTATCACCGTGATCGCGCGGGCCAGCGCCATCAGGGTGCCCCGTTCCATCCCGACGCCGGCCATGTCAACCGCGATGCCGCTGGCCAGGCCGTTCATCAGCGTGTCCAGCGTGCTCATCGCCAGCATCAGCGCGCAGATCAGTATGAGGAAGTGCATCCACAGCGGGAACACGTCCCCCGCCAGCGCGAACAGCGCCGCCGCCACCTCCGGATACTGGAACGGAGTCACCGATCCGTAGCCCACCGCTGCGATGCCGGCCATGCCCATCAGGAACGTGAGCGGAATGGCGATGATGGTCGCGCCCCACAGACTGCGGTTCAAAGACCGCTGATCCTCCACCGTGTACACCCGCTGCCACATTCCCGGATGAAAGGCGTTGGATGCGACAATGCCGATGATCAGCACGATGGCGAAGAAATAACTGCCCGGGTTGGAAACGGAGAGCGATGCCGCTGCTCCCTCGGTGTTCCAGACGCCGGCGTTGCTCACCAGTACGGCCGCGACCACCACCAGCAGCAGCAGCACCGGTATCAGGACCCAGAACTGGATGCGGTCGGTGAATATCGAAACCCGCAGGCCCCCATAGGCCGTGTACGCAATCACCACGATGCCCACCGCCACGGCCGTCGCCCACGCCGGCGAACCGGTGAGGATACTCACGGCGGCGGTGATGGCCGTCATCTCGGCAGTGATGAAAATGCCGATAACGAATATGATCACCACAAATATCGACACGAACGGAATCAGTCCATAACGATGCCGGACATATTCGGTAACGGAGTGGCCGTTGGGCATCAACTGACGTATCCGCGGCCCAACGAACATGAACATCACCGGAATGCCGGCCATGCCCAGCGCGTAACCCACCAGCGATATGATTCCGAAGTTCGCACCCGATTCGCCCGGGCTGAGCAGCACCCACGTGCCAAACATCGACGCCACCAGCGTGGCAATTCCCACGTTGGTCGGCGCGTGATTTCGGGAGACGGTGTAATCCTCGACGCTCTGCCGTCGTCGCCTCCACGCATAGGTAAGACCGAGTACCAGAAACACGGCGCAGGCGATCACCAGGGTTGCGATTCCCAGGGTGCTATCCAGCATGACGAACCTCCCGGATGGTTCAACCGCAGCGGTTCCGCCAGCGCAAATAAAAAGCAAAAACCGCCAGATTCAATCTCTGGCGGCAATTAAATGGTTAATCCAAATTCCTACGCCGGCATTACCCGGATCAGGTGCTTACGGTCGGCGGCTTTGTGGCCGCCCTCTCAGCCTGGCATAACCAAGCTCCCGCCAGAATCATATTCGGTTGTGGCGCGAAGATAGCACACCCCAACCCCCCGGTCAAGCAAAGTCTCAGGTATCGAAATACATTCGCTTCCCAGGCGTCTCAGCAATCAATCCCGCAGGACTCGGTCGATGAAAGGTTGATCTATCCGAGTTCGTTCATCAACTTCACGCAGCAGATCGTTGTGGCAATTGCTGCCGTGATACAACCGGACCAAGACGCCCTCGGCCTTTGCGACGGCTACAGCAGGAACGAAATCACTGTCACCCGCCAATAACACCGCCTCCGTAATATGGCCTTTGGCCGCCAATTGCACCATGTCCACGCCAAGGAGGATGTCCACGCGTTTCTGTTCAAATATGGGCTCCCCGTTGCTGTCGGAGCCTCGAAATTCCAGGCGGCCCAAACGCACTTCAAATCGAGGGAGCATCGCCAGTGCATGATGGAATCTGCGAGTACTGTCGTAGCGAGCCTTTTCGGCATCCGTAGGTTGACGACCCTGATACGGCAGGCAGTTGTAGTAATAGGTGCGGAGAATATCGGTGCCGTTGGCCATCGCATCGGCCAATTTGCTGAAGTCAACCTGGGCTCTGTTGAACTCGTCTGCAGTTATCCGTTGAGCGTATGCTCCATCAATGAATATCGCAGCTCGCCCATCCATCATGTTGCCCCCGCAACAAAAATTTGGGGCGGCCTAAAGCCGCCCTGGAAAAAAATAGCCTGGGGTGCGCGGTAACGGACGCCAGGGAAGATTTGAGAAAATGATACGAGACCAGTTGTAGAATGTCAAGAATGCTCGGCCCCTCACGCGTACCCGGTTTGTCATTGCGAGCGCAGCGTGGCAATCCCATCCGCCTTGCGCGGGCAGTTGGTCGTAGTCGTCAGCGCCTCAACGAGATTGCCACGAATGCCTGACGGCATTCTCGCAATGACAGGTTATCAAAGTGGGTACGCGCGAACCCGCCCACGCAGCGCCTTCCGATTGTTGCCGCACCGGCCGGTGGCCCGCGCCCTGCACGTATTCCCGGACCCGCGCGGACAGTCCAACCGCGAGCGCTGTGCTATACTGCCGCCGTCCCCGAAACCGTCCGAAATGATACGGAGCCGCCCTATGGTTTCTCCCCTTGTCGCTACTCCCAATCCCTTCCGTGGCGTCGTGGTCAAATCCGACGATCTGCCTCCCAATCCCGACGATTTCGCAGCATCATTGGATGCGTCCATCGCCGATTGGCATCAGGCCGGTTACGAGGTGGCCTGGGTCGATATCCCCATCGAACTGGCGACCCACGTGCCCGTCGCCACGCAGCGCGGCTTCACCTACCACCACGCCGACGACCGCGGCATCACCGCCACGCTGATGCTGATCCCCGATTCGTTCATCCCGCCCTATGCGACGCATTACGTCGGCGCCGGCGGCGTGGTGCTCAACGACAATGAGGAACTGCTGGTGGTCTGCGAGCGTTATCGCATCGACAACCGCCCTCCCTTCTACAAGCTTCCCGGCGGCGCGCTGGAACCGGGCGAACACATCGTCGATTCCATCGTCCGCGAGGTGCTGGAGGAAACCGGAGTCCACGCCGAGTTCGAGGCCCTGGCGTGTTTCCGCCACTGGCACGGCTACCGCTACGGCAAGTCCGACATCTACTTCGTCTGCCGCCTGCGCGCCCTCACCCACGACATCAAGATGAGCGAGCAGGAAATCGAAGAGTGCCTCTGGATGCCCGTGCGCGACTTCATGGCCGACGACGACATCAGCCCCTTCAACAAGGGCATCGTCCGCTCCGCCATCGAGAGCGACGGCGTCGTGTCCGCCGACATGCCCGGCATGCCCCCCGACCCCACGCGCGAATACTTCCTGCCCGGCTTCATCAATAGCTGAATCCGTCACCGCAGGGACGAATGATCGTTCCTGCACGCTGCCCCAAACCCCAGGAGGAACCCCATGACCACCACCGCACAGCCCGAACGGCAATACCGCGTAATCGGCACGCGCCCGTTGCGCCACGACGCCGTTGACAAGGTCACCGGCGCCGCCCGCTACGGCGCGGACATCAACCTGCCCGGGATGCTCCACGCCCGCATCCTGCGCAGCCCCCATGCCCACGCCCGCATCCGCAGTATCGACACCAGCAAGGCCGAGGCCCTGCCCGGCGTGGTCGCCGTGGCCACCGCCGCCGACTTCCCCATCATCGAGAACCGGATGATCGACTTCGCCGAGGTGCAAGGCAACGCCCGCATGATCGCCGAAAATCTGCTGGCCAAGGACAAGGCGTTGTACGTCGGCCATGCCGTCGCCGCCGTCTGCGCCACCAGCCCCCACATCGCCCTGGAGGCCCTGGATCTGGTCGAAGTGGACTACGAGGTGCTGCCCACCGTGCTAACCTGGCGCGAGGCCATGGCCGACGACGCCACGCTGCTCCACGACGACATGACCACCTTCTTCCGCATGGAGCGCTTCGCTCGCGGCGACGACACCGGCGTCAAGAGCAACGTGGCCGGCCACATCCAGCACAAGGTCGGCGACATCGATCAGGGATTCGCCGAGGCCGACATCGTCATCGAGCGCGAGTTTGAGACCCAGACCGTACACCAGGGCTACATCGAGCCCCACGTGTCCACCGCCGCGTGGACCGCCGACGGCCGCGTCACGATCTACACCAGCACCCAGGGCCTGTTCAACATCCGCGCGCAGACCGCCGCCATCATCGGCGTCGCCGAGTCTCAGGTCAGGGTCGTCCCCATGGAAATCGGCGGCGGATTCGGCGCCAAGGGCATCACCTACACCGACCCCGTCGCGGCCGTCCTGTCCCGCAAGACCGGCAAGCCCGTCAAGGTGCAGATGGACCGCACCGACGTGTTCGTCGGCAGCGGCCCCGCGTCCGCCACCTTCATGCGCTGCAAGATGGGCGTCAAGAACGACGGCACCATGGTCGCCGGCCAACTCTACATGGTGTACGAGGCGGGAGCATACCCCGGCTCTCCCGTGGGCGGCGGCGCGCTCACCGGCTTTGGCCCCTACAAAATGGACCACATGCTGGTTGACGGCTACGACGTGGTCTGCAACAAGCAGAAGGTGCAGGCCTACCGCGCCCCCGGCCAGCCCCAGGTGGCCTTCGCCGTGGAAGCCGTGGTTGACGAACTGGCCGAAATGCTGGGCCGCGACCCCATGGAACTCCGCCTCCAGAACGCCGTGCAGGAGGGCGACCGGATGCCCAACGGCGTTCCCCATCGCGTCTTCGGCTGCCGCGAAATGGAAGAGGCCATGATCAACAGCGACCACTACAAGACGCCGCTGGAGGGCGCCAACCGCGGCCGCGGCATCGCCGTCGGGTTCCGCTGGCAGGCCGGCCAGGCGTCATCGGCCACCATCAACGTCAACGCCAACGGCACCCTCAACGTGATCACCGGTTCCGTTGACATCGGCGGCACGCGCACCGCCGTGGCCATGCAGGTCGCCGAAACCCTCGGCATCGACGTTGAGCAGATCGCGCCCACCGTGGTGGACACCGACACCGTCGGCTGGACCGCCTCCACCGGCGGCAGTCGCATCGCCTTCGACACCGGCCTCGCCGCCATCGCCGCCGCCGAGGACCTGCGCGACCAGATGGCCCAGCGCTGCGCCATGGTGTGGGAGGTCGAGGCTGATCAGGTCGAATTCGCCAACGGCGTGTTCACCTGCACCACCACCGAGGAGAGCATGACCATCGCGGATGCCGCCAGCCGCATGATGCGCACCGGCGGCCCGCTCACCGCGTCGGCCTCTGCCACGTCAACGGGCGTTGGTCCCGTCATCGCCGGCAACATCATCGACGTGGAGGTTGACCCCGACACCGGCAAGGTGGACATCATCCGCTGCACCGCCTTCATCGACTCCGGCACCTCCGTCCACCCCAGCTTCGTGGAAGGCCAGATGCAGGGCGGAACGATGCAGGGCATCGGCTGGGCGCTGTCCGAGGACTACACCTACGCCGACGACGGACGGATGCTCAACTCCACGTTCCTGGACTACCGGATGCCCACGGCTCTCGACATGCCCATGATCGACACCGTGGTGGTGGAGGTTCCCAACCCGCGCCATCCCTACGGGCTGCGCGGCGTCGGCGAAGCGCCCATCATCCCGCCGCTGGCCGCGCTGCACAACGCGGTGTACCATGCCACGGGCGTGCGGGTGAACAAGCTGCCGCTGTCCCCCACCAACGTCCTCGAAGCCCTGCAGGCTGCCAACGGCCAGTAATTCACCGGAACAAACCGGCAAACACCATGTGGGGGCGGGTCTGAGACCCGCCCCCACGCCGTGCAGCAATCGTTGCCGTGCCCGATGATGCCGGGTTGCCGACCCGCTCCCGGCATCCAATCCGCTGTTATAATTGCCGTGGAGCCAGGGCAACACGTATGACTATTGAAATACCATTTTCGGGCCTGGTCGCGCTGGCCGCGATTTACGGGGGCACGGTGACCGCGTTCCTGGGTACGGTGGTGTACATGGCCCTCCGCCTGGGCCGACTCCCCACGCGCGTCGAACACAACGAACTCCGCAATGAATTGCGCCAGGAGTTCAAGGCCGACATGGCCCAGTTTCGCGGGGAAATGAAGAATGACATGGCCCAGTTTCGCGGAGAAGTGAAGAATGACATGGCCCAGCTTCGCGAGGACGTGCGGGTTAACACGGTCCAGCTTCGTGAGGATATGCAGGTTAACATGGCCCAGCTTCGCGAGGACACGCGGGTTAACACGGTCCAGCTTCGCGAGGATATGCAGGTTAACATGGCCCAGCTTCGCGAGGATATGCAGGTTAACATGGCCCAGCTTCGCGAGGATTTCCGCAGCAGTCACCAGCAGTTGCTGCTGGCCCTGGTCAACCACTCTCACCGTGATGACGGCCAGGCGGTTTTCACCCTGCCGCCGGAAACGGAGCCGGCGCCGGCCCCCGCTGACAATTAGCGGCGCGTTTCCAGAAAGTCGCTGAGCATCAGGAAGTTTTCCTTCAGCTGGGGCGCCAGTTCGGTGCCCCCGGTTGACAGCATCAGGAGCAGACGCAACTGGGCCGCCAGGTCAACGGCGAGTTTCCGCTTCGCCTCTGCCACGGTATCGGCGGCGATCGGCACGCGCAGCCCGTTCAGCGGCAGCGCGGTGCGGGATTCACCCGCCCAGTATTGGTCCAGGCTGTCGATGATTACCAGCGGGATGTCTTTTTTCAGGACGAACGCCGCTTCCGGCGGGCTGTCGGCCCTGGTCAGAACATCGGTGAACACGCGGGTGACGTCGCTGTGGCTGATGTGGAAGGTCGCGGCGTTGGGCTGACTGGTTGACGTGGTGTGCCAGCCCCAGCCGTCGGGCAGGGCCGCGTTGGAGTTGGGAACGACGTCGACCGGCAGGGCCAGGTCGTCCGCCAACACCCGGTCGTCTGCGGGCGGGTTGCTGTCGGATGGCATCGTCATGGATGGGCCACCTGACGCTCAGTGGCCCACGCCGTCGGCCGAGCTGGTGCCGTCGGGGTTCAGTTCCCACGCGGCGAATACCTGGTCGGGCAGCGTGATGGGACCCACCGCCTCTTCGTACTCGCGGACGTGCTTGGCCGACAGCACGGCGATGGCCTTCATCATCTGGGGGCTGACCTTGATGCGCGCCCGCAGAATGGGTTCCCGCTCCTCAAGCTGCTCGCCGAAGAACAGCACGGCAGAGTAAAGACTGCTGAAAATGTGGAAGGAATCGCTGTAAAAGGTGATGGCGTCCATTGAAGTCGCCGCTTCTGCCGGCGCGGCGGCAGCGGCGGTGTTCACGTTCAGCGGCGCCACATCGCCCGGGTTCACGTAGCTCTCTTCCTGGGGCGGTTTGTCTTCCGGCGGCACATAGGGACGTTGGACGATGGGCATAAATCCTCCGGCCCGGCCAGCCACCCGGTCAGGCGCGGCGGGGCGTTGCGGCAATTGCCCGCATTATAGCGGTTTTGCCGGCGGCGTGCGGAAGAATCATCCGGCGACCAGCGCCTTTCCAAAGTCTCCACATTTTCCGCTCATGGTGCGGAAAGTCCGCCTTTGGCGGGAGCCTGCCGTAGGCCCGCCCGTGGAGGGTCGAACCACGAGCTTAGTCCTTCGACAGGCTCAGGACGAGCGGACACAAGAAGATTACGCAACTTTGGAAAGGCCCTGTCCGGCGACGCTAAAGGTCACTCTGCGCCGAAATATCGGGCTTCGTCCAAATCAAGCTTCGTCCAACTGGTGCCAACTCACCTGGCCGGAGTTGATGGTCTCCTGGATACGATTGTCGATTCTGGCGGCGGTAATAACGGCCTTGGCACCGGCGCCGGTGAATCTGGTCAGAAACCGCGCGTTGCGAATCGCCCTTCCGGTGTCGCGCTCATCTGCGGTGTGGGATGCTTCCACGGCCACGTACACTTCATTGTTTTCGTCATCTGCGGCCAGGAAAACCAGGTCAGCCGCGATGAAACTTTCCAGATCGTTGCGCGAGATATTGGAGGTGTCCGAGTTGCGGACCATCGTCAGGAGGTCTCGCTGCGTCAACCTGGCGGAGATCCACAAACCCATCCGGTAAGCGATGCCGTCGGCCTGGTCGTGGGTGACATCTCTGGCGTATCTGCCTTTGATCGGCGCAAGGTCGTTGCGAATCGTTTCCAACTGCCTTTCGACACGATCAAACCGGGCATCGACCTGTTGGAACCGTTGATCAACCTGCTCGAATCGCCGGTCAACCTGCTCGAACCGCTGGTCAACCTCGTCGAATCGCTGGTCAATCCGGTCGAATTTGGTGTCCGCCACGTCGAGTCGGCCTTCGATTGCCGTCAGCCGCTCGGCCTGTTGTTCGAACTGCTGCATCACCGACTCGGCGAACCGGGCCAGCCGTTCCGGCATTTCGTACAGCTCTCGGCTCAGCACGCGGCGGCGCACTGCCTCCAGCCACTCCGGATGCTCGTCCAGAACGCGGATCAAATCTTCTATGTTATTGATGGTGGTCATTGGCGTCGACAATCTGATGCCATTGTACCAAGGAGGCTAGCTTGCCGAAACGGACAGCGCCTCGATGAACTCCAGGCCCGGTAGTTTTTCCAACTCTTGTGGGGCCATTTTGAGCTTGCCTGACCGGCTGCCCGCGCCGAGGATGATGTAGTCCATTTCCAGCAGGCGCACGTCGGCGTAGATGGGCAGGTCGTCGGGCAGCGCCAGCGCCGTTACGCCGCCGATCATCATGCCCGTGATTTCGCGGGTTTCCTCGGGAGACGCAAAGGACGCGCGGGACACTCCCATCAAACCGCGCACGCGCTTGTTCACGTCGAGGCGGTCGCAGGCCCGCACGATGGCCGCGCAGTATGCCGCCGGCCCGCGCTTGCTGGCGACAACTATGGTGTTGGCCGAATGGGGCAGGTCGTATCCGTACTGCTCGCAGAAGTCCGCCGTGTCGCCGTATTGCGGGTCAATCTCGATCCACTCCCAGCCGTTGATTCCCAGTTGGTCCAGCGCGGCGCGGACCCGGCTTTCGATTTGCTCGGGGGTCTCGATTTGCTCGGGGCTTTGGATTTGCTCAGGAGTTTGGATTTGCTCAGGAGTTTCCATCATCTCTGCATCACCCTATTAGGCGAATGTGACCGTGGCGTCCGACAGGGATACCAGTTCGTCGCGCTGGTTCACCCCGCGGATTCGCACCTGCGCCTTGCGCTGCCCGTACAGGTTGCCGCCGGAGCCTGTGATCTCGCCGGAAAAGGTGACCACGTCGCCGGCGCGGAAGGGCGTGATGGCCCGCATCAGCAGGTTGCCGCCGTTGTACAACGCCTCCGGCGGGAAGTTCAGCCCCAGGAACCGATCTACGTATGACATCGTGGCCGGGCCGGCGTTCACCGCGCCGCCGAAGATGTTCTGCCGCGCGAACTCCTCGTCGGTGTGGATGTTGCTCTCGCTGGGGCGTCCGGCGAGGCGCTGGGCGTTCTTGCGCAGGATGTTCTCGGTGGTTTCGCCGACGGCCAGGGTGCGCGGCAACGTCGTGCCCGCGCTGGCCTGGTCCCATGTGAGGAACTGCGACGGGTCCGGCGCGGCGTTGGTGTCGGGAGCGATTGCCGCGTCGCCCGATGCGTCAGGGACCGCTCGCTGGCCGGCGGAATACTCGAAGATGCAGGTGTAGTCGTAGCTGGCGACCACCGCGCCGGCTTCGTCGAACGCGGACACGCGGAAGGTTACGAACTTGCTGCCGCGCCGCTCGTACTTCTCATGCACGCGGCGGGTTCCGGTGAGCGTTTCGCCGGCATACACCGGGCGATACCACCGCATTTCGCACTTGGCGAAGGGTGTCTGGCGTCGCGCGGTTACGGAGCGTTCCTGGGCCACGAACCCGTTGGCCTCGGCGATTTCGTCGCGCAGGAGCGGCGCGTAGGTCAAAGCCATCGTGGGCATTGCCATCATGCGCGGAGCGTCGCCGGCGGCCGGCATCCGGTACCGGGCGTCTGGATTCTGGGCGCAGGCTGCGTATTCGGCGATGTGTTCGGCCGAGAGCGTTACCTGCGTTTCTCCGCCGGCCTGTCCCTTGCGCACTGCGTCGTAGGTCCACAGGCGTTCGGTGACGGGATCCTGCTGCGTTCCCTGGGTGGTGGTCATGGTTCATGCCTCCTGTGCGGTCGGGCAATTATAACGCACCCTCGGGGGCCGTCCGGCAGTAGGGGCGAGGCATGCCTCGCCCCTACGAGCCGGGGGTTCGATATCCTGGGCGAATGATTATCCGCCCCTACGAGCCGGGGATACACCGCGCGGCACGGGCGCGTGCTCACGCGTACCGGGTCTGTTGGCATCCAATACGGCGCCGGGCCATTGCATGGAGATTTATCGCAAAGACGCAGAGACGCGAAGGGGCAATCGGAGCCGGCATGGATGGTGTCGGGTGACGAATATCGACGTTGTGGCCGGTCAATTCCGTGACGGTTTGATCGAACCTGATAAGCGTGGGCGGGCAGAGCCGTTTCAAACTCACTACCCCCGCTCCCATCGAGCCAACACCCCCTGCTCATGCCGAGCCAAGCCCCCACTCACGCCGAACCAAGCCCCTCCTCACGCCGAGCCACGCCTCCCACTCACGCCGAGCCACGCCCCCCACTCGCGCCGAGCCACACCCCCCACTCGCGCCGCCCCCCCCCGCTCATGGTGAGCCTGTCGAACCATCAACCCCGGGCGCAATAAAGATTATTGACAATCGTGATTACATGGTATAATCTCGGCCTATAATCGTCATACTTTCCGAGTATCCTAACGATTTACGATATTTTTACCGGTCCCAATATCATAACGCGTAATACCGATTGCGGGCCCACCGCACATCCCGGCGCAGGCTCGCGCCCAACGCAAAATGGAGGTGATTCACACACGCGCAAACCAGTGGTAGTTGAGGAGGAGCGACCATGTTAAGACAAATATCTTCGTATCCGACCTTGCTGTTAACCGTACTGTTGGCCCTTGCCCTGTTGACCATCACAGCCTGCGCCGGCGCTGAAATCCCCCAGGAAGCCGACACCGGCGCCACGCCGGGAGACGCAGCCGCCGCCAGCCAGGCCCAGCAGGAACCGGGCCAACCACAATCCCAACCTCAACCACAGAGCCAGACCCAGGTGCAGACTCAAACCCAACCACAGCAGCAGACCCAGCCCCAGGCGCAGACCGCCCCGCAGGCCACCGCGGAACCCCAGGCGCAGCCGGCCCAACCGGTCCCCTTCGCCACCAGGGTCCCCGCCGCGCTGCCGTCCCAGGTCGTCGCCAACCCCATCACCAAGGACGTGTACCCCGATGCCCAGTGGGGCGGCATACTGCGACGCGGCGGATACTACGACCCCGCGCACTACGATCTGATCCAGGTGTCCAGCGTCACCAACTCGTTCAAGCAGATGATGCTGTACAACAACATCCTCCGCTACAACCCCCTGGACGCCGGCAAAACCATCATCCCCGACCTGGCCACCAACTGGGACGTCTCCGAAGACGGCCACACCTGGACATTCCCCCTGCGGGAGGGCGTGGCCTTCCACGACGGTACGATACTGACCGCCGATGACGTGGCAGCCTCGTGGTCGCGGATCATCGACCCGCCCGCCGGCGTCGTCAGCGCCCGGCAGGGCCTGTACACCCCCTTCGGCCCGTCCATCGAGGTCGTCGACCCGCTGACCGTGCAGTTCACCTTCGAAAAGGCCCCGCCGTTGAACTACGGCCTCAACGCCTTCGCCCTGGAGTGGCACGGCGTCTTCCCCATGGCCTTCCTCGAAGAGCACAACTACGACCTGAAACAGGCCGGTCAGTTCGCGCCCAGCACCGGCGCCTTCAAATACCTGGAACACCAGGAAGGCGAGGTGTGGAAGAACGAACGCAACGAGAACTACTGGAACGAAGGCCTCCCCTACCTCGACGAGGTGTGGACGTACCCGCTGGAAAACAGCACCAACCGCTCCGCGGCCCTGCTCGCCGGCAACGTGGACTTCGCCCAGACCATCGACCCCGAAGCCTTCAACCGGATGCTGGACGATGACCGCTTCGTTGCCGAACCCTTCTCCTCCTATTCCTACGGCGGAATCTGGTTCAACATGGACAAGGAACCGTGGAACGACGTGCGCGTCCGCAAGGCCATGTGGCTCGCCTTCGACCGTCTCGCCGCCCATGAAATCGTCAGCGAGTGGCTGTTCGGCTACCCCGGCGGCGGCGGATGGACCCTGCCCGACCAGGCATATCAACTCCCCCAGGCCGAAATCGACACCAGGCTCGTCTATGACCGCGACGCCGCCGAAGCCGAGGCCAAACGCCTGCTGGCAGAGGCCGGCTACGCCGACGGCATCAAGAACGTTGACCTCCTCCAGCGGCAGCCCAACAGCCCGTGGTACTCCGCCATGGCACAGATGGCAGACCTGGAGTTCAATCGCATCCTGGGCATCGAGTCCACCATTCGCGCCGTGCCGTCCGCCGTGTGGTTCGAGGAGTTGGCCAACCGCAACTTCGACATCACCGTGGGCGCGATCGCGTCCCCCTTCATCGACCCGTCCGCCTACATGAACAGCTTCTACCGCTGCGGCGGCGGCGAGAACCACTCCAACTACTGCAACGAGGAGTTCGACGCCATCATGTCCCAGGTGGACACCGAGGGCGACTTCGAAAAGCGCTACCAACTGGTGCAGCAGGCCGCCGGTATCCTTGACGAGGACCCGCCCGTCGTCACCTGGTGGTACAACCGCACCCTCGCCGCCTGGCGCTCCTGCGTCCACGGCATCGAGGGCAAGCACGGCGCACTCGTCCACAACCTCGACCGTATGGACACGGTCTGGATGGACGACGAGTGCCGGTAGCGGCCGCGCTCCACACCCTCCGCGCGCCGACCGGAGGGGCGGGATATTTGTCCTGCCCCTCCATCATTCTCCCACCGGACCATTCTCCCACCGACGCACTCTCCCACCGAGGCGCTCTCCCACCGGACGCATCGCGTTTGGCGTCACTGTACGTCCCGTTACCCGACAATTGCGAATATCAGATATTGACAACGGCAATGTCCCTGCCTACAATCCCGACAGCCGCGCGTATCCGAAATCGGCGCTAATCTCGATATATCAGGAGTTATTGCATCATTCAATTTTGTTTGACAGACGTTATTGCATACTATGACGGCCGTCATAGCGAATTGCGTTTGTCGATACTGTACGCGCCCAACAATCGCCGCGGCTAATCCGAAATCGCAAAAGGTCAACGGGTACCTGAGGAGGAACCAGTGAGAGTGCAACGCTTCGTTACGTCTCCATTCGCGGCGCTCAGCGTCGTGTTTGCGATACTCCTTCTGGCCGCGGTGGCCTGTGGCGGAACGGCCCCGGCCGAAGACACTTCCGGAACCACAGGCACAACCGGGTCAGGCTCGACAGACTCTTCCGCCGGGACCGGCGGCGATTCCGGTTCGTCCCCGGCCCAGGCAACCAGGGTGCCGCCCACCGCGCGACCCACCGTCGCGCCGGGCGCCACCCCCACACCCCTGCCGGCGGCCCTGCCCACCGAGGTGCTGGCCAACCCCGTCACCAAGGACGCCTATCCCGACGCCCAGTGGGGCGGCATCCTGTATCGCGGTGGTTACTTCGACCCCGCGCACTACGACCTGATGCAGGTCTCCAGCGTCTCCAACTCCTTCAAGCAGATGATGGTGCTCAACAACCTGCTGCGCTACAACCCGCTGGACGCCGGCAAGACTATCATCCCCGACATCGCCACCAACTGGGACGTCTCCGATGACGGCAGGACGTGGACCTTCCCCCTGCGCGAAAACGTCATGTTCCACACCGGCGGCATCATGGACGCCGAAGACGTGGCCGCATCGTGGTCGCGCGTGATCGACCCGCCGCCCGGCGTGGTCAGCGCCCGCAAGGGTCTCTACACCCCATTCGGCGCGGCCATCGAAGTCATCGACCCGCAGACGGTCGCCTTCACTTTCGAAAAGGCTCCACCGCTCAACTACGGGCTGAACCTGTTCGCGCTGGAATGGCACGGCGTCTTCGAGAAGGAATTCCTCGAAGCCAACAGCTATGACCTCAAGATCAACGGCGCCGACGCCCCCAGCACCGGAGCGTTCCGGTTCCTGGAGCACCAGGAGGGCGAAGTCTGGAAGAACGAGCGGTTCCCCGACTATTGGAACGAGGGCCTGCCGTACCTGGACGAGGTGTGGACGTACCCGTTGGGCAACAGCACGGCGCGCTCCGCCGCGCTGCTGGCCGGCAACGTGCAGTACTCTCAGACCATTGACCCGGCTGCCTTTGAAATCCTGCAGAACGACGACCGCTACGAAGCCCAGCCGTTCTCGTCCTATTCATACCTGGCGGTGTGGATCAACACCGACCGGGAACCCTGGAACGACCCCCGCGTTCGCAAGGCCCTGTGGCTCGCCCTCGACCGCGACGCCATCCACGAGGTCGTCGGCGAGTGGCTATACGGCTACAAGGGCGGCACGGGCTGGACCTTCCAGGACCAGGCCTTCCAACTGCCCCAGGCCGAAATCGACGCCCGCACGGTGTTTGACCGCCCGGCCGCCGAGGCCGAAGCGCAGCGCCTGATGGCAGAGGCCGGCTACGCCGACGGCATCAAGAACGTTGACCTGATGCAGCGCGACCCCAACAGCGCACACTGGACGGCGGCCGCCCAGGTCGCCCAGCTGGAGTTCCAGCGCGTCCTCGGCATCGAGTCGGAGATCCGCCCGGTGGCCTCCGCCGTGTGGTTCGAGGAACTGGCCAACCGTAACTTCGACCTCACCGTCGGCGGCATCGCATCGCCGTTCATCGACCCGTCCGCCTACATGAACAGCTTCTACCGCTGCGGCGGCGGCGAAAACCACTCCAACTACTGCAATCCCGAATTCGACGCCATCATGGAACAGGTGGACGCTGAACCCGACTTCGACAAACGGTATGAACTGGTCCAGCAGGCGGCGGCCATCCTGGATGCCGACCCGCCCACGGTGGAATACTGGTACAACCGCACGCTGGCGGCTTGGCGCACCTGCGTCCACGGCATCGAGGGCAAGCACGGCGCCCTCGTCCACAACCTCGACCGCATGGACACGGTCTGGATGGACGAAGAGTGCCGACAATAGGAACACTGCGCGGGGCGGGCCAAAACTCGCCCCGCCCTTGTCCAACTTGAGGACCAGCCCAACTTGGGAACGAACCCAATTCAGGAACGAGCCCAACTCAGGAACGAGCCCAATTTTAAGGACCAGTCCAACGTCAGGGCGAGTCCAACGTCAGGATGAAGGGTAGAGGTTGCCAACCCCGGGGAGGGGCGTGATGCAAAAGTACATTCTGCGCCGCGTGCTGCTGGCGATTCCGGCGCTCATCGGTCTGACCATCATCATTTTCCTGGTGATGCGCATACTGCCGGGCGATGTGCTCACGGTGATGTTCGGGGAAGAAGGCACGCTGCAGCTCAGCGAGGAAGACCGGCAGCGCATCATCGCCAGCCTCGGCCTCGACAAGCCCATCTATCTCCAGTACGTGGACTGGCTGAAGGACATCGTAACCCTCAAGCTCGGACAGTCCTTCTGGCGCTCCCACACCGTGATGGACCTCATCATCAACCGTGGCCCCATCACGCTCGAAATCGCGATATTCTCGGTGATCTTGTCGTGGGTGATCGGGCTGCCGGTTGGAATACTGGCGGCCATGAAACGAAACAGCGCCATGGACTACGCCGGGAGGTTCTTCTCCATCCTGTTCCTCGCAATACCCAACTTCTGGTTGGGAACGGTGATCGTATTAACCCTGGTGCTCACCCTGGAATGGAAAGCGCCCCTGGGGGTCATCAACATCTGGGAAGACCCCTGGAAAAACCTGCAAATCGTGTGGGGCCCCGCGCTGGTGCTCGGAGTGGGGCAGGCCGCTTACGTCTGCCGTATGTCCCGCTCGGCGCTCCTGGAAACGATCCACGAGGACTACATCCGCACCGCCCGCGCCAAGGGTCTCGCCGAACGGCTGGTGATCATGCGCCACGCGCTGCGCAACGCCATCATGCCGGTGATCACGCTCTCCGGCGTGCTGCTGGGATTCCTCATCGGCGGGTCCGTTGCCGTCGAGCAGGCCTTCGGCGTGCCGGGACTGGGCCGCACCCTGGTCGCCGCCTTCTTCGAGCGCGACTACGTGGTGATCCAGAACCTGGTGCTCCTCTACGGCCTCGTATTCGTCATGACCAACCTGCTGGTCGATATATCCTACGCTTGGATCGACCCGCGCATCCGCTACAGCTGATCCGGACACGCTCAACAGGAGTATTCTCGTGGCACAGGTAAATCCGGCGTCAACCACCGGAGCCGAGGGCGAAGTCCTGGTTCAGGAGGAGGTGCGCCCCCAACAGGGCTGGTGGTGGGTCATCATCCACTTCTGCCAGCGCAACCCCATGGGCGGGGTCAGCGGTGTGATGATCATTGTGATCGTGGCCATCGCTGTGTTCGCCCCCTTCGTGGCAACTCATCACCCCACCCAGGAGGCCGACTTCCGCGCGCTCAGAGAGGCGCCCAGCGCCGCGCACTGGATGGGCACCGACGACATCGGCAGAGACCTGTACAGCAGGGTGGTACACGGCGCCAGAATATCGCTGTTCGTGGCCCTGATCGCCGTCGTCGTGGGCGACTTCCTCGGCGCAGCCTGGGGCGTCGCGGCCGGCTATCTCGGCGGCAGATTCGACATCTACAGCCAGAGATTCCTCGAACTGATGATGTCGTTCCCAACGCTCATCCTGGCGATGATCCTCGTGCTGGCCATGGGCGCCGGCGTCTGGACGGTCATCGTCGCAATTGGCATCACCCGTGTTCCCATCGCCGTGCGCGTGATCCGCTCGGTCACCCTAAGCGTCAAGGAATACGCCTACGTTGACGCGGCCCAGGCCATCGGCGCCAACAACACCCGCGTCATGATCCGGCACATCGCCCCCCAGTGCGTCGCTCCCTGGCTCGTCCTCGCCACGGCCCACCTGGGCTCCGTGATCATCCTGGAGGCCTCCCTGGGCTTCCTGGGCGTGGGAGTCCCCCTGCCCACGGCAACGTGGGGCAACATGCTCGGCGGGCCGGTCGCGGCGGGCCTCATCCCCCGCTGGTGGATGGTGATATTCCCCGGCCTGGCAATCACCATCACGGTGCTGGCCTTCAACCTCTTCGGCGACTCCATCCGGGACGCTCTGGATCCCAAACTGCGAGGGCGGACGTAGGGCGCGGCCACCGCCCCCGTCCGTTCTCCCAGGCCCCTGAACACGGTGCGCCGCACAACTTCCGGACTCGGAGCCATCGGTGTCAACCGCCGGTGGCTCCGCAATGTCCGACTCTGGCTCCTGTTGGGCGCGGTTGTCGTCGCCCTCATCGGCTTCTGGGCCTTCCGCGCCTTCCAGGCCGGGCCCCTGCTGTTCCCGCCGGCCGAGGCAACCACCGACTACGGCATGGCCCAGTCCGCCACCGACTGGCCGTCCATCCGCCGCGACATCGGCGGCGCCGGATGGACGCCCGGCGACCCGCCGACGCCCCCGTACACCGTCCGCTGGGACCTGAAAACTCCCGGATCCCTGCTCGCCACCCCTGCGGTCGTGGGCAACCGCGTGTACATCACCACCGAGGAGGGGATAACGGCGGCCCTGGATGCGGCCACCGGCGCAACGGTCTGGAGCTATGAGATCGGCGCCCCGTCCGACTCCGCGCCGGCCGTGGCGGAAAACGCCGTATTCGTCGGCGCCCGCGACCATCGGCTGCTGGCGCTGGACCGCGACACCGGCGGCCTGCTGTGGGAACGCAACCTCGGCAACATCGTGCTGGGCTCGGCCATCGTCGTGGACGGCACGGTGTACATCGGCTCCACCAACGGCCGGCTGGAGGCGCTGGACGCCGCCACCGGCGAACAGCGTTGGTCCACCAGGATCAAGGGCTGGGTGGTCGGCCACCCGGCTTCCGACGGCAGGGTGGTTGCCGCCGCTTCGCTGGGCGAACGCTTCATCACCGTCGAACCCGAAACGGGACGGCGACGGCTGGTGTTCTACGCCGGCACGCCCGTGGTCGGCGGCCCCATCATCGCGGAAGGCCGCGCCTATTTCGTCACCAACCGGGGCGGAGTGTGGGCGGTGGACCCGTCGGCGGTGAGCCGCCCGTTCAGCCGTTTCGCCTACGTCGCCAGGTTCAACTTCTTCTACTGGAGGCTGCTCAGGGACGCGCCCCAGCAGACCGGAACCGAGTGGGTCGGCTCGGCCCAGGGACGGGTGAAATACAGCCCGGTTTACGCCCACGGCAATCTCATGGTGGTCAACGAAACGGGACTGGTGCGCGCGTTGGACGGCGCGACCGGCGGGGCGATCTGGGAGCATAACCTGGAGGCCGAGATATCCGCCGAACCGGTGGCCGCCGGCGACCTGCTGCTCATCGCAACCGCGACGCGCCGACTGGTGGCCCTGGACATTGCCACCGGCGAGTTGGCCTGGGAGCATCCGCTGGACGACGTCGGAGTTTCGGCATCGCCCGTGGTGTCAAACGGCGTGCTGTATCTGCCCGTCGCAGACGGACGCCTGGTCGCGCTGGAGAGCGAAGGCCGCTGAGCATTCCGGCCCCCTGAGCATTCCGGCCCTCTGATCATTCCGGCCCCATGACCATTCCGGCCCCATGACCATTCCGGCCCCATGACCATT
>CAZCZB010000039.1:20476-26187 GCA_964502995.1 uncultured Dehalococcoidia bacterium
GCCCCATGACCATTCCGGCCCCATGACCATTCCGGCCCCATGACCATTCCGGCCCCATGACCATTCCGGCCCGGCCAGTCGCATCGCATCGCGTCCGGTATAATCGAGCAGTGGCGCACCCAACCCTGCCGAGCCAATCATGACCACTCCCGAACCAACAATGCACCCGCTGGAAGCCCTGGAAGCGGCCGAGCGCGAGTTCGCCGCCGGCAACTACGTGGAGTCGTCCCGTATCCTGTGGCAGGCCACCGAATCCACCTACGCAATGATGGGCAAAGCTCTCGGCCTGGATACCAGCAACCTGATAGAGGTTGCCGATTCACTGGACCGCAAGTTCGGCGGTTCAGACTCAAAAAGCAAATATCACTATCGTGGATATTTGATCGCGTGCGGCCTGATGCGCGACCACGCCGAGATGGAAGCGTTGGAATACTACGAACTGGAAGGCCCGCACCGCAGATTGCCGCCCTTTGTCCGACAATGCTACCGCAAATTCGGCAGCAATGACTCCGGAAAATAGGGGCGGACACGAGAGGGCCGAACGTTATAGGTCCCGAGCGATCAGTTAGCGGGAAGATGCTGTTCTGTTGCTGGAGCAATACGGTAAACCGGATTCCGCATACGCGCTGATCTACGAAGCCGCCAAGCAATGCATTAACGCGGTGGCCAACCAACAGGGCAGTAATCCGGGAGCGACCGGCACGAAAACGCGCTACCTCTCCTCCATCGCATCGCAGTCAATCAGCGATCAATTCGATTTGGAACGCGGCTGGGAGGCGGCCATGCGCCTGCACATCCACGCCGACCGAGGGCACCTCGACACGGAGGCGCAGGAACAGGCCTGGCTCCTGGCCCAGGTTTTCATCGATGATATGCTGTCGGTCTATTCCGGTGAGGGCTGATCCGGAGCTCACGCGTACCCGGTTGGCTGCGGGCAATCGTCAGAATCAGGATTTTCAAGATTTGCGGATTGGCAGGATCTGACCCATTCCGTGATGCAGCCCCTCCATCCTGCCAAATCTTGAAATCCCGTAAATTCTGATTCTGACGACCAAAGAGAGTGAGTACGCGAGAGTGTCTGCAAGTGTTCAGAGTTGAAAGGAAGTGTCATTGCGAGTCCGCCCGCCGGCGGACGTGGTAATCTCGATGCCGTAGCAGTAGCGTTTGCCCTGAAGACTCCCCTGCGCCAACGGGATTGCCGCGCTGCGCTCGCAATGACAACCCCACAACTCTGAACTGTTACGAGTGTCTCACCCCGGTTGACGCTCGATTTTCGGCGCGCCTATACTCGCCCGTCGGCGCGCTGCGCGCCGGTACTCTCACAGCCGAGGCTTTTGCATGACCCAAGCAACTCCACACCAGCGGGACCTGGCCGGCGAATCCTGGAACCCGGGACAATACCTCAAGTTTGAGGACCACCGCCTGCGCCCGGCCCTGGACCTCATGGGACGCATACCCCTGGAAAACCCGCAGGTCATCTACGACCTCGGTTGCGGCGCCGGCAACATCACCCGCCTGCTCGCCGGCAGATGGCCCCACGCCGACGTCGTCGGTATGGACAACTCGCCCGAGATGCTTGAGCGCGCGGCGACTGAGGAGTCCGAATCCATCCCCGGCAACGTGCGCTGGCAGGTCGGCGATCTGGCCGACTGGCAGCCCGACGCCTCGCCCTCGGTGCTCTACTCCAACGCGGCGATCCAGTGGGTGCCCGACCACGCCGAACTGGTCCCCCGCCTCTGGAACCTGCTGCCGCCGGGCGGGTGCCTGGCCGTGCAGGCCCCGCTGAGTTGGGATATGCGGTCCCACCACCTGATGCGCGAAACGCTGGAAAACGGCGGCGCGGGCGGCAAAACCGTCGGCTCGGCGCAACTGCGGCAGGCCGTGGGAGTGCGCTGGGTGCAGGACCCCGATTTCTACTACGACCTGCTGGCTCCCAACGCCGCCCACCTCGACGTGTGGACCACCGAGTACCAGCACGTTCTCAGCGGCGACGACGCCGTGCTGGAATGGGTCACCGGCACCGGGCTCCGCCCCATCCTCAACGGCCTGGAAGACGGCGAACGCGAAACCTACCTCGAAGAATACCGGCGCCGGCTCAACGTCGAATACCCCAAGCGGGACGACGGCGTCACCCTCTACCCCTTCCGACGCCTGTTCTTCGTGGCCGTCCGCAAGTAAATCATCGCCCCAGGTAAATCATTGCCCCAGGTAAATCATTGCCCCAGGTAAATCATTGCCCCAGGTAAATCATTGCCCCAGGTAAATCATTGCGCATGGATACACAGGATGAACCGGATACTCAATAGATCATCCAGGGCCTTTTCAAAGTTCCCGCATGCCTGATTTTCCGCTCGTCCTGAGCCTGTCGAAGGACGCGCCCTATGGTTCGACAGGCTCACCATGAGCGCAAGGTGAACTACTTTGAAAAGTCCCTGTAGATCAATCCTGTAAATCCTGTGCATCGATGTAAAAACTCTCTCTTTTGGAGGTTCAATTATGACGGTTCTGGTACTGGGCGGCGCGGGATTCATCGGCCCGCGCGTCATCCGTAAACTGGTCGAACGGGGCGAGGACGTTTACGCGTCCGACATCAACCCCATTCCCGACATCCCCGGCGTCGCGCCGGACGCCATCCGCACCTCGCGGGTGGACATCACCGACTTCGAGCAGGTCACCCGGGCCATCGTGGACTCGCAGCCCGACCGCATCCTCAACCTGGCCTACCTGCTGGGCGGCGGCGAGGGCAACCCGCACCACCAGATGCGCCTCAACATCCTGGGCATGGACAACTGCTTCGAAGCCGGCCGGCTCCTCGGCGTCAACCGCATCGTGTACGCCAGTTCGGTCGCCGTCAGCGGCCAGCAGTCGAATTTCGGCGACCGCGAAATCAACGAGGACGAGGCAACCTACGGCGACAGCCAGTATGCCACCCACAAGATATTCAACGAATTCCAGGCCAAGATGTTCAACGAAAACTACGGCATGAGCATCACCGGCATCCGTCCCGCCAACGTCACCGGACCCGACAAGGTGCGCGGCTCCACCGACCACGTCCGCTGCGTCACCCTGCCCGCCCGCGGCGAACCGGTCAGTTTCCCCTACCAGGGCATGATGCGCCTGCCCATCCACGTCGAGGACATCGCCGAGGCCTTCGTGCGCGTCACGCTGGTGGACCGCAGCGAGCATCAGGTGTACAACTCCGGCGGCGCCCCCATCAGCCTGGGCGACCTGGCCGACATGGTGCGCGGCTACCTGCCCGACGCGCAGATCAGCTTCGACAACGAGGGCGGCCGCGAACACTCCGGCAACTACCTGGTGGACAACAGCCGCCTGCTCTCCGAGTTCGAACTGACCTACGCGCCCCTGAGCCAGCGCGTCCTGGAAATCATCAACGAAGTGCGCGCCGACGAGGGACTGCCACTGGTTTCGGGCTAACCGGCACACCGCCCAGCAATAACCCGCCTCCATGTGGCAAAATGTGAGGTACTACGTTCTGGCCTACGCAATCGTGGTGGCCGGAGCATTGGTGTCATCCGCGTTTCAATTGCTGGGCGACCAGTTCCCGGTCGGGCATCCGATCAGCACCGTATCCGCCAACCTGTCCGGGGTAACGATAGGAGGTCTTTTCATCGTGATGGGATTTCTCAAAGACAGCAGGGTCGAAGAAGAACGCAAACGCACCGAAGAGGAACGCAAACGAGCCGCGGCCGCGGAAGCGCGAGCGGATGCCGCCGAAGCCAGGATTCAACAGATGCGCGAACAGGCGGAAGCCGCCGATGCCCGGGCGGAGCGCATACGTGAACAGGCCGACAACCTGATGGAAAGATACCAGGCGGCCACGGAATCGCTCATTCGCCGATTGGAAGAGTTGAACGAAAACGGACGAAGCGCATAGTGTTTGCCACAGCGAGTCCAAAGGCTCTCTGACTAAAACCCGGTTCGTCCAAACCCACCGGTTCCGTCAATACCCGCCCCGGCTGATCCCGCAATCGGGATCAGCCGGGGCGGGTGTGTTTTTGGATGCTCTGCGAAATCAGGAAGGGCTGGTGAAGTACGGCAGGTGCTCCCCAATGTAGCCGACGATGAACGAGTCGCCACCCTCGTCCCGGTCAAAGTATATTTGCAGCCCGCCGCTGGAACCCTGGTAGGTCAGGTGCCGCGTAATCTCCACGTGGCGCGCCTTCTCCTGGTCGCTGAACGAGCGCTTGGCGCCAAATTTGCCCATCGTCATTTCCGATTCACCGTCGGCATACTTCCAACCCGGTAACTCGATGAAGTAATTGCTCCAGGGGCCAATGTTCCCGTTGGGCGTGTGGTACCACGCCTGGGCCAGTCTGTTGATCGCGTTCAGCGCGCCCACAATCTCCATGCCGCTGGGACGAGGCTTGCCGTAGTCCGCCAGCGCCTTCTCGCAATTGCTCAGGAATCGAAGACGCGAGAACTTCACCGGATCGGTGATGGCTTCCAGAACGGCGGCATGCCGGTTGCTGTCGGCGATGGATTCCGGCTTGCGTTCGTCCGCCTCTTCTTCAACCTCCGCATCCTCGTGCCCGAAAGCCTCGTATCCGGCAATGCGCTCTTGCAGTTCGGAGATTTTCGCTTCCGCCTCTTTCAGTTTATCCTCAAGGGTGTTGATGCGCTGTTGGGTCGCCACGCTGTCGGCCGCGGACGATCCATCCGGATCCGCGGCGGATTCTCCCGCCGCGCCCGCCTGATCGTCCGGTTCGGCCGGCGCCGGCTTGGGCACGATGGCGGCGACGGATTCCATCATTTTCAGCAGCGCAACGGTATTGCGTCCGGCAACGTCCCCGGCCACCCGGTCCCTCTCCTCCATCAGCATGATCTCCGCCCGCTCGGCATCCGTTTCGGTCATGCGCAGCCGTTTGCCGTCAGCGTCGGCGTAGCGCGCGAAAAGGGCGATTTTCGACTCAATCCACTCTCGAAGCTGATCGTCCGGCAGTTGTCGGGCCAGCGCCCTCTGTTCGGATGCCCCGATGCCCACAACCGTCGCCCAACCGCCGTGCTGCTCCTCAAGTTCTTCGATGTCAAAATCGTCTCCCGCCTCGTCGGTCACAACCACGGCGTTGTTGTAGATCGAAAAGAGATCGTCGATGCTGCCAACCTCTCCCGCGCCGTTGCCCGATACGGCCGATCGCGACCGGTCCGAGTTGATCGCCTCGATGAACCTGTCCATCCCGGCCGGCCCGGCGGCATCGCCCCAGGGAACCTCGGCGTCGGCCAGCGCATCGGGAATAACGGCAACGGTCATGCAATATCCGCCCGCCTGCTCGGCGTCGGCGGGCGTGTAGGTAACAACGTAAGCCGAATAGGGTTCCGACCCGTCGGACAGTTCATAACTCGCGCCGCAAATCTGTACCTGCCTGTATCCGTCCGTGGTCAGCTTGGCGATGCGAAGGGTCAGGTTTTCGTTGCTCCATTCCCTGAATACTTCCGAACCGCCCAGTTCCTTCCTGGCCTGGCTCTGGTATGCCCCGGCGTGAGCGATGACCCATTCGCGGGCCCGGCTGTCGGCGCCCCGTAAGCGGTTCTGGCTGTTCAATATGACGGTATTCTGAACTATGCTGGTCATCTATAAGGCCTCGAATGAACGGAATAGTGGCAGTCTTCTGATTATAACCCCTGCGGCGGCCGCGGGGCGGTTCCATCATCGCCCCATCTGCCCGCTCATGGTGCGGAACGTCCGCCTTTGG
>CAZCZB010000040.1:0-25947 GCA_964502995.1 uncultured Dehalococcoidia bacterium
TCCAACGGGCTCCCCTATGCCAACGAGATTGCCGCGCTGCGCTCGCAATGACACTTTGCCCGCAATTCTGAACAGTTACGTCGCTGAGTCAAGGCCTTTCGATTATTGCCACACTGACCAGCAGTCCGCTATTGCCACACTGACCAGCAGTCCGCTCATGGTGAGCCTGTCGAACCATGAACCCCATCCTTCGACAAGCTCAGGATGAGCGGATAAGTGGAGTGATGATCGAAAGGCCCCGATCGCTGAGTGGCGACGGTCCTGAACCGGAGGCGATGTGGCCCGCCGATGGATGAATGCCTCAAAAAGTGATTGCGAGTGGGGCCGTGGACTTTACAAATTCTTCACACAAGGCTGGTATCATCGGAGGCAGACAGGGCCGACGCGCGGCATATCGCGTGTCCTGTCAGGCGTCATAATAAACCGGACGCAGCAACAATAGCCTTTTTGCCGTCTTATAGCGCATTCGGGAGACCCTCATGATCATACTTTCCAGGCTGGCCTTGCGACGGCGGTCGGTCACCATCATGGCCCTGGTGCTAATTCTGGTGGCCGGCGTGTATGGCTACCAGCAGTTGCAGCAGGAACTTTTTCCCGAGATCAGCCTGGGGGTCATCAACATTTCGACCTCCTTCCAACAGGGCACTCCCTACCAGGTGTCCCAGGAAGTCACCAAGCCCATTGAGGACGTGATCATCGGCATGGAAGACCTCAAGGAGGTGACTTCCACCTCACGAGGCAATCGTTCCACGGTGCGCGCCAGTTTTGAAACCAACGCCGACCTGGAGGAGGCGGAGGCCGAAATTCTCAGCCGCGTCACCGCGCTGCGCCTGCCCGACGCCGCCGGCGACCCCCGGGTGTTCGCCCTCACGCCCAACCAACGCCCGGTGATCGAGTTGAGCATATCGGGCCAGCGCGACATTCCCGAACTGGTCAGAATCGTTGAACGCCGGATCGTGCCGCGTCTGCAGAGCGTGACCGGAGTGTTTGACGTGGCCGTCGAGGGCGGCGTCTCCGAGCAGGTATTCGTCACCGTTGACCCCGCGCTGCTGGATACATACGGACTCACCATCCAGAACGTCATCGGCGCGCTCCAGAGCAACGCGGTGGACGTCACCGCCGGCAGCATGTCCTCCCGCGACGGCATCGTCACCGTCCGCGCGTTCCACGGATACGCCAACCTGGAAACCATCCGCAACCTGCCGGTGGGGTTTGCCCGGCCGGCCGGCGCGCCGGGGGGCAACCGGGCCGAGGGCAACAAGGCCACCCCCATCAGCCTGGAACAGGTGGCCGACGTGCGCGTCGCCACGCCGGAGGCCAGCACCGTTTCGCGGACCAACGGACAGCCCAGCGTCAGCCTCAACATCCTGAAAACCCCCAGCGGCAACACCATCGACATCACCCACGAAATCGACCGGGCGCTGCTGGAACTGGAAAACGAACTGCCGCCCGACCTGGATATTGCGGTGATGGACAGCCAGGCCCCCCGGCTGGAGGGGGAACTGAGCAAGGTTGTTTCCCAGGGAATGCAGGGGTTCATCTTCGCGGTTATCGCCGTGTTTGTGTTCCTGCTGCAGATTCGCCCCAGTCTTTTCTATGGGCCGCTGAACACCCTGCGCCCGACCTTCATCATCGCCGTGTCCATCCCGCTCAGCGTCATGATCACCATGCTGGTGATGGCCGTTTTCGACTGGACGCTGAACTTCATGAGCCTGGCCGGCCTGGCCATCGCCGTGGGCCGCATTGTGGACGACAGCATCGTGGTGCTTGAGAACATCTACCGGCACATCAACGAGGGAAGCCCCCGCTCCGTGGCGGTGATCGAGGCCACCCGGGAGGTCAGCGCGGCCATCGTGGCGTCCACCCTGACCACCGTAGCGGTGTTCGTGCCGCTGGGGTTCCTGCCTGGCGTGGTGGGCCAGTTCTTCCTGCCCTTCGCGCAGACGGTCTGCGTGTCTCTGTTGGCGTCAACGCTGGTGGCGTTGACCGCCGTTCCGGTGCTGGCGTCGTGGTTCCTGCGCCGGGGCGACATGATCGAAGACCCCGAGTCGCAGCGGCGGGACACCCTGCTGCAGAAGGTTTACACCCCCGTGCTGCGGCTTGCCCTGCGTTTCCGTCTGGCGACCGCCGTCCTGAGCGTGCTGTTGGTGCTCGCCAGCCTCATGCTGATCCGCGTGCTGCCCATCGAGTTTTTCTCCGAGGGCCGCACCGAGGGCATCCGCATCGACCTGAGCCTGAGCCGCAACCCGTCCACGGGCGCGCTGTTCCAGGAAGTGCGCGACGTTGAGGGCGTGCTGGACGAGTTCGTCGCCAGCGGCGCGGTGGAAAGTTACCAGGTTACCCTGGGTTCCGGCAGCCGCAACTTCGGGCCCGGCAGCACGGACGCCTCCTTTGACCGGGCCGGTTTCACGGTGGTGCTTTCCGAGAACCCGCCCGCCGACCTGGACGAGCAGATCCGCAGCGCCCTGCCGGAAAAGCGGGGAGTCACCACACGGGTGTTCGCCGACTCCGGCGGCCCGGGTCGCGGCGGCGGCGTGCGCCTCACGCTCACAGGGCCCAACTATGAGGACGTGCGCGCCGCCGCCAACACGCTTGAGGTGGCCATTGAGCGCGACCCGGGCGTCCGCAACGTGAGCACCAACATCGTGGACGGCGCCGAGGAGTTCACCATCAACATCAACCCCAACGAGGCCGGACGTTACGGGCTGTCCAGCATGAACGTCGCCAACCAGGTGCGAACGTGGCTCCGGGGCAACGACGTGACCGAGATCAACCTGGGCGACGAGACGCTGGACGTGGTGGTGCGCGGCGCTCCGGAAGCGGTGGACGACGCCGACGACATTCCGCTGCTGCCCATCACCGGCAACGCCGGGGTGATTCCGCTGGGCGCCATTGCCGACACCGGATACACCGTCGGCCCCAACGTGGTCACCCACTACAACGGCAACCGCTCGGCCACCGTTTCGGGCGGCCTGGCCGGCCGCGACGCCGGCGCCATCGGCGAACGGGTGGACGCCATCATCGAGTCCACACCGCTGCCGCCGGGAATCAGCGTGCGTTCCGGCGGAACGTTCAGCGACATTCGCGAGGAATTCAACAACGTCTATGTGGCAATGATCATCGGCGTTTCCCTGGTGTACCTGGTGATGGTGGCCACCCTCGGATCGTTGAAAATCCCGTTCATCATAGTGCTGAGCATGCCGCTGGCGGTGGTGGGAGCGCTGCCCGCCCTGGTCATCACCGACCGTTCGCTGAGCCTGCCGGCGCTGATGGGATTCCTGCTGCTGGTGGGCATCGTGGTCACCAACGCCATCGTGCTGCTGACCTTCGTGCAGCAATTGAGGCAACGGGGCGATCCGCCCTACGAGGCGGTGATGAACGCCGCACGCACCCGCGTGCGCCCCATCCTGATGACTGCCTTCACCACCATCCTGGCGCTGATCCCGCTGTCGCTGGGCGATTCCGCCGGCCTGGTGGGAGCGGAGATGGCCACGGTGGTGATTGGCGGCTTGATCAGTTCCACCTTCCTGACGCTGGTGGCGGTGCCGGTGGTGTACCTGCTGTTCGAAGAGTCCATACCCCGGCTGTACGCCCGCACTCTGAGCATGATGGGACTCCGGCGCGGGCAGGAATCCGCCGGTGAATATCCCGATGCGCCCGGCGTGACACCCGAACCGGAAGCCGCCCCGTCGTCGGACTGAGCGCATCCCGCCCCTACGCTATTTGCAGAGTCTTGGGGAACAGGTCCGGGTGGTGGGGGCGGGTTTGAAACCCGCCCCCACGCGGCGCGCACGGCCGGAAACTGACCGCATCCATTGAGGCTTTACGTCGTTATCGCCCCATCGACGTAGAGGATGTGCAGGGCCTGGCGGGCGGCGGGTTCGATCTGCCTGATGGTCGCGGCGTCCAATCCGTTGGTGAGGTCGGCGATGGCATCGGTGGCGGTGCGCCGGCCGTTCAGGCGGGTGAGCAGTTGGGCCACCAGCGCGCTGCACGGCAGACCCTCCGGATGCCCGTCGGTTATCAGACCGACGCCCCACACGAAACGGTCGCCGGCCAGGACGGGCTGGCGTTGCAGCAGCACGCCGTCGGCCAGACGCAGCGGAGCATCCGACGGCAACCCCGTTGCCTCACGTTGCCGCCGTTCCGACTCCACGGCGGCCACGCTGTCCCCGAATGCGGTCGGGGCGAGGCCGTGGGACAGCACCACGCGCTCGTAGCCCCGGGCCGGCTGGCCGGCGACGGCCTGGATGAACGACTGGCGCGGCGTCAGGGACGGGTCGTTGTCCAGCAGGCGTCGGGCCTCCCAGAAGTAGGAGTCGGCGGTGCGGTTGCTGGAATAGAAGAGGCGGGCCAACTCGCGGAAGTGCCCGTACTCCTTGTAGTAAAGCTGCTGGTACACCTGTCCGGCCGGCCCCGCGATGCTCGGATCGTCCAGCGCGGACGTGACGGCGGCGGCGGCCAGCGTCCCCGACGTCAGCGCCAGGTGGACGCCGGACGAAAATAGGGGATCGATGAAGCAGCCGGCGTCCCCGGCGAGGATGTATCCCGGCCCGTGCAGCGACTTGCACCGATAGGACCAGTCCCGCAGCACCTCGGGGCCGGATACGAACTCTGCCGACGCCAGCATCTGGGACAGGCGCGGTGCGGCGGACACCTGGGATTCCAGGAACCGTTGGGGCCCAAGCTCGCGGATGCCCTGCTGGCCGGTTTCGGAATCCACCACCGCGCCAACGCTGGCCCAACCGTCGCGCAGCGGGATGTGCCACAGCCATCCGTTGGGCTGGGACTCGATGAGGATGTTGCCATCGTCGGGCGCGGGCAGACGCTCGCCGCCCCGATAGTAGCCGTACACCGCCAGGTTCCGAAAGAATTGGTCCCACTGCCGCAGCCCGAGTTGACGGGAGAGCAGGCCGCCCTGACCGCTGGCGTCCACCACGTATCGGGCGGGCAGTTCGGTTGCGCGGTCGGAATCGTCGGCCGGCTGGCAACGCACGGCGACGGCGGTTCCGGCGTCGTCGAACACGACGCCGGTGGCCTGGCAGCCTTCGCGCACGTCCACGCCGGCGCGTCGGGCGTTGTCGAGCAGGATGGCATCGAACTCGGGACGCCACACCTGGAACGAGAGGGGATTGCTGGCGTTGGTCTCGCTGAAGTGCCAGCTCCACGGCTCGCGGTCCGCGCCCCAGATCATGGTGGCGCCGCGCTTGACGGTGAAGCCGGCGCGCCGCACATCGTCCAGAGCCCCCAGGTCGTCCAGGATGGGGATGCTGGCCGGCAGCAGCGATTCACCCACATGCTCGCGGGGGAATTTCTCGCGTTCCAGCAGGACGACGGGATGACCGGCGCGAGCCAGCAGCGCGCTGGCGCAGGACCCGGCGGGTCCGCCGCCGATGACAATGATGGGAGAGTTGGGCACGGAGGTTGTTGACTATGCGGGCTGTGGCAGATTGGCGAAGGGGTTGATCACGCGGACGCCGTCGTAGTCCTGGGTGTCGCTCATATCCTCGGAGTACACCGCGTCGCATCCCAGCAGCCGGGCGGCGGCAAGAATGGCGCAGTCCCAGTAATTCAGGCCGAAGCGGGCGCGGATGGTGAGGGCTTCGCGCACCAAGGCGAGAGTGATTGATTGAAGTCGGAAGCGAAGCAGACGCATTGTTATGAACCCCACTGCTTCCTCATGCGTCATTTGCCACGGGCCCCGGTCGCGGGTGGCCTGTGTATAGAATTCCTGCAGTACCTGCGTCGACAACGCAAGGTCTTCGAAGTCAATCAGTTCGAGCGCGACTCTGCGTTTATCGATATCCTCAGGCAGCGGGCTAACTGCGTAAAGCGCGATGTTAGTATCAACGAAGCGCATTGCGGTCGTGCAGTTCGTCGCGCGTCAGCTTCCTTGAGGTTCGCAGTTCGTCGCCTCTTGCCTCTGCCCGAGCGTCAATGCGGGCTTGTATTTCTTCCCACAACTTGCGTCCGCGCTCCGCCTCAACAGCGGAGGTCGGCTTGGGTATCAAGCCGCTCAAGCGTGCGCCTACCCATTCTTCCACAGAGATTCCCGCTGCCTCCGCGTTGCGTTGGCAATAACCGTAGGCATCATCGTCAACTGATATGGTGATGGTTTTCATGGCACAACCTCGCTCCAACAGGATAGCACGGCTGGAATGTAACGATGGCGAGCGCTGGCGCAGGCTCCGGCGGGTCCGGGGTCGATGGGACGTCAGGCATTCATAGATTGCATGTCGGGTTGTGGCGTAACCAGCTCGTAACTGGTACTGCGCCCGCCTGCCTGACTGCGGATCAACACTCCGTTTGAGATAAGTTCGTTGATGTCGCGCAAAGCGGTGTCGTGAGAGCATTTGGCAATTTGCGCCCACTTGGCGGCTGTCAATTTGCCTTCGTATCCGTCGAGCAACCGGTTCAACATGGCGATCTGCCGTTCGTTGCATGGCAAGTGCGATATTCGGGTCCAGAAATTACCTTTGGCAACGACGTGCGCCAGAGTATCGTCGGCGTTGGTGATGGCTGCGCCAAGGCAATTCAGGAACCACACCAGCCAGGTGGTTACGTCGGTATCGCCCTTTTGGGTGCGTTCCAGAATCCGATAATAGCCCTGGCGCTCCCTGCGGATTTGAGACGAAACGCTGTAAAAACGTTGTGCCGTGCCGTCCGCCCTGGCCAGCGCCATATCGGCAATCGCCCTGGCGATGCGTCCGTTGCCATCCTCGAACGGGTGGATGGTAACGAACCAAAGGTGCGCAATGCCAGCCTTGAGCACAGGGTCGGTGGTGGCGGTAGCGTTGAACCAATCCAAAAAGGAGCGGATTTCCCGGTCAATTGCCGCGGCGGGCGGGGCTTCGAAATGGACCCGTTCTCGACCCACGGGGCCAGACACCACCTGCATGGGGCCGGTGGTATCATGCCGCCAGCCGCCGACCGTGATGCGGCGCAGACCGCTGCGGCCGGTTGGAAACAAAGCGGCCTGCCAGCCGAACAAGCGGTCTTCGGTCAAGGCTTGTTCGTATTTCTGGGTAGCGTCCAGCATCATCTCAACCGCGCCCTCAACATTGCGGTCGTTGTGCGAGAGACCACCCGCGTCGAGGCCCAAACGTCGCGCCACGGATGAACGCACCAAATCGGGATTCAGGTTTTCGCCCTCAATTTCGCTGGTCTTGACCACGTCCTCGGTCAGCGTCGTGAGGGTCGCTTCCTGTCGTGAGACGAGCCCCAAACTAGCCATCTTGCCCAGCAATGCGCCCTGGCGATGGCGAACGTCGGCCAACAGGCCGGCCATGTCATCCATACGCCAGGAGAGCGATGGCCAATCCGGGCAGTCGTATATGTATAATCTACGCATAATTTGCGTAGATTATACGGTTAATCGACGCACCAGCCAATCAGAGCGGACCACGCCCGCGCCGAAGGCTAACGGTAGTACTGCGAAAACACCGGCTCCTCGCGGGTTATGATCTCCAGGACGCAGGGCTGGCCGGTGGCCGAGATTTCCTTGGCGCGCTCGATGGCGGGGCCAACCTCGTTGGGGTCGGTTACGTGCTCGGCGTGAGCGCCCAGGGATTGGGCCATGGCCGTGTAATCGCCGGTTACGTACTTGGTGCGGTAGCGCTCGGTGGCGATGGGGATGTTCTTCTCGTAGCCGCCCATCGCGCCGTTGTTGATGATGACGGTGATGATGCCCAACTGCTCGCGGGCCGCCGTCTCGAAGTCGGTGCCGGCCATGCCCACCGCCACGTCGCCCATGAGGTTGACGCACGTCTTGTCGGGGAAGGCGACCTTTGCGCCCATGGCGTAGCCCAGGCCGCTGCCCAGTTGGGTCGAGTTGCCCCAGCCGATGTACCCGCGCGGCGTGGTGGCGGCGTAGAAGGGCACGATCTGGTCGCGGGGGTTGCCGGAGTCGTGGGTGATGATGCTGTTGGCCTTGTCCAGCCGTGCGTTCAACTCGTACACCACCCGGTAGGGACTGATGGGCGCGTCGTTGCTGGACAGGCGCGGCATCCACTCGGCGATCCATTCCTGGCGCACCTGCCGGATCTCGGCGGCCACGGACTCATCGCCCCGGCGTCCGTCGGCTCCCAGGCGGTCCTTGACCTCCTCGATGAGTTGGGACAACACCAGTTTGGAGTCGCCGACGATGATCTCCTCCAGCGGGTACTCGCCGTTGAGGTCCTTTTCGTCGATGGTGGACTGGATCATGGTCTTGCCGGCGGGCACGGGCGCGGAGGCCAGGGTCTTCTGGAAGCTGGTGCCGATGCCGAACACCACGTCGCTGTTGGCCAGGAAGTCGCCGACCATTTTGGTTCCGGTGTTGCCGCCGGCGCCCAGGGCCAGCGGGTGGTTCTCCGGAAAGCCGCTCTTGCCCAGCGTGGTGGTCATGGTGGGCGCGTTGAGCAGCTCGGCCAGCTCGACCAACTCCGGCGTGGCCTCGGCGTACAGGACGCCCTGGCCGGCGTAGATCACGGGACGGCGGGCGTTGACCAGCAACTCGGCCACTCGGGAAACGTCCCGCGGGTCGCCGGCCGAGCGGTGCCGGCGCTGGGGCAGATAGTGGAACTGCTCCTCGGAGATTTCGCCGGCCAGCACGTCGTTGGGCATTTCCACCAGCACGGGATAGGGTCGGCCGGTGCGAAGCTGGGTGTAGGCGCGGCGCATCATCTCCGGGATGCGGTCGGTGTGGTTGGCGGAATCGGCCCACTTGGTGACACTCTCGTAGTTTCGCGCGGCGTCGAAGTCCGACGTCATGCCGTGCCGCCGGGTGCCGGGATGGTTGGGCACCATGAGCAGGGGCGACGAGTCGGCGTAGGCCTGGGCGACGCCGGAAAAGGCGTTTTCGATGCCGGGGCCGCCCTGGACGATTACGACGCCGTTCTTGTTGCCGTTGTTGACCCGGCTGTAGGCATCGGCCATGTTGACCGCGGTGCGCTCCATGCGGGAGATGATGGGGCGGATGCCGGCGGCGGCGCAGGCGTCGATGAGAATGTTGTTGGGGAAGCAGAAAACGACGTCAACGCCCTCGCGTTCCAGGATAGTGGCGAATGCGGTCTTACCGTCCATACAGGTTTTGGCCTCCATAAATGTGCGGAGGCATTATAGCGGGTTCGGCCTGGCGGCACGGGTCTGTTTTGAACAAAAAGGGGGCGGAGACGCAAAGGGCGCGGAGAGAACAAGTTTGGATTGACCGGACGGGCGGGCGACCGTTCGTTTCGGGGTGGGGGCGAACGATCATTCGCCCTCGCCTCGTTGGAGCGCCTCTGGGTCGTTGGGGCGCCTCCGCATCGTTGGGATGCCCCGCGCGTTCATGCACCCCTGGCCGCGCATCTACCCCCAGGCCGTTCATTTATGCGGTGCAGGGGCGAGGCATGCCCTGCCACACCGGATGGGCGCCGGCCTCCGGGATGGACAAGGCGTGCCGAGTTGGGGGTATGATATGCACCGGCAATCAACCAGGAGGAGCGAACAATGGCCGAATACATACCCTCAACCCGGGACTGGGTTCGTGAGCAGGTGGAACTATACGAAGGCAGCGGCGGGACCGACGGCACCACGCTGCGCGACACCGGCCTGCCCGTGATCATCGTGACCAACACGGGGAACCAGACCGGCGCCGTCCGCAAGACGCCGCTGATGCGCGTGAAGGACGGCGACAACTACGTGCTGGTGGGATCCCAGGGGGGCGCGCCGAAGAACCCTGTCTGGGTGTACAACCTGCGGGCCGACGCCAACGTGACTATCCAGGACGAGACGGCGGTTCATACCATGCGGGTGCGCGAGGTGACCGACGACGCCGAGCGGTCGCGGCTGTGGGACATCTCCGTGGAGGCCTTCCCTCCCTATGCCGAATACCAGGGCCGCACCACGCGAAAGATTCCCGTATTTGTGGCGGAACCCGCCTGATAATTCGGGCGCGACGGTCTCATGCAGGGGCGAATGAACATCCGCCCCTGTTGTTTCCCACTGCCACCGGGACGAATCCGCAGACTGCGCACAGCACCCTGGGCACGGGCGCGCGGCGTTGGATTATCAGGGCAAAACTCACGCCAAAGTCATTGCTTGTGCGTGCGGTTGCAAGTATAGTGGTCGGAAACCAGATTGCGCTGGTCCGCCTTCCTTGGGTATTGGAATACGCTGTGCCCGACGAATCCGACCAATCAATCACAGCGGGATTAACCATCCCAACGGAGAAAATATAGTGGCTCTTTCAGACATAACCCTCGAGTGCAGCGACTGCGGCGCCGAGTTTCCCTTTACCGTGGGCGAGCAGGAATTCTACCAGTCCCGCGGCTTCACCAACTACCCCAAGCGGTGCCAACCCTGTCGCAACGCCCGAAGGGGCCAGCCCCGAGACAACTTCGGGGGTGGCGGCGGAGGCGGAGGAGGATACGGCGGCCCGCGGGAATCCTTCCCCATCGTATGCAGCAACTGCGGAACCGATGCTACGGTACCCTTCCGTCCGCGCGGAGACCGCCCGGTTTACTGCAGCGACTGTTTCTCGCAAATGCGCAACTCCTGACACCGTCAGTGATGGTGGGCCGGCGATTCTGACCGGCCAATTTCTGCAGCAATTTTCCGACACCCGTTGAGGGTGCCCGGTTTCACGACAGATGCCTTACCAAGACCTGCGGGAGTACCTCGCATTCCTGGAAAGCAAGGGCGATCTGCGTCGGATCTCCGCTCCGGTGAATCCCGAGCTGGAGATGACGGAGATCGCCTATCGTATTATGCGCTCGGACGGCCCGGCGCTCCTCTTCGAGAACGTCGTCGGCCACGATATGCCGGTGGCCATGAACCTGTTCTGCGCCGAGCGGCGGATGAACTGGGCTCTGGAGGTTGACGACGCCGACGATCTGGCCGCTCGCATCGAGTCCATGATCGACATGGCGCTGGGCGGCCCTCCACAGGGCCTGATGAACAAACTGCGCACGCTGGGGCGTCTCGCCCACATCGGCGCGTATCTGCCCCGCACCGTCCGCGACGCTCCCTGCCAGGAAGTGGTGCTGACGGGCGAGGACGTTGATCTCCACAGCCTGCCCATCATCAAGTGCTGGCCCGAGGACGCCGGGCCGTATATCACGCTGCCCCTGGTGATTACCAGGGACCCCGAAACGGGCACGCAGAACTACGGCATCTACCGGATGCAGGTGTTCGACGCGCGCACCACCGGGATGCACTGGCAGACTCACAAGGTGGGGGCAAGACACTATCGGGCCAGCGGCGAACGTAACCCTGCACCAATGGAGGTGGCCGTCGCGCTGGGCGGCGATCCCGCGTCAATCTGGACGGGGTCGGCGCCGCTGCCTCCGGAAGTGGACGAGATGACTCTGGCCGGATTCATCCGGGACGCCGGCGTGGAACTGACGCCGGCCGTCAGCGTCGATCTCATGGTGCCGGCCAACGCGGAAATCGTGCTGGAAGGTTACGTGACTCCCGGCGAAGAGCGCGAGGAAGGGCCTTTCGGCGACCACACGGGCTACTATTCGCTGGCCGAGCCGTACCCGGTGTTTCACGTCGAGACCATCACGCGCCGGCGCAACCCCATCTATCCGACGACCTTTGTGGGGCGTCCGCCCACCGAGGATTACTGGATGGGCAAGGTGACGGAGCGCGCCTTCCTGCCGCTGATCAAACTGGTGCTGCCCGAGGTGGTGGACGTCAACATGCCGGCCGAAGGCATCTTCCACAACCTGGTGCTGGTGTCCATGAAGAAGGAGTACCCCGGCCACGCCCGCAAGGTGATGTACGGCCTCTGGGGTCTGGGCCTGCTGAGTCTCACCAAGGTGATCGTTGTCGTGGACGATTTCGTGGACGTGCAGAATCCGTCGGAGGTGACGTGGCGGGTCGCCAACAACATCAACCCCGGCACCGATCTGGTGCTGGTGGATGGCCCCATCGACGACTTGGACGTGGCTTCGCCGACGGCCCGGTTCGGCAGCAAGATTGGCATCGACGCGACGCGCAAGGGACCGGACGAAGGCTACCACCGGGGCTGGCCGCCGGACATCGAGATGAGCGCGGAGATGCGCGATCAGGTGTCGCGGCGGTGGGATGAGCTGGGCCTGGGCGACATCATCCCGCCGGCCAACCTGCGGTAGAGGGTTGGTCGGATCCGACTGAGCCGTTTCACTTCGGCTTCCAGTCCCCACATGCGAGCTTTGGCGCGGATACGTTCCTCGCGGGCGTCTGCAAATGTGTCGATGAGCCGTCCCGTCTCCGGGTCATGCCGGCACAATTGCCCGTCGTCCCAGCGAATACACAGCCCCGGCGCTTCGCCGAAACCCTGCCGGATTTTATTGCCCAATTGAACGACCGTTATGGCTTGATAACGTCCATCCGCCAGGCGGTCGGCCGCCGGAAACGCTCGGCTGTATTCCCCGCCGGGATCGAACCTCCATTATTCAAGGACGCCGATATTCAGGGATGCCGATATTCAAGGACGCCGAGCTTCTCATGGGCATCGCGCTTCGCCGTCGGGTGTGGCCGGCTGAGAGTTGCGTCAGTGCGGTGGGATTACGGTTGGGCGGATGCCGGAGCCGGGTCCAGGTTGACCTCAACCTCGACTTCCAGCACGGCGTAGGGGTCCTCGTCGGGGTCGAGATCGTCAGGTACGGGGAAATATCCGCCGTAGTCTTTGGTCGTGGCGCGGTGGAATGCCAACGCCTCTGCCACCGACATTTGAGGTTGAGGAACGGGCTCGCCGTACTCATGGGTGACTTCAATGTGGCCGGTGATCGCTTCGTTGATCATCCACTGGATTTCATCCCATGTCCGGCCAGTGCTGACGCAGCCGGGGAGGTCGGGCACGTAAGCGCTGAAATTGTTGGGGCCGCTTTCAACGACCACCGTGTAGGTCAATTTCATAGATCGTCCTCGCTGATGCCGGCCTGATTCAAAATGCTTTTCCAGGTTTTGGGATGTAGATCATCGCGGGGATGCCCCGGGATAGTGACGGTGCCCGGCTTGGTCGAATGCTTGAAATGGCGATGGCTGCCCCTCATTCTCACTTGTCGCCACCCATCTCGTTCGATGATTCGTATGGCTTCTCTCACCTTGGGCATGGGTTGGCGGTGGTTGGCGCTGCACGGACCCGCAACACCGGTATGTTACCATGACCGGGTCATGCAGAATGCTCCGGTCCACTCCGACCCGTTCCGCTCCATTGCGGCCAAGGTTCCCCATTACCTGAACGCAATCAACATCTCGGAATCGCTGTTTGCGATGCCGTTCGGGTACATCGGGATGGTGCTGGCGTCCTACCATTTTCAGGGAACCGGTTGGCCGGGCTGGCACGCCCTCATCTGGATCACTCTGGCGTTCCTGGGCGTGCGCACTTTGGGCATGTCGGCCAACCGCATCATCAACGCCAAGGAGGACGCCCAGAACCCGCGCACGGCCGGCCGCCACATACCGGCCGGCATCCTGAAGCCTCTGGAGGTGGGCGGCATGGCGCTGGGCGGCACGGCGATTTTCTTCATCGCCGCCTGGCAGTTGAACCCGCTGGCCCTGATGCTGGCGCCGGTGGCGGCGGTGTACGTGGTGCTGTACTCGTTCGCCAAGTATTACACCTGGCTGTGCAGTCTAATGCTCGGATTCGCGCTGTCCATTGCGCCCACCGGCGCGTGGATTGGCGTGACGGGACAGTGGGACTGGCAGCCGGTGCTGGTGACCTTTGCGGTGATGATGTGGGCCGGCGGTTTCGAGACCATCTACGGCACCATGGACTACGACTTCGACCGTTCCAACGGCATCAAGTCAATCGCGTCGAGGTTCGGCATCCGCAATGCCATCCGCACGACGCGGGTACTGCACTGCCTTGCGGCGGCGGCGCTGCTGGGCGTGGGCATCTGGTTGGGACTCAACGTGTTCTACTTCATCGGTTGGGCGACGGCGGTGGTCCTGCTGATCTACGAAAACAACCTGGTGAGGGGGGGCGAGCCGGCCATGGTGGGCAAGGCGTTTGCGTTCAACAAGTACATATCTACGCAACTGCTGTGCTTCACCATCCTGGCCGTTACCGTGCGTTTTGACGGGTTTTTCCCGTGGTAATTGCGGACGAATCCGCCGGCGCGAGTCCCCCATCGGCCCCGGTGGTGGTCGGCATCACCGGAGCCAGCGGCGCGGTCATCGCGCGGGAGTTGATCGACGCGCTGCTGGAACGGGATACGCCGGTGGCGGCCGTGGCCTCCAACGCGGCCCGGATGGTGTGGCAGGAGGAGCTTGACGAGTCCTACAACGACGCCGTGGCCCGCTGGGTGGAGCATCCTCACTTCCGGCAATATGCCATCAGCGACCTGTTCGCGCCCATCGCCAGCGGCACGCATCCCACGGCGGGCATGGTAATCGCGCCGGCCAGCATGAACTCGGTGGCGTCGCTGGCCCACGGGCTAACGCCGAACCTGCTGCTGCGGGCGGCTGACGTTGCGCTCAAGGAACGGCGGCCGCTGACGCTCATCCCGCGGGAAACGCCGCTGCACTCCATCCACCTGGAAAACATGCTGACCCTGTCGCGCATGGGCGCGACCATCCTGCCGCCGGAGCCGCCCTTCTACCTGAAGCCGCTGGACATTGACGGCGTGGTGCGTTTCGTAGTGCAGCGCGCGCTGGTGTCGCTGGGCATCGCCGAAAGCCTGCCCGACGATATGCAGTACCGGGACCGGCAGCGGTAGGGGGTATAATTGGGCTACTGGCAATGCGTACCGGCGCGCGAGGACGGAAACCCGATGCACGACGCCACCTCCACCTCTATCACCAAACACGACCGCAGGGCGGCAGAGGTTGCCCGCGCCGTTCACGAGGTTTTGAACCCCGTGCAGACCATCCTGTTCGGGTCGCGGGCGCGGGGCGATTTCCGACGATACTCTGATATCGACATTTTTGTCATCACCGGCAGCGAGACCGAACCCGATTATCGGGAACACGCAAAAAAGGTCGCCGAGCAGGCCCGCGAGGCGTTGCTGCCCGAAGCCGACAGGACCGACGTGGTCTGCTGGACGCTGGACAAATTCCTCGACAACCGTTGTTTGAGGAACAATCTGGCCAATCATGTCGCAAGAGACGGACTGCCCATCATGCCCCCAGAGGAAATCGGATATACCAGCGATTACGGCGAAGAATCCATCGACTGGAGCAACGTCAGAACCAGGGTGCGGGACTCCAGGGAAAACGCCTACGCTATCCAGCACGGTGTCGACGTCGATCGCATCGGCGAAAAAGTATTCGGCCACATCGCGCAACAGGCATTGGAGCATGGTTACAAGGCGCTTCTGGGCGCAAACGGCCACGAATATCCGGTGGGCTGGCGCGGCCACGACCTTGCGAGCTTGATCGCGCTGGTACGGGAAAAGCTGGCGCTGCCGGACGATGTTGTTGTGCCCGGCGAATACCACAGCTACCTGACCGAGTTCGCCGGCAGCGCCATCTACGCCGATGACCTGCCGCCCCTGAACCGCAGCAGGATCCACCGGGAGATTCCGGATGCGGTGGAGCAGTTGATGAGGCTCATCGCCGAAACCTCCGGCTACGACCCGGCGAACGACCCCGGGCTGGTCGGTTAGTCGTCCGGTCGCCGTCGAGTTCAGGGTCCGGTAACGGCATGCCCACCATCACCTATTACGTTGCCGCCAGCGTGGACGGTTATATTGCCGACGCTGACGGCGGCGTGGGCTGGCTGCCCGAGGGCGAAGCCGAGGACTACGGCTACCATGATTTTTACGCCGGTGTGGATGCGCTGGCGATGGGTCGGCGCACCTACGATCAGGTGCTGGGATTCGGACAGTGGCCCTATGCCGGCAAACCCACCTACGTGTTCACGGGCCATCCGCCCGAGGAAAATCCGTATGGCGTGGAGTTTGTGCCGGCCGCGCCGGCGGAGTTCGTCCGCGACATTGCCGCCCAATACGACGGCACGCTCTGGCTGGTGGGCGGCGCGAACCTGGCCGAGGGTTTTCGCAGGGCCGGCCTGATTGACGAATTCCTGATCCATGTGATCCCGGTGGTCCTGGGGCGCGGCATACCGTTGGTATTATCCGGTCATTCCCACGAAAGCGGGAACCCTCCAACCACGCAGTTGGAACTGATCGGCTCCGAATCCTACGGCGACGGCGTGGTGATGCTGCACTACCGTCGGGCCGCCACATAGCGCCATGGCCCACCTGCGCGGTGACGACAAGCGGCAGTACGTGGCGGAGATGTTCGCCCGCATCTCGCCGCGCTACGACCTGATGAACTCGCTGATGACCGGCGGGATGCACCACCGCTGGAAGCGCGAGACGGCGCGGTTCACGTCGGCCGGCCTGAACGGCGCCGCGCTGGACATTGCCACCGGCACCGGAGATCTGGCCTTCGCGTTGTCCCGCTGTCCCGGCATCGACCGCGTCGTGGGGGTTGACCTGCTGGCGGAGATGCTGACCATCGCGGTGGACAAACCGGAGGCGCAGGATCGCAGGCGAGCGACCACCGGTTTCGCCATGAGCGACGCCCTGCGCCTGCCCTTCGCCGACGATTCGTTCGTCTGCGCCACCGCCGGATTCAGCCTGCGCAACATGGCGGACGTGCCGGCGGCCATCGCGGAGATGGCGCGGGTGGTGTCGCCCGGCGGGCGGGTGACCACGCTGGAACTGACGCCAATGCCGCCGGGCATCCGGGCGGCGCTGGGGCGGCTGTACTTTCATCGCCTGGTGCCGCTGATGGGGCAGATTGTTGCCGGCGACCGCACGGCCTACACCTACCTGCCCAGCAGCGTTGACTATTTCCTGACCGCCGAGGGACTGGCCGAGGTGTACCGGCAGGCGGGACTGGTCAACGTGGGCTACAGGCGGCTGGGTCTCGGCGGCGTCGCGCTGCACCACGGCGAGAAGCCTGCGTAATTTCCGGCCGGCGTGGTCAGGGTGCGCCGTTGGAGGTGTAGGGGCGAATAATTATTCGCCCCTACGTGCCGGAGCAGGGTCGTTTCCGTATGGCGCTGCGCGCCGCTGCGTCTGTCGGATGGAGGGGATCGCGCGAACGCAGCAGCCCAGGGTAGGGGCGAATAATCATTCGCCCCTACGTGCCGGAGCGGGGCCGTTTCCGCATGACGCCGCGCGCCGCTGCGTCTGTCGGATGGAGGGGATCGCGCGAACGTAGCAGCCCAGGGTAGGGGCGAATAATCATTCGCCCCTGCGATGCGTCCAGGGGCCGTTTCCGCATGACGCTGCGCGCCGCTGCGTCTGTCGGATGGAGCGGATCGCGCGAACGCAGCAGCCCAGGGTGGGGGCGAATAATCATTCGACCCTACGTGCCGGAGCGGGGCCGTTTCCGCATCATGCTGCGCGCCGCTGCGTCTGTCGGATGGAGGGGATCGCGCGAACGCAGTAGCCCAGGGTAGGGGCGAATAATTATTCGCCCCTACGTGCCGGAGCGGGGTCGTTTCCGCATCACGCCGCGCGCCGCCGTGTTTCGCGGACGAACAGCATCACGCCGATGCCAGCGGCGGCGAACAATATGGCGTCTATCCACAGCGCCCAGGGGAATCCCCAGGTGTCGGCAATCGCGCCGAAGGCCAGCGCGCCGGACAGCGTGCCGATTCCCGCCGTGCTGCGGAATACGCCGAGAGTGACGCCCTCGAGTCCCGGCGGCGCGATGTCGGCGAAGAAGACCGTGCCCGCCGGGCTGCCGAGTCCTTCGCCCATGCCCATCAGCACGCCCGACAGCAGCAGTTGCCACAACCCGTCGGCCCACACGAAGACCGCGATGCCGCAGCACATCAGGATCACCGACGGTATGATGGGCGACTTTCGCCCGAACCGGTCCGACAGGAAACCCGAGGTCATGGTGGAGAAGAACTGGGGCAGGTGGGTCAACGCCAGCCACCAGCCCAGATGCTCCGGTCCGAACCCCTTGGCCTTGCCGAACAGTGGCATCACGCTGAACCGCGCGCCCTGCCGGTTGGCGACGATCATGATGGCGAACAATCCGACGAATATAAATGCGGGACTCATCACCAGCGCCAGGAAAGCGTTGCGAGGTCGTGGACTCGTTGCGGATTCCGGTGTGGTCGTCCGAGTTCCCCGCGTAGGAGCGGCGTTCTGCTGCTCGCGCCACCGCGATTCCGGCAGGGCGAACAGGATCAACACCAGCGACAATGCCATCAGGCCGGTCTGGGCGAACAGGGGGATGCGCAGGCCGAACTGCGCGGCCAGGTATCCGCCCAGCAACGGGCCGAGGATCTGGCCGGCCAGAATGCTCATCTCCTGCGTGCTGAGGATTCGGCCCCGGTTCGCCGGAGTTGACTCGTCGCGCAGGTACACGGTGACGATGGTCGTGAAGGCGTTGGACCCCAGGCCCGACACGAACCGCCATCCGGTGAGCCACCAGAAATGGAATGACACCGACACCATGGCCGCGCCCAGCAGGTTGATCGCCGCGCCCAGCGCGAGGATGGGCTTGCGGCCGTAGCGCTGTGCCAACAGGCCGGCCGGCACGCCGGTGAAGAGACGGCCGGCCCCAAAGAGTCCGATGGCGAACCCGACCTCGGTGGCATTGACCTGGAACTCGTGCTGCGTGAACAGGGGCAGCACCGGCCCGATGGTTCCCATACCGAAACTGTTGAGCGCGCCGCACAGGCTGAGCAGGGCGACGCTGCGGTAGGGGCCGTTGATGGCGGCGATGGCTTGGCGAAACACGGTTGCCGGGCATCATAGACCCCGGCGGGACACAGGGTCAACGCGCCGGGCGGTGTGGATCACGGCCTTTCGATTATCGCTCCACTTATCCGCTATCGCTCCACTTATCCGCTATCGCTCCACCTATCCGCTCATCCTGAGCATGTCGAAGGATGTGGCTCATGGTTCGACCCACCACAGGCGGGCCTTCGGCTGGCTCCCGCCAAAGGCGGACGTTCCGCACCATGTGCGGACAACTGTCAAGTGAGGCAATAATCGAAAGGGCGGGCGGTGTGGGGATGGATTGGATCGTTGCGCTTGTAAGGGCAGGTTTCAAACCTGCCCCTGCGTGGTTGTGGAGGTGTCCGGATACAAATGGCGTCGCCCAATCCGGGAAGGTGGCGGGCAGCGGGTGGCGCAGACGCCCGGGTACGAGGGCGAATGATTATTCGCCCCTACCGGCGCCGGCCGCGGTTATCACCGAAATCAAACGACCCTGAGGAATGTTGCCATCGGCAGGGGAGCAGATTGACCGGTTTGGGCGGGTGCTGATACCATCGCTGCGAACTGAGGCTCCCGCACGACGGGCGGGGGCAGATTAATTTGAGGTACACCGAGCGTGGCACGATTTTTTCTAGTTTTTGCGTTGGCCCTATTTCTTGGACTGCTGGTGGTGGCCTGCGGAGCCGAGGAAACCCCGACGCTGAGGGTGGGCGGCATACCTGACCAGGACGCCGAGCGATTGGCGCGACGATATGAGATTTTTTCAGACTATCTTTCCAAAGAGTTGGGCGTGACTGTTGAATACGTTCCCAGCGTTTCATACTCCGCAGTTGTGACGGCCTTCAGCCAGAACGACGTGCAGTTGGCATTTTTCGGCGCGCTGACCGGAGTGCAGGCACGGCTCCAGAACCCGGGCGCCCGCGCCATCGTCCAGCGGGCCCATGATGCCGAGTTTCACTCCAAGTACGTCGTGCGCGCAGGCGACGAATTCGCCGACCTGAACAGTCTGGATGATCTGGTTGGCAAGACCGGCGACCTGACCATCACCTTCGGCAGTGAGAGTTCCACATCCGGCCATCTGATGCCGCGGTATTTCCTGGGCGAGGCCGGCATCAGCGTCGCCAACGATTTCCGCACCGCCCCGGGATTCTCGGGGTCTCACGACAAGACCTGGCAGTTGGTGGCCGCCGGTTCCTACGACGTGGGCGCGCTGGCCGAGGACGTGTGGGAGCGGGCCGTGACCGAGGGCGAGGCCGACCCTGCCGAGGTGCGCGAGTTGGACACCACGCCGAACTATTTCAACTATAACTGGACGGCGCGGGCAGATTTGGACGAGGTGTACGGCGACGGCTTCACCGACAAGGTGCAGGCGGCGCTGCTGGCGCTGAACCCCCAGGAGCATGGCGAAATCCTGGATCTGTTCAGCACCGAGCGGTTCATCGCCACCGAGAACAGCAACTATGAAGCCATCGAGAGCGTGGCGCGGGAACTGGAAATAATCCAATGACTGCAGCCGGCGTCCGCCTGCGGCGGGCCGGCGAGCAGTTTGCTGTAGCCAAGCCGCTGGTAGCGATTGAGAGTGTATCGAAGGTTTACGGAACTAACCGTGGGCTTTCGCCGCTTACTCTCGATATCTACCCCGGCGAACGGGTCGCGCTGGTCGGCCCGTCGGGTAGTGGAAAGACCACCCTGCTGAGGCTCCTGGCCGGCGAGTTGGTGCCGGATCAGGGGCCGAACGCCATTCTGATTGATGGCAAATCCCCGGCGAGCCTGAAGCCGGGGCACGAGTTGGCCTCGCTGGTGGGCATCGTGAGCCAGCGGTTTGACCTGGTGCCGCACCTGCCCGTGCTCCACAACGTGCTGGCCGGCCGTTTGGGACACTGGAGCCTGGCGCGTTCGCTGGTGTCGCTGGTGTGGCCGCTGGAGCGCCGCGCCGCGCAGGACGCGCTGGCGAGGGTCGGGCTGGCCGACAAGGTCAATGACCGTCCCGGACGGTTGTCGGGCGGCGAGCAGCAGCGAGTGGCCATCGCGCGGATGATGATGCAGTCGCCGCTGGTGGTGCTGGCCGACGAACCGGTGGCATCTCTGGACCCGGCCCGCGCCGAGGAGGTGATGGAATTGCTGGTTGGCCAGACGGCGTCTTACGACCGAACCCTCATCGCCAGCCTGCACGCGTCGTCGCTGGTGCGCAAACACTTCACCCGCGTGATCGGGCTGCGGGAGAGCCGCGTGCAGTTCGACCTGCCGTCGGCCGATCTGAGCGACGCGGTGCTGGACGAGTTGTATGAGCTGGGAGACTACTCGGGCGGCGTGGAGCCGCTGGCCGGTCTGGCGGCGCGGGACGGGTAGCGGGCAGCCGGGCAGCGCAACGGCCCATGCTATGATTCGGATAACGCCTGGGGGGGTTGAATTATGACGATGCGCAATGAAGTTCCTTTCAGCGAACTGCCTTACGAAGAACAAAAACGCCGCTATGAGGAAAAGAAGCGCCAGGCCGAGGAAATTTACGAATCCAGAATCCGCTGCCTGATTGGGCCGGAGGACGAGGAGAAATATGTGGTGATCGACTCCCTCACCGGCGACTACGAAATCCATGAAAACTCGGCCACCGCTGGTCGTAAGCTACGCGTCAGGCGCCCGGATGCAGTGATTCACACCATGCGTCGACATAAAACCTACGTTGGGTACTGGCACTTCCCGCGTTTTGTGCGTGAGGAAAAGGCAGCCCAATAATGCACTACGGCGTCGTCAATGAATCTCTGGAATCTATCGTGTCTCTCAGCATATCAAGGGATGACGGCTTTCAGGAAACATTTGACTTTATCGTAGATACCGGTCTCAGCGAAGAAATGGTTCTCCCACAGCTCGTGGTTGACCGGCTTGGTTTGATCCGTTACGACCCCATTATGATAGCCACGGGCGATGGCAGGGCGCAATTCGTCGACAGGTACATTGCACGGATATTGTGGCATGATCAGCCCCGGGAAGTCCTCGCCGCAAGCATGGGATCGGAATTTCTCATCGGCATGAGTCTGCTACGGGGCAGCAACCTGAGCGTTGACGCCGTTCCCGGCGGCGTGGTGGCCATCAGCGAGTTGTCCGTCCCGCTCTGACGCGCGTGATGGATGGCGGCAATCGTTGGATCATGTCTCGTCAGCGGCTGGAATCTTGGCTCACCGGCCCCCGTCTGCTGACGCTGGGCATAGTGGTCGCGCTGGCGTGGAGCCTGTCGCGGGTCGATTGGCAGCAGCCCATCGCGCATACCGGCGGCGGCGCGGCGGCTTTGAAAGTGCTGCTGGCCCTGTTCTCCCTGGACCTGTCGCCCGAGTTCCTGCGAATCTGCGTCGTTGCCAGTTGGCACACGCTGGCCTACGCCGTGGCCGGAATGTCGCTGGCGGTGACGCTGGGATTGCCGCTGGGAGCGCTGGCGTCGGGTGTGCTGTTCTCCAACGCCGAGGGATCGGGCGCGACGCGGCGCGTGGTCATGGCGTCGGTGCGGTTCATGCTGGCGGCGATGCGTTCGGTCCACGAACTGGTGTGGGCGCTGCTGTTCGTGGCGGCGGTGGGCCTGTCGCCCATGGCGGCCATCCTGGCGATGGCGATACCCTACGCCGGCATCCTGGGACGCATCTACTCGGAACTGCTGCAGGACGTGCCGCCCGAACCGGTGGCCGCTTTGAGATCCACGGGGGCGTCGCCGCTGCGGGTGTTGTTCTACGGCTATTTGCCGATGGCGCTGCCAGACCTGCTGAGCTACACCTTCTACCGGTTGGAGTGCGGCATCCGCGCCGCTGCCATCATGAGCTTTGTGGGCATCAACGGCATCGGATTCCAGATTGAGCTTTCGCTGGCCGACCTGCTGTTCCGGCAGGTCTGGACGCTGCTGGTATTCCTGGTCGCGCTGGTTGTGGTGGTGGACTGGTGGAGCGGCCGGGTCCGCCGGAGCCTGTCGTACTGATGGCGCGCGCGGATACGGAACCGGCCCGCGCCGGCAGCGGCGCGCGACCCCGGGTCAACGTGCTGCGTTGGTCGCTGTACGCGGCGGCGCTGCTGGCCGTGGCGTCGTGGGCGTTCATCCTGCTGGACGGCGACAGCGGGCTCGGCGACCTGTTCCGGGAACGGACGTGGCAGAACGCCGGCCGTTTCGTGGCGAGCCTGGCCGGCGCGGGCTCTGATGAGGGGTCGCCCTTCGCGCAGCCGGAGCGTTGGCTGGATACGGGTCGGCTCGCCCTGAACACGCTGGCGATGTCGGTGCTGGCCATGGGCATCGCGGGATTCGGCGCGCTGGTTCTGCTGATGCCGGGAGCCCGCACGGTGAGCGACGGCACGCTGGGCGGGTCGCCGTCGTGGTCCGGCCGGGTGGTGTACGCCGCCGTGCGCGTCTTCTACACCCTGACGCGGGCGATACCGGAACTGGTGTGGGCGATGCTCATTGTGTTCTTCCTGTCGCCGGGGATTTTGCCGGGCGCGCTGGCCCTGGGCATCCACAACCTGGGCATCGTGGGACGGCTGACATCCGAGGTGGTGGAGAACCTGGACCCGGCGCCGGCGCGGGCGCTGCGGGCGGCGGGCGCGTCGAGCCCCAAGGTGCTGATCTACGGAGTGTTTCCCCAGGCGCTGCCGATGTTCGTAACCTTCCTGATGTACCGCTGGGAGGTGGTGATCCGCACGACGGTGGTGGTGGGCTTCCTGAACGCCGGCGGGCTGGGCCGCGAGTTCCGGCTGCGCATGTCGTGGTTCCACTACGACGACGTGGCGCTGCTGCTGGTGTGGTACCTGCTGCTGGTGGTCGCCGTGGACGTGCTCAGCGCGCAACTGCGCCGTCGGGTGCGGTGGGAGTAGGGGGAATAAGCGCTTCGTGTGACGTTCGCAAGCATTCGCTGCTGGAAATGTTCTGTTATTGCAATCTGCGAAATGCATTAAGAATGTATAATGCATTAGATGATACTGCGATAAGGAGCCGCTGTTGACCACACCGACCGCATATCAGATTGCCAGCAGGCATTTGTTGAATCAAGCCCGTTCCGAGTTGGAAAGGGGAGACGCAAGGCAAGCGTCAGAAAAAGGTTGGGGCGCTGCCGCGCAGATGCTCAAAGCCGTCGCTGAACGACGAGGGTGGACGCATAAGAGCCACGCGGCGTTCTTCACAGTAGTGGATCGGCTGGCCAACGAAGCTGGGGATGATGACTTGCGTCGCCGGTTTCACTCGGCCAACAGCCTGCACACGAACTTCTACGAAGACCTCATGGATGTTGGTACGGTGCGGGTTGGTTTGGATGACGTGGAACGATTGGTGGACTCGCTGGAGCAATTGGTATAGTGTCGCCCGCGACGTGATCACCTTGCGGTAGTTGCTACCCGTCCGGCGTGAATATCTCCGTGTCGGGGTGGTACTGGAACCAGCCGAACCAGAAGGATGTGATGCTGGGGATGCGAGACAGTGTTCGGGACGGGTCTGATTCCGACACCAGCGCTTCTTCGGTCACCGACCAGCGATCGCCGTTTCCGTCCAGCAGGACGGTTGGCGGCAGGCCGGGGTCGTCGTCCTCGGTGGCCGCGAACATCCGGTCGCCGCGCTGGTAGATGCGTCCGGCCCGGGATTCGGGGGATGCGACCACCACCACGTCCAGGCCGCCCACGGTGTCGTTGACCAGCCGAACCCGCTGCAAATCCCGTACCGCGTAGGCTTTGGCCGCGTCGTCCACGGTCAGACCCACGACGACCGCCTTGGGCTGGAACGTGTCGTCGCGCAGCCACACCGGGAACATGACCTCCTCGGCGGTGAAATAACTGTAATAGATGGCGTTGGGGTAGTCCTCGGGCACGTAGAAATCGGCGGGATAGATGCCGGTTTCGCGCGAAATTACGGTGGTGTCGGGATGCTCGTCCAGCCACTCCGCCCACGTCGTGACCACCGACGGGAAGAAGGGCTGGCGGATGCCGGAATCGGCCAGGGGCCCGATGACGGGCTCACCGATGAACTGGTTCCACAGCGAGCGGGTGGCGCGGTCGTACATGACCTTGTTGCTGCGGTACAGCATGCCCGAGGTGCCGAAGGTGGTGGGTTCGCCGTTGACGATTCCGGAATACACGATTCCGGTGCCGCAGAGGGTTCAATACACCAGCGAGATCGGCTCGCCCCCCAGGGTGTCGTTGGCCAGTTCGTGGGCGTTCAGCACGCGATGGGGGTAGGCGCGATGCTCTCCGTTGATGGAAACGCCGAATACCCGGTCGTTGGGCAGCAGGTAGTCGGCCTCCGCGGGGGTGATATGCGGCGGATGCTCAAGGGGCGGGATGCCGTCCAGCCGGACGCCGCCCCAGACAACCTCGGTGAGGTTCACGCGGGAATACGTGATGCCGGGCTCAAGCAGCGCCGCCATGTCCGAGTCGATTACTGCCAGGCCGTTGACCTTCCAGCGTCCGTAGTCGGACGGCGGGGAGTATTCCTCCTCGCGGGCGCCAATCCACTCGCGCCACCGGCGGCGGTCGAAATCGAAGTCCTGGCCGGTGATCTCGGTGAGGGTGTCCGCCGCGGCGCGGGCCACGTCAAGGTTGAAGAACTTGAACGCTTCCAGAATCACGTATGCCTGGGACTTGTCGTCGTAGAAGATGGTGTCTTCCAACGCGGACAGGGAGATGGCCCGGTCATGGTGCAGGCCGTCCCAGATGCGGTACATGGTGTTGTTGGGGTCGTAGGCCGGCCTGGGCCGCGCAACGGGAGCAGAGGCGATGGCTTCGGCGACCGTGGGCGTCGGGTCGGCAACAGACTCAGCGGCGGACTCGGCAGACGACGGCGGCGCATCGGTGGCCGGCGGCGGCATGGTGAGCGCGGCGGCGGGCGCGTTGTCCGGCGTCTGCTGACCGCAGGCCAGCAGAAACGCCGCGGCCACGCAGATCAGCGCGAGGGGGAGGAGGAGGCGCGTCATCAGATTCATCGGGCCACAATCCGCCTTTGAGTTATCGGAAAGGTCAGAACCAGGTTAAGTCGGAACCAGGTTATCGTGGGGTAGCCGGGGATCTTATCAGCGTTGAAACGACGCTGTTACCAAATCACGGCAATCATTCCGACACGTCCAAACCGTTCAATAGGGCGTTGACCAGATTACCAGAGCGGGCCGTAAAACGTCGATCAGGCCGCTGAGATCAATGCGCAACAGTGGGTCATCGTGCCAGAAATCCGAAACGAATCTATCCAAACCTGAGATTGCCTGCAGATGCTCTTCATTTTGTGCGGCGGTCAATACATCTCGCCGCTCATGCGTACCCAGTTTGTCATTGCGAGTCCGCCACAGGCGGATGGCAA
>CAZCZB010000041.1:0-4521 GCA_964502995.1 uncultured Dehalococcoidia bacterium
ACCCGAGCGGAAAGTGTGGAGATTTTGGAAAGGCCCTGCGCGCCCGCACAGGGCCATTCCAGAGTTGCGCAATCCTCCTGCATCCGCTCGTCCTGAGCCTGTCGAAGGACGAGTTCGTGGTTCGACCGGCCCACCCGAGCGGAAAGTGTGGAGATTTTGGAAAGGCCCTGCGCGCCCGCACAGGGCCTTTCCAGAGTTGCGCGATCTTCTTGCATCCGCTCGTCCTGAGCCTGTCGAAGGACGAGCTTGTGGTTCGACCGGCCCACCACGAGCGGAAAGTGTGGAAATTGTGGAATGGCCCTGCGCGCCCGCAACTCGCGCTTTACCATCTGCGCCAACCTAATCTATACTCACTCACATGGCGTTACAGTTTGAGATAGGCGACCCGCTCCGACCCCGTGGCCATGCGTTGCTCTACTACCGCGTGGACACCGAGCCCGACAACGTGTACGGAACCTATATCGTCACGCTGCCGATAACCGCCGATCTCACCAAATATGTCCCCCCGTTCCTGGCCGCCCACCTGGGCAGCGGCGACACCGGCCCGCTGACCAACTTCGCCGCCTTCGCCATGCCGCCCATGTCCGAACTGGTCGAAGGCGGCTACGAGCGTCTGGTGCAACTGGCCAACCTGCGCAACGACGATCTGGTGTACGGCGGCAACATGTTCTCCTACGATCTGGCCCGCATGATGGAGTCCGTCGCCGCCGCCGTGCAGGAATACTCCGACGCCTGGAGTCAGACCTCCGGCGCATCCGAGGGCGGCGGCGCCACCCTGCCGGCCGACGACGCGGCGATTCCGCTGGGCGCTCCCGATTCACCCTTCGCAGATGCCGCGCCAACCCGGGGCGACTCCGACGGCCTGGGAGTCAACGAGGTGCTGTGGTCGTTCATGAGCGAGGGCGACCGCCTCGCCGAGATGGGCCGACTGCTCGGCCGTCTCCGCTTCGCCCAGGAAGGTAACGACACGGCGGCCATCGACGAAATCACCGCCGAAATGACCGCGCTGGGACGCCACCTGCCCGACGAGTTCAGCATCGGCACCCTGGTTGCCAACGCCGGCGCCGCCGGCCCCGTGGCTGCCCAACTGGCGCAGCTATACCTCGACCGTTGCTACCGCCTGTCGTCCGGCGATTCCGAGCAGGTGCGCCGCATCGACGAGGCCATCCGCAACCTGGAACGCCGCGGCCCATAGGCCCAGCGACTCCCCGTCGCCACGCAAGCCGGTGTGTTGACAGGTCTGCCTGCGGGTTGCTATCTTAATCAGGACCAAGCCCCCCACGCCTCTCGTTGGAACGGCGCACCCAGGGGGGTTTCCTGTTGTATTATCGGGTTTAGCGATGAACTGCCCCGAACGGCTGCTCCCGGATGCGCCGCTTTCTATCCCGGATCAGGTTCAGCTTCTGATAGAGCGCGGTATGGAGATTATCAACCGGGAAGAAGCAGAGCGTTGGCTGAGCAACGTCAGCTTCCATCGCATGCGCGGTTATTGGGCGCCGTTTGAAATCACGTCCAAAGACAGCGGCCCACGTGCTTTTCGTGACGGTGTCACGTTCACCGCCGTTGTCGAACGGTACGATTTCGACCAGCGCCTGCGGAATTTGTTACTTGATGCCTGTGAACACATCGAAGTGTCCTTGCGCACTCAGTGGGTTCATAACGTGGCTTACGTTAGCGGGGTCGGCAGATTTGCGCACCTGAATGCAAATCTATTCACTAGGTATCACAGCGATAATTTAGGCAAACTCCAACAAGATTACCAAGAGTATTCCAGGGGCAAATATCCGTATCGCTTTGCGAATTGCCCGATTTGGGCTGCCGCAGAGGTCATGTCCTTTGGCCGATTGTCCCGCTGGTACGAAGACACCAGACGCCCGATGCGTCGTGCCATAGCGCGGCATTACGGCATAGACGAAAAAATCCTCACGTCCATTTTGCGGCACCTGGTGAGAGTGCGCAATATCTGTGCTCATCATGAACGTCTATGGGATCGTGACTTGCAATCAACGTTCAGAATTCCCGATCGACTTGGCAGCGACAGAAAATCATCACGGTTTTTCAACCAAACGGAAATCCACAAGATTTACAATATGTTGTTGGTGGTTGCCTATCTGATGAAAAGGATCAATCCGTGCGCCGGATGGCCGCAACGCTTGATCGCTTTGCTCGATGAGTATGGTCACTTGCCTCGCAGTAGTATGGGGATGCCGCCTGATTGGCAAGCCAAACTGCTATCCGCATGCGAATCGGCTATCGACCGGTGAGGGCGATACGAACATGGCTCCGAACGTCGGATTCTTGACACCCGCGCGCGGCCAACCATACACTCCCGCCATTCCAACCCAACATCAGCATCAGGAGGATATTCGCGATGACAGACGCGCGCCTCACCCACCCCCACGCCAAGGTTTCCGCCGCGATGGTGGACTCGGCCCGACGCTTCCTCGCCAGCCTGGACAGCAATCAGCGGGACAAGGCCACCTACCACTACCTCGACGGCGAGCGCATCTTCTGGTACTACCCGCCGCTGAACCGCCACGGCCTGCCCCTGCGCGACATGACCGAGCAGCAGCGCACCCTGGCCCTGGAACTGCTGGCCACGGGACTCACCGAGGAGACCAACCGGCAGGCCAACCTCATCATCGAGCATGAACTGGTGCTTGGCCCGCTGGAAGTAGAGTGGGACCAGGTCACCTTCGTCCGCGATCCTAAACTCTACTACTGGACCGTGTTCGGCGATCCCGGACGGCCCGACCCCTGGGGCTGGCGCGTTGAGGGACACCACCTGTCCGTCCACTACAGCGTGTGGGGCGACCAGGTGATCGCGGTCACCCCCTTCTTCCTGGGCGCGAACCCCGCCGAGGTGCGCAAGGGCCCCAAGGAAGGCCTCCGCATCCTGGGCCGCCGCGAAGATCTCGCCATCGAACTGATCGGATCCCTGGACGCCGGACAGCGCGGCAAAGCCGTCATCCACGACAAGGCGCCGTGGGACATCCTGGGCTACAACACCAGCAAGCAGCCCATCCACGACGATGAGGGTCTTGCCGCCCGCGACATGAACGGCGCCCAGCAGGAAATCCTGATGACCCTGATCGCGGAATACGTCCACGGCGCGCCCGCGCCCGTGGCTGAGGAACGCCTGGCGACCATCCGCGAGTCCGGCATTGACGACTTCCACCTGGTGTGGGCCGGCGGACTCGATCGCAGCCGCGACCACTACTATCGCATCCACGGCGGCAACTTCATCGTCGAGTTCGACAACATTCAGAACGGGGCCAACCACATCCATTCGGTGTGGCGCGACGTCGAAAACGACTTCGCCGCCGACGTGCTGCGCGACCACCGCCTCATGTACCACGTCCTCTAACCGCCACGCCTCAACCGGACGTACGCAGGGGCGGGTTCCAAACCCGCCCCGATCGTTGCCAGACCGCACCGCCTGGCACGCAGGGGCGAGGCATACTTCGCCCCTGCCGACAACGGCCCCACGTTGCGCATCCACGGTGCAAATCGTACTATTCACGGCCAGGCTTCGAACCCGCCGCTGAATCGTGCAATGGTCACCAACCCCCATGCGATTGCGGCTGCCCGCAGGAGCGAATCAACACTCACGCTCGCTTGCCGGACGCAAAATGCCCCGTACCTGCCCTTGCCAACCCCGCCCGGTGTGAGGTTAACATGGGGCTGAATAGGGTTGTAACCAGACCGCCGACCCTCTCGGCCACAATCATCAGATGGCACCGGTTTCGGCGGGCGTAACGAGGAGAGTTAATCATGCCCAAATATCTGTACCAGGCAAACTACACCGCAACCGGAATGCAGGGCCTGCTGAAAGAAGGCGGCACGTCCCGTCGCCAGGTCTTTGACGGTCTGGCCAGGGAGCAGGGCGGAACGCTGGAATCGTTCTACTACGCCTTTGGCGGCGCAGACCTGTACATGGTGTTCGACCTGCCCGACGCCACCACCGCGGCGGCCATCTCCCTGGCCATCACCGCCGGCGGCGCGCTCAGCATCAACACGGTGCAACTGATCACCCCCGAGGAAATCGACGCCGCCGTCAACCGCACCGTCAACTACCGCGCCCCGGGGGCCTGACCCCCCGCGACCCCGCTCATCCTGCGGAACGTCCGCCTGCGGCGGGAACCTGTCGAAGGATGAGCAAACAAACCACCAACCGGTAGGGGCGGGTTTCAAACCCGCCCCTACCGGCTTTGATCGATCCATTGAATGCGATGCATGCCATGCCACGAGCGGATATAGATGGGCATGCTCAATTGGTTATCTTGACGTTTACCGTTTCACGGGCAGTTTCGAACCAAACATGTGTCATTTTTTCGGCGTCTGCACTCTCAGTATCTTTGTTGAATGCCCAAAAGGTTTGTTTCGACTGGCCTGCAGGCACCATCAACGGCAACCGCGCCAGTATCTGTGGCGGAACGTTCATTATCGCCTGAGGATCCGGCGATTGGAACTCTCTCCGTTCCCTGTTGCGTAGTCTGTAACCCATTTTTATGATTTGCT
>CAZCZB010000041.1:4550-25529 GCA_964502995.1 uncultured Dehalococcoidia bacterium
GTCGAATCTTCCGGTATTCCTAATGTCGAGATGTATACCATGATCACGCCTTGAGATCGGCGGTTTGCTGGTGAATAGACGCCCTTCCATGACTACGTCCTCTCGCGGTACTTGAGAGATATCGTAAACGTCAACCGCACCGTGTTTGGCTGTGATGTTCAAGTACCCAGTCAAGCGGGTCGACTCGTAGGCAAAGTACGCACTGAGCGCAGCCATGATCATGGAAAATAAAGCGATCCCAATGTTTATGACCGTGAATGTCATATTTTGACCCATGGTTTTCTCAAGCTGAAATGCTGGCAGTAAGGCAGGTATTAGGTGCACCTTCGATTGCTTTGCAATGATCTCTCAAATCGGCGATTCCTGCTGAACCATTTTAGTGATGATACAGCAAGAATAAGGTTAAAGCTTGGAGGGCGTATAAAAGCGCCGGGGATAGTTTTGAGTCAACATCTGATCGAATGCGTTACTGAATACGACAATCTATGGCACGGTCCCGTCCGGAGATGGCCGTAGTTGCGTGCATCGCACAAAACCCGCCCCCAAAATGACAGCCACCCAGCGGTATGCTATCGTAGGTTGCCCTGCTGACACGCAGCTTGCGAACCCATGAAAACATTACCCAGGAAGGTGTGATTATGCCCACGATGACCGGCGGCCAGGCCCTGATGCGCTCGTTGTACCACGAAGGCGTCCGCGTGATTTTCGGACTCCCCGGCGTGCAGCTTTACCACGCCCTCGACGCCCTCAACGACGTGCCGGGCATCCGGTTCATCACCACCCGCCACGAGCAGGCCACCACCTACATGGCCGACGGCTACGCCCGCGCCAGCGGCGAAATCGGCACCGCCCTCATGGTCCCCGGACCCGGCCTCCTCAACGCCTCCGCCGGACTCAGTACCGCCTACTCCGCGTCCTCCCCCGTCCTCGTCGTCTGCGGCCAGATCGAGCGCGACCTCATCGGCGTTGACCGCGGCATGCTCCACGAGGTCAACGACCAGCAGGACGCCATCCGTCCCGTCACCAAGTACGTCCGCCGCATCATGACCACCGAGGAAGCCCCCGAGGCCGTCCACGAGGCATTCCGCCAGCTCAAGACTGGCCGGCCCCGTCCCGTCGAGGTCGAGATGCCGCCCGAAACCATGGCCGACCCGGGGGAAGTCACCCTCATCGAGGCCGAGGGATACGCCCGACCCGCCGCGCCCGACGAGCAGGTCGCCGAGGCCGCCAGCATACTGGCCGGCGCGCGCCGTCCCCTCATCTGGGCCGGCGGCGGCGTCATATCCTCCGAGGGTTCCGCGCCCCTGGTCCGCCTGGCCGAGCGGCTGCAGGCTCCCGTAATCACCACCGCCGAGGGCAAGGGCGCCATCGACGACCGCCACCCGCTGGCCCTGGGCGCGCTCCGTCTGCGCAACGACCCCGTCGCCAAGAGCGAGCCCAACTTCGACGTCATCCTGGCCGTCGGCACCCGCCTGGCCTTCCCCGCCTGGCTGGATGGACAGCGCGTCGTCCAGATCGACATCGACCCCGAGGAACTGGGCCGCAACTACGAGAACACCTACGGCGTGGCCGGCGACGCCCGCACCGTTATGGAGCAGGTGGACGCCAAACTGGCCGAGTCCATCGCCCCCGGCTCCCGCCCGTCCATGGCCGACGACGTGGTGGCCCTGCGCAAGCGCCGTCGGGACACCGCGCTGACTCCCGAACCCCAGGAGTCGCTGCTGGCCGCCGTCCGCTCCGCGTCGCCCGACGACACCATCCTGGTGTCCGGCATGACCCAGCTTGGCTACTATGCCCGCGCCTTCTGGCCCACCTACGAGCCGCGCACCTTCATCACGTCCAGCTACTCCGGCAACCTGGGCTACGCCTACCCCACCGCGCTGGGCGCAAAGGTCGCCCAGCCCGACCGGCCGGTGGTCGCGCTGTGCGGCGACGGCGGGTTCCTGTTCAACTCCCAGGAGATGGCGACGGCGGTGCAGCACGGCATCAACGTCGTCGCGGTGGTATTCAACGACAACGCCTACGGCAATGTCCTGCGCGACCAGGTCAACCGCTTCGACGGCCGCGTAATGGGCGCAGAACTCCACAACCCCGACTTCGTAAAACTCGCCGAAGCCTACGGAGTAAAAGGCATCCGGGCCGAAGGCCCCGAAGCCCTAGAATCAACCCTCCGCGACGCCATCAACGCCAACGCACCGGCCCTAATCGAAGTCCCGGTCAGTATGATGCCGACGCCGTTTGAGGGGTAAGGAGAATCCACTACGTACCCGCCCGATGTCATTGCGAGGAGCGAAGCGACGCGGCAATCTCGTATCCTCCTTGACGCTGGAGAGGATTGAACTATGAAACTCACGGTAACCATCGACCGCGACGAAGATGGGGTCTGGATTGTGGAATGCCCGTCCATACCCGGCTGCGTAAGCCAGGGCCATACCAAAGACGAAGCCATCGCCAACATCCAGGAAGCCATCGCCCTCTGCATAGAAGTCCGCGCCGAACAGGGGCAACCGCTGACCGTCGAGACGCGCCAGGTGGAAGTCGCAGTGTAATGCCCCCATTGCCCGTCTTGAGCGGACGGGAAACCGTCCGCAACTTTGAGCGTTTTGGCTGGTCCGTCGCGCGTCAGCGTGCCAGTCACATCATCATGACCAAACCGGGAGAGATCACGATCGACGCGTCAGATTTTTCCAACTCGATTAACATGTGCGAAGCGAATCGTGGCAGGGTAAAATATTGATTGAGACGGCCACATTTTCGTCTAGGATAATATTATGCAGAATCAAGGCGTTACCGAAGTCACACGCCGATCGATCTTCGATTTTTTGGGTATATCTGGCATCGCTTGGTCGGGCCGGCTTGAGGAGACCGAATTCCTAAGCAGGCTGTACGATCTGACCACCCTGCCTTCCACAGACGACCGCTTCAAAACCGCGCTTGGCGACATTCGTCAGCACCGCAATAATTGGAACGATTGGGCCGACGACTGGGTGCTCCACGATCCGCGTGTTAATTTGCTCAATGTGTGCGACGAGGAGTTCCTGCGTTTCTTGTGTGAGACCATACATCCCGTGGTCAGGGTTGACGGGGATGAGGTACAAACCTTATTGGATTTGTACAATCGCCATTTGTCGAATGACGGTTGGGCATTGGTTGAAGCGGAGCAAATTTCGGGTAAGCCGATTTTTACTGCGAGTAAAGAAGGGCAGCGCCTGCTAGTCTTCGACGAACCTACTGCTTGGCAAAAAGTGGAACGCCAGATCCAACAGGCTCGAGACGGCATTCGGGCGGCGGAAACTGAAGAGCAGTATCAAGCCGTTGGCCTGTTTTGTCGCGAAGCGCTCATCTCGGTGGCTCAGGAGGTTTACGACGCCAATATACACGTGCCTTCGGATGGTTCGGATCCCAGCAAGACCGATGCGAACCGCATGCTGGAGGGATTTTTTAATGTGGAGTTGCCGGGTTCTGCCAACACGGAAACACGCGCATACGCCAGATCTGCCCTTAAGTTAGCCGTCGCTTTGCAACACAAGAGAACTGCTGATTTCCGCACGAGTGCTCTCTGTTTAGAAGCTACGGCATCAACCATCAATATTGTTTCGGTTTTAGCAGGTGAACGTCGGAGGATTTAAAAACATCCCGCGTCTACCGATAGTACCTGTTACGTCAACGGTGATTCCCATTCTCCCAGCATCCACATCCTGTCGGCCCATCCTCACGAATCCCCCCACACCACTGACACCCCGCCCCTTGCCCCCACCCCCCCAACCTGCCTATCCTAGTATCACCTAGGCAAAACAGCTGTTTTATTCCGATTTCAGAGAGGCAGGTTTCCCCTTCGACGGCCAACCCCGTCAGTTTCAAAATCGCAACCGGTCCAGGTGGCAATTCGTCGATATCCGACCAACGTACTCACCGACGGTGCCCCACTGGACCACCGGGTCAGTTCGGCCCCGCGTGGAGGGACGCCAACCCCCGCTCATCCTGAGCAGGCAACGGCGTGCCCGTGCCCACGGAACTACCGTCCAAATAGTTGCGTACCCCCGGCCGTGCGCTGACAACGAAGGGAAACCCCGCCTCTCGCCAACCAACCAACCCGATACCCAAAGGAGCAAGCCAACCGAAACACCAAAGAGAACGCAGATCGAAACACCAACGACCCCAACCGCTCGTCCTGCGGAACGTCCGCCTCTGGCGGGAGCCCGCCGCAGGTCCGCCCGTGGCGGGTCGCAGGACGAACCGCCAATCGGAAGCCGCATGGTTCGACACCTAACCGCCATCATCGGGCGCGAGGGCGACATGTACGTCGCCCTCTGCCCCGAACTGGACATCGCCAGCCAGGGCTACACCGTTACCGAAGCACGCGATAACCTCAAAGAAGCATTGGAGCTATTTTTCGAGGTAGCCTCGGAGGCTGAGGTCCGCGATCGATTATGCCAATAAGGGGGAATGCAAGCTATGCGCCAGGTAGTGATCTACCCCGGTGAAGACGGATACTGGGTAGCCGAATGCCCCAGCCTGCCCGGCTGCATCAGCCAGGGCGAAACCAGGCAGGACGCCATCACCAACATCAAGGATGCAATCGATCAGTGCATCGCCGTTCTTGAAGAGGATGGCCGACCGGTGCCGGCAGAGCGATTCGAAACGTTGGTAGTGGTGGTATGAACAGCAATCCTCAGCCACCGTGGAGCCAGGAAGAGTTTCGCCAGATCGCCGAGTTCTATCACTCTCTGACCGAAGCGGAACGGGTTGCTCATCGGGAATACACTTACGAAAATCCCTATGCCGTGGATGTGCTGGTACCAAAAGAGTTGCTCTCCACTGTTGAGGATATGATTGCGCGCCACGAGGCTGAGCATCCCGAGGAAGCCGCCGCGGCCCAGGCTTGGCTGGATCGGAAGTCGGACGGGCTCGGCAACTTCCCGCCGGGCTGGGACTCGGACAGGGTGCAGCGTCTCATCGCAGAAGCCAAAGAGGAAGAGGCGAATTGGACCGAGGAAGACAAAGCCGAATTGCAAAAACGGTTGAAAGGGAAAACCTCTATCCTCGTTCCCAATGAGATTGTCTCAGCCATCCGTGCCCTAATCGCCGAGTGCGCCGCCAGCCTGGAAACCCGGACTGACGCCTAGCGCACCCGCCCCCCTCCCCTGTGCTATCATGCCCCCGGCGGCGACCCTTGCCGCCGCGCATCCGGCATCCCGCGTTACGCTTTGCATCCATCAAGGGAGGTAATCATGGCTGGAAACTACACCATCAGCGTCGGCACCGTCGGCGGTGGGCTCTCCGTTAGCCCCGACGGCGGCGAATCCTGGAACCGCATCCGCGACCCGCTGCCCAGCGAGTGCAACATCCGCGCCCTGGCCGTGGACCCCAACCACAAGAACCGCATCTACGCCGGTTCCGACAACGGCCTCTTCCGCTCCAACGACAACGGATTCACCTGGCAGTACCTCGAGTCCCCCATGGACGACTACCAGATCTGGTCCGTCGGCGTTGACCCCGACGACTCCGACACCGTCTTCGTCGGCACCCGCCCCAACGCCTTCCGCTCCCGCGACGGCGGCAAGACCTGGGAATCGCTGGACCTCGGCGTCCGTATGCCCTGCCCCATCGGCATCCCGCGCACCACCAACATCATCGTTGACCCGCGCGACACCCGCACCGTGTGGGCCGGCATCGAGGTGGACGGCGTGTACCGCAGCCTCGACGGCGGCGACAACTGGACCCGCCTGCCCGACCTGGGACCCGACCCCTTCCACGGCGACATCCACGGCATGGCCCTCAAGCCCGGCCCCAACGCCGCCATCTACTGCACCACGCCCTTCGGCATCTCCACCAGCAACGACGAGGGCGAAAGCTGGGAACTGCACGAGTTCCCCCGCTTCCACGAGGCCGACAGCCGCTCCTACTGCCGCGGCATGGTCATCAAGCCCGGCGACGCCAGCACCATGTTCGTCGGCAACGGCGACACCATCCCCGGCGTAACCGGCACCATCCGCCGTACCCGGGACGCCGGCGGTTCGTGGGACGAGCCCGAACTGTCGCAGACCCCCAACTCGGTGGTGTACTGGTTCGCCGCCAGCCCCCACGTCGACGATGTGATGGTGGCCGCCAGCATCTACGGCTACGTGTACGTCAGCGCCGACGGCGGCGAGAGCTGGCAGAAGCTCCAGAAGGAGTTCGGCGAAATCCGCTCCCTGGCCCTCACCCCCAACGAGTAATCAGCCTGCGCCGCTGAGGACTAGCGACCCATACCGCTCATCCTGAGCCTGTCGAAGGATGCCCCTCTCCCGCCAATGGGAGAGGGGTTTTTGATGCTAAAATGCCAACATCAGGGAGGCGCCCCCCGCCAGGCTGGTGCAACATGACCACAACCAAACCCATCACCGCCGATGAATTGCTGCATATGCCGCGCGGCGAAGGCCGTCGGTATGAACTCATCCAAGGACGTCTGATTGAAACTATGGCAGCAGGGGCAGAGCATGGCAGGGTGGCGCAACGATTCGGTAACGCGCTCGGCGCTTACGCCGATGATCGCGATTTTGGTGAGGTTCTCGCTGCTGAAACAGGGTTCCGGTTGTCGCGAGACCCTGACACCGTGTTGGCTCCCGACGCCGCCTGGATTGCCCCGGGCAGGTTGGTCGGCCGCGTGGCCGGGTTCGCGGAATTCCCTCCCGACCTGGTTGTGGAGATACGATCTCCCGGCCAGGATTTAACCGACAAAGTGCGGATGTGGCCGGAATTCGGCGCTCAGGAAGTGTGGTACGCCGACCCCGAAACCACCACCGTAACCCGCCACCGCGCCGGCCGGGAACCCGAAACCCTCAACGAGGACGACACCCTCGACGGCGGCGACCTCCTCCCCGGTTTCAGCGTCCCCGTCTGGCAACTCTTCCGCCGCCATCGTTAGGCTGGTGCAACATGACCACAACGCGCAAACTAATGACCGCTGATCAGTTGTTGCTGATGCCCGATGACGGGTTTGAGTACGAATTGGTGAGGGGAGAACTGACCGAACACATGCCACCACCAGGAGACGCTCATGGCGATGTGAGCGGGAGATTTTCCTTCGAATTGCGAACCTACACCCGGGCCACTGGACACGGAGTCGTGCGTGACAACGCCGGATTCATTCTGGAATCCAGCCCCGACACCGTCCGCGCACCCGACATTGCGTGGATCGCACCAGGGCGCATTGCCGGACCTATTGGCGGTTATCAGTCGCTGACCCCTGACCTCGTGGTTGAGGTCAAGTCGCCTTCCGATTCCCCCACACTGGTAACCGAGCGTGCCCGAATGTGGCTGGAATTCGGCGCTCAGGAGGTGTGGTACGGCGACCCCGAAACCACCACGGTAACCCGCCACCGCCCCGGCCGGGAACCCGAAACCCTCAACGAGGACGACACCCTCGACGGCGGCGATCTCCTCCCCGGTTTCAGCGTCCCGATCTGGCAACTGTTCCGCGATGAACCCTGATCCTGACTCAATCGGATACACGTTTCCTAAACTAGTTCTTGGAGCACATCAATGCCTACCTTCGACTCTGACGGCGTGCGCATCTTCTACCAGTCCACCGGCGAGGGCTTCCCGCTCATCTGGAGCCACGAATTCGCCGGTTCCTACGAAAGCTGGGAGCAGCAGGTGCGCTACTTCAGCCACCGCTACCGCGTCATCACCTACAACGACCGCGGCTACCCGCCCTCCGACGTGCCCACCGATCCCGAGGCCTACTCTCAGGACGTTACCCTGGAAGACCTGCGCCGCCTCATGGATCATCTCGGACTCGACCAGGCCTACATCGGCGGCCTGTCCATGGGCGGCAACGTCGCTCTCAACTTCGCCCTGCGCTACCCCGAGCGCTGCCGCGCCATCATCGTCGCGTCCGCCGGCTCCGGCACCACCCACAACGAGGCGTTCCGCACCGGCGGCGAGGCAATGGCCGCCCGCCTGCTGGCCGAGGGCACGCCGCCGGTCATGAAGGATTACGGCAGCGGCCCCACCCGCGTCCAGTTACAGCGCAAGGATCCACACGGCTACGAGGAGTTCATGCGCCTGCTGTTCGGACACAACGCCCGCGGCTCGGCCTACACCTTCCGGGGCGTGCAGTTGAAGCGCCCCACCATCGACCAGTTGATACCGCAGATGAACGCCTGCCAGGTGCCCACCCTCATCCTCATCGGCGACGAGGACGACCCCTGCGTCGAGCCGTCCATCATGATGAAACGGCACATCCCCCGCAGCGGTCTGGCGGTGCTGCCCCAGTGCGGCCACGCCATCAACCTGGAGGAACCCGCCCTGTTCAACCAATTGGTGTCCGACTTCCTGTCGTCCGTAGAGGCCGGCAAATGGGCCGAACACCCCCTGGGCGACACTCCCTACTCCACCGGCTCCCGCTAGCCTCCGGACGCCAAGTTGTCATCCCACAGCGCCCCAGATCCGCTCATGGCAGCGCCCCAGAACCGCTCATGGTGAGCCTGTCGAACCATGAGCGTCCGCGCCGCACATGGCGGTTCCGCGCCGCTCATGGTGAGCCTGTCGAACCATGAGCGTCCGCGCCGTTGCAGTTCCACGCCGCTCACGGCAGAACCGCGCCGCTCACGGCAGCTCCGCGCCGCTCATGGTGAGCCTGTCGAACCATGAGTCCGTCATTCGACAAGCCCAGGATGAGCGGAGAGGTCAATCGCGCCGATTTCGGCACGGGCTTTGATCACATAAGCGAACCCTCGTGGCTGCCTGCCCTTGATGAGCAAATTCCACAACACCATCCGCCTCCCGAAACTCAACCGTGCGGAACACCTGATTTGTAGTACATTACCCTCGGCCATCGAACCCTCCCCTTTCGAACCCTCGCCATAAAGGAAACTGACATGAACACCAACGGAAAACCCGTCGCCGTCGTCATCGGCGCAACATCCAAGTGGCAAGCGGACGGACGCAACACCCACCTCGTCCACGGCGGCGACATCGACGACAGCGACCTGCCCGTCGGCGTGCGCTGGGGCGTCGGCGGCGCAATTGCCCAGAAGTTCGCCCAGGAAGGCTTCTTCACAGTCATAACCACCCGCACCGAGTCCAACGCCGAACCCCTCAACGCCGCCATTCGCGAGCAGGGCGGCGACAGCATGATTGTGGAACTTGACCTGTCCATGTCGGACTCAATTTCCGACGCGTTCGCCCGCGTCCGCGAAGAGGCCGGCGACCCCGAGGTGCTGGTCTATAACGCCGGCTACATCGATGGCCGCGACCTGCCGCCCGAAATGGAACTCCTCGAGCACGTGCCATTCGAGATTTTCGAAACCGCCCAGCACATTTCCAGCAGCGGCCCCTTCCTGGTCGCCAAGGAAGTGCTGCCCTCCATGCGCGAGCGCGGCTCCGGTTCATTCCTGATCTCCAACAACCCGTCGTCCCTGCGCGGGCGCAAGCGCTACACCGGCCAGTCGCTCTACTACCCCCGCGTCATGATGCGCACGCTGTCCCAGGTGCTCACCGAGGAATACTCCGAGCACGGCGTCCACGTCGCCAACGTGATCATCGACGGCACCATCGACTCGCCCGGAACCCGCGCCATGCCCCGCGCCCAGCAGCATCCCGAGTTGATCATCAACCCCGTCAAAATCGCCGAGGCGTTCTGGTATCTCCATACCCAGGACCAGTCCTGCTGGACCCACGAACTGCAACTCACGCCCGCCGCCGCCAAACCCGCATTCTGACGGATCTGGAATTCACCACCGCGTAGGGGCGAATAATCATTCGCCCCGCTCCCTGCCACCACGTCAACCCAACCACCAAGGAGTATTTGAATGGATGTCGGAATGATGATGATCTTCTCCAGCTACGGCTGGGATGAAGGCTCGGACGGCCTCATGTGGGAGGAGGAACTGCGCCTCGCCGAAATCGCCGCCGATTCGGGGTTCGATAGCCTGTGGTCTGCTGAGCACCATTTCAACGATTACTCCTTCGTGCCCGACAACATCCAGCTGATGACCCACGTCGCGGCCAAACACCCCAATATCGACGTCGGAACCGCCGCCGTGATCCTGCCCTGGCACAACCCCCTGCGCGTGGCCGAAAACGCCGCCGTCCTCGATATGCTGAGCGGCGGCCGGCTCCGGTTGGGATTCGGACGCGGCCTGGCGCGGCGGGAGTTCGCAACCTTCGGCATCAGCATGGACGAGTCCCGCGAGCGTTTCGACGAGGCCGCGCCCATGATCGTGGACGCGCTCAAAACCGGCTTCATCGAGGGCGACGGCCCGCATTACCCGCAGGCCCGCACCGAGATCCGGCCCCGTCCACAGCACTCCTTCGACGGGCGTATCTACTGCGTCGCCGCCAGCGATGATTCGGTGATGTCCGCCGCCAAACTGGGCGCCCACATCATCATGTTCGCCGACCGGCCCTGGGATATGCGGATGCCAGGCATCGAGCGGGGCCGCGCCCTGCACCGCGAGTTCCACGGCACCGAGCCGCCGTCGTTGATGCTCACCGAGTTCGTCGTGTGCGGAGCCGACCTGGAACAGTGCGAAGGAGAGGCGCGCCAATACCAGGGCAAGTTCGTGGAGAGCAACTTCTACCACTACGAATTTCTCGGCGACCACTTCGGCTCCGTGAAAGGCTACGACGCCTACCAGCAGAAGGCCGAAATCGCCCGTTCCGCCGGCCTGGACGGCGCCGTGGAAGGATTCATGAAAGCGGCCAGCTGGGGCACCCCCGACAAGATACTGCGGGGCCTGGAAGAACGCCGCGACCTGCTGGGCGAGTTTGAACTGAACGTCGCATTCCGGTTCGGCGGCACGCCCATGTCCGTCGCGGAGCGCAGCCTGAAAATGTTCGCCAAAGAGGTGTTGCCGGTGCTGAAGTCGTGGTAGCATCCGCGCCCATACATTGACCCGAAAAGGAGCATCCCCATGTCAGAAATCGAAAACAAGCTTAAGGAAATGGGTTACGAACTGCCGCCGCCCCGCGCGCCCGGAGCCGGCAACATCATCCCCTACGTCCGCACCGGCAACCTGGTGTTCCTCTCCGGAACCGGCCCGGGGCTGCCCGGCGGCGGCCTGCTGCACACCGGCAAGCTGGGCGCCGACCTGACCGTGGAGGAGGGTTACGACTGCGCCCGGCAGACCGCGCTGAACCTGCTCACCACCCTCAAATCCGCCATCGGCGACCTGGACAAGGTGACGCACATCGTCAAATTGCTGTGCATGGTCAACTCCGCGCCCGACTTTGAGAGCCCGCCGCTGGTGGCCAACGGCGCGTCCGACCTGCTGGTCAACCTCTACGGCGACCGGGGCCGTCACGCCCGCTCCGCCGTCGGCATGGCCACCCTACCCGGCGGCATGCCCATCGAAATCGAAATGATCGTAGAGGTCGAGGACTAACCCAACCGAATCCTGTGGGCATAGCAACCCCAAGATGTAGGGGCGAATAATCATTCGCCCCGTCGCAATGCGCTCACAACCCATAGGGGCAGGTCTCAGACCTGCCCCTACACCGTGCCCGGACCGATCGTCGTACACCCCCAACCGCCGCCCCGACGTAGGGGCGAATAATCATTCGCCCGACCGCAAGGCCTCCCACAACCCGCAGGGGCAGGTCTCAAACCTGCCCCTACACCGTGCCCGGACCGATCGTCGTACACCCCCAACCACCTGCAATCGTTAGCCGCCAACCGCCGCCCCGACGTGGGGCGAATAATCATTCGCCCCCGCCGCAGGGCGTGCGATCCTCGACCATCCCGTTTATCCTTCGCGCCTCTGCGTTTTCGATTCGACCCGAACCGACCAACGACCCGAACGTCCGTCTCGCCGTCGATTCAGGCCGGTAAAAACCCCACCCGTGATATAATTCGCCAACCCTAATAATCGATTTTCTCGCTCAGGATAGATACCCATGAAACTCTCGTGCCTCCAGGAAAATCTCGCCCGCGGCCTCGGTGTGGTGGGCCGCGCCGTCGCCAACCGCTCCACGTTGCCCATCACCCAGAACGTCATGCTCAGCAGCGACCAGGGGATGCTCCGGCTGTCGGCGACCAACCTCGAAATCGCCATCACCACCTGGATTGGCGCGATGATTGAGGAAGAGGGCACCATAACCGTCCCCTACCGCCTCGTCTCCGATCTGGTAAGTTCCCTCCCCAGCGACCGCGTCGATCTCGACCTGCGCGGTCCCGACCCCGACGATCCCACCGCCGGCGGCGGCAGCGTGCTGCACATATCCTGCGGACGCTCCCGCACCCATATTAATGGCGCATCGTCCGACGATTTTCCGCCCATCCCGCAGGTCGATTCCGGCCTGGCCACCAACATCGACCCGTCCGTGCTGCGTTCGGGCATCGGCCTCGTGGCGTTCTCGGCCGCGTCCGACGAGTCGCGCCCGGTGCTCACCGGCGTGGAACTCAAGCTTGAAGAGTCCAGCCTCGTCATGGCCGCCGCCGACGGCTTCCGGCTCGCCGTGTACACCGGCCAACTGTCCGAACCCGTGGCCGAGGGCCTCAAGGTGATCGTGCCCGCCCGCACCATGCAGGAAGTCCAGCGCCTCGCGTCCGAGCAGAGCGCGCCCGTGCAGGTGACCCTGTCCCCCGAAAAGGGTCAGGTCATGTTCAAGATGGAGCACGTCGAAATCGTGTCCCAACTGTTGCAGGGCAGCTTCCCCAATTACGAGCAACTGATCCCCGAGCGATACGAGACCCGCGTGGTGATGGAACTGGACGACCTCAAGCGCGCCACCCAGTCCGCCGCCGTGTTCGCCCGCGACGGCAGCAACATCGTCCGCCTGGAAATGACCCCGCAGGAGTCCGGCGAAGGCGGCCAACTGAGGGTGTCCGCCCGCTCCGAGGAGGTCGGCGACAACCTGGACGAACTGGACATCGAGCAGATGGAGGGCGACGAATCCAAGATCGCCTTCAACGTCCGCTACCTCCAGGAAATCGTCAACGTGCTGGGCCGGGGCAAAGTCGCCCTGGAAGTCACCAACTCCTCCAGCCCCGGCGTCTTCCGCCCCGCCGACTCCGCCCAATACGTCCACGTAGTAATGCCAATGTACGTCCAGTGGTAGGCACTGGCGGGATTGACCTTGGTGCGAAACACCTCTCCAGGCACACAGGCCAGCGCGCCTTCCAAACGCCCCGGACACCTTGGCGTTTTACCAACTGTTAGATGACAGAACTTCTGGACGGTCATTGAGCGCAGACCAGGTGTTGGGTTGATGTCTTGCGTCTAACGTGAGAGAACCGGGACGTTTCTGCTTGTGGGACTATCCTTACCATTGAGCCGAAGGCGCGGTTAACGTGGATGTTCCTAATCGATACAATGGGTTGCTGGCAACGTGCGTGATCATCCTCGGCTCACGCGAGGATGATACCGATTTCTACAGTCGTGAAATCGTGGATGACACTAGCCCTGGACAACAGGGGGATACCATCCAATTGAAGAACTGCAAGGAGAAGTGCACCGATGACTACCACGGAAAAGATGCTCCAAGCAGCGGCGCGCGTCGTGAGGAATGAACTGCCCGCATACCTGCCGGGCGATTTGAGAATGAGCGATGTCCGGGCCGAATGTCTGCCCGGCCCTGACGACGAGGACTACATCCACGTGAACGTTATCCTGGAAGATGGCAATGCAAGGATTGACGTGAAGAATGTGCTGGAGTGCAACAGAAAGCTTCGCCCGCTATTCGAGCGCGCCGGCGTGAAGCCTGTCCCTGCAATCTCTTATTCCAGCAGAAGCGAGGTGGCTGGGTGACGACGCCTGGGCCCATCGACTGGCGGAACCTGATCCAGGCCGGGGAAGATTTGCTCAAGACGCAGGGAGACTCCGGTCCAACCGATGGACACATCCGACGGGCAGTCAGCAACGCGTATTACGCGATGTTCCACACCTTGGCGAACAGCAATGCCGAAGTTCTCATTGGTTCACCACGCGACGACCTGACAACTGCTGCATGGATACGGGTATACCGAGGTCTGGATCACAGCACGGCGAGACGCGCGTTCGCAAACCACAGAGATCATCTATCGGTCGAAGGGGAGCAGTTCGCGAGCACGTTCATCGCCCTTCAAAAGAGGCGGCACTCGGCCGATTACGACCCCGAAGCCACATTCAATATCCAGGACACCAGTCTTCAGTTGGCAGTAGCAGCTTACGTGTGTGAACAGTACCTGAAAGCCCCACAGGCCGAGCGACGTTGCATCGCTGCTCTTACGACAATCGACAGGCGCCGGAACTAACCGGCCCGAGGACGGTGCCAAAACCGCATCGACGGGACACTCGATCGAGAGTCCCAACCCATGCGCCCAGCACAGCCAAGGCCGTGACGTCCCGCACGCTCAACCATCACAGACGGAAGCCGCCAAAACGGGAAGCGACAACGGGGTTGACGCGACCTACGCACGGCTTCAGGCTGAGGCAAGATGCCGGACGACTACTGGTGAAGTGTCGAATGGCACGGCCCCCAAGAGATATGGATGGCACCCCGATGGTGCGTGATGACGGACACCAGCTCGACGATGACGACCGAGTAAGCGTGGATTGATTTACTTGCCAATGTACGTGCAATGCCTCTGACCGTCGCGGCAGCATCGCATAGTTGGTCAACGAAAAGGGATACCTGTTCAACCAACCCGCCCCCCACCCCATCACAGTAACCTGAAAGACCGGCGAGCGTCTCATTGCGCCCATGCCGGGGCGGGTTTCAAACCCGCTCCCCGGCAACGTACCCGGCCGCCACCAGCACGGGCCCACAATTCTCCGCCTCACTCATCCCGACCACACCGCCGGCTCAAACCAAAACCGTTCACGTAAGGGCGACCCTCGTGGTCTCCCCGTCTATTCCACGACCCGACGCCGGTGTCCACCCGATCGCATCAACGTGGTGGCGGGTTTGAAACCCGCCACCACCTGTTGCCAAACGACGTTCGTTGGCTCACGCCGCGTACTCGATGCCGTACACGCGCACCGCGTTGTCGTGGAACATGGCCGCCCGCTCGGTGGCCGAGTACGCCGTCGTCATCCGCTTGAAGGCGTTGTACATAACGTGGTACGAGTAGGACACCTTGTCCGGCGGGAAGTTGCTCTCCAACAGGCAGCGGTCCGGCCCGAACTGCTCAATGCAGTAGTGCATCAACGGCCCCATCGCCTCCGCAAGTTCCTCCGACCCGATGGGATGCGTGCGCGTGTGCCAGTCGAACCCGTAGCGCGGCTGTCCGACGCCGCCCAGTTTCATCACCACGTTGGGACACTCGGCCAGCTTGGCGATGCCGTCGCGCCACGCCGGCATCACCTCGTCGTCCCGGTTGGCGTAGGGGCCAACCCGCATCAGCCCGCCGATGTGGTTGGACACGATGGTCAGGTCGGGCACGGCGCGGGCGAAGTCCGCCAATTCGGCCAACTGCGGAAAGTACACCACGTTGTCATAGGCCAGGCCCCGGCTGGCCAGAACCTGCGCGCCGGCGCGGAACTTGGCGTCCGCCAACTGACCGTCGTAGCTGCGGCTTTCCACCTCGGGATGCCGGTCCCAACTGGTGTTGTGGCGGATGCCGGCGAACCGGTTGGGGCTCGCCGCCTGCAAAGCGTCCAGCACGCGGGCCACGTCGTCGCCCAGGCTCAGGTTGGCGTGGCCGACGATGGCCGCCGCCGCCTGGCCCGGCCCGTAGAGTCCGCTGGCGCTGGCCGCCGCCAGACCCTGCACGAACTCCACCTCGCCAACGGGTCGCAGTTCCTCCGGACCGTCGGGACGGTACATCGCCCTCGCCTCCAGGAACACGGTCGAGCGCACGTTGTGTCCACTGTTGATGTCCGCTGCCAGTTCGTGCAGCAGGTAGCGGTGATAGGGCACCCGGTCCATCCGGAAGTCCCAGAAATGATGGTGAGCGTCGCAGATGGGCAGGTCGGGTTCCAGGGTTTCCTCGGTGGTCAGGGCCAGCCAGTCATTATCTCCGTACGGCATATCAGCGCCTCCGCAGCCAGGTTGGCGGCCATCCTAGCACACCGGCTCCCGGCAAACTGCCCTTCACATGTGGGACGAGTCATGCTTCGCCCCTACGCCGGCTCCCTCCGATCACTCGTAGGGGCAAGCCTGGTGGTTGCTCTGCCTCTCGGGTGGTCGCCCAGCCTCTCGGGTGTTGCCCAGCCCCAACGACTGCCCCGCCCCGGCAAATGGTTCGGCCCACCGCATGGTTGCCCCGCCGCAAGGCGCGCCCCGCGGCGGCGGATGCCGCCTCCCTGCACAGGTGCGTATTCTCGTCCGTAGGGGCGAATAATTATTCGCCCCTACCCTCCCGGTACGCCGTAACCCGGACCAACGAACATACCGTTCGCGATTGCACCTCCGCGCCCTCCTGTCCACGACAACCGAAAATGCGGTATAGTTTTCGCCGAATCCGGCCGCCGACCCCACGGGAGGGCTACCATGATCTACGGCGCGATAACCAACTCCTGGCGCAACCAGCTCGACGACACCGACCTGGGCGACCTCATCGCCGAGGCCCACGACCGCGGCGCCCGCCACATCGAACTGCGGCAGACCTGCCTCGCCGCCGCCGAATCCGGCGAGGGCGACGGCTGGCGGCCCAACCTCGCAACCCTGGCCAACGTCGTCCACCGTTTCCCCGATCTCACCTTCGATCTCGCCGTCGCCCTGCCCTGCATCACCACCGACATCGACCCGCAGGGCGGCCTGTACCAGTCCCAACTGGAGGCGGCGCGACTGGTCGGACGCGGCGCTCCCCACCTGCGAACCGTCGATCCCGGCGCGTCCGACACCCCGTGGGAAACCGCCGAGGATGTCGCCGAACCCGCCGCCCGCATCGTGCCGCTGGTCCGAGAAGCCGCACGGCAGGGCGTGATATTCTCCATGGAGAACTCCGGCCAGCCCCTGCGCTCCATGGCCCTGCTGGTCAGCGAGGCCCGCGCCCAACTCACCGACGATGAGGGTCAGCACCTCGGACTCTGCCCGGATCCCACCAACCAACTGCGCCGCCATCCCGACAGCAAGCCGTTGGATGAACTGGCCAACCTGCCCCTGGACTACATCAAGATCGTCCATTTCAAACAGGCCCGCGACGGCGTCGCCATCGGCAGCGTGGACGACGGCGACCTCGACTGCCACGCCATGCGCCGCATCCTGGAGGGCAAGTCCTACGACGGCGCCGCCATCATGGAAATCCCTTCGGATGACGACGTGTTCGACAACCTGGCCGCCAGTTTCGCCTACCTCGACGCCTGATATGCCCGATGCCTGATGTGCCGGGGCGAATAATTATTCGCCCCTATACCCACGGCGTAATCCCAATGAACGACCACACTGACTACACCGTTTCCATCCACTATGACCGGCGGCTGTACCGGCAGGACATCGCCGGCTCAAAGGCCCACGCCGCCATGCTGGCCCGGCAGGGCATCATCACCCAAGACGACGCCGACAGCATCATCGTCGGACTGGGAACGGTTCAGGATGAAATAGAGCGCGGCGACTTCCCGTGGGATCCGGCCCTGGAAGACCTGCACATGAACATCGAGCGGCGGCTCACCGATCTCATCGGCCCCGCCGCCGGACGGCTGCACACCGGCCGCTCCCGCAACGACCAGATCGCCCTGGATATGCGGCTCTACACCCGCCAGGCCATCGCCGACGCCGTCGCCGCCCTGCGCGACGTGCAGCGCGCCCTGACCCAACTGGCCGAGCGGAACTCCGGCGTGGTCATGCCCGGCTACACCCACCTGCAGCGCGCCCAACCCGTGCTGTTTGCTCACCACATGCTGGCCTACTTCGAGATGTTCCAGCGCGACATTGGCCGCCTCACCGACTGCGCCGCCCGGATGGACGTGCTGCCCCTGGGCAGCGGCGCGCTGGCCGGCGTCCCCTATCCAACCGATCGCCACGCCGTCGCGGAATCGCTGGGGTTCGGCGAGATCAGCCCCAACAGCATGGACGCTGTGGCCGACCGCGATTTCCTGGCCGAGTTCCACGCGGCGGCGGCCATCATCATGATGCACGTGTCCCGCCTGTCCGAGGAGATCGTGATCTGGTCCAGCCGTGAGTTCGACTTCGTGCGCCTGGCCGACGAATTCACGACCGGCAGCAGCATCATGCCGCAGAAGCGCAACCCCGATTTCGCGGAGATCGCCCGGGGCAAAACCGGCCGCGTGTACGGCAGCCTCATGGGAATACTGACCGTGCTCAAGGGACTGCCCCTCACCTACAACCGCGATTTGCAGGAGGACAAGGAGGGGTTCTTCGACACCGTGGATACCCTGCTGTCCACCCTGCGCGTGTTCGCCGACATGCTGCCCGGCATGACCCTGAACACCGGCCGCGTGGAATCCCTGGCCAGCGAGAGCTACATGCTGGCGACCGACCTCGCCGATTACCTGGTGGGCAAGGGCGTGCCATTCCGCGAGTCCCACGGAATCATGCGCCGCCTGTGCCAGCACTGCGAAGCCGAGGACAAATCCCTGTCCGACCTGCCGCTGGCAGAGTACCGGGAGTTCTCGCCCCACTTCGACGACGACGTGTACGCCATCACCGCCGCCGCGTCGGTGGCCGCCCGCGACAACCCCGGCGGCACCGCGCCCAACCGCGTTGCCGACGGCCTCGCCCGCGCCAAAAAGATCCTCAGGGAGGCATCCGGCGCATGACCTCAACCGCCGCCCACGTCCAGATCGCCCCCTCGGTGCTTGCCGCCGACTTCGGCCGCCTCGCCCAGCAGGTTCGGGACGTCACCGACGCCGGCGCCGACCTGATCCATGTGGACATAATGGACGGCCGTTTCGTCCCCAACATCTCCTTCGGCGAGGTTGTCGTGGACGCCATCCGCACGTCCACCGACCTGCCCCTCAACCTGCACCTGATGGTTCACGAGCCCGACCGCCTGCTTCCCGGCCTGGTCAAGGGAATCACCGACCAGGTGCTGGTGCATGCCGAGGCCTGCGCCCACCTGCACCGCACCGTCGGTTACATCAAGGAGCAGGGTTGCCAGGTCGGCGTCGCCATCAACCCGGCCACCTCCATCGCCGCCGTGGAGGAAGTGCTGCCCGATCTGGACATCGTGCTGGTGATGACAGTGAATCCAGGCTTCGGCGGCCAGTCGTTCATACCGTCTGCCCTGGGCAAACTCCGTCGCCTGTACGACGTGATCCAGGAAAACGGCTATGCGACGCAGTTGGAAGTTGACGGCGGCGTGAAAGCCGATGCCACGGCCCGCGATTCAGTGTCGGCCGGCGCCGGCATCCTGGTGGCCGGCACCGCAATCTTCAACCGCGAGCAGTCCGTGGCCGACGCGATGGCCGCCATGCGAGAGAGTGTGGCCGGCCTTAGCCCCGGGAATTCCTAGGCGCGACTTATCATTCCCCCACCGACCGGCACAGGCGGTCAGTGATTCTTGGAAAACCCTACGGGAGATGTGTCGCCAATCTCCAGGCTGTCGTCACCGGTGAGCCGCCGCAACCGTCGCAACTCCACGTTGCTGGTGATGGTGAACGGGCGCGGGGACGCAGTCGTCAGTTGATGCAGGTATGGCAGCAGGCCCTCAACCCGACCAATCATATCGGCCAGTTCTGCAACGCTCCGGAAATTCTCGTAAAAGTTCTCGTGACCGACCCGGTAGGCATCCGTCAGGATTTCGCTCTGGTCGGTGTTGATGTCATACTCACGCACCACCTGCCTTGCGACTTCACGCACGTCCTGGTGCGACTTATGCGGCCAGCCCCGTTGCTCCGCGATGACCTTGAACGGCTGCACCACCGCGCCCCAGGCTTTTTCGCCCGCTTGCAGCCGGCTGCCTTGCGACAGTTCTTCACGGGCGTGGGCGATGAATATCTCGCTGATGCGGCGGCGGTCTTCGTCGCTCTGCAAGCCGGGCGGCGGCAAATCCGGAACGGTGGTCATGTTGCCCTCGCTGAACGTCAGCGATGCCTAGGTGGTTGTCGCAGTTCTCGTCCGCGCCTTGGGACCCCGCGGCGGCTTGTACATCGTGCGCAGGCAGCGCGAACAGATCTTGACACGAGTGGGCTTGCCGTCAATCGCCAGCGTCTGCTTGTGGACGTTGGCCTTCCACCGGGTCTTGGTCTTGCGGTTCGAGTGGGATACGTTGTTGCCGGTCATCCCGGCTTTGCCGCACATTTGGCACTGCATGATTTCTGTCCTGTTTTTTGAGTGGCGGCATTATAGCATACGCGCTTGACTTGCCGTTGCCGCTGCCGTTAAATGGCCGCAGCCAACCCCCAAACCCCAGGAGGTTTCAGCATGGCTCTCGTACGCTGCGTTACGGAAATGGGCATGGGCGTCGACGTCCATGGTCTCGATTACACCCTGGCGGCCAAGCGCGCCGTCTTCGACGCCATCCACCACAGCAGCCTCGGCTTCGCCCGTCTCGTCGATGCCACCGCCGATGACATGACCGTGGACGTGACCATCGGCGCTCCCAAGCCCGAAAAGGTCAACGCCGACGAGGTGGCGGACTCGCTGCCCCACGGCCGGGCCAACGTCAACGTCGTGGTCGGCGGCCTGGAACTGCTCAACGACGATGGCAGCGACGGCACCCTCATCGCCAACGCCATCATCACCGTCAGCATCGAAGACGGCAAGTAACCCCCGCCAAAATAGACCCGCTTTCAGTAGGGGCAGGTTTCAAACCTGCCCCTACGCGTTCCTTACAGCGCGCCAAACCGGAAACATCCCAACACCGGCGATGGGCGGTCACGCCAGCAGGGGCAACCACTCGGGTTGCCCCGCCGAGAGGTTCCCTCAGCGCTAGTTGGCCACGGCGTATCGTCTCCGCCAACTCCGCCCCCCAAACGGCGCCAAATCCTGATGCCGACGGCGGTCCCGGCCGCGCCCGTCCCCCATTCTGGACACCATACACCTCGTCGGCTATTATGCCCACGCTCATCACCCCGTCGCCGCGGCGCCGCCAGCCGGAGGCATCCGTGGACACCCCGGCGGGGTTTCTCTATGCCGCAATCTTCCCACAACACAACAACCCTGGCT
>CAZCZB010000042.1:0-25468 GCA_964502995.1 uncultured Dehalococcoidia bacterium
CCCCGCTCATGGTGAGCCTGTCGAACCACCGCAGTTGCCCCGCTCATGGTGAGCCCGTCGAACCACCCGCCGCCCACGATAGACCACCCAACGTCAAACAACTTGCGCCCCCAGTATCTTCCCGATGTGATCCAAAGCCCACCGGTGCGCGTCACCGTCAAACGACGCAACGCAATCGCGCGGAATCTCCACCGTATAGTCACGGTTGCGGGCGTCCGACGTGGTGTGCATCACGCAGATGTCGGTGCATACCCCGCAGATGATCACCTTGTCGGGATGCAAATCGGCAAGCCGAGCCTCCAGGTCCGTATTGAAAAACCCGCTGTAGCGATTCTTCGGTATCACGTTGGACTCGGTGACCCAATCCGCCAACTCGGGTATCACCTCCGGTTCCTCGGTGCCAATCACGCAATGCACCGGAAACATCTGGAACTCCAAATCGTCGGGCAGGTGGTGATCCGACACGAACAGGATCGCAGACCCCTCGGCGCTTTCCCGTCGAAGCAGGTCCCGCACCGGCTCAATGATGTCCCGCGCATCATCGCCGCAGTACAGGTTGTGCCCCGGTTCCATGAAACCGCGGACCATATCGACCACAAGAACCACGTTCGACATCAGTTCCACCTCCGGCATTGAGTTGACGACGCCAGTGTACCTCGCTGTTCCGTATTTGGCTCAGCGACTCCCGATGCGAAATCAAGGAGCGCCAGCATCAAACGGCCTCCCGTCCACCAGTACCGTCTTGATCACCGCGCGCCCCTGGTAGTCCAGCGACACGATAACCTTCACGTCCCGCGCCCGTTCTACGATGTGCCCCGTTCCCTCCGGCACAAAAAACGTGCCGATCCCAAAGTCGATCCTCCCCCGGTCGTTCACCTTGCCGCGAATGAAAACATCGGAACCGTCGGGTTCCCGGTATTGGTGCCGATTGGCGCACCAGACCTCGCCGCACTCCCGCAGAATCACGTACACCGTGCTGTCCGCCGGCCGGTCCCTCAACCACTCGGGAATCTCTGCGATCTCATAGTCCAGAATCGCGTAATCCCCCTGCAGCAGCGAACGCGGGTCAACCGGAACCGTCTGCAGCGTAATCTCCCGGCCCTGCGTAAGCGCAACCTCCCGCACGCTGACAAACGCCACCAGCCCAATCACCTGGGCGGCCACCACGGCAAACAGCAGGATGGTCATGCGCCGGCTCACCGCGCAACCTCCGCGCCACGCATCCGGCCGACCAATCGGCGCCGCAGGAACTCCAGCCCGAACCCGCCGGCAAGCAATATCACCCCGGCCACTATGAACGCCACCGACTGGCCCAGCAGCCCAAACCCGAACTCGAAATACCGCGTGAACAGGGTGATGGCAAATATCACCACGGCCAAATTCATCAGGTACGCCCGGTTCCACCGGTAGCCGCCGGCGATCATTGCCAGCACCCCCGCCAGCATCACCAGGTTGAACACCCACCACAGCCAATTGCCGCCGAACGCCAGGCCTACCCACATCCCCGCGGCCGTCGCAGCCATCGCCGCCAACGCGCCGGCCTCCCACCAGAATACGCCCAGCCCGGACCTCATGCGACGCCAACCCGCCACGGCGATCATCGCCGCCGATGCTACAACTCCGACTCCCGCCACCAGCCAGTATTCAACCGACACGCCGGACAAAACCGGCTCGTTATGCTCAACCGTGTCCCAAACCTCGCTAAATCCAAACATATAGATGGCAGCGGACACCACCAGCAGACCGACTATTTCCAGCATCCACGCGAACCGTTCGGTGAATTCAAACCGTGCTTGCACACGGCCCGCCGAGAACAGGAACGCCCCAAGCAGCAGGAACACCGGAGTCACCATGACGCCGCCGAAATCATCCGAATTATGCGCCCATTCCTGACTCCTGAACCCGCCGGCCGCCAGGAACAGGATTATCGACAGGCCCATGATAGCCCGCGAACGCGATATGTACGCCAGGGGGATCACGCCGACAAACCACATGGGAACCAGCGCCGGATGGTTCACCGGGACGTGATAGGTTTGCGCCACCAGGTGAATCGACGCCCCAAACGCAACGGTTCCGAGCAGAATGATGGCAATTCCGATGCGAGGATAGTCGAATCGGTATCCCACCAGCCATCCGATGATGTAGATGGCCGGCGTGCCCGCCACCATCATCGCCAGCTTCGCAAACTTGGGAATTTCCGACCAGTTGGCCGCGATGAACGCGATGATGCCCAGACCGATCAGCACGGCGCCCATCACCGCAATGACGCTGACCACCCGGTTCGCAATCGCGCCCCCGGCGGATACGCCCTCGTCAGTATCGTACCGCCTGAGTATGGCGTCAGCTTGCTCCTCGGAAATCAGGCCGTCGGCCTGCCACCGGGCAACTTCCCCCGGCAGCCGGCGGGCGAACGGGCCGCCGTTGGGTGTCGGCTGTTTGCCCGTTGAATCTTCAGTCATCCAAGCATACCTAGCCCTCAGCGGCAATCTCGGTAACCGACACCGCGCCGTTCTCCTGAGCGGTAACTGCGATGGCGCTATTCCAGAGCAGGGACATGCCAATCAGGGGCCGGTCATTCAGAGCGATTATACGAACCCTGCGGTGCGCTCCATGCCAGGTAATTGTTGCGGAATAGGTTGGCACCGGCATGACCCGCCCTCCGGCTGCTGCAACTTCCATGTCCTGCCCACGTTCCAACCCCAATTCTCTGATAGTGTTCGACGGCAGCGACAGGAATTCCGTAAAACCAGTGTCGATAACCGCGTCCACACGCACGTCCATACCCTGGCGATCCAGGATAGTAATCGTCAACCGCGGCTCTTTGGGAAATGCGTTAACGTATCCTTCCACGGCAATTACACGGATTCCCCTGGCACAACGTTCCCTATATCAAACGGGGCTGGGTGCCCCACCCGCATCAGGTACACCGGATCGGTGTATCGGAAATCAAGCCAGCGTTGTTGCCCTTCATCTTCGTCGTGGAAAAGCTCGAACTCGCCGGTTTCGGCATTTATTATAAGTAGCTTGCCCCCATCGGCATACGCAAGGGTTGGCGCAATTTTGTCATGGAAAATGGTCATCGCCTTGCGTTTGATGTCCTGGAAACGGAGTTTTTCAACATCCCTTTCGTCGTAACCATCTTGCTCCACCGCATACCCCGCGTCACGCTCCAGCATTTCGGTCAAGCCCATCAACTCGAAAGCGTCGGTCAGGGGAGTCATCTGATCAACCAGCGACGCGGTGGTGCCCTTAGCCTTCAGTTCCGCCATCAACTTGCCCACCGTGTAGGCCACCGACATGAACGCGCTGCCCGGGAAAATCACCATCTTGAAACCCAGTCGTTCCAACTCGGATACGTTCAGCAGCGGCGACTTGCCGGTCTCGACGAAGTTGTACAGCAGCGGCACGCTGGTGCGTTCAACCACCTCCGCAGCCTCTTCCGCCGACCGTATCGCCTCCACGAACAGGGCGTCCGCGCCGGCCTCGGTGAAAGCGTCGCAACGCCGCATGGTGTCGTCCCAACCGGTAACCGCCAGCGCGTCCGTCCTCACGATGATGGTGAAATCGTCGTCGGTCCTGGCATCCACGGCCGCCCGGATCTTCTGGACCATCTCGTCGATGGGCACCACGCGCTTGTCTTCCAGATGTCCGCAGCGCTTGGGAAACTGCTGGTCCTCGATGTGAACGGCAGCGACCCCGGTGCGTTCGTATTCTCGGATCGTCCGTCGCACGTTCATTGTGCCGCCGTATCCGGTATCGGCGTCGGCGATCACGGGAACCTCCACCGCTCCGGCGATGGCAGCGGCGTTCGCCAGCATCTCGGTCGCGGTGGCCAGCGCCAGGTCGGGATACCCGATTCGCGCCACCGACGTGCCGGCCCCGGTCATGTACACCGCCGGAAACCCGGTCTGCGCGATGATCGCGGCGGTGAGGCAGTCATACGCGCCGGGCGCTGTGATGATCCCCGGATCGTTCAGCAGTTGGCGAAAACGCTTGGTCGCACGCATGGGTTCGCTCCTTGTCACGCAGTCATGCCGCCGTCAATCGTGAAAACCTGTCCCGTGATGTACCCGGCGCCGCGACTCGCCAGGTAGGTCACCGCCGACGCCACGTCCTCGGGCGAACCGAACCGTCCGGCCGGCACCCTCGCCAGCACCTGGGTTCGCTGCTCGTCGGTCAGATCGCCGGTCATGCCGCCGGATTCGCCCACCTGGATGAATCCGGGAGCGACGGCGTTCACGGTGATGTTGCGGCTGGCGACCTCGCGGGCAATGGCCTTGGTCATTCCAACCTGCCCCGCTTTGGAGGCGGCGTAGTTGGCCTGTCCCGGGTTCCCGGAAAGCCCAACCACCGAGGACACGTTGATTATCCGACCGTACCGCTGGCGCACCATCAGCGGAATGGCAAAGCGAGTGGGCAGGAACGTGCCGCGCAGGTTGACGGTCAGCACCTCATCCCAGTCTTCGGCGGTCATGCGCATCACCAGGCGGTCCCGGTTGATTCCTGCGTTGTTCACCAGTATGTCCAGCCGTCCCAGGCGGTCGGCCGTGGTCTTGACCACCGCCTCAGCGGCGTTTTCGTCGGAAACGTCGCCCGGCACTCGCAGCGCCTCGCCTCCGGCCGCGCGAATTTCGTCGATCACCCGGTCGGCCAGCTCGGCGTTGTTCCGATAGTTGATGCCAACCGACGCGCCGGCCGCAGCCAGATCCTTGGCGATGGCTGCCCCGATTCCTCGCGACGACCCGGTCACCAGAGCAACCTGCCCGGTCAAATCAATCGCAATCATCGCACCACTCCTCCTTCACGCTTCCAGCACGCCGGTCTGACGCAGCTCGGCCAGTTCCCTCCGGAACTCTTCCACCAGGTCCACCCTGCGACAGAGCAGACCGGTATTGATCGCGCCGGCGATGCCGTCCGCCCCCGACGAACCGTGACCGATCATCACCAGTCCGTCCACGCCGAACAGCGGCCCGCCCATGGTGCGCGGCAGGTTCATGTTCGTCCAGAGCGCGCCTACAATCTGCTGCACCTGCTCCTCGGGCATCATCGCCGTCAATTGCCGGTACAAATATGGAGCCAGCGCCGAACCCAGCCCTTCCGCAAACTTGATCAGAATGTTCCCGATGAAGCCGTCACAAACGATAACGTCCGCCTTGTTGGTGAAAAAGTCCATCCCCTCCACGTTGCCCACGAAATTCAGATGGCTCTCGCCGAAAAGGGAGTGGCTCTCCTGCACCTGCCGGTTGCCCTTGGCAGCTTCCTCGCCAACGCTCAGCAGCGCGACACGTGGGTTGTCGATTCCCAACCGGTAGCGGGAGAACGCCACGCCCAACGCCGCAAAGCTCAGCATCAGCGATGGCCGACAGTCCACGTTGCTGCCCAGGTCCACCACCGTCGTATTCGGCGCAACACCCAGGAAATTGCCTCCGATGCAGGGCCGTTCCAACCCTTCCAGCAGGCCCAGGGTCATCGTCGCGGTGGCCATCGTCGCCCCGGTGGATCCCACCGACACCGCCATGTCCGCCTGTCCCGTCCGCAACAGTTGCATGGCGACCACGATCGACGATCTCGGCTTGCGACGCAGCGCGGAAATCGGATGCTCGTCATCCTCGATTTTCCCTTCCGACGCGACAACCGTGATGGCGGGGTTCGCAGCCGCGCCGCCGTGGTTCTCCAACTCCCGGTTGACCTCGTCGGGGTCGCCAACCAACGCGATATGCAGATTGGGATGAGCCTCCAGGGCCGCCACCGCGCCGGCCACCGTCACCGGCGGCCCATTGTCTCCACCCATCGCGTCCAGCGCGATACGAACCGGCGGCGCATTCCCGTTGCTGCTCATTGTCCGCAACCCTCTACCGTTATCTTTCGTGTGGTTAAACTGGCGGTGCCCGTGATTATCCGTTCCCCGCTGTCCGCGTTTCGCAGTTCAAAATTGCAACTGAGATCAGCGCCCTCTGAGCCTGTTTCGATTTTCGCAACCGTTCCGGACGTCTCCAGAACATCGCCCGGCCGCGCTGCCCCTCGGAACCTGACGCGCAGGTTGCCGGTCGCCAGCCATTCGGCCCCGAATGCGCTCGTCATCATTTCCGACACCAGCGCCAGCGTCAGCATCCCGTGGGCGATCACTCCGCCGAACCGAGTGGACGACGCAAACTCCGCGTCGTGGTGAATCCGGTTGTTGTCGCCCGACACCCTGCGATATGCGTCGATGCTCGATTGGGTGATTTCCCGGCGCACCGTCGGCAGCGCATCTCCAACAGCAACGCAGTGCGGCATGGCAGTTTCCGGTTCGGTTACCATCCTGACAACCCGCTATTCTTCGGATCCGGCGGGCAGCAGCACCGTGGTCTTGCCGCGCTGCACCGCGTCGCCACGCTCAACGTCCGATACCCGGTAGTTCACCGTCAGGAAACGCAGGCCCCCGCGCTCACGAACCGGCTCCATGGTGGCGGTAGCACACACCGAGCGGCCGATTGCAGGCGCGTCCATCGTCTCCACGTCCTGCAAACTGTGGATCGCGCCGTCCGGCAACGACAGTTTATCCAGCAGCAGGCCCACGACCCGGGCCGTCAGCATCAACGGAGGCGCGGCGCCGGATTCCAGGTACACCGGCAGGTTGTCGCCAACTGCCGCCAGGTATTCCCCGACGCCGTCGGCGGTTATATTCCAGGTTCCCAATTGTATCGAGGCGTCTTGCACTGGCCATCCCGGAACGCGTCTTTATATGCTCCGGACGCGCCCGGATACACTATACACCATGGCGGTGTTACGCCTTCGTCAGTCCGAAATCCTCCACCGCCATGTCCGACAGGTATTCGCCGATGGCAAGCGACGACGTGGCCCCCGGCGACGGCGCGTTCAAAACGTGCAGCGCCTTCTGGCCCCGCAGAATGTGAAAGTCGTCCAGGATCGCCCCCGTCGACGCCACGGCCTGCGCCCTCACTCCGCTGCCTCCCGGCTCCAGATCGGACGCGCGGATCTCCGGTATCAGCTTCTGCAGGTCTCCCACGAATACCGACTTGCTGTAGGAACGGTGCATCTCCTTCATCCCGGTCTTCCAGTGCTTGGCGGTCATTTTCCAGAATCCGGGGAAAGCCAACGCGCCGGCAGTCTCGCCCAGGCTTATATCGCCCTTGGTGTATCCCTCGCGGGCCCATGCCAGCACCGCGTTGGGTCCCGCCTCAACGTACCCGTGGATGTTGCGCGTGTAGTGGACGCCCAGGAACGGGAATCGCGGGTCGGGCACGGGATAGATCAGGCCCTTCACCAGATCGTGGCTGCTCTCGGCAAGCTTGTAGTATTCACCGCGGAACGGGATGATGCGCACGTCCGTCTCCTCGCCCATCATCCGCGCCAGTTTGTCGGCGTACAGTCCCCCGCAGTTGATCACGTGTTTTGCCTGAACCGGTCCGCGCTCGGTTTCCAGTACCGCGCCGTCGCCCGTTTCGCGCGCCCGCCTCACCGCCGCGCCGGTGAAAATGTCCCCGCCGGCGGATTGGAACTTGCCCGCGTAGGCGTTGGCGACCCGCACATAGTCCACAATCCCGGTGTGGGGAGCCCACAGCGCCTGCACGCCCCTCGTGTGCGGCTCAATTTCCGCCAGCCGCTCCGGACCAACAATCTCCAGGTCCGGCACCCCGTTTGCGACGCCGCGCTCGTAAAGATCCTGCAGCCGCCCCAACTCGCTCTCGTGGGTGGCCACAATCACCTTGCCGCACGGATCATACTCGATCTCATTATCGTCGCAAAAAGCGATCAGACGGTCCTTGCCCGCCACGCAGAACCGCGACTTCCAGGATCCGGGCCGGTAGTAGATGCCGGAATGGATGACACCGCTGTTGTGTCCGGTCTGGTGCTGCGCCAGTTGCTCTTCCTTCTCTATGACGGCAATGCCCAGATCAGGCGACCGCTCCAGCAGTTGCATGGCGGTGGACAGCCCAATTATTCCGCCACCCACGATCGCCACGTCGTACACCTGGGACTCCACCGATCCTGCGTCGTTCGTGGTTACCGCCATGTTTTTCCTCCTGTTCTGAGGTCTTTCCGCAGACGAGAAACTGAAATAGCGCCTGGCTTGATCGGATGCCTCATCCGGTGACGCGAGCCTTTGGTTCGGTCAACATGCCACCCGTCAACCTCCACCCGTCGCATCACCTGCCTGCTGTCAATTGGCGCCATTATACACTCGCCGCTTCGTCGTCCCCGCGTTGCGCCAACCCACGCCCGTCGCTATCCTTACCGCGTTATGGATGCAACCAACCCTGGCGCGACCCAACGTTTCGCCCAATTCGCAGCGTCAGTCGCCAACGACCCAAACATCGTGCCTCATCATGTCGCCGACCTGTGCCGCGACATGATGGTAAACGCCGCCGCGTCCGCGCTGGCCGGCGCCGCCCACCCCGACGGCATCTCCCTGTCCCGGGTGGTGCGAGCCATGGGAGGCAATGGCCGCAGCACCATCATCGGCATGGGCCAGCGCACGTCCCCAACCTACGCCGCGTTGATGAACGGCACGCTGATTCGCCTGCTCGACTTCGACGACAACCTGGCCATCACTGACCCCCAACGGTTGTCGCCCATCAACCCGACCGCGGCCGTCTTCCCGGCCGTGATGGCCCTCGGAGAGATGCACGGGTTTCCCGGCAACTCAGTGCTGGCCGCCTTCGCCGTCGGATGCGAAACCGTCGCTCGCCTGTCCGCCGATCGGGCCACCGCCGGACTCGCCGGCCCGGTGGGAGCCGGCATCGCGTCTGCAATGCTGCTGACGCCCGACGATTCCTCAATCTCAAACGCCATCGGTCTGGCCGCCGCGCAATCGACCACCGGCGTCGCTTTCCGCTCGGCGGGCGCGGCGTCTCTGGCCGGTGGTCAGTCCGCCATGCACGGCGTTCTGGCCGCTCTCATGGCATCGGAGGAACTCTCCGGCGCCACCTTCGGGGATGCAATCTCCGACGACGCCGTCGCCGGCCTGGGCACGCACTGGCGGCTGCACGACGACGGTGTCACCATTCGCCTCTACCCCTGCCATCCCGCAATCCACACGGTCATCGACGCCGTTCTCGGTCTCCACCAACTGCACCGTTTCGGACCCAACGACATTGTATCGGCCCACGTGGGCGTGACGCCCGAAATGATTGCGCAGGTGCCCCACGTCCTGCCCGAAGATGGCTGGCAGGCCCGTGCGTCCATCGGATTCATCGCGTCCGCGACCCTCTGCCACGGCCAGCCCCTCATCAACTTCTTCTCCGACCCGGCGGTGCGTGATGAAGGCGTCCGCGCCGTCATGCAGAAAACGTCCGTGGAGGCAACCCTGGCGGCGTCCCCTCTGTCCGCCTACCCCGCCGAGGTGTCGGTCACCCTCACCAACGGCCAGACATTCCGCCACCGGGTCGATCAACCCCGGGGCAGCCCGGCAATGCCCCTCGATACCGAGGAGTTGGAGGCCAAGTTCCTGTATTGCACCCGCTACATCCTGCCGGCCGACCACATCGACGAGGCCATCGGCAGCTTCCGCGGCATCGCGGAAATCGAAAACGTAACCGGCATGGTGTCGGTACTCGGAGGTTAGAACCATGAAAGGCATTCGCGCATACGAAATCGGCGGGCCGGACGTCCTCAAATACGAGGATATGCCCGAGCCCACGCCGGCGGCCGGCGAAGCCGTCGTGTCCATCCGCAACATCGGCGTCAACTACACCGATGTCTCCAGCCGCAAGGGAACCAACCCGCCGGCGACGTTTCCGTGGACGCCCGGACGCGAAGCCTCCGGAATCGTCACCGCCGTCGCCGACGGCGTGACCGAGGTGTCCGTGGGCGACCGCGTGGCCTATGCCATGCACACCGGTTCCTATGCCGAATTTCAGGCAGTCCCCGCGTGGCTGCTCGTCCCCATTCCCGACGCCATGGATCATGAAACCGGCGCGGCCACCCTGCTCCAGTGCATGACCGCGCATTTCCTGGTCAACGACATCGTGCCGTTGCAGGCCGGCCAGAGCGCCCTCGTCCACGCCGGAGCCGGCGGCATGGGCCTGCTGCTCATCCAGATGCTCAAGCGCTTGGGCCTCCACGTGTACACCACGGTATCCACTGACGAAAAGGCCGACATGGCCCGGGGCGCCGGCGCCGACGACGTAATCCTGTACACCCGGCAGGATTTCGAAGATGAGGTGCGCCGCATGACCAACGGGCAGGGCGTCAAGATCATCTACGACGCCGTGGGCGCAACCACCTTCGAAAAGGGCCTGCGCATCCTGGGACGGCGCGGCTGCATGGCCCTCTACGGACAGGCCGGCGGCCCGGTGGGAATGGTGGACTCCGGCGCGCTGCGCAACGGTTCCCTGTTCCTCACCCGGCCCTCGTTGGGCGACTACACCGCCACGCGACCCGAACTGCTGCAACGGGCCCAGGAGTGCCTCGATTGGGTCCAGTCCGGTGAAATCAGGCTCAACGTGACCGTCAACCTGCCCCTCTCCGAAGCCGCCGAAGCCCATCGCCGCCTGGAGGGGCGAGAAACCACCGGCAAAATCCTGCTGACGCCGTAGTCCGACCGGTGGACCACGCTCACCCTCCGCCAGTCCGGGAATCATTCAGTCCAATCTCGACGTCCCGTCCGTCCACGAAAAACACAAACCCGCGCCGGTGACAACCGCCCCTTGCGCGCATTGGCACGCCCGTTCTATCCTGATCTTGTCAGGTACCCCAACCGGTACTCGAGAACCGGACGGGGTTCGTCGCATCGCATGCAGCGACGTCCACCATGTTGCCCATCACGGCGAGGTGTTCTAAAGGTTCGGGTCGCACAACGGCCTGTCGGTTACCCACAGCAGAATATGGTTCCCAAGGAGCCTACGGACGCCACAATCCGCGTCTAAGCTCCCGGACCCGGCGGGTGTCACCACCGCCCCGTGCTGCGCTCCCCCGGTCTCATTGGCCGGCCAACCGCAGGTACACGGAAGACTAGGACGATATCTTTCTGCGCACCCAAAAACAGTGTTGGCCGTGCTCCGACACGCAGCCCGAACCGAAAAAACCTGACGCCCAAGACCCAAAGACCAACCCAAAGGAGAAACCACCAAAACACAAGCCAGGATTTTCAGTCGGCGCGGCCACCCCGCAATCGAACCGACTTTGCGATTGAGGCGGGCATCAGTCCGCCCCTGATCCGGCGCGCGCGACGAAATGCTCCAAACGTCATCAATGCTCCAAACGTCATCAACGTAGGAGCAACCCTTGTGGTTGCCCCGGACGACGCAGTGTTGTCGCGGCCACCGGAACGAACGATCATTCGCCCTGCTGGCGCCCCGGTCATCAAACCGGGGTCGGCGCAACACCCTGTCTTGCATCGCCGATTGCCAACCCACATTCCCTGCCGGGAATCGTAGGGGCAACCACACGGGTTGCCCCGATACGTCTCCGCGGATCATCGCCCCCTGCCGTCGCCTCACGCCGGTGTCGGACTCACCGCTGAGCCATCCGACGGAAGCAAACTCCCCCGCTGCCCCTGATCTGACCTGCTATGCCACCCGGTTCCGCAACGGCGCGCTCACCTGGTGGAGGTATTGCAGGATCTCTCGGTGAGACTGGATCAGACCGGTTTCGTAGTACGCGATGCCGCTGCGACGGCAGAATTCCATGATGATGGGCCGCGCCTTGCCCAAATTGTGCCTGGGCATGGTGGGAAAGAGATGGTGCTCAATCTGGTAGTTGAGCCCGCCGTACAGCGTATCGTTCACTGTGCTTGGCCGCACGTTTCTGGACGTAAGCACCTGCTGGCTCAGGAAATCAATCTCGCTGTTGGCGTCCGTCATCAGCATGCCCTTGTGGTTCGGCGCGAAAGTCGAGCTGACGTACAGGCCGGTCAGAATGTGATGAACGGCCAGAAACACAATCCCTTCCCATACCGGCAGGCACCAGAAAATCAGGCCCACGTATAGCGCGATGTGTCCGATCATGACGGCAGGTTCGGCTACCCGGTACTTGACCTTTCCACTCAAGAGGTTGGGGAAACCCGAAGCTTTCAGTACGAAAGCTTCCAGGCAGGTCAGGGGGTAAAACAGCGCGGCCTGATGACGGATGATCAATGTCTTGAAGCCGGCGCTGTCCCTGGCCTGTTGCGGCGAGAAAGCGATGAACGGCAGGTTCACGTCCGGGTCGGCATCCACGTCGTTCGGGCTGCCGTGGTGTTCGTTGTGTTTGGAAACCCACCAGGTCCGGTTGATGCCCACCAGCAGACTGACTGCCAGTCCGAGACGGTCGTTGTTTCTGCTCGCCCTGAACACCTGTTGGTGTCCGGCGTCATGCCCCAGGAAACACAGCTGAACCGTTGTGAACGCCAGGAGCGCCGCGTTGCATATCTGTATCCAAATGTTGTCCGTGATGATCAGAATCGCGATGCTCACCGCCACCAGTATCGCGCTGGCCAGCATCTTCCCAATGTATCGGGCGGGGTTCTTGTCCAAAAGACCCGCCATCCGGATCTTGTATTTCAGTTGAGCGTAATTGTCATTGGTCCCTGCAAAGCTGGGCATCAGTTGGTCCTTGTCGGTTGAGATTTGTGAGTGACGGATTGTAACCCGGTTGCGGTTAAGCCGAACACGATGAAGCGCGAATGTGGTTGCTCCCGAATTTCGCTGCTGCCTTGTCCCGGACCGGCCGCATCCGATCCACCCGATTCGTTCGTTGCCGCCTCCGTTGGCGTCGCCCTGTTTCCAATTTGCTCCACGCTTTCGCTCCGCTATGTAGCTGTCTGGCGAGCCGTTGGCCGTTGACGCCCCAACCGTCCCACCCTACAATTGTCCCACACATTTGAATAATCATCCGCTGCGAAGGGGATTAGTACGCGTCCAGCGGGGCCCAGAGAGCCGGAGTTGCTGCGAACCGGCGCCAGGCGCAGACGCGGAATGGACCCCGGAGCCGTCCACCGAACGAATCAACCCGCTAGGCCGGACCGCCTGGGCCGCGTTACTCGCCCGTAATTCACCGTATGCAGGGTGGCATAACGACCGTTTGGCTCGTCCCCAGGGGACGGGCTTTTTCTTTGTGCCCCCTTTCACACCCACCGGACAGCGCATCGTGACCACCTACTATCCCACTCTCGAACAGGTCCGCGGCTTCGTTGGACAGGGCAACCTGTGCCCCGTTTACGCGACAATCAACGCCGACCTCGAAACCCCCGTTTCCGCGTATCTCAAAGTCGCCCGTCCGCCATACTCGTTTCTGCTGGAATCGGTGGCTGGCGGCGAGCGCATCGGACGCTACAGTTTCATCGGCACCGAGCCCTACGACGTTTTCAGCACCGGCGCCGACCAGCCGTCCGGCGCCGTGGACCCACTGACCCTGGTGCAGCGCGAGATGGACTCGTTTCATCTGGTTCCCGTCGATGGCCTGCCTCCATTCCACGGCGGCGGCGTCGGTTATGTCGCCTACGACGCCGTTCACTACTTCGAGCCGCGGGTTCCCATGGTCGACGCCGACCCACAGGGCCTGCCCGAATCGGTGTTCATGTTCACCGACACGCTGCTGGTGTTCGACCACCTGCGCCACGACATCAAGGTGGTCAGCCACGTTCACCTGGACGATGACGACCTGCAAGCCGCTTACAATGCCGCGGTGGGCAAGATCGAGCGCATGGTTGACCGTCTGTCCCGTCCCCTGGAAATCCCGCCGGAACTGCTCGCGACTCCGGCCATGCCGTCCGGCGGCGAAACTCAGTCCAACTTCACCGTGCCCGAGTACGAGGCAATCGTGGACAAGTGCATCGAGTACATCTATGCCGGCGACATCATCCAGGTGGTCAACTCCCAGCGGTTCAGCCGCCGCACCGACGCCCACCCTTTCCAGGTGTATCGCGCCCTGCGCGGCAGCAATCCCTCGCCCTACATGTACTACCTGGACCTGAACGGATTCCAGATCGTCGGCGCGGCGATCGAGACCGTTGCCACCGTCCATGAGGGCACCGTTTCCACTCACCCCATCGCGGGCACCCGGCCGAGGGGCCAATCTCCCGCCGAGGATGTCGCGTTGGAGGAGGAACTGAAAGGCAGCGAAAAGCAGCGCGCCGAGCACATCATGCTCCTCGATCTGGGCCGCAACGACATCGGCCGTGTCAGCGTGCCCGGCACCGTGCGGGTCACCCAGTACATGGACGTGGAGCGGTTCTCCCACGTGATGCACCTGGTGTCCCACGTCGAAGGCCAACTCCGTCCCGACATGACCTCCTACGACGCCCTGCGCTCCTGCTTCCCCGCCGGCACGGTATCCGGCGCCCCCAAGATTCGCGCCATGGAGATCATCGCCGAGGTTGAGCAGGAACGCCGCGGCCCCTACGGCGGAGCCGTCGCCTATTTCAGCTACAACGGCAACATGGACACTGCCCTCGTCCTGCGCACCGGAATCTTCAAGGACGGCGTGATGTACGTTCAGGCCGGCGGCGGGGTCGTCGCCGACAGCGTCGCCGAGGATGAATACATGGAAACCCGCCACAAGTCCGGCGCAATGATGCGCGCCATCGACATGGCCGAAGGCGCAAGCTGACCAGCAATCCTGCCCATCCCGTCCATCAATGTGAAACGAACCCGGAGGCCAAAATGCTCAAGTCATTCTTCCACACCGGCTTCATAGTCAAGGATCTGGAGGCCGCCATCGACTTCTACTCCGACGTCCTTGGCCTCACCCTCGCCATGCGCACCGAGCGCACCGGCGAGTTCCCAACCACGCTGCTCGGGTTCCCCGACACTCATATCAAGGGCGCATTCTTCGAAATGGCCGACGGCCACCAGCTCGAACTGATCCAGTACATCAACCCCGAAGGCGGCCACGCCCACTTCGACAAGAACGACGTCCGCGCCCCTCACCTGGCCTTCTTCGTCGAGGACATCGACGCCTTCTACGAGAACACTCGCAACCGCGGCCTCAGTTACCCGACGCCTCCGGTGACGATGTATGACGACGCCGGCAAGCTTGTCCGCAAGGCCTCCTACTGCCAGGATCCCGACGGCAACTGGCTGGAACTGGTGGAGCTTTACTGATGCTTCTCCTCATCGACAACTACGACAGTTTCACCTACAACCTCTACCAGTACCTGTGCGAACTGGGCGCCGAGGTTGAGGTGATTCGCAACGACAAAACATCCATCGAGGATATAGAGGCCATGCAGCCCGAGGGCATCGTGGTTTCGCCCGGTCCTTGCACACCCCGCGAGGCCGGCATATCCAACGACGTTATCCGCCACTTCGGGCCCAGGCTGCCGGTGCTGGGCGTGTGCCTCGGCCACCAGTGCATCGGCGACGCTTACGGCGCAACCGTCGATCGCGCCGGCGAAATCATGCACGGCAAAACCTCCATGATCCATCACGACGGCAGGGGCGTGTTCGCCGGCCTGCCCAACCCCTTCGAAGCCATCCGTTACCACAGCCTGGTCATCTACCCTGACTCCGTACCCGACTTCCTGGAAGTCACCGCCTGGACCGACAACGGCCTGATCATGGGCGTGCGCCACAAGGAGTTGGCCGTCGAAGGAGTCCAGTTCCATCCTGAATCAATTTTGACCACCGTAGGCCACGACCTGCTGCAAAATTACCTCAACCAGGTGGCCGAGTTTCACGCAAGCAATCGCTGACCGTGCTGCCCCGAATCGCCCATCCCGACCGCAACTGAATCCAGTCAAAGACCCTGGAGGCCAGCCATGCCCACCATCGCCGAGTACGTCTCCAACTACTCCGCCAACCTCCACTACCGCGACATTCCGGCCGACACCGTCCACCTGCTCAAACGCATGACCATCGACACCATCGGTTGCGCCATTGGCGGATACACCGCCGAGCCCAGCAAAATCGCCCGCGACATGGCCGCCGAAATTACGGGACACAAGCGGCCGGTGACCATCATTGGCAACGGCCAGACCAGCAGTCCCGATCTCGCCACCTTCGCCAACGGCGTTATGATTCGCTACCTCGATTTCAACGACGGCTACACCACCCTGGAATCCGGGCACCCCAGCGACAGCATCGCCGCCACCCTGGCCGGCGCGGAGTTGGCCGGAGCCGGCGGACGCCGCTACCTGACCGCCACCGCCGTCGCCTACGAGGCGTTCTGCCGGTTCGGCGACGCGTTCAACATCCGCAACCTGGGATTCGACCACGTCACCAACGGCGCCATCGCCAGTTCCCTGGGCGCCGCCCGAGCGATGGGGTTGTCAGTCGCCCAAACCGAGCAGGCGTTGAATCTGGGAATCACCCCCAACGTCGCGTTGGGTCAAACCCGCGTCGGAGAGCTATCCCACTGGAAGGGCTGCGCCTATGCGAATGCAAGCCGCAACGCCGTGTTCGCCGCCCTGCTGGCCGAACGCGGCCTCACCGGTCCCGGCCCGATATTCGAGGGCGAATTGGGGTTCTTCACCGCCGTCTCCAAAGAGCCCTACCGGTTGGAACCCTTCGGCGGCGACCAGGGCCAACCGTTCAAGGTCCACGAATGTACCATCAAGCACTTCGCCCTGGGCCTCTATTCGCAAACCGTGGTTGAAGCCGCGCTGGAGGCCCGCAACCAGGTAGCCGGTTTCAACCACGCCGACGTCGAGGGCGTTCACATCCGCACCCTCCAGAAGGCCATCGACATCATGGCCGGCGACGAGGAGAAATACAACCCGAAGACCCGCGAGTCCGCCGACCACAGCATGCCCTACGCCACCGCCATCGCCCTGAAGCACAACACCCTGAACCAGGGCCACTTTTCGGATGAGCACATCAACGATCCGGACATTGCCACGCTCATCGGCCACACCCGCATCGAGGCTTCCGAGGAGGCCAATCGCCGGTTCCCCGACGCCATGCTCTGCAACCTCGACCTGACCATGCGCGGCGGCCAGACCTACAGCGCCGAGGTGGGACACCACCGAGGGCACCACCGCAACCCCATGACCGATGCTGAGGTGGAGGCCAAGTTCCGCGGCCTGTGCGAAGACCTCCTGTCCCCCGACCAGACCGATGAACTCCTCGCCCGCCTCTGGAAACTGGAGGAAGAGGACGACATCAGCGCCATCCTGCGCCTCACCCGCATCTGAAACCGCGTAGGGGCAAATAATCATTCGCCCCTACCATGATTCACAAGCGTATCGAGGTTTATCGTCGAATCACGCCCCGATCCGCGTCCCGTCAGGATAGGTGTAACCAACCCGGTCGCTGTAACCGCCCGCAGTGGGATATATCTGGCGATACAGTCCCCGCGCCCGCTGTTGCACCACCGCGTTCGCCGCTTCCTTGGTCGGCGTCGGCTTGGCGTTCTGGTCCTGGTAGAACTGCGATTTCAGCGGGCTGTCATCCTCCATCTCCCAGATGCACAGGTAGCGCATGACGTTGTTGGCCTGGCCGTCCTCAGGGTCCAGCATGAACCGCCGCGCGCTGATGTAGCCCGGTATCGACATTCGCTCCGGCAGATGCTCCTCGTTGTACCACTTGTTGAAAACCTCGTCGTCCGCCTCGTCAACCTCCATCATCACCACCAGCACCGTCGTGCCCACCTTCTGATCGCTCACCTTGCTTCCGTTCACGCTGGTCATGCTTCACTCCTTTGGTGTTTAGCCTTCGTCAAGTTCACTGATACTGACATCGCCATTGTGGCGGAAATCGACCGAAAGATGGTTGCCCCAGAGAAGACCCACACCGATCAGTGGGAACACATTTGATTCCAACACATTGATTTCCCGTTCCTGTCCATGCCACACAATGGTTCCATCATAGGTGTTGAACTCCGTCATTGTGCCTGTTGCCGTTCTGAAACTGGTGATGGCGATGAATGGAAGCCCCAATTGCTCAATCGCCGAGTACGGCAACGTCAGGTCGCCCGTAAAACCGGTATCCAAATGTGCCTCCACATTCCGCCGTTGCCCGTTCCTGTCAATCAGCGCCACGTCGATCGTTGGGCGCCTCAGCAGACTCACATACCCGCTGATCATTCTTGATCCATTCACGGACTCAGCGATTCGAACGCAGCGGGAAAACCTACCTTGAATCCGTATATATCGGCATGGGGATTTCGCTCCCGCAAACGTCGCGCCGCTTTATTTAGCGCCTCGTCCAACTCCCAATCCCTGCTGTCGTGATCGACCGCCAGGAAATGTCCTATCGGCTCTTCGCCACCTTTCAGCGTCGGGCGCACCTTTTCTTGATACACCCGCCTGCCGATCTGTTCGGCTTCCTCTGCGCTCATGTCTCGCCATCCCATGGCATACCCCTCAGTCGATGCCGCCGCTGGCCCGGAAGTTATCGCAGGCTGCGGTAAATCTGAACCCGGTGCCGGTAGCAATCGGCTACAAATACCAGCCCGTCATCACTCACCGCAACCGCCCTCGGCCGGTAGAACCGCCGCTTCAGTTCGATGTTCTGGGTAGCCGTGTTCAGCTTTTCCTCGATGTCCGGGTTGGCGTTCAGGAAAGTGCGCGCCCACTTGGACGTACCTGAGTGCCCGATCAGGGTATCGACAACCCTCCCGTTCGCATCCAGCACCTGCACCCGGTCGTTCCACCAGTCGCACACGTAGATCCGACCGTCGGCGTCCACCGCCAGGCCGTTGGGCCGCGCAAATCCGTCGCCGCCGTCGGTACCGTCGAACCCGGTGATGTATCCGCCGTCTGCGTCGAACTTCTGCACCCGGTCGTTGCGCCAATCGGTCACGTACACATCCCCCGCGCCATCCACGGCAACGCTCCACGGCATCCGGAATTGACCCGGCCCTTCGCCCTCTTCACCCCAACTCGCCACCAACTCGCCTTCGGTTGTGAACCGTTGCACCCGGTGGTTCAGCGAGTCAACCACCAGCAGCGTCCCGTCGGATGCGAATTCCATCCCGGATGGCCCGTTCAATTGCCCCGGCCCGCTCCCAAACTCTCCCCAGCACCGCAGGAAATTCCCTTCCGGTGTGAACACGCTGACGCGGTGGGTATTCTCGTCCGACAGGTAAAGGTTGCCGTCGGGCCCGAAACGTATCTCGGTGATCCAGATGAACTGCCCCGGTCCGTCGCCCCAGTCGGTGAATTCGCCCACATAATCGCCTTCGATTGTGCAGCGCGTGACTCTCACCCCCTCGGGTTGGTTGGGGTTCGCCCGGCTGCCCACGTAGAGCAGCCCGTCCGGCCCCAACGCCACCGACACCGGCCCGCTGAACCCCGGCCCGCTGGCCGACAAGAGGCCGATCACGTCGTGGTACTGATACAACCCCGTAACAGATTTTGGATATTCAACAACTGTGGTCATTTCCAACCTCAGACATTCATGCTTGTCCGCCCGACTGATCGCAGCCTGCGAACCGCCCGGCGCTAGGTCAACTCAATCGTAACTGCCGGCAACCCGCACTCCAACTTGCCGATGGTTTCCAGGCACCGGTCGTTTGCCGGCGGCATCACCGGACCCGAAAGCGCATCCCGCCGCAGCCGTTCCAGAGGCGACGATTTCAGGAGTCCGCCGCCCCCGGCTAATCTCATGGCCGCGTCCGTCACCTGCACACCGACCTCCGCGCAGTATTGCTTCGCGCGATTCACCGCCAGCACGGCGCCGGTGGGGTCCGCGTGCCGATCCGTCAGCGCTGCGTCAACCAGCAGCAGCCGTCCCGATTGTATGGCAACCGACATCTGGCCGATGGCCCCCTGCGTGCCCGGATGATTGATGATGGAGCCGCTCTCCGGCGTCCAGCTTTTCTCGTTCACGTAGTCCGTGATGTGGTTGTACGCCGCCTCCGCGATCCCCAGGTACACGGCCGCGTAGCCCAGCGAAAAACTGCCCCAGTCCGCGCTGAGGAGCCGGCCCGGCGGCCCGAATATCGAACCCGCCGGCGCAACCGTTCCATAACTCACGGTATGGCTGCTGGTTGCGCGCATCCCCACGGCGTCCCACTGGTCCGTCACCTCAACCCCGCTCATGTCGCTGCGGATCATCGCCGAGATGATGTTCCCGGGACCGCCGCCGCTCCCCTCAATAATTCCGGACACAAAGAAATAATCGGCCGCATCGGCCAGCGAGCAAAAATGCTTGGTGCCCGACACCCGGTATGCCCCGTTGTTCATCGGCGTGAACGTGGTGGACAGCACGAACCTTTCCCGCGCCGACGCGCCCGGTTCGCTGGTGATGGACGCAAACAGCCTGCCCTCGTCCACCGCCTCGCAAAAGTACCTGCTTTTCTGGTCTGCCGTGCCCAGCCCGCACACGAACGAGCCCAGCACGTTGGTGTGCATGGTCAGGGTCAGCGCGGTGGACGGACAGCCCCTCGCCACCGCCAGGATGCACATGGCGTAGGTCAGCGGATCCGCATCAAGCCCCCCATAGTCTTCCGGAACCCGCAGGCCAAGCAGTCCGGCCCGTCGAAGGTCAACGTAATTGTGGGTCGGGAACTCCGCCTCCGCGTCGTAGGCGGCGGCGCGACCCGCGAACCGGTCCAACGCCAGCCCATGCGCCGTTTCAACCAGCGCGACGGATTTGGCCTCCATCACCCGCGCCGCCGCTGACGGTATCGGTTCCAGCTTGATAGTCACCGGCAGTAATCCCTATCGCTGGTTACGCTCAAACACCGTCAGCATCAAGTCAACGGCGTCCATCACTTCCGCCACCGATCGTTCCACTTCATCATCGAGGAGATGGTTCTCGTAAAAATGCTGGTGCAAGCTGTTGGCCAAATGAAACGCGTGACGCAGTTGGACTCCGGTAGGCGCATCTGCGCCGGCAGCGAGTGTATTCAGAGACTGCGCCACGCTGACCAAATTGCTGGGGGTAGATACCCCAATCCCGTGCGCGGCGCTGATTCCCTTGATTGTTTGGGCATAGGCGCCCCACGACTTTTCGGCGGCTTGCAGGTAGTCGCCTTCACCAAGACATTTCTGCGCCACATTCCGGTAGTGGGCCAGATTGCCGCCATAAGTAGCGTTCTTTTGTATCGCCTCGGTGGATTCGAGCTCGTAACGCCGGCGGTCTCCCTGCATCCCCTGGAGTATGGCGGCCTCAACCTGCTGTAGGGTAAAAGTCGGAACTGCCATCGAACACCCTTCCCCCTAAGCGAACTGGTACTCTCGCGTGGAGCCGATCATCTTGAGGGCGTTGAGTATCACCGCACCGTACTCGGCTCCGTTTTCCAGTTGCTCCGCCGCGTTGGCGATCAACGCAGCCCGGTTGTCATCCCGCAGCGCGACGCAGCCCAACAATTCCAGGCAACCGTCCACGATTGCCGATGCGTCCAGATAGCCCCGTTCCAGCAGGGCATCCAGGATGTTGCGCACGCCCGGGCGCGACGGGTTGCCCAATTCGTCCGCAACAAAGTTGATGCGCTCAACCATGCTGCCGCTGTCGATCCATTCCTTGCCCGTGTGCCAGCCCTCCACCGACGGCGGGTTGAGCAGGTCCTGGTTCATGTACCGGCACTCCAGCGCAGTCTCCATGACGCCCGTCCGCGGGTATTTCAGGTCGCCCACCAGGTGCAGCGTGCCCACCACAACCTCGGCGGGACTCTTCACCCGCGCGAACCGCGCCGACTCGGACTTGAAAAACTCGGAGCTGAACATCACCCGCAGCATCGAGCGTATGTCATACCCCGACCGGAAATACTCCGCCTCCAGGATGGCTATCGCTTCAGGGTCGGGGGGCGGGGTGTTCTGCCACGCCGGCACCTGCACGTCGTCGGCCACGAAGAAGTTGTACATGTGGCGGCTGATAAACCTCGCGGTGGCCGGCTGACGGCACACTATGTCGATAATGTCGTCGCCATCGAAATTACCGGTTTCGCCCAGGAAGGTTTTTTCTCCGTCGTCGTGATCATCGGGGTCATAACGGAACAGCCACGGAGTCTTGCCAAAGGGAATACTGGCCACGTTGTCGTCGTCGATGGTCCACCCGGTAAAGGCCCGCGCCGCTTCCTGCACGTCGTCTTCCGTGTAGTTCTCGCGCCCGTCCATGCCCACGCCCATCGAGAACAATTCCAGCAGTTCACGGCCCCAGTTCTCGTTGATGGCGTCCTTGTGGTTGAAGTTATTGTCCAGCCAGAAAATCATCGCAGGATCACGCGCCAATTTCTGCAGCAGGGTCTGGAAACTGCCCAGACCGTGCTCCCGGAACAGGTCAATCTGGTTCAGCATCGTCTTTTCGTGCAGAACCTTGGCCAACCCGGTGGCAAATACCCCGTGCCAGAAAAGCGCGATTTTCTCCTGCAACGGCCGGGTCGATGCGTTGCCGTTCATCCGGTACACCGTCTCGGTCAAAGCACCCTCGATGTTGCGGCTCTCTTTCCAGTCGATGTAGTACCGCTCGATGATGTCTTCATCCAGCCCCGGCTGCGTTTCGGGGTTCAGCAACCAATCGACGGTCGCGTCATATCCCTGCGCGCAGTAGCCGTCCAACTCCGCCGGCGTCGCGCCAAATCCGGCCCTCCGCATCAGGTGGGCGACCAGCGCCCGTTGGGAGTCCTGACCAACCATCCCTTCGTTTTTCGTTTCGGAACTGACCGTAGCCATGAGCACAACCTCGGTGATACGCCGCAGCGGAGCAATCAGTGGATTGATTCCGCGTCACAATTTGGCAAATAATACCACAGGCCCTGCCGATTCCTGCCCGATTCAGGCGTCGCCGGGCTACCCGAAAAGCCGCGCCGCAATCCGGCACGCCCTCACCATTGACAACGGTTTGCCGGCGTCGCACTATGTGGCGGCCCGCGTGCCTTTCGGCATCATCGTGCGCAGGCATCGCCATCTTCAATCACGGTGCGAGGATACGACCATTCCCAGCCTAAGACTCCCCCGGGTACGAACCCTGGAATCCTGGTTCGCCTACCGTGATTTCCGGCTGCTGTGGTTCGCAAACTTCTTCGCTTTCACCGCCCAGTGGCTCCAGCTGTTGAGCATCGGGTGGCTGGTCAAGGAACTTTCGCTTGGCTCCAGCGTGGGCGGTTTGCTCGTGCTGTCGGCCAGCGCCATCAATACCCTCCCCGGATTGGTGGTGAACCCGCTGACCGGCGTGCTGGGCGATCGACTCGACCGCCGCAAGCTTGTGATCGTCGTCCAGGCAATCGCCTGTGTGCTGGCCCTGTGCTTCGCCTTCCTGGTTGACACAGACTACATCGAACCCTGGCACGCCTACGCCTACGTTTTGATTTCAGGGTCCTGCCTTGCCATCACCCAGCCCATGCAGCAGGTGCTGATCTCCAACACCGTGCCGCGAGAGTCGCTGGTCAACGCCTACGCCATCAACACCCTGACCGTCACCGGCACGCGGATTTTTGGACCCTTCGCCGGCGGAATCATCATCGCCAGCATCGGTTTTTTCTGGAACTTCGCGCTGGAGGCTGCCCTCTACGCCGGCGTCATCATCATGTTGATCCCCATGAAAACGCTCTACACCTCCAGCGAACATCAGGGTTCCCGGGCAAACTTCACCCCCATTGCCGATATCCGCGACGGCCTGCTGCACCTGTGGCGGCAGCAGCGCGAGGTGCTGGAAATCGCCCTGCTGTCCGTGATACCCAATACTGTCCTGCACCCGCTCTGGTTCCTGCTCCCATTGTTCACCGTCGAAGTGTTGCAGGCCCAGGCCGACATGGGAGGCTACCTGCTGGCCATCACCGGGTTAGGAGGCCTCATCTCCACGCTGTGCATCGCCACCTGGGGGTTCCCGATGAAACGCGGATACCTCCTGCTTGCCACCGCCATACTCGGCTCCCTCAGCACGATGCTGTTCTCCCAATGTTCCTGGTTGTGGGCCGCCTTCACCGTCCTGGCGATCATGTCCTTCTTCCAGGCTTACTTCCGCACCACCGCCGGAACCCTGGTGCTGACCATCGTCCCCGACCATTTCCGCGCTCGAACCATGGCGCTGCTGGCCTACGAGCGTTCCTTCCTGATCGGAATCAGCATCCTGGTGGGCATCCTGGCCGACTTCACCTCCGCATCGATGGCTATCCTCGCCATCGGCGCTCTCGGTCTGAGCCTGTCGTTGGCCTGTCTGGCCACCCTCTCTCGCGTGCGCGCTCTCCAGTAACCGCGCTGCGCCCCAACGTCCCAAGGTTCGGTCTGGCGGTCGCCCATTCGGATATACTGTTGTCCGTATTTCATCAGCGAATTTGATAAAGAGGCATCCGTATTTTCCGCATACCCCGTCTTCCCCGGCTGCACACGCTGGACGCCTGGCTGGCCTACCGCGATTATCGTCTGCTCTGGTGCGGCAATTTCTTCGCCAACAGCGCCCAATGGCTGCAGTTGCTCAGTGTTGGCTGGCTGGTTCGGGAACTGTCCGAAGGATCCACTGTTGCCGGCCTGCTGGTGGTCACAGTCGGCGGCATCAACACGCTTCCCGGATTGGTAGTCGGCCCGTGGGGCGGAGTCCTCAGCGACCGTTTCGACCGCCGCCGCCTGGTGATCATGTTCCAATTGGTCATGGCGGCCCTGGCCTTCAGCTTTGCCCTGCTGGTGCTTTCGGGCCAGGTGACCGTTTGGCACGCCTACCTGTACGTGATACTCGCCGGCATCTGCCATTCGGTGGCCCAGCCCATGCGCCAGGCGTTGATTGCGGCCACCGTTCCCCGGGAAATGCTGGGCAACGCGATGGCCACCAATGTGCTGACCATCACCGGCACCCGCATTTTCGGTCCATTCGTCGGCGGCATCCTGATTTTCACGCTGGGTTTCTTCTGGAATTTCACCATCGAATCCGCCCTGTACCTGGCCAACGTGATGATGCTGTTGCCAATGCGAACCCCGTATTATCGGCAGGGCGACGCCCGCGCCCGGGGTTCCGCAATCGCCAATATGGTTGAGGGTATGCGCTACATCTGGTCCGGCGAACGTGCCATTTTCCAGATGTTGATTATCTCCGTGATCCCCAACATCATCCTTCACCCGGCGTGGTTCCTGTTCCCCGTGTTCACCACCGACGTGCTGATGCGCGATGCCGACGTCGGTGGATACCTGCTGGCCGTGACCGGCGTGGGCGGATTCCTGGCCGCCCTGTTCATGGCCTCCTTCGGGTTCGTATTCGACAAGGGTAAAGTGGTGTTGGGCGCGGCGGTTGCCAGTTCCATCACCTGCCTGCTGTTCGCCTACTCCCACTGGATGGCTCTGGCCTTTATCGTCATTGCGGCCATGGCCTTCAGCCAGGCCGTGTTCCGCACCACACGCGGCACATTGATCCAGACCCTGGCTCCCGACCGATTGCGGGGACGCCTCACCAGTCTCCAAAGCTTCGACCGGGGATTCCTGGTGGTCGCCAGCCTGGGGGTCGGCGCGCTTTCCGACGCCACCTCTCCGGACACCGCCATCGCCATCATCGGAGCCCTTGGCCTCGTGCTGTCGGTGGTCTGCAGCTTTGCCCTGCCTCGCTTGCGGCGTTTGCCTTGACCACGGCGGAGTTCCCATCAACATTGCAGGGCCTTTCGATTATCGCTCCACCCATCCGCCATCGCTCCACCTACCCTCCATCGCTCCACCTACCCTCCATCGCTCCACCTACCC
>CAZCZB010000043.1:0-25286 GCA_964502995.1 uncultured Dehalococcoidia bacterium
CGGACATTGCTTGGTGAGGGGGACCTGCGCGGGGTATTTGTCGCGCAAGTCGTCCGATTTGGCACGCTCAGGACCCTCTCGCTTTTTGAGGTACCAGTCGCCGTCGATGAGCAGATAATGCCCGCCTTTCACCTGCAGCCCGAACCGCCCCAAGCCTTCAAGCCATAGGGCGAAGTCCAACTCGATGCTCTCGTGCTTCCGCCGCCACTCGTAATAGGCAAAGCCCTGGCGGTCGATACCGGCCAGGGCTTCGTAGGTTCGTAGTTCAGCCTGACGTTTCGGCTTCAAGCTACGGGTGAGCGGGAAATCTCTAGGGTACATTCTCATGTTTGACGGTCCTCAGAATTACGACGAATTTCGTAGTGAAGGCATCGAATTTGTAAAGCTTGTAGGTTGTGCCAAGAAATATTGGAGACATCCCTGTAAGGCGATCGGGTGTAATAACGCTGCTTGTGACAGGAATCCGGTTGACTGAGTTCTGCCACGTCAGTACATTGGCGCACCATCGCACACGCGCCGCGAGTAATTGGTGCGCCTAGATCCTATGAATGGCAACATCGCGAATGCTACGGTCTATTTGCGGAGAGGTGATGACTACCGATTTCACATCAACGTTTAGCTGGCTGGACAGCAGTGAGAGCGAACGCAAGGCGGTTATGGAACTGGTTTCCGCTCTTAACGAACCCGGCACCCTCGATGAACTCGGCATCGGCAGCATCCGCGACACCATCGCCGACGTTCTGTTCCCGGGAACCAGCACCATCCAGACGCGCGCTCGCTACTTTCTTTTCATCCCTTGGATTCTGCAGATGGTGGAAGACAGGCCCAGAGCCAATTCCGACCAACTGGCGCGCCAACTCCAACTGCGGCTCTGCGACGCCTTGGCTGAGGCGCATGGCGCCGGCGCAGGAGTGATTGGCCGTGAAGCGAGGGCATCTTTGCAGCGTTGGCCGAGTTCAATTTATTGGGTGGGTCTCGAACGCTGGGGCATCCGTCGGGGACCGGGACCCATCCCTTCTCACCAGGGTCCACGTCGTGGCCCGTCAACATTGTTCCAGGCGATGACAGCGCAGGATGATCCAGTTGAGGACCGGCGCTACGAATCCGCGGACGGCACCCCAAGCCGCTGGGCGAAGCTACCACCGACTCCAGAGGATTTCCCAGACAACGCCACTTTCAATTTGACCCCGGAGGAGGGAAGGTTCCTTCAGGATTGCATCGAACTCAAACACCCCCAATCCTACTTGGCGCACATCCTTCGTGAAGCGGATTCAAATGATATTTGGGACGCTGATTATCCGTGGGATCACAGATCTGCTTCGGCGACGCCGCCTGCCCTGGCGGCATGGCTACATGACGCTAAGTTGTTCTCACTGGTTCATCAAGGGGCCGCGTACTTGTACAACTTGATGCAGGCCGATGCATTGGAGGACGAAGAGCGTAGCGGCAGTATCTCGACTGACCTTGCCGGATGGTTCGCCGACATTCAGGACGTCCGGCGTAATTTAGAGGAATGGGACAGAGTCGCAATGTGGCAACGCCTCCGGCATGCGAACCCACGGATTCGCCATGCCACGATCGTTTTCGCGGACCGTTGGTACTCCCTGGTGATGGCTATGACGCAACCGCCGTCGGATCCGGGCGCGAATACGGAGGCGCGATTTCTCATCCGTGAAAGAGAACTGGCGCTCAAGGGACTGCGCGCACGATTGACCTACCCAGACGCACTCAAGGCCAAACCCGGCTATCCCTCATCAGGCCGACTTACGTTCCGCTGGCCCCAGGTGCGGCGGATCGCTGCCGACATACTGGAACCCTAGGAGGTGCCCTGATGCTTGAACCGGGCCGCCGACGCCTTTTCCTGGACGCCCTTCGTCCGCCCGATGGGTATTCCTTCGACCTTGCCGTCGGCACGACCTACACCCTGGATCTGATGGCGTTGCTGGCGGTCCCCCTGGCTTTTACGTTTCGCGACGCGCAGGATCGAGATGGGCACCTGGCAACCGATCCATTAGCGCTCCTAGAAAGTGCCCGCCGACACGCCGGAAACATCGTTCTCTTCTGCCACGGCGGCGGAACATCGGTGCCGCGATCGCGTCAGCCAGCCCTGGCCTTTCTTCGGCAACCTCGTCCTGCATCTGGTGCCCCCGCACAAGTGGGTGGGAGGGTACACCTTCGAGTACGAGTTCGACCTGGAGATGCCCGTCAACCCGCACTATCAAGCGGAGCCGACACCCAAGGCCAAGCCCGTAAAGTCCCGTAAAGCTCTGCCGACCCTTGAGCCGGCACCATCAGCCACGAAGCCCAGCAAAGCTGGCAAAACAAAGAAACCCAAGCGTGCCCGCCTGACGCCGGAGGAGCTCAAGGAGCGACGACGGCAGCGCGCAGTCAAAAACGCCAGAACCGAAAAGAACGCGGCATCTGCATCGACTGCCCCAACCGTGCTGTCGAAGGACAAACCAGGTGCCCCGATTGCGTCGAAATGCGTCGCAATTCGCGTGGCGACAACTAAAAGCACCGACGACCAGCGGCCGCGTTCCAGTCTCCGACCGCAACATATTGCCCGCGCACGTGGCTGCGCCTAAACTCACCGTCAATAATCTGCCGGCCACATGCCGACACCACTTGGCCGGCCGGTAAGAACGCCCGGTACTCGACGACCATCCAGTACCGGCCAAAGGCGTAAAATGCGCAGTGGCCATACCAGATTGGGAATTGCACGTCATCCCACCCGTCCGACCCGTTCCGCCTGAAGAACAGGACCTGCCGGAGAACCGATCTCCCTACGAGGCCACACTGCTCCAGTTGGTCGAGAGATTCGCGACCACGCCGGAGCGAGTGAATCTACTCCATGATCTGATGGACTACAGGGAAGCCCTCTACGGCGTTGGCGTCACCGAGGGCTTCCAATGGATCAACGGCAGTTTCGTCGAGCACGTCGAAGCCAAGGACCGGACCGGGAAGGAACCCAAGCCGGACGACATCGACGTCGTAACCTTCTACCATCAGCCCGACGATGAACCACCGGAATTCCACGACCTGTTCCGCCCTTCGATAGTACGGGACCGGTACAACATCGACGCCTTCAACCTGGTCATGGGCACGCCGACGACAAACCACCTCGTCGAATCCGTTGCATACTGGTACGACATGTGGTCAACCCGACGAGAAGACCAAATGCCCAAAGGTTTCGTCCACGTCAATCTCGGGTTCCGTTTGGTTTAGGTTGGTTCGCTCCACATCAACCCTGCAGCCGCCCACCGCAACCAAATGGATCCTTTCCCCGCAACCTCCGGTGTTGTCGTTCCTCGTCTGTGCGGATCCGTCTGAGTTCTCGTTATTGCGGGTTGGCGAAACCAAGGTTGGTAGCTTTCGGACTGCCGCGGGCTTGAAGGCGGATCGAGCACCCCGGCTCCACAAAGCGCGTTGCCGTGGAACACCCGCTGGCAGGAGTCGCGATTCAGACGGCATCGTCTGGCAGCGCCCGCCGGACCGCTTCCAGTACCTCGGCGTCAACCGCGCCAGCTGCGCTCAGGATGCCCTCTACCGTCGCTGCCGCCGCTTCGTCTCGGGTGACACCCAGTTCCGGAGCCATCTCTTGCGCGGCTTCGACCGCAATGCGCGCGACCTGCGCCGGGTCTTTGCCGGACTCCAGGGCGCCCTGCATCAGCCCATAACCGGCGCCGTGCAGAATATCTGCTGCGGGGAATGACATATGGTGGAGTGAACGTACCGCTCCCCGGATCGACCCGTGTGCTACCTGTTCCACGTGCTCAACGAATTCGTCGCCGGCATGGATGGCGCCCCTGGTGGCATGGCGCGCCAACTCCAGACCGTGGTCGCCAACGTCCTCGGCCCTTCCGATGGTTTCCGCAAGCGCGTCGCCAACCCTGGTCTGCACGTCCGCGGCCAGCCGGCGACCGCGACTTGCGGAGGTGACGGCAGCCCGGGAAGAGGCCGCGAGCTCGTAGGCCATGACGCCCAGGGCAACGTCCGCCCCGGGAACCCGACGCAGGTATCCGTAGGATGCCGCCGAAACGGAGGTCACTCCCGGCACGGTACTCACGGCACGCAGCACCGGACCCAGGCCGGCCGTCAGTTCGCGCATGGCAACGTCCCGGCCCACCGCGCCTTCCTCCTGCAGCGTTGCCAGCAGGTTCAACGAAAGCAGACCGATAACAAAGGAGAAAACGAAAAGGAAGTCATGCCCGGTCAGCGTCAACGCGGGAAGTTCCAACGCGCCATTGGGTGAGGCCCAGGTCAGGTCGATGCGGAAGTGCCGCACCGCTAAGAAGTCTGCCAGCACGCCGCCGACGATGGGGCTCACGCCGGCTCCCAGACCCGTCCCGATGCCGGCGATGCCGAGGTATGGCGTAGCCTGGCCTTCCGGGGCCGTCTTCAGCGCAATTGTTTGAACGGTCAGCAGGACACCGGCCGCGGCCACGCCGGCGAACACGTGGAGCACCGCCAGGAGCGGTATGGTCAGCAGGTGCCGGTCCGGGTTGGTCGTGAACACCCAGCCGATGATCACCAGCAGGTAGAGCGACGCCGAAAGCGACATCACGGTTTTGCTGCCCATGCGGTCGGCCATGGCGCCCCACACTCGGGCGAACAGCACGTTGGTAATCTGACTCAGCATGGTGAACCCGATCACCATGGGCAGCGACAGGCCCAGCCGCGTGAGCATGTACACCGCGAAGAATGGCACCGCCAGGTTCAGGGCGAAGTTCCACATGACCAGGAACCGGAACAGGCGGCGGAAGTTTCGATCCCGCAGGGGCTCCAGGATCACCGAAATCGCCGAGCGGCCCGCCTCCGGCGCCGGGGGCATGAGCGGTTCCCGAGACGCCGCCACCAGGGAGGGACCTGCCAGGCCGAAAACTGCCCAGCCTCCCATCAGCAGGATGGAATAGGCGTAGATTTCGTCACCCGGCGCGGCAAAGCCCTGCCACCAGCGCACGAACAGGCTGCCGCCCAGCCCGACCACCACCACCGTGATGGTCATGAGGGCCAGCCGCTGACTCCAGAAGCGCCCCAGGGCGTCGGGAGGAACCAGATCCCTGAGCCAACTGGTTGACGCAGTCATCCAAACGGGAGTGAACAGACCGCGCAGCGCGAGCAGGACAATTACTGCCGCAATGGCGAATGAACCAGGCGTGTCCAGCAGGAAGGGGACTGCGCCGATGGGCAGCCACATCAACTGTGCCAGGAACCACGCCGGCAGCCCGATGGCCTTGCGCCGGCGGAACTTCTCCACCAGCAAGATCGCCGGCATCTGCACCACCTGGGAGACCGGCGGCAACGCGGCCAGGATGCCCACCTGCAGGTTGTTTGCGCCCAGGGCCAGGGCGTAGGCGGCCATGAACCCGCCGCTGCCCAGGCTGAACATGGCGCCGGCCATGGCGTTGTCCCAGGTCATCAGGCGCAGGGTGCGCCGAACGTCCCGCTGGGACAACGTTGGGCTGGGACGGAATATCCCGATCACCGCCGGTTCTCCCCTAAACGAGCAGGGTGATCGCCGCGCTGGCGATGCCCAGGAAGAGCAGGAAACCGAACACGTCGGTAACCGTGGTTACCGCCACGGCGGAGGCCACGGCCGGATCCACGCCGATGCGCTTCAGGAGCAGCGGCACACCAGCGCCAACCAGGCCGGCCATCGCCATGTTGCCCAGCATGGCCAACCCCAAAACCAGGCCCAGCCCGACGTTCTGCTTCCACAGGATTGCCACCACTGCCACCAGGATCCCCAGCCAGATACCGTGCAGCAGTCCCAGCAACAATTCTCTCGCCAGTAGCCGGGATGCACGCACACCCACCAACTGGCCCAGGGCGATGGCTCTGACGATGAGCGTCAACGTCTGCGTGCCGCCGATGCCGCCCTGGCCGGCAACCACGGGCAGGAACGCGGCCAGAACCACCACCTGCGCCAGTGTCGATTCGAACATCGAGACGGTGAAGGCGGCCAGGAAAGTGGTGCCCAGGTTGATCGTCAACCAGGGCAGCCGGCTGCGAACGGACGCCAGCAGCGGACCGTCGGCGCTGTCGCCGGCCACGCTGGCAACCTGGAGCATCTGCTCGGTGTCCTCTTCGATGGACGCGCTGAGCAGGAATCCGGACGGTATCACGCCGATCAGTCGGCCACCCTCAACCACCGGCAACTGGGTAAGGCTGTAGTGGCGGTGCAGCCGGGCACACTCCTCTCGGGGCGTATCCACAGACACCGTAGTGAGAACGGGTGTGGTCAGTGATCGGATCGGGGTGGTATCGGGCGACATGGCCAGGTCAATCATGCTCACCTGCCCGGTCAGTTCGTCTCCGTCTCCGATCACAAAGATTTGAGTGAACGTGTATGCGGTGTCCGCGAACTCCCGGAGCCTTTCACGGGCTGCCTCCACCCTCTGGTCCACAGCGACCGTAGGAAAGTGGGACACCATGAACGCGCCCGCGTCGTCCAGGTCATGCTCATCGATAATGTAGTCTGCGTCGGGTTGACCCAAAGCCTCGGCGACTTCCCGGGCCCGGCGCCGGGGCAGGCGTCGCAGCGTGTCCAACGCGGTGCGTGGATGCGCCTGGGCCAACGCCGCCGACAGCACCCCCGTGCCCAGCCGGGTTCCCACCCTGGCGGCAACCACCGGGTTCATGTGCCGGAACATCCACGCCACGGTGTCGGGAGACATCACCGCGACGATGGCGTTACGGCTGCCCCGGGGCAGCGACGCCACGATGCTCCCGATGTCGGAAGGATGCAGGTGGCGCATCCTTTCCCATGCGGTGTGCTCGTCGCCCGCCCTGATTAGCAGGTGGACTTCTTCGGCGATGGAGGAAGCTTCCGCTTCGGAAATAACAAGCTCGGTATTGGATGTCACAGAGGCCATGTGGAATTATACTCCGCAGGGGATCACCGGCCGGCAGCGTGGATACGCGCGGTGGTCACGGCCGGCGATGGTAAGAGACGCGCCCCCGCGCCCGGGGCGCAGAGCGGTTGCCTAGACGGTGCGCGCGACCGAACGACCAGACGGGCGAGAGGCGGACCGGCGGGCCGGTTCCGATCCAGGCGCCCACTCACAGGCAGGCGGTGTCAGCTGTCATCAACCGCCGGAATCGGGCAGGGCGCACGGCATGGACCGCCTGCCCGCCCGACCAATCCACGGCATTAGCCGCCTCACCCTCCGGCCGCCGGGCCCAAACAGCGACGGACGCCGCGCGGGTCCCGTCCCCAGGGTATGAGTGATCACGTTGGTGCCGGTCAGCGGCTCACCGCGCCCCGCTGCTCGGCGCGGCGGCGCTCCAGCCAATTGGCCGATTCCTCGGAGGCTTCCAGCTCGTCGTCGAAGAATCCGTGCCCGCGCTTGGCAACCTGCATGGCCTCGTAGAACAACAGCCAGACGATGTGGCGCACGATCTCGTCGGGGACGCCGTTGGCGTAGAACGAGCGCGGGTTCATGTCGGGGTCGGCGTTGACGTAGTCCACCGCGTAGAACTTGCCGTCCTCGTGCAGGCAGATCTCGCTGCTGAACTTCTTCATCCGCGACACCTGGGCGATGTTGCGCATGATGCGGCGCAACGGCTGCAGCCGGAACCGCTTGATCTGCGCCGGCGACACCAGCTGGTACTCGTGGGTGACCGGGTCCCACCAGCAAGGGATCACCTCACGGCAGATGTCATAGAGCCGGAACCAGCCCATGCGTCCGCCCAGGGGCTTCATGTTCATCCTTTTCTGGAGGAGGAAGGTATCGGAGTTGGGCGCCTGCTCCAGGGATTGCTCCAGGTCGTACTCCGAGGTTGCGTCCACGATTACGCCCACGCCGGAGTCGCCCCATGCTGGCTTGACCACAAAGGGCACACCGAGGCGGTCGCGGATTTCCCTGGTGATGCGAAAGCTGCTGATCTGCTCCCTGGGCACCATGATGGTGTCGGGAACCGGAACGTTGTGCCGCACCAGTTCCTCGTGCAGCCTGGCCTTGTGGGCGGAGAAAGCGGTCAGCTCGGGGTCGTCGATTACCACACCGCCCTGCTTGGTAACCTCGTAGGCCAGCTGGGTGTAAACGTCATTGGGGTCGGTCTGGTTGGCGGTCAGGTCCAGCATGGCCCGCACTGCGATTTCTTTGGTCCGGAGCTTGCCCAGGAATTCATGCACCCAGACGTCGTCGGCCAGGAAGAACGTGAGGTCCATCTATCCGCACAATTCCCGCATCTTGTGTGCGAAAAAGTCGTAATTGGAAAAGGGGCTGGATAGGACGATGTCATAAGTTTTCAGCGGCATGATAGGCCCTCTCTGCTGATCGTAAAGTGCTGCGGATTATGATACCACCCTGCTGACGCCTTTCGCTGATCAACATTATTCTGACTATAGGACCTCGTTAGCCCGAAGAGTAATATTGCATCAAAGGACCCGCTATGCCATTAGTGACCCATGCTTCAGAACACCTCGATCGCCTGGCCACGGCGGCGATGGATGCTCTGGGCATCCCCGGCCTGGCCCTGGCGGTAACCGACCGGCAGGGCTTGCTCAAGACATCGGCCTACGGTGTGGCCGATTGGTCCACCCAATCGCCGGTTACTGTGGACACCCTCTTTGAGATTGGCTCCCTGGGCAAGCCCTTCACCGTCATCCCGCTACTGCAACTTCACGAGGCGGGACTGCTGGATCTGCACGCGCCGGTCTCCCGGTACCTGCCGTGGTTTCGCATTGACAGCGCATTCCCTGAAATCACCGTCCACCACCTGCTCAACCACACGTCGGGGTTGCCGCGGGGCACCGACATCGCTCCGCACGGCCTCTACGAAAGCTGGGCGCTGCGGGACTTTCGACCCGTGGCGCCTCCCGGCGAGTATTTCTGCTACTCCAACGTGGGCTACAAGACCCTGGGATTCCTGCTCGAACGATTGACCGAGCAGCCCCTGCCGGATGTGATCCGGGGACGGATGCTCGGTCCGCTGGGCATGTTCAGCACGTTTCCCGCGACCACCATCGACGTTCGTGGCAAGACGGCCACCGGCCATACCTCGATGTTCGACGACCGGCCGGAGCACGGCAGCCATCCCCTGGCGCCGTCGATATGGGCGCCCTTCGCCACCGGAGACGGTGCCCAGGTATCGACGGTTGGCGACATGGCCGCGTATCTCAGGCTTTTGCTCAACCGGGGATGGTGTCCGGCGGGGCGGTTGATATCCGAACACAGCTTCGGCATCATGATCGAGAACGGGATATGGACGGGGGGAGATTACTACGGTTACGGTTTGGCGACTTACTCGGTGGCCGGGCGTCGGTACATCGGTCACGGCGGGGGAAACGCGGGATTCATATCGGCCATGGTGGTGGACATGGAGGCGGGGCTTGGGGTCATCATGCTGGCCAACCGCATGGGGGAGACGGACCCGTTGGTTGAGTTCGCCCAGCATGCCCTCACTGCGGCCTGCGCCGCTTTGGATGGAGCGGCATTGCCCCCGTTGCCCGAACCGACGGCCTCGACTCACGTCCCGGACGCCGAAAAATACGCCGGCACCTACCGCTCACCCACGGGAATGCTGACGCTGACCGCCGACGGTGGGCGACTCCTGCTTCTCCATGGCGGCCAATCCGTTGCGCTGGAACGGCGCACCCGCGATTGCTTCTACGTCCCGCATCCCGACTTTGCCCTGGCCCTCCTGGAGTTCGGACGGCAGGACGGGCAGGTGGTGGAGGCCTTTCACGGCGGCGAATGGTTTGCGGGACAGGGCTATACCGGGCCTACAGAATTTGATCACCCCCCGGAATGGGAGGCGTACGTCGGCCACTACCGCACCAGGAGCCCCGAGCTTTCCAATTTCCGGATCGCCATCCGAAAGGGGCAACTGACGCTGCTGAACCCCTGGGGCAACACTGAACCGTTGACGCCCCTAGGCAACGGCAGTTTTCGCATCGGTGGGGACGCGCTCAGTCCGGAGAGGCTGACCTTCAATGCCATCGCGGATGGACAGGCGCTGCGGGCGGACTACACCGGATGCCCCTATTACCGCACCTTTGAGCCGTGACCGGGTACGCTGCAGCGGTCACTCGGCCGGTTCAGACCGGCGAGGCAGCGCCCGACCACGCGGGTCAAGGCCGCCGGAAACCGAGCCGTAGCCCGTAGTGCGCTGCTATGGTACGCTCAACATAACCCCCGCATATCAAGACGGCCCTAACAAGGGCTGAGGATGTGACGAAGCATGAGCAATCCCGTGATCGCCCCCTATGGCTCCTGGAAGTCCCCGATCACGCTGGACATGGTCGCCCACGGGACGGTGAACCTGATGCGCATCGCGTTGGACGGGCCGGACACCTACTGGGCGGAGGTCAGGCCGGCTGAGGACGGCCGCACCGTGATCGTCAGGCGCAGCGCTGAGGGAGATATAGAGGACGTTACCCCACCGGGCTTCAGCTCGGTGTCGATGGTCAACGAGTACGGGACGCGCAGCTTCACCGTTGCCGATGGCGTAGTGTACTTTTCCAACGATTCCGACCAGCGAGTGTATCGCCAGCGTCCCGGCGAGCCGCCCGTGGCCATCACTCCCGAGGGCGAATTCCGGTACGGCAGCAAGGTGTACAACCGGCATCTCGGCAGGATCGTCTGCATCCGCGAGAACCACACCGACCCGGACGAAGACCACCCGCTCAGCGAGATTGTCGCCCTGGACCTGGACGGAGCGAGGGAACCGGAGGTTCTGCTGGCGGACAACGACTTTCACAGCTCGCCGTGCATCAGCCTCGACGGCAGGCAACTGGCGTGGCTCACCTGGGACCATCCCAACATGCCCTGGGACGGCACCGAGCTGTGGATGGCCGGCCTGAACGACGACCTCAGCCTGGGCGAAGCCATCATGGTGGCCGGCGGCGTTGACGAGGCGGTGATTCAGCCGGAGTGGTCGCCCGATGGCGATCTGTACTTCATATCCGACCGCACCGACTGGGCCAACCTCTACCGGTGGCGCAACGGCGAGGTCGAACCCGTGTACCCCATGGAGGCCGAATTCGCCCGGTCCAACTGGTGGGTCGGCATGTGCTCCTACGGCTTCGATTCGCCCAACAGCCTGATTTGTTCCTATTCCCGGTTGGGGCACTGGAGCCTGGGACGAATATCGCTGGGCGAAAAACGGCTGACGCCCATCGATTTCCCCTACTGGGAGATGGGACACGGCGACCTGCAAGTTGATCAGGGGCGGGCAGTCCTGGCGGCAGGCTCGCCGGTACAGCCACTGTCGCTGCTTGAGGTGGACCTGGAGGACGGCGAGATTGACGTCCTGCGGGTCGAGTACGAGGAGGACCTGCCGCCAGCGTACACGTCGCTGCCCGAGACCATTCAGTTCCCCACCGATAACGACGAGACGGCCCACGCTTTCTTTTATCCTCCTGCCAATCAGGACTTCATCGCGCCCGAGGGAGAGAGGCCGCCGCTCCTGGTTACGTGCCACGGCGGGCCTCACAGCGCGGCATCGGCGGAACTGAACCTCACCACCCAGTACTGGACCAGCCGCGGCGTGGCGGTGCTGGACGTCAACTACGGCGGCAGCACCGGCTACGGCCGGCATTACCGCGAGCGCCTCATCGGCGAGTGGGGCGTGGTGGACGTCGACGACTGCGTCAACGCCGCATTGTACGTGGTGGGTCGGGGAGACGCCGACGGCGAACGCGTTGCCATCAGCGGCGGCAGCGCCGGCGGCTTCACCGCCCTGGCATCCATGGCGTTCCGCGACGTTTTCAAGGCCGGGGCCAGCTACTTCGGCGTCAGCGACCTGGAGGCCCTGCTCAGCGGCATCCATAAGTTCGACGCCCACAGCCTGGTTGGCCTCGTCGGCCCCTACCCTCTCTACCGCCGCCGGTACATCGAACGCTCGCCGATCAACTTCCCCGAATACACCACCTGTCCGGTCATCTTCTTCCAGGGCCTGGAGGACACCATCGTCCCGGCCATTCAATCGGAGGAGATGTTCAACACCCTCAGGGCGAACGGTGTGCCCACGGCATACCTGACCTTCGAGGGAGAGCATCACGGCTTCCGGATGGCCGAGACCATCAAGCAGTGCCTGTCCGCGGAGTTCTACTTCTACTCACAGATTTTCGGCTTCCAGCCGGCGGACGATCTTGAGCCTATCAAAATCGAGAACCTGAAGCCGAGCTAGCCGGCGCGATCTCGAAAGCCCGAGTTGCGATGAAATCGATCCTGAATTCGCCCAGTGGTATAATGTTATGTTGATTGCCCTGGTTTCATCGAATTGAGACACCATCAGGCCGCATGGGTGAATGTCACCCGTCGGACTCCGGCATTGAACGCCGCCGTTTAGCAGCGCCGAGACGCGCACCCCGCCCCTGCCAAGGACTACCGTGGTGGATATTCTATTGACCACATTCCCGGCCGGCATTTCGGAAGGCAGCGCGACGCTGCTGAAAGATTTCACTGTCGCCATGGTCATCGCCGCCTGTGGGTTGGCGCTGGCGCGGGTGGCGTGGCAGCCGCCGGTATTGGGCTACCTGCTGGCGGGAATGATCATCGGGCCGTTCACGCTGCCCACGCCCCTGATCAGCGATCTGGACACCATCGGACTGCTGGCCGAGTTGGGGCTGATCCTCCTCCTGTTTGGCATCGGGCTGGAGTTGGGCTGGCGGCGGATTCAGCAGATCGGGTTTCGTGTGCTCGTCATCGGCGTCATCGAGATCAGCGTGCTCACCCTGTTCGGCGTCTGGCTCGCCAGCATTCTGCCCGGCATCGACGCGAGCCACGGCCTCTACCTGGGTGGAGCCATCGCCATCAGCAGCTCGGCCATCCTGCTGAAGGGGCTGCGCGACGGCGGCAACCTCAACTCGCGCTGGGGCCAGACCGTGGTGGGCATCCTGCTGGTGGAAGACTTTGCCGCCGTGATACTGCTGACCGTGCTAGCGGGCCTGGCGACGACGGGCACGGCGAGCCTGGCCGACGCCGGGTTGCTGGCGGGGAAGCTGGCGATCTTCTGTGTCGTCGTCCTCGTGGCCGGCACCGTTTTGGCGGCAAGATTGATGCGGTTGCTGTCCCGGTTGCGCTCCGACGAAACGCTGCTGGTGGCCAGCCTGGGATTCTGCTTCCTGCTGGCCTTGTGCGCGACGCTGCTGGGGCTTTCGCCGGCGGCCGGAGCGTTTCTGGTGGGCGTGGTCATCGGAGACACCGAAGCCGCCGGTAGGGTAAGCCGCATGGTCGCTCCCGTCCGCGATATGTTCGGCGCCCTGTTCTTCCTGTCCATTGGCATGCTGATCGACTACCGCACGCTGGGCGAATACATCGTGCCGGCGCTGGCGGTGGCGGCGGTGTTCATGCTCGGCAAGATCGCCGCCAACACGGCGGGTTCCATACTGGCGGGCCGCAACCCGGGCGACGCGTTGCGCGTGGGCATGACCATGCCGCAGATGGGAGAATTCTCCCTGGCCATCGGCCGTCTCACCCCCGCCGATGTCGTGGGTGGCTCGGCTCTTGGCGCAGTTCTGTCGATAGTCACCGCCATCACTTCCATCCTGGCGCCGTTGGCCGGGCGTGCGGCCTTGCCTCTGTCGGACATAGCCGGGCGTCGTACCCCCGGCCCGCTGCGGCGCGTGATGCTGGGGATCAACTTGGCGGTCGACATCTTCTGGTCGATGCTGTCGTTCCCCGGAGAAGCCGGGGAGCGATTCCGCGACGTGGCCCGGGGAATTCTCATCAACGCCTGCATCGTCGCCGTTCTGAGCGCGGCCGGAACCGGTGTCGTGTACGCTGCCCCCGATGGGTTGGGCCACCTGTTGCCAGTGTCTCAGGGAGTGGCCGCGTTGATAATCTTGGGCGTGGTGATCGGTTTGAGCACCCCCAGCGTCATCGGCATCTGGCGTTCGCTGCGCACCCTGGCGCACCTGGCCACCAGCGTCCCGCACTTGCCGTCGGTTAACGTCCGAGTGCTCCCCAGTTGGAGCACCTTGCAGTCCATGATCGAATACGGCATGGCCACGGCGTTGCTGGCGCTTCTGGTATTGCTGATGCTGCCGCTGTTGATCCGGCTGCTTGCGTTGGGTGGCCTGTCAATCACGTTTTCGCTGGTTTTGCTGGTCGCCTCGGCGCTGGGAATGGGCATCATCAGCTTCCGGGTCCACCGGGTCCTGGCCCCCGCATTTGAAGGCACCTTTATGGCGAGCGCATCGAATCTGCCTCCTCATGACGAGGACCACGAAGGATTGATGTCTCACGACGACGTCGAGGCCCCTACGCCCAGCCAGGCCGCCCGGCCCAAACCTCGGTACTTCAACCCCCTGATCGCCGCTACCAGAGAGCGAGGAGCCCGACGAGGCGGTCCGCCGGAGCTCCCTTAACCACCGTGCGGCGGCGGCAGGCAACCACATTTCGTCCCTGGTCGTCTGCGTCGGGGAGAACGTTTGGCCAGCTCAGGGGCGATGTCGTCGGCCTCGGCTTTGCGTGCCCCCTCAGACCCCGGACAATCTGCGGGCTCGGACGGCAGTTTCGGCCACGAGACTCGGCGCGAATACGGCGTGAGATCGCCGTATCGAATCCTCGGCATTCGTGCGCCTCATGCTTGTATTGCGCCCGGCGCTGAACTTCTCAAAATTTCCTCACAAAATCGCTAGACCGCGAATCTCGCACGGTTGGATACTCGACTCCGGTTGCCGAAGCCGTTGCGCTTTGGCAACTTCCCTCTCCTCCATGGGATCAGCAATCCTGGCGCAGTCTGTCATTGCTCCGAGGCAGCACGATGAATACCGAAACCTTGGCCGCCTTCCTGACCTTGGCCCTTGATTTGAATGAAGGACTTGGGCTGCTCCTCCCCGTTGGCTTCTATGTCTTGGGCATGGCCGCATACGCGGTGTTTGTTTTCAAGTTCTACCGCTTCATCGCCGCCCGGGATATGTTCGGTTTCGACCTGTCCAAAAATGACGGGGCCAAGAACCCGGTGTTGATGGATCTGCTGCACCTCATCTGGTACGCTGCCAGGTATATCGTCCTGTTCCCGGGGTTCGCCGCGTTCTGGTTCGCGGTGCTTACGATGATCCTGATCGTGCTTTCCAAGGACCAGGGTTTGGCCCACATATTGGTCATCTCTCTGGCTACGGTAAGCGTGATCCGGATCACGGCCTACTACAACGAGAACCTCTCGCGGGACCTGGCGAAGATCCTGCCCTTTGCCGTCCTGGGCGTGTTTCTCATCAACGCGTCGTTCTTCAGCCTCGACGCTTCCCTGCTGCTGCTGGGAGAGCTAAGCGGCTATTGGGAGACCATCGCCTATTACATGATCGCCCTGGTGGCGCTGGAGTTGTTTCTCCGCTCGGCGTTCGGCTTCTACTGCGCGCTGTTCCCCGGCGCACGCCGCCGCAAAGCCGACCGGGAGGCATCGGTTGCACACGCCGCCCGGCGAGCAGCCCGAGCGCCGGCCCCGGACACGCGGCTGAGCAATCCGCCAGCCGAGCCGCCGCCGAATGGAATGCCTCCGAGACCCGCTGTGCGGACCGTCAACGTAAGCCAACCCCCGCCGGCCCAACCGCCCTCCGGCCTCGACGTCCGGGAGCAACTGCGCGACGTTGGGTCGCGACCCAGTGGCGCCGGCGCTGCGGCTGGACGGCGCTCAAACGCTCGGTAGTTTCCGATTGGGCGTGGCCCGCACGGGTTTCTGCCGCACGTTCGGCGGCCCGGCCTCTTATGAGTTTTCCGCCTGGGGGTCGTCCGCCCGTTCCCGGCCGGGACGGAATTCCCCGGCGGCCTTCACCAGGGCGGCGCCGTAGAGAAAGATCAGGCCGGCTATGAACGCCCACATCAGCAGGACCACAAAGGCGGCCACCGGTCCATAGACCAGGCTTCTCTGTGTAACGGCGCCGGAAAGCCAGAAAAACAGGTGCTTGGCCCCTTCAAAGAGCAGCATGGCGACCAGACCGCCGTAGGCGGCGTCTCTCCAGTGAACCGCGACGTTTGGAACACGGTGATACACCAGGGTGAACAGCAATCCGGTTATCACCGCCGGCACCACCGTGGTCACAGCGCCCAGCAGCCATATGACATAGATGGCCGCCGGGCCCAAACTTGCCGCCAGTTCGCCCTGGAACTCAACGCCCACCTGAAATAGCGCCGTGACGCACAGAGACAGGGAGAACAGGAGAACCACGCCGGTGGCCAGGCCCGCTTCAGACAGGGTCGTCTGCAGAATGCCCTTGCTTTCCACGCCAAACAGCCGGTTCACCGCGCGGTTTGCCGCCATGAACAGCCCGTTGGCGCCCAGCAGGGTCCCCACCAGCGCCACCATGCCCATGGCCAGGGTTCCACGGAAGAGTTGATCGATCGCCTCGGACAGGAGATCTGCCGAAGCCGGGAAGTAGTGCGCGATGAAGGTCGAGAGATCCTCTGCCGCCGCGGCGGGGTCGGCGAACAGCGCCACGACCAACGCCACCAGCGCCATCATGGGGAAGAAGGACATCACGGTGAAGTAGGCGAGGGACGCCGCCAGGTCGATGCCGCCTTCGTCGATGAGAGATCGCACCGCCCGGTACATCGCGAAACCCCGCCACGCTGCCCGGCCCCTGGGCAGTTCGTGAGCCAACCGATCTCCCAGAATTGCGGCCTGGGCCGACAGCTCGGGTCCAACCGTTGAAGTGGTCGCGGACAGCCGGCGCAGCACCGACCTGCGCACGTGGTCGCCGTGCGAGTGGCTCACCTCATAAGCGGCGGCTACTACACCGGCAGCAGTCGCCGCCACCACCTCGACGTCCAGTTCAGAATTGCATGCCACCTCGGTCAGAGCCGCATCCACCGCGTGTTCAGCCAGGGCCGTAGTCTCTTCCAGAGACCTTTCGGACGCGCCGTGGGCCACGAGCGCATACACCGCTGACTCCGATGTGGCCGCCACGTCGCTGCCCACTGCCAAGGCGCCGGAAACCACACCGCTCATTGTGGCTTTGACGGCTTCCGCAGTGTCTGTGCCGGCCTGCGCCATGGCTTCCATCGCTCCGGACACGGCAGCTGTGGCGGCATCCTCGGTCTCAATGCCCACCGCGACCGCGCCCACAAACGCGCCTTCTACTGCCCCGCGTCCAATTTCCACAGCGTCAGAGCCCGTTTTCCTGGAGCTGTAGATCGCCGCTGTCACCATGTCACGCACGGCCGGCGCGGTTACTGCCACAACCTGGTGAGTTCCCTCGATCACGCCGGTTATGGAGTCCCTGACCAGCGACCCCGCTTCGCCCCCGACCTCCTCAATCGCCTGGATTGCGCCGGTGACCGCGTCGCGTCCCAAGTGCGCCGTGCTGCCTCCAGTGGACCGCGCGACACCGACCGCAGTGCGCGCGGCCAATCGCACCATCACCCCGGGGATTCCCGCACTGCGGGAACGGAACCTGCGTAACAGGATGTCCTTCACCGAGCGGGCCGAGCTGGAAAGTCTTGTGTCTCTCTGGTTCATGTGATGTGGAAAAATGATTTGAGCCGCGCCGGCTGATCCGGCGCGGCCCATGTACCCAGCGGGATGGAGCGGGCGATCAGGTTGAACTGCGGTCGTTCCGGTTGGAGGTGGCGGAGTCCACCACCACGCGGACGCCGCTGACCGTGCCGGTGGTCGCATTGCGCACAGCGTCGCCGGCAGCGTCGCTTACGTCATACGCCGCCTCAATTGCGCCACGTGCGGCGGCGGCGGCGGTTTCCTCCACGTTCTGACCGGTGGTCCTGGCCGCATCGATGGCGCCGTTGACGGCAGATACGGCGACTTGAGCCACGTCTTCGCCGGTTTGAGCGGCGCTGCTGATCAGTTGGCGCGTGGTAGCAGTGGTGGCCGTCACGACGTCGCCCGACGTTCCGGCCACGGCGGTAACCACGCCGGTGACGGTGGCGCGGGCAGCCTCGACGAGATCGCCGCCCACGTCCCTGACTCCGACAATGGTGCCGCGCGTCACCTGGACCACCGACTCCTCGGTGGCCAGGCCAACCGAGGCTCCGCCACGGATTGCGCCTTCCACCGCGTGCTGGGTTGCGGTTCCCAACTCGGTCCCAACGTCGCTGGAGCCACGGATCGCGCCCACCACTACGTCGTGCAGCATGGTGGTGGTGGCGGTACCAACCATGCCGACGCCCTGGATGACGCCGATGGTGGAATCGCGAACCATCGTGCCCGCCGCACCGCCTATGTTGCCAGTGGCGTGCAGGGTGCCGATGACGGCATCCTGAGCCAGATGTCCCAACTCGCCACCCACCGACCGGGCGCCCCGGATGGTGTTCGCCGTCGTGTCTCGCACGGTGTCAATCGCCACGTTGCCCACGCGCCCGGTGCCCTGGAGCGTGCCGGTGATCGCGTCTCGCATGGTGGTTCCGATTCTTCCCAGAATAGTCATCGCTGTTGCTCCTTACCTTAAGTGAACCCGTTGTCCTCAAGCCCACGGCGAACGGCGATCATCGCCTTCAGGTTGCCTTCCACAGCGCCGCGAGTTGCGGTTGCCGAAGTCCTTTCCCTTTTGCTCGTACCCCCGACGGTGGGGCTCAAGATAGTATTATAAAACACCGATTGTCATGGCGCTTACCTCTCCGGCGCCGCTGACGACACCGATCACGGCACGATTGGTTGCAGAACCGGCGCCTCCTCTAACCCGTTCGTGGACTGGGTGGCGCTCTTCTATGACGTTCACCGCCACAGCCTGGAGACCTATCAAGATTTCCCTTTGTGCAGGCATCCCTTGTGGGCTGACCGCGTGGTTACATCCGGGTCATCAATGACGTAGTCTCCCTGCCGCTCCACTTCTTTGAGCATCGCCGCGCGCATATTCGGGCGCCGCCGCCGCAGTGAACTATCCGTACACTCCCTGCCTCTGCACCGGGGGTGTCACTTTTCGCAGATGTACATGCCCCAGCCCAGTTCCTGGCGTTCCACGGCCAACACCATTTGGTCGTAGGCGCGAGAGAGGCCTCCGTAAACATCAGGGTCTTTCTCAAGTTGCGAAAGTGCCATCTTGGACAGGCAACCGTAGCTCTTGCCCAGGTTTTCGGACATGTCGTGGGCTTCCAGCACCCGGAATCCCACCTGCTCCAAGGCAACCTGGTAGCCGTTAAAACTGTAGTCAGTGTCGAAGAGCAAGCGGTCATAGACGAACCGACGGGCATCATCGCTGATGTCGGGTTTGGGTTTGGTCAGGTCGTCGAACACCAAATGGCCGCCCGGAGCCAGCACTCGATGGGCCTCCTGTAGGGCCCTCTCCTTGTCGTGAACGTGGTAGATGGTGGCCTGGCTCCAGACGTGGCTGAAATATCCTTCATCGAAAGGCAAGTCGGTAGCCGACGCCTTCTCAAACTTCAGGCGGCTCTGCACGTCCGAAGGCAGGGACGCCACGGACTCAATGGCGTTGTTGACGCGCACACCGCTCAGGTCAATGCCGGTGACGCGACAACCGGCGCTGCGGGAAAGCCAGATGGAGGTGTTGCCGTTGCCGCAGCCCAGGTCCAGCACATGGGACCCCGGGCCGATGCCGGCCTTTTCCAGCATCACGCGATTCAGGTTGGCGCAGGCGGCGAGAAAGTCGTCGCCCATCTGTTCGTCGAACCAACCCCAGTGGAGACTGCCTTCCTCGTCCCAAAAGGAACGGTAAAGGGCATCCTCTGCGTCGTAAAACGCCTCGGTATCCTGCTCAGAAAAACGGCTGTCCATGCTTGGCTCCCTCAAGGTTTTCAACAAACTTGTTGTCCTGGTCAACCAGGATCATCTGCGGCTTGATGGGCTCTTCGGTCACTTCGAACGAAAGGATAATGAGACAGTCGCCCACGTAGCAAAGCCTGGCGCCCGCCCCCTGCACCGACACGATCCCGGACCCGTATTCCCCGGGCAGTACGTATGTCTCCCACCGGTTCCCGTTGGTCACGTCGCAGATGAGGACCTTTTCGTATTCCCAGAGGCCGACCCGCTCCATCAGAGCCTCGTCAATAATGACGCTCCCGATGTAGTCCGGTTCTGCGCCAGTCACCCAGGCGCGGTGGATCTTCGATCTAAGCACAACTCGCATTTCGTGGGATCTCCTTCGTTTATTTCTTCCGTCCCACAAAACAAGCGCGATATGCACTGATATTATACTCCACAAATTGGTTCTCAAACTCAATGAACCAGCGCTGGAGGCGTGTCGCAGGACGTTTCAAGCCTAACTCTGGGCACGTTTGTCAACAAACCCCACATAGTGGCATTTCCAGCACACTGAGCTAGGTATCCTCAGCTCTCCAACCGGTGTACTTCGGAAACTGGTCATAACGCCAGCGAACCCGTGCAAACTGCACGACAAGTCGACGCCTGATGCGTTTCAATACCCGACTGTCGCTTGGCGATTGGCTAATTAGTAGTATTTCACGTAATACTCAGTAGAGTTCCTGTTTTTCTTCATCATCATCAACTGAGCGAAATTCCGCATCGCTGATGATTCCTGTTTTCAGCGCGTATGCTGCGGCCTGTTGCCGGTTACGGAGCTGGAGCTTCCCGAGGATGTTTCGCATATGCACCTTTACGGTGTTTTCGGTGATAATCAGAGACTCTGAGATTTCGAGGTTGGTAGCCCCGTGGACCACATGGCCGAGAATCTCCACTTCCCGCTCAGAAAGGTCGTGCGTTGGCCCATCTTCCGACGCATTGGAAGCCTCGGGTACAAGATGGGAGAGGTCGGATACTAATGGAGAGGATACGAGAACGTGTCCGTCCGAGACCAGACGCAGGCAGAGGGCAAGATTTTCGGGATCGGTTTTCATTGACACAAAGGAGCCCGCGCCGGCCCGTATGGAAGCCTCCAGGTGGGACCACTCGTCGGAGCCGGTCAGCACCGCTACTGAGGTTTTGGGCAGGGAGTTCTTGATGGAGCCGATGGTCTCTTCAAGATCAAGCTCCGAAAATTCGGAGTCAATCACCACCAGGTCGGGGTTCTTTTCCAGGGTGACGGCTACGGCGTCATCGGAACCGGAAACCTCGGCTACTACTTCGAAGTCGCCGTACCTCTCAAGGATTAATGCCAATCCGTGGCCGGTGGCAGGATTGCGATGTATGATTACCACTTTCATTGCGAGCCTTCCCCGAGATCGCTGGATAATTGACCTGATGATACTACTAAAGTAGGATCAGTCAATACCTAAAGCCTGAGAGAAAGCCGGAGCATTTTGCCATTCGCGCAGCTCAGGAAGTCCGAAAACAACCAGGCATTGATTTTCTGAGACGTGATCTATGCCGATGTCGTGGCATCGGCTTACTTGATCGTTGTTGGCCTCAACGGTGAGCACGACTACCAAGACCGTAAGTCTCGCAGACAGGGGAATCCAGGGGGAATCCAGATCGATGGTCAACGGCCCGTCGCCAGGACTGGCTCCGGCACCCCAGGCTCGGGCCATCACCTCCCGGCTCACCCGATCCAACTGCCGCGCGTGGCCCCACAGGAAACTCCGCAGGAACGTCCCCAGCGTGGACGGGGCCTTCACGGTACAGCCCAGCACCTGCTCGGTCCCGCCAGCCCGCAGCGCGTCGGCGTCGTCAATGCAGTCCCCACCGGCCAGCGCCGACGCCACCAGCGTCAGCAGCTTGCCTCCCGCGTTCACCCGACCCGGTGCATTCCCCAGGTCAACATGGCTCTCCACCAGCTCGCCCAGTCCCAAATGGTACGCCAGCGTGACCGGCAGGATCAGCCCGGCATTGGCCACCAGGCGATGATCATCGGAGGCGACATGGATGCGGTCGGGCTGCTCAGGCGTTAGCATCCAATAGGTGCTCCTCGTTTCGGGTCGGTTTTGTGTTTCGAAAACCATTATTCCCGAAGCCGTGAGCACTTTCTCATCCCTTCAGCGGGCCACCACACTCATCCTTTCGGTGGATTGAGGTTAACGCCCTTTTGCCAAGTCACATAATCATCGTGCGGTCGCTACTCCGAATCCGTTGGGCAGCCTATCTCTGGAACTTGTACGGTGTTGAACTGGCTACTACCGCTCCAACGCTACGAAGGACACTCCTTTGGAAACCCTGGCGTACGTGGGCGGTTCCAGATAGCACTTCGAAACCGAGTTCGATACCCAGAAAAGCGATGTGGGCTCAGACGAGTATGAGACCGGCACCTGAGTCGTCCGGCATCATTATATCGCCCCTGCTTGCCGGCTGGGTTTTCCTCATTGACGTTGCAACCTTGACTCTGTACATTCGGCTGGTGCGGGGTGGAATATCGCTGACGTGACCGCAAGCGGTCGTCGATAACAGCGTCAATCCGCGCAGTAACTTAGCACTGACCCTGGTCTATATCACCAAGGCTTGGTTGGCCACAACCCGTCAAAACCGACTTTCCGGCTGAATGTCTGCAAGGTTGCCAGCGATGCCTGTCCGACGCTTCAGCGAGCACCCAGAGGCTAATAACAGGTCCCTGCGGATCTGGCTCATCCTGATCCGCAGGGCGCCCGCCCGCCAGACCACAACCTTTGGCGAACTTGCGGAGCTCATTGGCATGAACCGGAGATTCGCCCTTCCCGTTGCAGGGTTCCTCGAACCGATTGCGGCCCTCTGCGATCGGAATGGGCTGCCGCCTCTTACCGCGCTGGTGCTTCAGGCAGGCGGGGGCATCCCGGCGGGCCTTGTCCCTTGGCTCCAACGCTACGGGCAGACGTTGGCACAGGCGCAGCAGGCCGTGTTCAACTTCGACTGGTACGACATCTTCCCGCCCACGCCGGAAGAGTTCGGAGAGGCGAGATAACAGGCGCCCGGTTGATGTCCTTTCTCGCCTTGTGGTCGCTGGTTGTGCGGCAGTCGCGCAGAGGCAGGACAGCCAGGTCAAGGCAGTAGCCGTCATCCTTCGGCAACCGCGTTGGTGCTGCGGTTGGATCGCCCAACCACCATTACGTCGGGCGGCGCGTTCCGGGATACCTTTTCTGTCGCGACGATGACCAAGCCGAGTGGACTGGGAATGGACTCGGTGCGGCCGGATCACCATGGTGGTCACCACGGGAACCATCAGCCGGAGACGACTTGGGTCCGCTGATCGCAGACAGCGCCGAGATGCTGGGCGAAGCCGTGTCGTTGATTGTGAAGATGATTTTCGGGGAGGTGATCCCGTCCGGCGAAGAAGCGGAGGCTCGGCATCCTTTCGGAACAGGCGCCTGGCGGTCGGCTATCTTCCCTGCTCCAGAGAACGGTCTCCGGTGGCCACCGGGATAACCACCTCTCCGTGGTCCAGCGCCTCCTATGACGCTGATGAGGACCGGTAGCCCAACCGGGGCTTTCGGGGTGGGACCGCGCCGACCGTATCGAGGCCCTCCATGAGCGCCGATATCTCCGCCAGCGCCTGCCGCCGCTCCAGGGGCTGGTGGAGCCGGTATCCGGCCGCGGCATCGGCCAGTTGACCGGTGCAGTCCTCCAGGTCCCAGAGCAGCGGGATGCGGCGGCGGCGGGCCAGGCGCTCGATGCGCCGGTCGGGGTCCGTATCGAACAGGGCCAGCGCCGGCGCAACAGCTACCGGACGGTTCAGGCGATCCTGCAGGGTCTCTCTGATCGACTGCGCCTCTACCTGAGCTTCTTCCAGCGGCGACGGCGTGGTCTGGGGGCCCGACTCGGCGTCGACGCGCCACTGTTCGCCCTTCAGGGAGTGGCGGCCGTACTTCACCGTCCGGCAGAACCGGCCGACGTTCAGCAGCCAAGAGTCGAACACCGGCTCCGGCGGATCGGCCCCGGGACGCCAGTGGCGCAGGACGAAGGCGGATACTCCGTCGATGCCGCCGCGAGTCAGCAGGACAGTGGTGGTACGGTCCTCGGCGGCGTTTTCGTTATCGTGGTTGATGGAAAGATAGAGATTTCGGTTGCATTGGGTCTGCTCCTTTGCGCCGCGCTGGGCGGCGCGGGGTATTCGTGTTGGATATTGACGAGGCCGTCGCTTGCTCCACTGTCGACATCCGTTCGCCATGAATGGTGACGCGGTACAGGCGAGGTCGTTTTGGAATTATTCCGTAGCAGGAATATAATGGGTTCATGCCGTGGCAGGTGGAATACACCGACCAGTTCAAGGAGTGGTGGGACACCCTGAGCGAGGAACAGCAGGAGGACCTGGCGGCCACCGTGGAACTCCTGATGGAGCGCGGACCCACGCTGCCGTATCCCTACTCTTCAGGGATAGTGACTTCCTGGCACAGTCACATGAGAGAGCTCAGGACGCAGGGCGACGGTGAGCCGCTGCGCACCTTCTACGCCTTTGATCCCAGACGCGTATCGATCCTGCTGATCGGAGGGATCAAAACTGGAAACGACCGATTCTACGAAGAATACGTGCCCATTGCCGACGCCTTGTACGACGAACATCTTGAAGAGCTGCATGAGGAGGGCATCATCCCATGAGCGGACGACATCAATTCCAGGAGTTGACCGAGGACTTCACGCCGGAGCGCCGGCGGCGGGTCGAAGCGAAGAAGGCCGAGTTGCTGGCGGAAATGCCCCTGCGCGAGTTGCGTCAGGCCATGGCCCTGACCCAGCAGGACCTGGCGGACCGCCTGCGGGTGAACCAGCCCGCGGTGGCGAAGCTGGAACAGCGGACCGACATGTACATCTCGAGCCTGCGTTCCTACATCGAATCCATCGGTGGTGAGCTGCGCATTACCGCGTCGTTCCCCACCGGCGATGTGACCATCACCAACTTCTCCGGCGTGCCGGAGGAGGAAACCCGCGCCGAGGCCGAAGCGTGATGGATATGACCGCTTACAGCGTCAGCGAAAACCGTGGTGTCTGACCAAGCTCTGCAATCATGAACATTCACGACGAGATCACCATCCCGGAGCAGGAGGCGCGCTACGGCGATGTGCCCGCCTGGCTGACGGACAGCGCGGTCTGGCCGGCGGTGAAAGATCAGACTACTGGTGGCCAACTGTATCTGCACCAGGCCATGGGGTTGGAGCTGCTGGGACAGGGACACAACCTGGTGATCAGCACCGGCACCGCCAGCGGCAAGTCCCTGGTCTTCCAGGCGCCCACCCTGCACCACCTGGCCGCGAACCCCAACGCCACGGCCATCGCAATCTACCCCATCAAGGCGCTGGCCCGGGACCAAGTGATCCGCTGGCAGGGCATGGCCGAGGCCGCCGGCCTGGACCAGGGCGGCATCAACCGCATCGACGGCGACGTGCGCGACCTCACCGAGCGCAGAGAGATCCTCCAACGCACCCGGTTGGCCCTGATGACCCCCGACGTGATCCAGCAGTGGCTGATGGCCTACTCGGAACCACTCTACGGCAGACGGCCGCTGCGCCATGATCTGCGTGAAGTCCAGAACACCCAGTACAACGTGCGCCGGTTCATCTCCAACCTGGCGTTCC
>CAZCZB010000044.1:0-15216 GCA_964502995.1 uncultured Dehalococcoidia bacterium
CCCGGCGCCCCAGGCTCGGGCCAGCGCCTCACGGCTCACCCGATCCAGTTGGCGCACGTGGCCCCAGCGGAAACTCCGCAGAAACGTCCCCAACGTGGACGGCGCCTTCACGGTACAGCCCAGCACATGCTCCGTCCCGCCAGCGCGCAACGCGTCGGCATCGTCAATGCAGTCCCCACCGGCCAGCGCCGATGCTACCAACGTCAGCACCTTGTCCCCCGCATTGGCCCGACCCGGCGCATCTCCCAGGTCAACGTGGCGGTCCACCAACTCGGCCAGTCCCAGATGATGGGCCAGGGTGACCGGCAAAAGCAGCCCCGCGTTGGCCACCAGTCGCTGATCGTCGAAGGCAATTTGGATGCGGTCGAGCTGCTCGCGTGGTAGCATCCGATGGGTGCTCCTTGTCTCGGGTTGGTTTTCTGTATCAAAAACCATTATCCCCGAAGCCGGGAGCACTTTCTCATCCCTTCACCACGACGCCACACTCATCCCTTCGGTGGATTGGGGCTTAAGACCGGCACTCTGGTACCGCACACTCCGCAAGGTCCATATCTCATCACGGCCGTGACGACGGGCGCCTACCGCCCCGAAGACGTGTACACCCTGCAACACGTCATCGACGCCAGGCTGGAACCCGCGGTCTCTGACCCAAAGCGGCGCGGGAGATTTTACAAAGGGCTGACCGTTTGCTTTGGCGGCAAAGCCGGCACGAACCTGCGCGGCAGCCTGATGTACCTGTACGGTCACGAGGGGGGCGGCAAGGGCAACACAGCCGGCGTCACGCATGACGCCTTCGGCGGCTACTGCATGAGCCTCAACGTGAGGGCCCTGTTGGCCACGAGCGAGATCCAGGACGGGCTGGCCAACATGTTGGAGCGGAACCCCAGGCTGGTGACGGTCAGTGAGGCCACGCGGCTACCGATGGACAAACTGCTGTCCATCACGGGACGGGACATGCAATCCGCGCGGGGACCGCACAAAGTCACCATCGAGCGAAAACTGATCGCCGGCATGATGGTCACGGCGGTAGACGTGCCTGAAGGGCGCATGGACACCGGAGCTAAGCGTCGCTTGTTAGCCATCAGGTTTGACAGCAAGGCAAATGTCACTAACGCTACCGCCAGGGACGACACGACCCAGGAGGAGTGCGATGCCCTCGTGACGGTCGTGCTCTGCGACGCTCTGACGATGTGGCAGGACCCCGAAAACTGGGAACCGCTGCCTGACGACGACGACGACACCAGCAAGGCTCGCCGCGCCGCCGACCCCGTCGAAGACTTTCTCGACGGCCTAACGGACGCGGATGAGGGCGCCCGCGTCGCAGATCTGCTCAGCAAACTGCAAACCATCGGTGGCGGGGAGGTCGCCAAGATGAATGCTCGAGCCTTGTCCACGAGGATCAAGAAACGCGAGGACTGGACCGTCCAGCGTCGTCGGTGGCACCAGGAAAAACACAAGACCGCCAGGATCGTCCGGCCCGGCAGGGCCGGCCCCGATGCGGATTAGCCCGAAACTCCAGACGAGGCGAGCCGACAGGGTGCGAAAACGAAACCCGAACCCAAAACCGGGCGGCAAAATGGCTCTCGGGCGGCAAAATCGCCATTTTTGATATTACCGCAGACGCACGGGGAACAATGTCGATTATTGTGGTTTTGCCGTCCGGACGGCGTTTTGCCGCCCGGATTGTGGAAGTTAGTGATCCTGCGGGTGCTGAGACGAGGATTGGATCCGTGAGGAGGATTTCCCCCTGCGTTCCGAGGTCCCGCCGCCGTCCTGCGATTGCGACGACGACAAATTCATGGCCATGAATCGGCGGGAGAAGGGGTCACACCCAGGCAAAGCGGGAAATGCGTCAAATGTGGCGTAGCATGACCCTGCAGTCCGCCCATTTCTCGGGTTGATTCCGGTAGGGGCAGAATCGTACGCTAAGGCCGTTATCGGCGTTTTGGCCACCGGTATTCGCCGGTGAGCAGGATGTGGCCCCATCCAAGAGGTGAATCGAAAAGCGCAGAGCTGGAGCGCGAAAGCCAGCCGGTCATGCCCTCGCGCCCGGATATGGTCGATGTGGTCGAACAGTGTGTAATGGCGCAGCAGGGCGCCTTTGTCCGTGGGCAGGTCGAACCGGGCAGCGCTGTCCGCAAGGGGATCGCCCACCGGACACCGCGGCCTGTCGCCACCGACCTCGCCAGGCCGAGACTATTGGCGATCGGAGTCCGTCGTTGCCGGCAAGGTGATGGCAAATCCCCGTGTGTCCGGGTTGTGCGCAACGTTTGCAGGCTCGTTATCGTCGTCGCCCGCGGGCCAGTAGCCGGAACTGCTCGACTGTCCATCCGGCTTGGACAATTATCGCTCCCATTGTGTTGGGAGGAATGTCCCTGCCCTGATGCCGAGGTATGGGAACCATTCTGTTGCCCTTGCGGGCCTGAGCGTGCTTTCTGCCTTCGTTGATGGTCCATCCGTCGGTGTGAAACGCCCGTAGGACCTCGGCCAGGGTATAGCCGGGTACGCGTGGCGGCATCAGGCACTTTGCCTTTGTTTCCAGAGGGCGATGTAGGCGCTTTCCAGGGCGGCCACGGCGATCTCGTCGTACGGATCGCGCCGCAAGGCGGCGTCGTAGTCGGCGATGGCCGACTCGAAGTTGCGCTGGTTGAAGTAGACGTCGGCGCGGCCCCGGTATGCTTCAGCGTTGTCGGGCGCTATCTCGATGGCGGCGGTGTAGTCGTCGATCGCACACTGGTTGTCGTTCTTGTTCAGGTACGCGCCGCCGCGCTTGATGAGAGCGCCCACGTTCTCGGCGTCGATTGCCAGTGCCTGGTCGCACTCTGAGATTATTTCGTCCCAGTCGAGTGGTCGGGCCTTGGCTTGCTCAGTCTCGTAGTAACCCTCAGCCTCGTATTCAGCGACCGTTTCTGCCATGGCGCCGGGTTTGAGGGGCGGCTCCTGTCCTTCGTTGATGCAGTCGTCCAGGAACAGGGAGATTGCCTCGGCGATCATCTCAAGGGCTTCTTCCTTGTCGTCACCTTGGCTCGCGCAGCCGAGCTCCGGGCAGAGGATGGAGTAGGCAGGGTGGTCGGGTTCTTTGATCAGGAGGACCTCGTAATCGCGTTGCTTAAAGCGCGTCACGAGTTGGCTCTTGGCTTCGGCACTGTTCGGTTCGCTGGACATGGCGCACTCCATGAGGGGGTTGGGTAATGGGGTCAGGCCTTCGCTCACGGGATGCCAGTGTATCTTTTGGCCTGTAGTCCCGAAAGGTGCGGGAAGCCATGGTGGACGTTGCTGGGTGATTCCGCTCCGCGCACGCGATCTGGGTGCAACCTGGCGCCCGTCGTGGTTGACCGGCCGCCCTCCTGCCCAGTCGCAAGCCGGGACGGACAACCCCGCGCCCGTCGTGGTTGACCGCGACGCCTCGGCAACACACCCCGGTCGGACGGCAGGTCAAGCTACTAGTTGTCGTCCAGGATGGCGACGTCGACGAGCAGGCTCGCGTTCTCGTTCGGTAGGCCGTCGAGTTCAGCGCCCTCTGCGTTGTAGATGAAGAAGATGAAACTCTCGTCCATTTCGGCTTCGTCGTAGATGATGGTGATGTCGATGGTGTGAGACGTTTGGCCATCGCCCAACGGACGGCCCAGCGTCCCCCCGAACCCCGCCGCGCCCGAGCCGGAAACGTCTCATATGAATGGTACGGTGACAATTGCGCAAGCGGGACCCTATCCGTACAATTCCGCCATGATCGCAACGCCCACGACCGCAACCCTCATCGGATACGCGCGCTGTTCCACCGGCCGCCAGGATCTGGGTGTCGATGAGCACCGCATCTACGCCGGTCACGGCCTCACCGGCACCACCCGCGCCCGACCCGGCCTCGACCAAGCCTTCGCCGCCGTGCGCCAGGGCGACACCCTGGTCGTGCCGAAACTCGACCGTCTGGCCAGGTTTGTCCCCGATGCTCGCGCCATCGCCGGCCAGCTCCAGAAACGCGGCGTGAAACTGGCCCTGGGCCGGACCCTCTACGACCCGGACGATCCCATGGGCAAGATGTTCTTCAACATCCTCGCCACCTTCGCCGAATTCGAAGCAGATATCATGCGCATCCGCAAGGGCATGGTCATCGCCCGCGCCAGGGGGAAATTGCGCGGCAAGCAACCCACACTGTCCGACCGACGGCAGCGGAAACTCTGCCGCATGCACGCCACCGGCGAGTATTCCATCAGCCACCTCGCCGAACTCTTCTCCGTCTCAAGACCAACCGTCTATCGCCCCCTCAACCGGCGCCATTCCCCTTAGCGTACGATACTATCCCTGCCCGAATTTACCCGGCGCCGGGTGCTGGGCGCGGCTTTCGACGAATATCGCAGCCACGTGAGAATGGGGCACGCCGACCAGAACCTGGCGGTGATACGACTCCTGCGCTGAACCTCCTCAATCAAAGAACGCAGCGCCAAGGTCGGCGGTATCAAGGCCAAACGCGACAAGGCCGGCCGGACCTTCGATCATCTGATCGGGCTCCTATCCCGACGAAATGCGATTGCCCCATTGATGAGATCGGTACTATTGACGAAGTTACCGGCTGTCGTCATTTTAACCCACAGCATAGCGGGATGTTGTGCCATTTCGAAACCGGCACTGAAGGTTGGCAATGGAATTGACGGGGAACCTGAACCTTGTCCAGGAACTGCTGCTCCTGGTCATGGATGAGGACAACGGTGAAGCCACGGTTGTTCCGTCGCGCACTTTGGGCTATGCGCTTGCCGCCGCGGCATTGATCGAGCTCGAGTTGCGGCATCGCATTGACACCAGCCCCGAGGAGTTGGTGGTTGCCGACTCCACGCCGCTGGGAGACGATCTGCTGGACCCGGTTCTGGTGGATATCATCGAGGTGTCCGGTGATGCTCCCCGCAATGCGGAGTTCTGGGTCCGGCGGATGGCGGCGAATTCGGAGGAGCTGCGCGCTGCGGCGTTGGCCGGGTTGGCGGCCCAGGGGTTGGTGGAGGCCGACGATACCGGCTTTTTCTCGCTCTCCCGCCTGGCGGCGCGGGCACGGCGCCACCCTGAGGCCGGCAGTCAGCAGGCTCAGGAAGTCCGGCTCCGAGTGTTCCGGGAGATTTTCGGCGACGAGATTCCCGACCCGCGGGACATAGCCGTGATCAGCCTGGCCAATGCCTGCGACATATTCCAGCAGATCTTGCCCGCTGACGATTATGAAGAGGTCCGTGGGCGGATCGAACTGATATCCCGGCTGGAACTGGTGAGCCGGTCCGTCGTCGCATCGATTCGCAACTTGACGCTGGCCGAAGCCTACGCCCAGCGTCGACGCATACAGGAAAAGGGCGGCGGTTGGCCGCGGGCTTCGGGGTATTTGCCCGTCATCGGCCATGTGTTGCAGTTCCGCAATACCATCAATGGATTCCTGACAGAACAGTACCGCAACCTGGGCCCGGTGTTTGAAATATCCTTGCTTGGCAAAAAATGGCTGGTGCTGGCCGGGCCGGAGGCGAACCGATTTCTGCTGCAGGACGGCAAGGAATGCCTGCATACCGATCACGTCGCCTGGCAGGGGTTTGCCCAGCAATTCGGCGGCACCAGAGCCCTCTCCGGGATGGACGGCCCGGAACACGTGCGTCTGCGACGGCTCATGCGGGACGGCTACTCCCGCGGGCAGTTGGTAAAGGATCCGGCCCAGGTCGTGGCCATTGTGGAGAATGAGATGCGGAAATGGCCGGACAATCGTCCGGTTTCGGTTTATCCCAGCGTGCAGCGCATGGTGGTGGATCAACTGGGGACGCTGATGTCCGGCATATCTCCCCGGGAAAACGTGGAGGATATACTGACCTTCATCCATGCGCTGGAAATGGTCTACATGGCCAGAATGTATCCGAGGTTCATGGCGCATACGCCAAAGGTGCGGCGCGCGCGCCGTCGCGTCGAGGCGCTCTTCGAGCGAGTGCTGGCCGCCCACGAGCCGGCGCTCAGTGCGGGCGGCACGCCGAACCTTTCCGACACCCTGATGGAGATGCGGCGTTCGACGCCGGACTTCATCACGGATACGAACCTGTTCGTTGATTCCATGGGGCCGTTCCTGGCCGGAGCCGACACCTCATCCGCGGCGACTTCCTTCATGCTCTACTCCCTGCTCAAGAACCCCGACGTGCTGGAGCGGGTGCGTGAAGAGGCCGATCAGCTGTTTGACGATGGCGTGCCCACGGCGGCCGGTCTGAACAACATGCCCGTCACCCAGCGGGCCATCCAGGAAACGCTGCGGCTGCATCCCATAGTGCCGGTAATGGTGCGCACGGTGGCGAACTCCTTTGAATTCGCCGGTTACTGGATCCCCGCCGGCACGTCGGTCTGGGTGGCCATGCCGGTTTCGCATAACTTGCCGGAACTGTACCCTGATCCGGAGCGTTTCGATATCGACCGTTTCCTGCCGGAGCGTCGGGAGCACGGCCGGCCCGGGGCCTACGCTCCCTTCGGTTTCGGACCCCACAGCTGCCTGGGACAGGGGGCGGCGCAGGTCCAGATGACGCTCATCACCGCGACGATCCTGAACCGGGCGGAAATCGCCCTGGACCCGCCCGATTACCGGATGAAACTAGATTCCATACCGGTACCCAGTCCGAATCGCAGTTTTAAAATCCGACTGACCCGATGGCGGCGAGAGGGAGGATAGGATCATGGCGGCGGCTTCTCAACCCGCTCCACGCTATCACGACCTGGACGCGCTTCGCGCCGTGGCCACACTGCTGGGCATCGCGCTGCACGGCGCCTTCTTCGTGCTGCCCGAGCTGATTTACCCCTGGCCAGTGCACGACAAGTCCGTCGGCAATGACCCCACCTACCACATCATCCTTGACATCACCCACGGCCTCCGCACTCCGGTGTTCTATTTACTCAGCGGCCTGTTCAGCGTCCTGCTCTGGGAACGCCGGGGGCTGTACTCGCTGGGGATGCAGCGGCTCAAGCGCATCGGCCTCCCCCTGGCCGTCGGGTGTTTCACGATAATCCCTCTCACCGCACTGGCCATGGCCCTGACCTCGGGGCGCGAGCATCCGTATGACTTCCCCTTTTGGGCCTTGCCCCTGATCTGGCTTTTCGCCACGATGCACCTGTGGTTCCTCTGGAACCTATTGCTGATGGTCGGCGTCTTTATCATTCTGGCCAAGCCCGCCACCGTCCTGGCGCCCCTGTTCCGTGTCCTGGCCCGGTTGGGAATACGCCTGGACCCCAGTCGGCTGGACGGGATGGGCGTGCAATACCGCAATCCGAAAATCTGGCTGCTTACCATCCCGATTTCGGTGGTGGCCTCTCTGCTGATGCAGGAACCGGTCTTCGGGGCCGACTCCCTCCAAAGCCTGATCCCCAAGCCGGCGACCTTTACCTTCTACTGCTGTTTCTTCTTTTTCGGCGCGTTTCTTTACCGGCAGGGCGTTGCGGTGCGCCGCTGGTGGACCATCGCTCTGCTGCCCGCCGCCGTCACCTTCTGCATCGGCTTTCTCCTGCTCCGGGAGTATGCCGCCGAGGCGAAACCCTTCACCCACGGCGAATTGCCCGAACTCGTGTGGATGTTCAGCAACCGCCTGACCGCGGTGAGCGCGCTGGCCGAAACGGCCTTTGCCTGGCTGACGGCTTTCGGGATGATGGGACTGTTCCGCTGGCTGCTCTCCCGCCCCAGTTTCACCGTGCGATACCTCTCGGACGCCAGTTACTGGATGTACCTGGCCCATCTGCCGCTGATCATAGTGGCGCACTGGTTGGTGATCGACTGGCCCATCAGCTACCATCTGAAATACATCCTGGCCTGCGGCGGCGTCACGGCGGTGCTGTTGGTCACCTACCAGGTGTTCATCCGCTATACATTCATCGGCAACGTGCTGAACGGCCCGCGCACTCGTCGCAGGCGATCCTTACCCTCGGCTACACCGGAACGCGCATAGCACACAGCCCTGAGTTTCTCCGAAACGGCGCCATCTGCAAGTACCTGCAAACTGCGCCGTAACCTGGTGTGGATAATGGCCAGCCTGACGTCGGCATAGCCGCCCGTAGAGGAAGCATCGGAACGGGGTTTCCGTCTGACTTTCTGGAACCACTTCGGGCTTAGCAGGATGTTGAAATGAGCGGTTGTCTGGTGGGAGAGCTGTGAGATTGGCAGCCAATCCACGGGCTAGCTTTGGGATGGCGAGTGAAACGGGCTGTCGCGCAGGTTGCGGAGAGTCTTCGGCGATGGCCTGGACAGACCTGTCCCACGGTTCACGCCGATGGCGCCAGGACCCACTCCGGCTCCCGATGACCGCAGTGGTCAGATCCCAGCAGACTACTGGCCACCAGGGAGAACGCCGGCCTCTATCCCCTATTGGACGTCGTGTGGACGACATACCACGAGGTCGAGATTCTCCTGGACGTAGTCCGCCAGGTTCTCCATACCCAGTTCCAACTTGCGGGATGGTCGGATGGACGGGGTCAGGTCGATGAAGTACTCCGTGCCCACCTCCACGGCGCCGCCCAGCGTGTAGCCCTGGACCACCCAGTCGGGCGGGGGCTGGCAGAAGGCGCCGTCAACACATTGGAGAACCTGACCAGCGATGCAATGCTTGCGGCGGAACATTTCCAGGGCCCGGTTGGCGGCGCGGCGCTTGTCATAGCGTTCCGAGCGTCGTTCCATGGGCCTGATGACCCCGTCAGGGTCGCGCTGGTAGTGCCAGACGTGGAAGTGTATATCGGCCATGCCGAACCCCCAGCAATGCCTCGGCGTACAATTGTACTCCCAGAAACCCTACCATAGAAACGGCTTGCCGTAATGGAGGTTGGGCGAACCACGCGGATCATCAATGGGGAACATCGCCTATGTCTGAATGGACAGGTATCGAGTTGTTCCAGTGTCCGCGATTTAGCGTCGAGCCTGCCGTTGGACTCCCAAGATGATCGTAACGAACCTCATTTAGGTGGGCAATCGCTAGTCTGGTCCTCCTGATTACGCCTCCGCTCACGGGACCGCCTCCCGCTTTTCAGTAGCATTTTATATTAGGCAACCACTTCCGTATGGGTAACGTGTTCAAGTGAGGCAATGCGCAGGATGGGACGCTGCCCGCTTGCTCCAAGTGGTGAGTTGCGAGGGAACGAGAGTCAGCGTCGCCCCGGCCTCCGGGCCGGTGAGCGCCATGCCCAGGGGTTACGATCAGATATTGCCCGTCTGGTGGTCGAACCGCGGCATTCACCAGCTCGCGGGAGAACAGGATCCCGTGGGGCAAGGGCGGGAGTCGCCGTTGCTGGACAATCAGATCACCGACTCGTCGTGGGGCAGATCGGCTTCCGACGCAGGGACGAACCGGCGGTGTAGGTCGGCGGTTTGTCGTCCGGCAGTAGGTAGGTGAAATTGGCATCGGAGAATCCGGCCGTGGCAGGCACTATTGGGCCAATCGTTTCGTCGTATGCGCCGGCGAATTTACCGGCGTAGCCGGCGGGCGACGGCGGTTCGGGTATGCTGCGTCTGCCTATGGCGGACAGCAGGATAACGGTTGATGCGATTACTAGGCGAATCGCCAAAGTCCGGTCAGTCGCCTGCTGCGAGCCCCCCGGTTTGCGGTCGGCGGCGCAGGCGAGCCAGCAGTATCCAGCGCTTGGGGGAGAGGATCATGACCGCAAACAGGATGGCTACCGACACCACCACGATAGCCGGGCCGGTGGGCAGGTTCAGGTGGAACGACAAGTAGATGCCAATCACTATGGCGGCCAGCGCGACGCCTACGGTGGCGGCCATCATGGTAGCCAGGCGGCGGGCCAGCAGGCTGCCAGTAACGGCCGGCACGACCAATAGCGACATCACCATGATGTTGCCGACGGTCTTGAGCGCAGCCACCGTGGTCAGAGCCACCAGCAGCGGTAGCAGATACTCGATGAATCGCACCGGCAGGCCGGAAGCCTCGGCAACGGCGGAGTCGTAGGTGGTGAAGACCAGCTCTTTGTACAGGAGTCGCACGATGAGCAGGACGCCGCCGGCCAGCAGGCCGACCGCCAGGGTGTCGTACCATGAAGCGCCCAGTACGTCGCCGAATAGGACCCCGAGCAAGTCTCCCGAATATCTCGCGGACGTGTTGATGATGATGACTCCGACGGCGAAACCGCCGGCGAAAAGCACGCCGATGATGGCGTCCATGCGGATGCCGGAACGACGGGAGGCCGCCGATATGACCAGGGAGGCCGGCACGGCCCAGACGAGCGCGCCCAGGAAGATGTTGGCGCCGAAGAGAAAGGCCACGGCCATGCCGGTAAGGGCGGAATGGGCGATGGCGTCGCCGAGAAAGGCTAGGCCGCGCAGCACAACGAAGGTGCCGACGACGCCGCAGGCGGTGGCGGCGAGGGCGGACACCAGCAGCGCTCGCTGCATAAAGCCGTACTGCATGGGTTCGATAATCAGGTCGAGCATGGTCGATGTATTGGAAGCGTGAGCGCAACTCAGCTGGGTTGGATCACGCCGCAGGCGACGGGGGAACCAGCGGTTTCGCGCTCGCCGTAGTCCTGGGGGTCGGCGTAGATCATGACCGATGAACCGTCGACGTCAAACAGCGAGTGAAGCTTGCCGACCTGCAGAGTGAGGCCGTTGGTGACGAAATCGGCGCGTGCGGAGCCGTCGGAGTGGGCGTAGATGTTGGGCAAGTCGCCACTGTGAAAACCGTAAACGTCGTCCCGTTTCCAGTTGGGATGTACGAACCCGCGTCGCGTTTCCCGAGGAGAAAAATGACCGCCGGCAGCGCTGAAGTCGGGAGTACAGGCCCCCACGGCGTGAACGATCACCGCATGCCCGCCCGGGGTCAGACCTTGCACATCGATAGCGAACAACAGGTGCTCAGGACGTTGATACAGCGTTACAGTTCCCAGAGTTTCGCCGGACGGGGACAACATTATCGCCTCGGCCGTTGATTCCTCTTCCGACAGGGTCGGCTGGCCGGAGCGGAATGCAATCCAGACCAGTCCGGCTGTGACCGCGATTGCGATGACGATGACCAGCAAAGCCGGTCGTGCCCTTCTCATCATCTCAGAGCGCCTCCAAATGTGTCATGTGATCGGGCATTGGTAGCGCTACGTTATTTAAGCAATTCCGCCAGGGAGTCGGCGTTGGCGCGCATCATGCTGAGATAGTTGGGGTATTCGTCGTCGGGCAGGGAGCGGATGTGGCCCACGGCGATGTCGGCGTCGCGGGCGACCTGCTCCAGCGCGTCGGCGGCGAATTGGGGCTCGGCGAATACGGCGGGCAAACCCCGGTCATTGACCAGGTCAAGCACACGCACGATGTCGTCGGGAGACACGGCGCCGGCATGGCTGCCGACGAAGGCCATCACCTCCATGTCGTAACGGGTGGCGAAGTAGCCGAAGGCGTCGTGGAAAGTCACGATGACCCGCCGCTCGTGGGGTATGCCGGCCAGGGTTTGGGCGATGTAGCCGTCCAGGGATTCCAGCTCGGCGATGTAGGCCGCGGCGTTGTCCAGGTACAGCTGTGCGCTGTCGGGGTCGGCGGCGACGAGGCCGTTGGCGATTTGGTTGACGAAATGAACTACCAGCCGAGGGTTCTGCCAGAAGTGGGGGTCGCCCACGGTGTGGGCGTGGCCATGTTCGGGGTGTCCGCCCTCTCCTCCCAATATGCCCACAAAGGCTACCTTGGTGGGTTTGCCGGAGATCTCCCAGCGCTCTACCACCTCCAGCTCGTCGCCGTGGACTTCCAGGGCAATCACCTGTCCGGCGGCTGAGTCGGTGACGAAGAGGTGGCCGGGGGCGGTGGCAACGTGAGGCCGGGCCCAGAACCCAGGGTCAACTTCGTCGGAAAGGATATCGGATGAAGAGGCCAGCAGGTCGGCGTCGTGGGCGTCGTACACCCGCAGTTCTCCGTCGGACATTACCACCACCAGGAGCTCGCCGTCGTGGCTGATGGAGACCTGGATGGGGCGCAGGCCATCGTTGGCCGGGATCAGCTGCTCCATTTCGTCTTCTTCGGGCTCAACCAGGTACAGACCGACGGCGGAACCCAGGGCATAGAAATGGTCCAGGCTGGAATGGCCGAAAATGGAGGTGAGACGGAAGTCGGCGGGCGAACCTTCCGGGCCGCTGATGAACCAGCCCTCAAAGTCGCCGTCGTGGGCTTCTACGGCCAGCACGCCGCCGGTGCAGCCGAAGACCGCCATGTGGCCGTTGCCCGCGCCGCCGAGGAGGTCGGGACAACCTGCTTCGCCGCTATAGAGTACGTTGCCGTCCAGGTCGCGGACCTCGGCGCCGATGGGGAGTCTGTAATCGGCAGGATTCTGTGCGAATTCCGGATGCTGGATGGTTACGGCGAACAGGTCGTCGGCCAGGGGCACGACGGCGCCATGATGGGCGCCGGCGTTGAAACCGACCGGAGCATATTGGTCGCCGTCTTCTTCCAGTTCGTGTTCGTTGATCAAAACCACGTCGCCGGAGCCGTCGTAGAAAATGGCGGCCCACTCGCCGGCGGTGTAGAGATGCGCCGGATTGTCGCCGGCTAGGTCAACGTCGAGGCGGCGCAAGTCGTCCTCCACCAGGTCCTCGTGGTCTCCATGTTCCTCCAGGTAGATGCCGCCGTCAAAGAGATGTGCGGTGTTGGCGTCGGAGGACACGACGACGGCGTAGCGTCCGCTGGGAGTGGCGTAGATGCGGCCAGCCCGAGCGCCCAGGTCAATTGCATCCTGGTGAACCTCGCCCGATTCCAGGTCAATCACGGACAGCCCGCCGGTTTCACCGTCGCCAATCAGGAGCCGTCCCTCGAGGGCGATTTCGTCCTCGCCTTCTTCATGGTCGTCGCCGGGGAACGGCAGTTCCAGCAGTTCCTGGGGTTCCAGCCCTTCGGAGGTGATGACCTGGACTGCGCTGGACGAGGCGGCGTTTTCAATCAACTGTTCCACTTCTTGGGACAGTCCGGCGCCGTTGCTGACGATGACCTGGGCCTCGGCGATGCGCACGCTGTCCTGGGGGGAACTTCGCCACGAATGAGCGTCGCTGCCGGGAGGAATCAGGTTGTGGACTGACACGCGGTCGCCGCCGACGCGGGCCGTCAGGTCGGCCAGAACAGCGTTGCCGACGACGACGTTGAGCGGTCCCGGAGACGCGCCGGTTTGTCCGGCAGAGGAACCGGAGGGCGCGGCAGCGGCGGATCCGGTAGTCGAGCCCGCAGCAGGGGCGGAGGCGGCAGCGGAGCCGGGAGCCGAACCTGCCGAAGCGGACGAATCAGCCGGAGCGAGCGCCGGCTCGTCGCCACCGCAGGCGGACATGAGAAACGCGCCGGCCAGCATGGCGGCGATCAAGGCCGCCTGCAGGAAGGTACGGACCGGCGCAGACGAGCCGGCAGCAGCGGGAAGTGGGTTGGACCGAGTGTGCATTGCGTTTGACTCCGTGGTTGAAACAGGATTGGTTCTGATGCCAAGATAATGTATCAATAAATTGCATGTAGCGATATAGAGTATCATTATTATGCACTAATGATAGCATGGCTTGCCGGTTTGAGCTGGATTCAGTCAGCGCAGTCAGCGCAGCGGCCGTAAACTTCCAGCCAATGCCCGCTCATCCGGAAACCCGACCGGTCGACGGCGGCGCGAAGTATATCCTCAACGTTGCAGTCCACCAGATCGGCGGACCCGCCGCAGACGGCGCAGATCATGTGGTGGTGGTGTTCCTGATGGCTGAGCTGGTAGCGGAGTTCCCGGTCTTCCAAGAGGACCCGGCAGACTTGCTCGTTTTCCACCAGGAGCCGCAGGCCGCGATAAACCGTGGCCCGGCCAACGCAAGGGAGGGCGGCGCACAGTTCCTCGGCGGTAAAGGGACGCCCCTGCGCGGCCGCGGCGCTGATGACGAGGCGACGGGGCTCGGTATCCCGATAGCCCTGTCGCATCAGTTGGGCAACGATCTCGTCCACCACGGCGGCGGAACCGGGTGCGGGGTGGTCGTGACCGGTGTGTTTGATGCGGACGGTAACCAACTAATGATCCATATCGCGGCGCTGACACCGACCGGAAACCCCTGTCAACAGGTTGCAGTCGCTTGGTTGTCCGCGCCCAGGCGGGATTGCGGTTGACTGGACATGCTAATCATCGGCGGCGATGAACAAGTGCTCAACGTGGTGGTTCTCCTGCTCGCAGTCGGACGCGGAACCCTCCAGCTGAAGGGTGAGGTGGGTGAGGCCGAAGTTCTTGGCGATATTCCGCAATCGCAGCAGCAATTCGTCCTTGTCCGGGACGGAGGCTTGATCGATCAGCACATGAGCGGTGAACGCGTTGTATCCGGAGGTAATGGTCCAGGCATGGACGTCGTGGACGAGGGTTACCCCGGGAACGTCTTCCATATCGCTGCACAGTTGGATGATGTCCACGTTTTTCGGCGTCCCTTCCAGCAGGACCTTGAACACGCTCATGAACAGGCCCCACGACACCTTGAGAATGAGCAGACCGATCAAAATACTCAGGATCGGGTCCACGATCGTCCAGTTGAAGTCGGGCGCGAACCGGGGACCAAATACGATGAGAGCGCCAGAAAGGATAACGCCAACGGAACCGAACAGGTCGGCCATGACGTGCTGGAATGCCCCCTCGACGTTCAGGCTTTCTCCGGCGGCCCGATGCAACACAAAGGCCGCGGCGATGTTGACCAACAGGCCCACGATCCCAACACCGAACAACAAAGGCCCCTCTATTTCCGGGGGATCAGCGAAACGGTGGTAAGCCTCGAAAAAGATCCAGCCTGCAATCAGCCACAGGCTCAGGGTGTTCACCAGGGCAGCCAGCACCTCGGTTCGATGAAAACCGAATGTGGAACCGGCCGAGGCGGGACGGGCGGACAACCACATTGCAAAAAGGGCCAGAACGATGGCCGCGCCGTCGGTGAGCATGTGCGCCGCGTCGGCGAGGAGGGCAAGGCTGCCGGAGAGGATACCGCCCACCACTTCGACAAACATGAAGGTCCCAATGAGGGACAGCGCGATGATCAGGCTGCGTTTACTGGCGCTCCGTAGGTCATGGGCATGGTCGTGCCCGGCGTGATCATGTCCGTCATGGCCGTGCCCGGCGTGATCATGCCCGTCATGGCCGTGCTCGGCGTGATCGTGCCCCTCGTGGCCGTGCTCGGCGTGATCGTGCCCCTCGTGGCCGTGCTCGGCGTGATCGTGCCCGTCATGGCCGTGCTCGGCGTGATCGTGCCCGTCATGGCCGTGCTCGGCGTGATCGTGCC
>CAZCZB010000044.1:15316-23628 GCA_964502995.1 uncultured Dehalococcoidia bacterium
CGTCATGGCCGTGCTCGGCGTGATCGCCATGGCCATGTTCGTGGGCATGTGGCGTGGTCAAAACTGAAGCTTCCTTATCGACAAAGGCGGAGCCTCTGGTGTATGCGAGGCTCCGCCCTTTTAAGGTGCTGGGAGTTCTTAATCTTCGTCGCGTCCCTGAAGTGCCGTCTAGGCGGCGTGGGCTACGTGATGCGGGTCCTCCGCAGCTGCGCAGTGCTCGCCGCCGTGGGTGTGGCAGTGTTCCGCGCCATGTTCGTCGAGATCTTCGGCCCCGCCGATAGCCACACAGGAAGCGTCGCCATGTGTGTGGCAATGGCCGGCCCCGTGCTCGTGGCAATGCTGTCCTTCGTGGTCATGGCAGTGCTATCCAGTGTGCTGGTGACAATGGTCGCCTTGGTGGGTAGTCATGAGATCCTCCAATTTATAGAAACTGTCTGATAGCGAGAGTATCAATAACACGTGCAATTGAGAAAGTCAATGCACCGTACTCGTTCAGGACATCTCGTCGCGCCAATCAGCGTACATGCAGGCCGTGCCGCGAGCCTCGTATGGGCCGGAAGACGTCGAGTTGGATGCGGATGGCTTCGCCGTAAGCCGCGATGGCCGAGAACCAGGTAGCATCGCGCATGTGAGTGTAAGCCTGCCGGTACGCGCTGATGACGTCAGCGTGGGTCAGGCCTTCGGGAGGCCCATAGGACGCATTGCCTCGACAAAAACGTTACTTTGACACCTAGATATTCGGCCGGAAACCTCTGGTGATGGAGGCGGAGGCTACACTTCGGTCCATCTGAGCTAGCGGAGCGAAGTGAGACCATGCTGGGCGAGCGGTCGGACCAGAGGGGACTGTGGGAAGCGGACCATCTGTACCTGGACCCGGTGGGCAAGGAGACGTTCTACGGCCTGTTGGCCTCGTTGCGGGGCCAGGTCAATAATCTCCCGAGTGCGCCGCACCCAACCACCGGCCAGACCGGTCCCGCAGTCGGGGCACCGATCCAACGCGTTCTCCACCCGCTGCTCCGGCGTCATTCTGGCTCGGGCGCAGCCCTGGGGCCGACGCTTGCGTGGCTTCTTGGGCTGGTCCGGTTTCCGGTCACCTTTGGGCTTCAGACCGGGCATACGGCCGGAACCGCCCGATTTGGCTTACCCTTCCAGCTGGGCAACCCGTTTCTCCAACTGATCTATGATCGCCTGCTGCCGGATGATGACACCAATGAGCACATCCCGGTCAGCCGTCCTGAGATCAATTTCCCCGTCCATCCCAGCTATATGACATCACCACCACGCCCAACGCCAGCCATCGTCAAACCAAGTTCCGCCAATTCACCTGACCAACCCTGAACAGTTACATGAACCATCTGTCGTTTGACACCGGGCAATGCCAACGATACACTAAATAGCAATAATCAACATGTGACATATAGATATACGTGACTGGATACAAACAAAGGAGTGATAACTATGAGACTCGGCATCCCGATAAAAAACCGCGCGATTTTCCTATTTGCCCCTTCTGCGGTCTGCGCTCTGATCGGACTTGCCATTCTCTTTGGACCCGCCTTCTCTCCGGTTGAAGGCTCCGAGGAACACAGTCTGACCTCCATGGCCGGTTGCCCCGGCACCGTCATCGAAGAAAGACGCGGCCCCTAGGTGGTTGCGACGGTCGCCACGTCAGTTTCCGAGACTCCTTGGGAACACCGGTATTCAGATGCCGCATAACGGTCCGCATCGGCAAACCCGACGACGTGGACGTGAGACTCCCGTCCCTACTTGGACAGGACCTGCTCCGAAACTGGAGAACCATCCACGAGCCCGCCCTGCAACGGTTAGAGTTCATCCCAAGGACCGCCGACATCGTCGGCGAGTAAGCCATCCTCCAACTCCATACTCCCGCTCAAACACAACACGACATCCGTTCGTGCAGGAACAAGGGCAACTTGTCCACGGGCCCTAGTCCACCATCATTGTTACTCTTGGCGGTCCAGACGAAGGGCTGACTTTATCGCATCGCGTGATACCCCATTTCAAATTGAGTTACCGCCTACTCGTTGAAGACATCTCGTCGTGCCAATCGGCGTACATGCAGGCCGTGCCGCGAGCCTCGTATGGGCCGGAGACGTCGAGTTGGATGCGGATGGCTTCGCCGTAAGCCGCGATGGCCGAGAACCAGGCAGCATCACGCATGTGAGTGTAAGCAGGCCGGTACGCGCTGATGACGTCAGCGTGGGTCAGGCTTTCGGGAGGCTCATAGGACGCATTGCCTCGACAAAAACGGTACTTTGACCCCTGACAGTTTCACAGCCGGCTTCATACAGCAGCCGAACGAAACGGACCAAGGATTTTCAACCCAGGCAGGATCGCCATCTCCAAATGTTGTTACCCTGTCTCGCCCGTGCGGCCGTCTCGGCAAGGGGCTGCCATTTGCTGTGTCCCCTCGGCGGCCCTGTAGCTGTGACGCATCCCATGGTCATAGCCAGCAGCGGAATAATCAGCATCAGTTCTTTCATGCGACCGCTCTTACATCATCGGTTTGGGCGCCAATGCGCCTCAGCGCTGACAACCGCTACCCAACCGTACATGGCCGTCGAGGTCCGCCATCACGTAGTCCAGGTTTCCTTGGCGCCACAGGGATTGGTTGGGGGTGCGCGACCGACCTGTTCCGGGACGCATCGGCGGCGCTCACGCCGACAAACACGTCCGTCGTGTCGTCAAAGATCCTACGGCCCAGGTTCCTGCCGCTGGGCTCGTTGGCTCGGTTCATGATCAGTGGCTTTGGAAAAAGGTTGAAATGCCATGGAGTCCCCGCAATCTGCTGGTCGACAACACTCAGCAACGAGGAACCCCATGAATCCGCCTCCGTTGGACCGAGGTTATCACCGAACCGTTTTGCCAAATGAACCACGCCTTGCCGAGGCTGCCCACCACAGTCAAGCTATCCTCTCTCTGGGCGAGTTGGTCAGCATCGGTGTGCTGCGGCCATGAAGGGCATCAGCCAACGGGCCTTCCACCACGGGCTCAGGGATAACTACGGCTACCTTCTTCCTCCGTCCGTGTCGAACCCCACCGTTCTCGGCCCAATCGCCGACTGCGAGTGTTGTTGTCCAGCGATTCCGTCCCATCAAATGGAAAGCGAAAATGTCACCATGGTTAGTCGGCTGCGATCTGGACTTGGGCCAGGGCTTCGGCCTTGGCCCGCTCCTTGGCGCTGAGTAGTTTGGTGGGCGAACGCTCCGCCAGGGCATATTTCCTGGTAGCAACGCGCGACATGCCCAGTTCCTTGGCGATAGCCCGCAAGGAGAGTCCCTGACTTTTGGCCTGCTGCACGGCTTCCCACCGGGCCTGCTGGGTGGGGGTAGGCTTGCGGTGCAGCTGGTGGCGCACCGGTTTCCCTTGGCCGGCAGTCTTCTTGGCCTTGGCTCGCTTCTCCACTGATGACTCCAGATCCGCCAGGAGCTTCCGCTGGTCCTCATCCAGGTGGCTGCTGCTCAGCCCGCCGGCAGGCGCAGGCTTCTCCTGCAGGGAGGAGCAGCCGGTGCCCTCTCCCCACAGGGACGCGGCGGGCGGGTCCCCCTCTTGGAAATCCACAGCCTCCCCATGGTAGCGGAGCATCAGCTCCCCGTCGGCCCGTTCCAGCAGGTCGACCCGTAGACCGGCATAGCTGGGGCGTTCTGCCCCGGGCAGCAACTGCAGCACTCGCCATTGGTACTTCACCGTGTTGTCCCGGGCCACCTTCCGGGTGTGCCGGATGCTGACCGTCTCGGTGAGAGACAAGTCCTCCGGCACCGGCCGGTAGGCCCGCTCCGGCTGCTCCGCAGCCACGGCGAACCGGTCGTTGAAGCGGGGGAGGAAGTCTAGTAGCACGGCATTGGCCTCTGCCATGGTAGTAGCGTCCGCCAGGCGCAGCTCGGTGACCAGTCGGTCCTGAAAGGTGCTGACCATCCGCTCGACTCTCCCCTTTGCCTGTGGCGACATGGCGAAGATCTGCTGTATGCCCAACTCCCGCATCACCGTAGCGAACTGGGTGGACTCGTAGAGCACCGGTCCCTGGCGAGCGTTGTACTTGAAGGCCGCGTGCCGGTCGCTGTAGATGGCCAGGGGAATGCCCCACTGCCGGACCAGCCCCTCCAGCAGGATCAGGTAACCCCGGGTGTCTTCTGCAGGGTGGAATACCGCCTGGGCCACGATGCCGGTGGCGTCGTCCACGGCGAGGAGCAGCACGAATTTATCTGCCCGCTCCTCCAGCCAGGGGTGGGGGCTGCCGTCAACCTGGATCAGCATCCCCTCCTGGGGCATGCGCTTGCGCCGGAACCGGTGCTGCTGCGACCGCCGGCTGCGGGGACTACCCAGGCCCGCCTTCACCAGGATGCGGCGCACCGTGGGCCGGCTCAGGTCGATACCCTCTCTTTCCCGCAGCAGTTCGGTGAAATGGCTGTGGTTGGCGCCCGCGTAGCCGTCGCTGGCCAGCTTCACCACGGCGGCCGCCGCTGCTTCGGGAACGGCGTTGTGGGGCCTCCGTCCTCGGTTGCCGTGAGTCAGGGCGGCGGGACCTTCTTTGCGGTAGGCCGCCAGCAGGCGCTTGGTGTGACGCTCGCTTACTCCCATGACCTCCGCTGCCTGGGCGATGGAAAGGTGGTGTTCCAGCACGGTGTTGAGTACCTGAATTCTTGCCTGTTCTCGCTGTTTCAATGTCACTTCCCTCATAAGGGTGACATTTTCGCTGAACAGTTAGCGGGTGACTTAATCGTAGAACAGCAACACTGCGAGCCCAACAACATTGGACCGGCACATTCCTAGCGGAACCAACAGTGTTGGGTTTGGCCGACAGCTGCGAGATTGAACTGCGTCATCCGGCGCGGGCGGGCAATGGTCTGGTCAAGTCGGCATGGTGATCAATCTCGTTGCCGGCATTGTGGTGAAAACCGGCCGCACCCTTTGCGCCTGACCAGGGAAGACGCCGCGCGATGAAACCATGGCATTGGATACCAATCCATTCCCTTCCAGAGCACTTCTCGTCAAAAGGCGAGCACACCATTGCAATGGGTACATATCAATTCATGTCCAGGAGCGCCCTGACGGTTGAGGGCGTGCTCACTCGGCGGGAGCCAGCGTTCTCCCCGAGTGCGGGCCAAGGCACTCCTCGCCCCAGGCGGTTTTCCGGCCCGCGGTGGTCAGGCGAACGACGGCGAAAACAGCCGCGTCCGCTCGTCTTGCGAACGTGCATTCGATGCGCGATAATTACCGTTATCGCGCATCTTTCACCCGCCCGGATCGCCTTGCAAACGCGCCTCCGGAGACCCGCCCGTGATCCCTCTTTTCATCCAACTGCAGCCTCTCCGCCAGCCCAGGTCCGGACAGCGGAATTCCAAGCTCGACTGCCACTAACCAAGCGGGGGTACACCTTGCTGTGCGAGATATAATCGAAGGCCATGAACGAATCAATCAGCGACCCTATCACCACGTTGAGCTTCGGCATGAGGAGAATGGCAAACTGCCTGGAACTCCTGCTCGAACCGCATTACTCAGCTCCTGAGCTCGAACGGCTCATCGCCAGGGTGGCGTCCACGACGGAAAGGATACCGGGTAGCGCGCTGCTCCCCATGACCAGATTTCGCAGCGAGCATCAGGCCAATGCCGTCTGGGAGAGAGTGGCGATGGAGCTTGACGAACGCGGTAACGGACCCAGCAACGTCCGGACTGACGTTGATTCCATTTTCGAGGAACTAGCCCTGAATGCGGCCCAGCACTCTCAATCAAAGTAGCAGTGTTATGCCATCGTTCAAATGGATGGCCAGCGTCGTTTGCGCACGGCCCGGCGATCCGGAGGCGATATTCTTTATGTTGTCGGCGTATCGGACGGGGGTGTCGGGATTCCAGAATCCCTGAGAGCTAACCCGCGGTATGCCCACATTACCAGCGACAAGGATGCCATTTTGCGAGCAACCGAGTTGGACGTGACCGGAACCGCCGAGCAGCGGGGGGCAGGTCTCCATCACGTTATGGAACGCGTTCGAGCATATCAGGGTCAGTTGATCATTCTGTCAGGCGCGGGATATTTGTCAGTACTGAGCGGAGGTCCACCCACCGTGGCTGATCTGAGCGATTCGAGAGAGATGTATCATCATGGCACCACCGTTTTGGTTGCTCTGTCCGTACCGGCCCTGAAGAGGAACTAGATGGCCACCGTAGATCTGCTCAAACAATCTGGAACTGCCATGCTGGGCACCCGGCCGGCGGCTCGTGCCATGGAAGCGGCCATGCGCGAAGCCTGTGGCCGCGGAGTCATCGTCATGGATACGTCCGGAGTAAGACGTATCGGAGTGTCGTTTTTCGACGAAGCTCTGCTGATTTTCAATGAACTGGTCCTGGAAACCGGAAACCATCACCTGTCCTTGGTTTATCACAAAGCCCCGCCGACTGAATCGCTTAGGAATCTGGTCTCCCATCGTGATTTGTCCATCTCGCAAACCGCGGACGGCGATTGGATAATCACCCAACAACGCGTTGAGTCATGCTGATGGCGACTGAGCATCCGGAACCTCGTGCAGACGTTCTCGGTGAACGCTATCCCTAGTGACGCTCAGATGATTCAGCATCAGCCCTCGTCCTTTCCAGAGCTTAGGGCTGCGGATCTAGGCGTGGCCGAAGCCTTGGCAGCGGTCCTTTCCGACAACACTCGCCGGACCTACGATACCCAGTGGCGCATCTTCACCGGATGGTGCGACGAGGTCAGGCTCAGGTCGTTGCCGGCCGATCCCCTCACCGTGGCCCGCTACCTGGCCGCCCGGGCCAATACCGGCGCCTCCATTGCCACCCTGCGCATGGCTGCGTCGGCTATCTCGAAAGCCCACGAATGGGCGAAACTGGAATCGTCCTGCCGCGACCCGGGCGTGCGCGCCTCTTAAAAGGACGGGGACGGCGCCTTGCCAAACCCCAGCGCCAGTCTGGCGCTCTCACCGCCGACGTCCTCGCCGTGATCCGGCTCACCGCGGTTCAACCCCGCCAGCGCGGCCGCGGTATTGAAACCCCCGAGCAGGCTACAGAGCGGGGGAGGTTCGACCTGGCCCTGGTGACCGTCCTCTCCTATGCGGGGTTGAGACGGTCCGAGGCGGCGGCGTTGACGTGGGGCGACGTGCAGCACTCGGACGACGGCTCAGGTCGCATCACCGTGGTCCGCTCCAAGACCGACGCCGGGGCCCAGGGCGCGGTGGTGGCCGTCACCCCCGCCGCCATGCAGGCCCTCTCCGCTACCCGGCCAGTTGGCGTTTCAGGTGATGAGAAGGTCTTCGGGCTGTCGGAGTCGCAGATCGCCCGCAGGGTGAAGGCCATCGCCAAAGCCGCGAGGCTGGCCGACTGGGAGTTCTTCAGCGGCCACAGCGGCCGCGTCGGCATGGCAAGGCGCATGGCCCAGAACGGCGCGCCCACCCACGAGATCGAACGCCAGGGCCGCTGGAAACAGGGCGGCGGCATGATCGGCCGCTACACCCGCGGCGAGTCCGCCGGGTCTGCACTGCGATATCTGTAAAAACTTTCCTTGGTCAAAGTTGCTTCCCACGCGGCTTCAGCTTAGTCAGATCGACCGCGACGCTCACGATTGTTCCTCACGCGTCTCAGACGTTCTTCATTGTTCGGCCTGGCAACCTCTTGGGTAGCCGACGCTTGGACCGCGTGCTCTGCTTGGACTGTGGTCCCTGTCGGTTGTGATGGGAGACCACCTTCGAGCAAACTGGACAACACATTTAGAGCGTGCGGACGGTTCAGATGCCCTTGCAGCATCGCGTTCTGTGCCTGGAACGACAGTAAGCAGTCCAGACAAGCCGATTGGCACCGCTGATCATGGGATTCATCGACGAACATGATCTCTCCGGCCCGCTCCAACCACTCTCTGCCACGCTCCAGCAACTCCCGTACATGTCCCGCCCCACCAGGTACGTCGTCGTACAGTAAGACACCCAACCCGCTGCCCGCCTCTCCAGCAGGCATAGTACCAACGCCCAACTCACGTGCATCGAGTTGCAGCAACTCAGCAGCAGCCCGGTGCAGAGCATAAGCCAATGTGGTAATTAGCGCTTGGTCGTTTTGTTCCTCGAGGGGAAGGCACCCGGAGAAATCCAGCAGCAACACATCGGTGGTTTCCCGCGCTGCCAGTGTCTGATTTCTCAGCACTGGGGCGGTATCCCGACTCCAGCAGAATGGCCATCGGCCTTGTTGGTCACGACGGGAATTCAAGGGAGAGTGGCCTCTAAACCCCAATCCACCGAAAGGATGAGTGTGGCGTCGTGGTGAAGGGATGAGAAAGTGCTCCCGGCTTCGGGGAT
>CAZCZB010000045.1:0-23504 GCA_964502995.1 uncultured Dehalococcoidia bacterium
CCCCGCGAACCCCACGCGCCCCCCCAACCGTCGGGACGAATAATCCTTCGCCCCGGCTCGTCGCGTCAACCATCCCAGCCAAAAATCGAAGGGCGGCCCATCGCAAACCCCACGCGCCCGGCCAAACGTAGGGGCGAATAATCATTCGCCCTGCCTCGTCGCACCAACCCATCCCAGCCCGCAATGCGCGGCATCAAACCCACGCCGACCCCACGCGCCCGGCCAAATGTAGGGGCGAATAATCATTCGCCCCTGATGTTCAGGTCAGGCCGCCGACGTCTCAAAACTGATCATCCAGTTGATGCCAAACTTGTCGGTACACATGCCGAAGTACGCGCCCCAGAACATGTCCTGCGGCTCCATCGCCACATTGCCGCCCACCGACAGCCCGGCAAACAGACGGTCAGTTTCCTCCTTGCTTTCGGTGTCAACGCTGATCGAACAGTTGTCGCCCACGTTGGGCGGCGGCCCGAAAATCGATGTGGAGTCGCTGCCCATCAGCACCGAATCTCCGATGGGCAGGGAAACGTGCATGATCCGGCCCTTCTCGCCGTCGGGCACCGGCATGTCCTCAGGCCCCTCGGCGAAGGTGACGATGAACGAAAACTCTCCGCCGAACACGGATCGATAAAAATCGAACGCCTCGCGGCAGTTGTCCTCAAAGTGCAGGTAGGTATTCAGTTGCATCAGTTGCTCCACATTGCTGGCTGCTACTTCTTTTCGTCCGGCGGCGGTTCGTCAAAAGGTTTTCCTTCGGCTTCGGCTCTAGCCTTGCGGTCAAGCCAATCCCGCCATTGTGTCCGTTCTTCCGAGCGGCCAAGTTGGCGCTGTGCCACGAGCAAGGGTTGAATTGCCTTCTCAATCACTGACATAAGCCCGTCGCCTCCCTTGCTGGCTGCTACTTCTTTTCGTCCGGCGGCGGTTCGTCAAAAGGTTTTCCTTCGGCTTCGGCTCTAGCCTTGCGGTCAAGCCAATCCCGCCATTGCGTCCGTTCTTCCGAGCGGCCTTCCGAGCGACCCTCAGAGCGACCCTCAGTCCGGCCCAGTTGGCGCTGGGCCACGAGCAACGGTTGAATTACCTTTTCAATCACTGACATAAGCCCGTCGCCTCCTTTGTGTATCAGTAGCACAATCGCCAAAGCTTCCGCCGGGTTCGGCAGTAGTCGGAACCGGTCCCAATTTTCGATCAGCGCCGTTATCGCCTCTGCAATGCCCTGATTTATCGTACCACCTCTGGCCATCATGCTTGTGATGATCGCCAGGGCCAACACGATTTCCACCGCCGTCAGACTGGGCGAAATCAGACGATAGAATGTCCACGGGAACCCCTCCCGAGAATCCCTTGGCCGCCTGAGCAGTTCGCTGAGTTTTCCAACGAAACCCATCAAGCAATACAACAGACGGCCGTATTTCGGCTAAACTCTCGCCCTCTACTCATCCTCATCCGGATGCGTCGTGATGAACCGGCCGGCCCGCGACGGATCAATGTGCGGCGCGCGCACCTCCACGCCCGCCTGTTCCTCCTGCAGCCGCACCGTAACGCTGCTGTCCGACTCGGCCCAGCCGCGATTCATCGCCTGCAATGCGATCTGCTCCGCCAGCGTGGACATCGGCATCGGCACGTCGTACTCCCGCGCCAGCTCCGTCGCCAGCGAAATGTCTTTGTAGGCCAGGTTCAGCGCGAAGCTCGCCGGCTCAAACTCTCCCCGGAACATCGTCCGCACCAGCCCTTCGTGCAATACTCGCATCCGGCCCAGCGAACCCCGACGCACGCACTCCCACAGCGCCTCCGGTTCCACGCCGGCTTTCACGCCCAGCGTCAGTCCTTCGGCAATGGCCTGCCGCACGCTGTGGCCGATCATGTTGTGTACCAGCTTGGCCACGCTGCCGGCGCCGATCTCACCGGCGTAGAACACCTTGTCGCCGAAGGCGTCCAGGATCGGCTTCACCCGGTCGAACACCTCCCGGTCGCCGCCAACCATCACCGCCAGGTTGCCCGACGCCGCGCCCGTCTTGCCGCCGCTCACCGGCGCGTCCAGCACGTGGCATCCCTTGGCGCGGAACTTCGGCTCAATCTCGCGGATCAACGTCGGCCGGCTCGATGACAGGTCGATGTACACACTCCCCGGCTTGATGCCTTCCAGCACGCCCTCCGCGCCTGTCGATACCGCCTCCACCTCGTAGGGCCCGGGCAGCGACGTGAACGTCACATCGCTGGCTGCCGCCACCTCCGCCGGCGTGTTCGCCAGATGCGCCCCGCCTTCCAGCAGCGGCAGCGCGGCCTCCTCCCGCAGGTCGTACACAATCATCGGGAATCCGGCTCGCTGTATGTTCGCAGACATGCCGCCGCCCATGTTTCCCAGGCCAATGAATCCAACGGTTTCCATAATGCTGATCAACTCCGCTAACTTCGCCTCTGGCGAATTGGTGCTACCAGTATAACCACGCGAAACATGCCTGACACAACATAAAATCGAACATATAACCCGGCTTGTTTGGCCGGTATGCCGGTGCTAAACTTTGCCCATAGCAACCGCCAAACCCGTACTTCTATGCTCTCAACGCCCGACGCTCCATCCGTCGGTATTTTTTTGAATTCCGACGCCAAACTGTCCAACCTGCTCGGCCAAGTTCAAATGCTGGCCGGCAATTCCGGGGTCTCCGCCTATTTGGTGGGTGGCCCGGTCCGAGATCACCTGCTGAATCTGCCCGTCAACGACCTCGACATTTCCGTCGTTGGCGATGCGCCCGCCCTGGCCTCCCGACTCGCGGATGCGGTCGGCGGCCGGCTCACCGTCCACCGGCGGTTCGGCACCGCCACCGTTTCCGTCGATGGCGTCAACGTCGATCTCGTAACCGCCCGCAGCGAAACCTACCCGTCGCCCGGCGCGCTGCCCCGGGTCCGGCCCGGAACCATCGCCGACGATCTCGCCCGCCGCGATTTCACCATCAACGCAATGGCCCTGCCGCTCAGTGATGATGACGCGCCGCTCGTTGACCCACACGGTGGCCGCGATGACCTCGACGCCGGCATCATCCGCGCGCTGCACCCCGACAGCTTTCGCGATGACCCGACCCGCACGTTCCGTGCCGCCAGGTACGCCCGGCGCCTGGGATTCGGCCTGGCCGATGATACGCTGGGCCAGTTGCGCGCCGCGATGTCGGACGGCGCGCTGTCCACCATATCCGGCGACCGCGTGCGCCACGAGTTCGACCGCATCCTTGAGGAAGCTGACCCTCTCGCGGTTCTCCGATTCGCAGACGACCTCGGAATCCTGGCCTCCGTCCATCCGAGTCTGTCCGCCGGCCACCTTGCCACCGTTGACTCCGACGATGACCTGAAACCGCTGGCCTGCCTGTCCCTGCTGGTGTGGCCCCTGTCATCCAACGAAACCGGCGCGTTCGCGGCGCGAATCAACGCCCCCTCCGACTGGGCCCGCGTGGTCGACGACACGGTTCAACTGGTTCAGCGTCTGCCCCAACTTTCCCGGGCGGACATAACGCCGTCCCAGGTCTGTGCCCTGCTGGATGGCCTGTCGCCCCACGCGCTGGAAGCGGCCCGCACGCTGGCCTCTCCCGAAGTGGCAGAGATCATCAACCGTTATTTTGACGAGTGGTGGTCCGTCGCTCCGTCGCTCCGTGGGCCCGACCTGCTGGAACTCGGCGTCCCGGTCGGTCCGGCAATCGGTGAGGCTCTGCGAGCCCTCCGCCGCGCCCGGCTCGACGGCGTCGTGAACAACCGGGACGAGGAGGTGAACCTGGCCCGCCAATGGGCAGAATGATCCCATCAATCCGGTGGATTCACATATTATCCCGGATTCAACCATAACTCATGAAAATGTGAGGTAGTGAAGTGGCAACCGCATTCCAAATTCCCGGTCCTGTTTATTGTGTCGTATGTAACGACGAACTGGATGGCCTGCATCGATCCACCTGTCAGATGTGTGGCGGGCCGTTCCATCAACCCTGGCTCCCCGACAACCAGTCCCCCCGCTGCGGCCGCGTGGCCAGCCATGACGAGACTCTCGCGGTGGTGTTCCTGTGCAGCGATTGCTACGAAAATCGCCGCCCGCCATCCCAAAACTGAAGGAGCGCAAACCTCCCATGAAAGCCGTTTACATCGAAGCCCACGGCGACGCCGACGTACTGCAATACGGAGACCGGCCCGATCCCACTCCCGGCCCCGGCGACGTGGTGGTGCGGGTTGGCGCCAGCGCCCTGAACCGCCTGGACATCTTCACCCGTGAGGGTCAGCGCGGCCTGGAGCGCGAGTTTCCGCCGCCGCTGATCCTGGGCGGCGACACCGCCGGCGAAGTGGTGGCGGTCGGATCAAACGTGTCCAGCCTCAGCATCGACGACCGGGTGGTGGTCAACCCCCGCATCAGTTGCGGCGTCTGCCAGTGGTGCGGGGCCGGACGCGATGAGCTGTGTCGGCGCAGCCGGTTCCTTGGCACGGCCATCGACGGCAGCTACGCCGAGCTGGTCGTGGTGCCCGAGGTCAACGCGCACCGTCTGGAATCCGACGTTTCTTTCGAGGATGCCGCCGCGATACCCACAACCTACCTGCCGGTGTGGAACATGGCCGTGCGTCGCGCCGGGCTGCAACCATGGGAAACCGCGCTGGTTTTCTCGGCATCCGCCGGCGTCGGAGCCGCCGCCATCCAGGTGTTCAAGAACGTCGTCGGCGCAACCGTGATCGCGACCACCAGCACGCCCGAAAAGGCGGAACTCGCCCGCAGCCTGGGCGCAGATCACGTCATCAACTACAACGAAGAGGACATCACCCAGCGCGTCCGCGAGATCACCGGCGGCGCCGGCGTCGACCTTTTGGTCGACCACGTGGGCGCCGACGTATGGGCCCACGGTTTCCGTTCCCTGCGCGCCGGCGGACGCTACTGCATCTGCGGCGCAACCAGCGGCCTCCGCGCCGAACTGCACCTCGGCCTGCTGTTCAGCCGTCAGATCGAAATCTACGGCGGCTACATGGGCTCGAAGGAAGATATGCGCCAGATCGTCACCAGCCTGAACCGGGGCGTAATCAACCCTGCCATCCACCAGGCCTTCCCCCTGTCCCAGGCCGCCGACGCCCACCGCGCCATGGAAGCCACCAACTTCTTCGGCAAACTCCTCCTCCGGCCGTAATCATTTCACCGGCTCGGTTCTCGTCCGGTCAACTGGCCGAACAACGTAGCCATCCAACCCGGTTGGCGGGCGGTTTCCGGTTCGTCTTCCGCCGGCTTGCCGACCACCACCACGGTGCGAGCCGCCATATCGTAAATGGAACGACGACGCTCCCGGTCAATGAGAACGATGAAAATGGACACAATGTCCAGTATCCGGAGAAACTCCATGTAGCCGTTGGCTATCTGGAGTGCGCTGCGCACCGCTTTTTGCCAGGTTCTCATCCGTCGCCCGGTTCGGGCATCCACGATGTAGGCCCCTGCCGCCATGTGCCCGAAGGAACGGCTCCAGGTGAAATAGAACACCGCGTACATCCCGTTAGCCATGACGCTGGACAAATGGTACTTGTCCACCGCATCTACGTGGATGTCCAGACCGCCGTCGAATCCGACGGTATAACGCAGGAAATGCCACAGGCTCACGTCCGGTCCACTGAGCAGCAGGAAAGCCGCCCTGATGGCATACATCGCCAAACCGGTGGGAATACCGCCGAATACAGTGGTGAATCCCCGCTCCCAAAAGGTGAGCGGGCGCAATCCCGGCGATTCGGGTGGCAAGGCTACGGCGTTCCCAGCGTCCCCCGCACCGCTCCAACCACGTCGTCCAACGCGACCATCTCCGCCTCGTCCGCCGTGCGACCCTTCACCTCCACCACCGACTGTCGCAGATTGCGCGGACTCACCACCAACCGCACCGGCAGACCCATCAGGTCCGCGTCGTTGAACTTCACGCCGGCCGCCGCGTCGGTGCGGTCGTCAAACAGCGTCTCGATGCCCGCGGCCCACAGTTGGTCGTACAACTCGCCGGCCGCCGCCGCCACGCTGTCGTCCGACATATTCAACCCAACCAGATGCACCTGGTACGGCGCGATGGGAGTCGGGAACACAATTCCCCGCTCGTCGTGATTCTGCTCAATGGCGGCCGCCAGGATCCGGCTCACGCCGATCCCGTAGCATCCCATGGTGATCGGCTGCTGCTGGCCCTCCGTGTCCAGGTAATACGCCCCCAGCGACTCGCTGAAGAACGTCCCCAGCTTGAAGATGTGCCCAACCTCAACGCCCCGCGTTGATGCCAGCGTCGCGCCGCATCTTGCGCACCGGTGTCCCGGCTGCGCCAGCGCGATGTCGGTGATCATGTCCGCCTCGAAATCGCGCGGATAGTTGGCGTTGCGATAGTGCGTGTCGGCCTTGTTGGCCCCCACCACAAAGTTCCCGCCGTTGCTGATCGACGGGTCGGCAATCCGGCGCATCCCGGTGATGCCGATGGCCGACGCCGAGCCGGCCACCAGGCCCGCCCGTTCAACCTCCTCGTCGTCCGCCAGCCGCAGGTCGTTGCAGTGCAGCGCGTTCTTCAGCTTCACCTCGTTCACGTCCAGGTCGCCCCGAATCGTGACGAACACCACCTCGCCATCGGCGGCATAGAACACCGCCTTCAGCGTCTGCGCCTCCGACACTCCCAGGAACTCCGCCAGCCCGGCAATCGTCTTGATCCCCGGCGTGCTCACTTCCTCCAGCGGCAGGGCATCCGACGCGTTCAGATCGGGATAGACGCCCTCGGCTTTCTCGGCGTTGGCGGCGTACCCGCAACTCTGGCAGGTGATCACCGTGTCCTCGCCCGTATCCGTCGGCAGCAGGAACTCGTGAGAGTCCTTGCCCCCAATCGCGCCGCTGTCCGCCTCCGCCATCACCACCGGGATGCTGCACCGGCTGAAAACGTTGCGATACGCCTGTGCCATCGCCTGGTACGATACATCCAGACCATCGTCGTCCGCGTCGAACGAGTAGGCGTCCTTCATCGTGAACTCGCGCACCCGCACCAGTCCGGCCCGAGGGCGCGGCTCGTCCCGAAACTTCGTCTGCATCTGATACAAAATCACCGGCAGGTCCCGGTAGCTCTGCACGTTCCCCTTGACGATGTTGGTGACGACCTCCTCGTGAGTCGGCGCCAGCGCCAGCGGCCGACCCCGCCGGTCCTCCAGTGAGAACATGTTGTCGCCAAAGGCTGCCGCGCGACCCGTCTGCTCCCACAGTTCCATGGGCTGCAGGGCCGGCATCCGCAGTTCCTGACCGGCGGCGGCATCCATCTCCTCGCGCACGATCTGCTCGATCTTCTGCAGCGAACGCCACGCCAGCGGCAGGTAGGCGTACACCCCCGCCGCAACCTGCTGAATCAGGCCGGCCCGCAGCATCAGCCGGTGGCTGGCCGTTTCCGCCTCCGGCGGATCATCGCGTAGTGTTCTGGTAACAAGTCGGGAAATACGCATTACAGTGGTTTGCCTCTTCCGTGGATCCCTTCGTCGCTCTTGGATATGCCGGGTGAACCCGGCCCAGGATGGCGAGTGGGCCGGAGGTTATCGTAGGCCTTCGATTACCTTCCGGTATCTCTGTCTTTCCGGCCGATGTATTCGCGCAGTGCCTGGTTGATACGCGTTTGATAGCCGCGTTCACCGTCGGTTCCTTGCTTGAACCAGGCGATTATGTCGGCGTCCAACCGGATGTGTATTGACGTTTTGGTCGGTTCCTTTTGCTTGCCCCTGGTTCGCCGGTATCTTTCCAGTATATGCGGCAACGCTTCCCGCGACGGTTTGGCCTCATCAAACCACTCATCGGTCAATTCGAACGTGTCTGGGTCGCTATCAATACCCGCGTTGATTGCGGCGTTCTCGTCTTCATTTGGAATCAGGATTTTCCCGTAGTTGCTCGACATACCTCGTAGCCTCCCGCGCGTTCGCCTTTCTGAGGCTTATGATTCGTATGGTTTGACCTCGCTCGGTCCAAACGACGTGATAAACGCGGTTCCCGATTAGTCCTAAAGTTGACCAGCGCGCCTCGCCATCCCGATCACTGATTCTGTGCAGGGCGGATTCCCAATCGAAGTATTCTATAGACGCGAAGTCAACGCCTCGGTTCAACAGTGTCTCGGCTCGCTTGGCTTCGTCCCATTCATACCGCATGGCGCTTCGGCATTCAAATTGTAGCCATAATATAATGGATAAGCAAGAACCGGAACCTTATTACCCTGACCCGTTTGACCAAACCGTCTTGGGGCTCACAAGCCAGGACACCGGGATCCATCACCGTATTCCTTCCAAACAGCCGCCAATTATCCCTTTGCGTCTCTGCGCCTTTGCGTTTCGTCCCCGTTGGTTCGGTGGATCAGTTTACCCGAACAAACTGGGCACGCGTGAGCGAGACCCTACGATTCTCCTACCCCATCGCGTTTACGTTCGCCATGCCCAACCGGAACTGCCCCAGGTTGTCATAGGCGCTGGTGTTCACCATGAAGTGCTGCGCCGCCGCGTTGATGTCCCTCATGCACCGCTGCAGTACCCTGTCGTGGTAGATGGCATTGCCCCCGCCGTACCGGAACGCCGTCGTCGCCACCTGGCACGCCACGTCCGTCGCGTACACGCACGCGCCCCGCAGCCGCAACTGCCGCTCCAGATCCGGACGCTCGTTCCGCAGGCAGAACTCCCACGCATCTTCCAACGCCTCGCGGCACAGCGCCCGCGCCGCCCGCAACTGCTGGTCGCACTTGCCCAGGTCGTGCTGCAGCGCTCCCCTCATGCCCACCGGCGATGCCAGGTAGCCCCGCTGGTAAGACCCCGCCTGCAGCGCGATCTCGTCCAACGCCCGCCGGGCCACGCCCAGCGCAAACGCCGCGTGATCCGGCGTAACGAACCCCGGCCGGCCCATCCAGAACATCGGCCCGCCCATGCGCGGATCGGTAGTCAACAGATCAAAAGCCATGTCTTCCGAAACGAAGTAATCGGTCAGCACGAAGTCGCGACTGCCCGTCCCCTGCAGGCCCATCACCTGCCAGTTGTCCAGAAACCGGGCATCCGCGACGGGACACACCATGATCATGTGCTCCGGCCCCGGCGCGTCCTCCCGCACGATGCGGAATCCCGCCAGCAGCCACGACGAATGCGCCGATCCCGATGCGAACGGCCACCGGCCGCTCACCGTCCATCCGCCGTCCACCGGTGTCGCCAGCCCTCGCGGCAGCAGCGCGCCCGACGCAACGGGCATCTTGCCGTCTGCGAATACCCGCTCCACGCCGGCCGCTGGCACGAACGCCCCGATCAGCGCAGTGCTGGTGCTGTTGATGAACGCGCACCACCCGGCCGACGAATTGATGTATGACAGTTCGTCGATCAGTTCCAGGTACAGCATCGGGTCCACTTCCGGCCCGCCCAACTCCCGCGGCACCTTCAGCGACAGCAGCCCTTCCCGGTACAATGCCGTCACCGACGACCAGGCCAACATTTCCTCGTCGTCGTTCGTTTCGGCGTCGGCTTCCAGCGTCGGCCGCACCCGGTCGATTGCATCCAGCAGACGCAACCGCAACTCCTCGCGCTCGGCCGGCAACTCGGGAATGCCGATATCCTCTAGCGCCGTGACGTCAAACGGATGGATCGCCTCCGTGGATTCCGGAACAACGCTGGTCATGCGGCGGCCTCTTTGCGTTGCAGGGCTTTGATTTCATCGTCGGACAGACCAAGCTGGTGTCGGAGTATCCGCAAGGCGATACGGCGGTCTTCTTCATTGCCGTCCAGTAGCTCGATTGCGGTTTCCTGTCGCAGGCGAGCAAACTCAGGATCTCGTCTTGCCCTGTCTCTAACATAATCATCATGTCTGATAAGGGCCATGTTTCCCCTCCTTCATGCGTAGAGTTCAAGGAGACGCCGTGCTCTGGCGATGTCCGAAAGTTGTTGGGTGGATTTGTCTCCGGCAGTCGAGAGCAACACCAGCCTGTTGCCCTGCCTGCAGAAATATAGTCTGATGCCCGGCCCTCTGCCCATCATCTGATGCCCGGCCCTCTGCCCATCAGACGACGCTCTAATACTCCCGGCGCGCCGGCAACAGGTTTATAGTCTCCCCAATTCCCTTGTGCCATACGGTCAATCACCCTGGTGATTCGGTCAGTGGTCGTTGAGTCCAGCCCGTCCAGCCACTCGCTGAATTCCGGCGTTTGCAGGATTTCATACATCGCGGCTATGCCACCGGCGTCTTCTCAATCTCCTCCATCAGCGCGTCCAGCATCTCCACCTCGGGCACCACGCGAATCTTCTCTCCCTTGCGGAATATGATCGCTCGCCCTGCGCCCGCCGCGATGCCAACGTCCGCGTCCTTCGCCTCGCCGGGCCCGTTCACCTCGCAGCCCATCACGGCCACCTTGATGTTGCGGTCGGTCCGTTTCAGCAGCGCGTCCACCTCGTTGGCCAGTTTCCGGATGTCCACGTCCGCCCGCCCGCAACTCGGGCACGCCACCATCACGGCCCCCTTGTCCCGCAGGTTCAGGGACTTCAGGATCTCGTAGCCCGCAACCACCTCCTCCACGCTGTCGTCGCTCAGCGAAACGCGAATCGTGTCGCCAATGCCCTCATACAGCAGCACGCCCAGACCCACCGCCGTCCGGATCGACCCCGACTTGGCCGTTCCCGCCTCCGTGATGCCCAGGTGCAGCGGATACGGCACCATCTCCGACAGTTGCCGGTACGCCTCAACCGTCGTCGGCACGTCGAACGCCTTCATCGAAATCTTGATCTGCTCGAAGTCCTGTTCCTCCAGCAAACTGATCTCCCACAGCGCGGTGGCGACCATGTGGTCAACCACACTGTAATCGCCGGCCTGCGCCTCGCCGGCCTTCGGCAGTTGGTTCACCAGGTCCATGTGCCGCGAAAACCCCCGCGTGCGCCCGATGCCTCCCACCGGCGGCAGGCTCCCGAAGTTCACGCCGATGCGGATGGGAATGTTGCGTTCCTTGGCCGCCTGCACCACCTCCCGAACCTGGTCCTCGTTGCGCAGGTTGCCGGGATTCAGCCGCAGACAATCGACGCCGCCAGCAGCGCATTCCAGCGCCAGTTGGTAGTGAAAATGAATGTCGGCGATCAGCGGAATGTGTATCTGCTTCTTGATCTCGGCCATCGCCTTGGCCGCTTCCATATCCGGCACCGCCGAGCGGATGATCTCGCAGCCCGCCTCTTCCAACTCGTGAATCTGCCGCACGGTGGCCTTCACGTCCCGCGTGTCGGTCTTGGTCATCGACTGCACCGAAATGTCCGCGTCGCCGCCAACCTTGACGCCCCCGACGTACACCGGCTTGGTAACTCGCCGATTGTTCATAACCATAATCACACCGCCATCTGGAACTCGTCGTTAAGTGTCTCCGCAACAGTTCGGGCAATCATACACGATTGCCAACTCAGCCTGCTACCAACCCACCCTGGCCCCAAACCACCAAACATCCTGTCCATCCTGGGAACGTGTCCGCCTTTGGCGGATCCATGAAAAGACAAAAACACTGACACCCGCCCATTGCGCCAACCCGCCAAACCCAAATATCCTGAATCTATCTAGATAGAAACAGCTGTTTGCAACCCGGAACCAGTAGAGGCAGGAAAGCACTTCGACGGCCAACCCCGTCAGTTTCAAAATCGCAACCGGTCCCAGGTGGCAATTCGTCGCTATTCGACCAACGTACTCACCGACGGTGCCGCACTGGGCCACCGGGTCAGTTCGGCCCCGCGTGGAGAGACGCCCCAACCGCTCAACCTGAGCCTGCCGCAGGTCCGCCTGTGGAGGTTCGAAGGATCATCCTGCGGAACGTCCGCCTGTGGCGGGAGCCTGCCGCAGGCCCGCCTGTGGCGGCGGATCGAAGGATCACCCTGAGCGGTCCCCGGCGTACTCGTGCCCACGGAACTACCGTCCAAATAGTTGCGTACCCCCCGGCCGTGCGCTGACAACGAAGTGCAAATCCTGCCTCTCAAACCAACACCAACACCAACACCAACACCAGAGGGAGAAAGCCAACCAGAACACCAGCCAATGCGTAGGGGCGAATAATCATTCGCCCTCCTTCCACACCAACCACCCCGTCAGGGCCAACACCCATTCGCCCACCGAATCGGCCCCCCAATTCGCACGTCGGATTGGGTCCCGTTCGCCCATCGAATCGGGTCCCAAACACTGGTCGAATCAAACGTCCAACGTGTAGGGGCGGGTTTGAAACCCGCCCCTCCTCCGCGCGCCTGCGTAGCGCGGACAAACAATGCTATCCCCACGAGAGACGCCCATCGCCTGTGCCGCGCGAAAACCCCGGCGCCTATGCCGCCAAATGCGCCGCATTCGCCAAACTGCCGATACTCGCCTGTTCCCCATCACCCCTTCCCGAGGCAATCGCGTCTTCAACTCACTCAACCATAACGGCGAGATTGCGTTCCATTGCCGATAACGTCTTTCCATATCGGTATCTGTAATTCTGGGCGCCCTGCCCGTCACCGGAGAACATCCAGATCAAAATATCCTGTTCATCCTGTTTATCCATGTAAAGTTCACCGTCCACTGCTGCAAATTTCAACACCGGCGCATCGCTGTCCCCGGTTTTGCATCCTTGCCCGGTCACAGGAGTATAATGTGGTGAACGTGGCCGTTTGAGTCGTTCCCCAGGCAGGTGAAGTCGTGCGTGACGTAATTGAGGAAGCCGTAAATCAACTGGAATCGGGCAACCCCTGTGTGCTTGCCACCGTGGTGCGCACCAAGGGCTCAACGCCTCAGAAGGCCGGCGCAATGCTCCTCGTCCGCGAGGACGGCACCGCCGTCGGCACCCTGGGCGGAGGCTGCGTGGAGGGCGATATCTGGTTCGCCGCCCGCGAGATCCTGCGCAACCAGGGCGGCCCCGAGTTCAAAGACTACTACCTCAACGAGGACATCGCTGCCCGCGACGGCCTGGTCTGCGGCGGCACCATGTATTTCTACCTCGAACCCTTCTGGGACACCGACGACTTTACCGACATCGGACAGGAACTCTTGGGCGCTTACGACGGCGCAGAACCCGCCGCCCTCGCCACCATCGTCCGCTCCGATGGCGACACCGCCCGCCTTGGCGCAAAACTGCTCCTCCGCTCCGACGGATCAGTGGCCGGCGGCATCGGAACCGCCGAACTGGATGAGATCGCCCTGGAAACCGCCAGCCGTGTCGCCGCCGTCGGCGCCAACGAGTCCGTCACCATCGACGACCGGACCGAGCTTTTCGTCGAGGGATTCACCACGCCGCCGACCCTGGTGATGGTGGGCGGCGGACACGTCGGCAAGGCCACCGCCGACCTCGCCCATCGTCTCGGATACCGCGTGTACATCGTGGACGACCGCGAGGATTTCTCCAACGCCGAGCGGTTCCCCTACGCCGAGGAAACCATCGTAACCCCCTATACCGATTGGGCGCAGCATCTCGACATCAACGTCAACAGTTTCATCGTCGTCGCCTCCCGCGGCCACTGGTTCGACGACGTGGCCCTGGAGTCCGCGCTGACCACCCGCGCCCGCTACATCGGCCTCCTCGGCAGCCGTCGCAAAACCCTGATGATCTACCAGCGTCTCTTGCAGGAAGGCGTGCCCCGGGAACGGCTGGCCGAAGTCCGCGCCCCCATCGGCCTCGACATCGGCGCGCTGGAACCCGAGGAACTGGCCGTCAGCATCATGTCCGAGGTCATCATGGCCCGTCGCGGCGGCAAGGGCAGCCCCATGACCATGGACGACTGGTATCTCGAACGCGCCGAGCGCCGCGCCAACCGCGCCATGGGCCTCCCCGCCGACTGACCGGCGCTCCGAATCGGGTCACTCGATAACGCAGCTCGTCACTTACGGGGCTTGTGGCGACCTGCAAGCTTTTACTGGCCTACTAATTGGCGATGGTCAAGTACGATTTGCTTCATACAAACGCCTGTTCAACCGCAAATGATACGCTTGGGTTTCACGCAAAACGTAACTCGGCCCACCGCAAATAGGGAGTTCATGGATAGAAAGTCATTCCCGCAACCTGAAACTGCGATACCAATTGACCTGACGGAGACGCCCCTCATCGGCTCCATACAACATTTTTGGGTCGCCGCACCCCGAGGTCCTTGGATCGATATAACTGCGTCCTTGCTTTCAGTGCGATACGATGGCGTGGGTTTGTGGAATCCGTTCCTACCGTGTGTGCCTAGGGAGCGCGGTTTAGAAATGCCTCTAAAGAACATCCGCCACTCTTTAGGGTCGCGTTACGATGACGAATGGAAGATTCTGGAAGGAATACGCCGCGAGCGTGATTGGTCGTCCAACTTGGCGGCTGCGATTGGGTTTGCCTTTTGCTCTCAGGTGGCTGTTGAATTGGTAATGTTCCGGCGGTCGTTCGGCATCCAAAATAAGCCGGGGATCCTGAAATGGTTACGAAGGGAACGGCGGCGTCTTACGGGTAGGAGTGACTTGAAAGTTGCCGACAACTATTTGGACACTGCAGAACAGTATGTGCTGACTAGGCGAGAACCACTGTATCGCCGCGACGGGGAAACAATCACCTTTGTGGTCGCCGCCGAATTCGCACAAAGATCGGGCTTATGGGAAGGTTGACAGTCCTGCTCTCCGGCAATGTATGCAAGCGTGCAATGCCGACATCTTGAGTCGTGATTAGTTCACCGTTTGTGAATATCACTCCCTGCTTCCCGTAGGGTGCAATCGTTGGTTCCTTTGCGTCCACGCTGAATAAGTGAACGCAGCCAAAAAACAGTCGCGGAACAGGCGAACTCTGGCGGAGTACCGGGTCAGATCGCCGCGACATGCAACGAAGTCTCAACCATACCAACCGAACACTACCCTTTGACCACTCCCGCCACCGACACCCCAGCTGCCCGCAGTCAACCGTCCCCCAGATACCACCATCTGAACGCCCTCCGGGCCACCGCCATGCTGCTCGGCGTCGTCCTGCACGCCTCCCTGTTTCTGATCCCCGATGCCTGGCCCATTGAAGATGCCTGGGCTGGCGCCATAAATCCGGAGGCCAACCCCTACGGTTTCCTGCTGTCCGCCATCCACGGGTTCCGAATGCCCGTGTTCTTCCTGCTCAGCGGTTTTTTTCACCGCAATGCTCTGGCAGCGTCGTGGTCTCCGGGAACTGGCCGCTCACCGCCTCAAGCGGATCGGCATCCCCCTGGCCATCGGATGCCTCACCGTCATCCCGATCAACGTCTGGATGATATTCGGGAGCAAATTCGAGCCGATTTACTGGCCCATCATGTGGCTGGACAGCCTCCACCATCTCTGGTTCCTGTGGCTGCTCCTGCTGCTGGTCGCAGTGTTCATCGGCGCGGCCCGTCCGGGTCTGAGATTCGACAACCCGCTGTGGTGGTTGGCCATACCCGCAACCGTTGCTCCGCAACTGCTCATGTCGGAACCCATCTTCGGCCCGGACACCTCCGAAACGATTGTTCCGGACCCGGTGGTGTTCGCCTACTATGCCCTGTTCTTCGGATTCGGCGCGTTCTTGTACTCGCGAGGCGTCGTCATGCGCCGGTGGTGGGCCTTCCTGGCAATCCCCGCATTGGCCGGCGCGTTCCTCCCCGGCCTGTACTACCTGTATGAAACCCGGGAACCGTGGGCTTGGGCGCTCTCCGCTGTGCTGCAGGTCGCCTACGCGTGGTTGATGTGCTTCGGCTCCATCGGGATCTTCCACTGGCTGGCCTCTCGGGAGCGGTTTTGGGTTCGCCACCTTTCCGACGCATCCTATTGGATCTACCTGTGGCATCTCCCGTTGATCCTGGTTGGCCAGCGAATCCTGGTTGAATGGCCAGTCAGTCCCCACCTGAAATTCGCCGTCCTGTGCCTGCTGCCGCCCATCATCCCAGGGCAATCGCGTCTTAATATGATTTTTAGAAATGTGCTAATGTGCCATGAACTGCTGAACGACGTGGGGGCAGATGGGCATGGTAAAGTCAGCCAAGGCAACTATTCTCGATCATTTCGCTGAGTTGGACGATCCCCGAGTGGAACGTACCCGACGCCACAAACTGGTGGACATCCTGGCCATCGCCATTTGCGCCACCATCTGCGGGGCAGATTCCTGGGTTCATATAGAATTGTTTGGCAGGAGCAAGCTGGCCTGGTTTCAGACCTTCCTGGAGTTGCCCCACGGGATTCCGTCCCACGACACCTTCGGCGATGTCTTCGCTCGGCTGGACCCAGTGCAGTTGCAGGACTGCTTCATCTCATGGACCCAGGCCATCGCCGAACTGCTCCCCGGCGAGGTGGTGGCCATCGACGGCAAGACGGCGCGACGGTCCTATGACCGGTCGGGGAAGAAGGCGGCCATTCACATGGTCAGCGCCTGGGCCACCCAGCAAAGCCTGAGCTTGGGTCAGGTCAAGACTGACGAGAAATCCAACGAGATCACCGCCATCCCTCGACTGCTGGAGATGCTGGACTTGCACGGTTGCATCGTAACCATCGACGCCATGGGCTGCCAGCGGGAGATCGCCCAGCAGATCACCCAGGGCGGCGGCGACTACGTGCTGGCGGTGAAGGCGAACCAGGGACAACTGCACGAGAGTATTCAGGACCTGTTCGATGGCGCCGAGGCATTGGGCTTTGACGGGATGCCCTATGACCACATTGAAACCGTGGACAAGGGACACGGACGGGTGGAACGCCGGGAATGCTGGGTCATCACCGATCCGGACTGTCTGGACTACCTAGACCCCCAGGGGCAATGGCCACAACTGAAAGCCGCCATCAGGGTGGTGGGCCATCGTCAAACCCACGAGGGTGGTATCACTCAACCCCGCTACTACATCAGCAGCCTTGCGGCCTCAGCGGAACAACTGCTGGCTGCCATCAGAAGCCACTGGAGCATCGAAAACTCGTTGCACTGGACCCTGGACGTGACCTTTCGGGAAGATCAGTGCCGAGTGCGCAAGGACAATGGCCCACAGAACATCAACACCCTGCGGCAGATCGGACACAACCTCTTGAAAAATGAGAAAACCCTGAAAGTGGGCATCCAGGGAAAACGGCTCAACGCCGGATGGGACGAAGACTACCTGCTCACAGTCCTCCTCGGATAAGACGCGATTGCCCTGCCCATCATCCTGCTGGTGGTGTACCGGTTTGGTGTCCGCTATACTCCCGTCGGGAACCTGCTCAACGGTCCCCGTTCCCGCCGGCCTCGCGTATCCGCGCCCCGGGCGGCCCGCCCCAACATCTGATGGTTTCGCCAACCCCAATGTCAGCATCGGAAACGACACCACTCAACTCTGCCATCCTGCTGGCCGCCGGAGTGTCCCGCCGCATGGGCACCCTCAAGGCCCTGCTCGAATGGCGCGGCCGGCCCCTGATAATGCACCAGATCGTATCCCTCCGCGAGGCCGGCGCCGACGAGGTGGTCGTGGTCCTCGGCCACCGCGCCGACGAGTTGCAGGCGAGAATCGGCGCCAACCGCGACGTGTACCTGGCCGGAAATGTGAGTTGCGTGATCAACGCCGATTATGCCCAGGGCAAGACCACGTCCATCAAAACCGGGCTGCGCGGAATCACCGGCCCCAACGCGCATCGCCCCGGCGCAATCCTCATGCTCAACGTGGACCAGCCTCGCAGCCCCGGCATCATCCGCGCCGTTATCGATGCCCACCGCCAAAACCCCGACGCATTGATCACCGTGCCAACCCACAACGGCAAGGGTGGTCACCCCATCGCCATCAGCCGTGTTTTGTATCAGGAATTGGTGGACATCACCGAGGCTACACTGGGGGTCCGCGCCGTTACCCAGCGCCACCAGCACCGGATCCAGCGTGTCGAACTCGGCGCGCCTGAACTCCTGTGGGACGTGAACACCCCCGAGCAGTATCGGGCTGCCCTCGCCGAATCGGGCCAGACAGCATAAAGGCCGGAGCCCGATAGACAGTCGGTGCTCCGGCCTTGTTTTCGTCCGATCGTTGTTGGCCATCCGCTTCCGGCTTTCGCCTTCTGCATCCGCCTTGCTGGGAGCGCCTTGACTGCGCTGCTTCCGGCGGTGGTGGCGTCGTCAGCGCCACTCGATGGCCCGCTCGATGCGGTTTCGCCCCGGTCGGTTCGCCTGCCGTGTCGTCACACTGCTCGGGCTATGCCAACGGGGCCTTTACAGGGGAAATGCCAGCTATGGTTTAGCGTAATCAGCGAAACCATTTTTATACCTCCTGTAATGAAAACGGCTCTCGGCCGTCGGGTTCTCGGTGGGTGGGGATTCCCTGCAACCCCAGCACCTTGAATACATACTATAACGATTCGCAATGCATGTCAACACCCGCCAACCACCAATTTCAGGCCGACTTTCGGGAATCCGGACGCGGTTTCCTCCTGATGGGCTAAACTACACCCCACACCATATCGGGAGTCTTGACTACCATGAGCCCATCCGGAGGCAATGGATCCTCTCCATCCGCTGGCATTCCAAGCGTTTACGGCGATGACGGCGTAACCATCGTCGGCATGATCGGAGTCGTGCGCGAGGCGGCCGCCAATCGCGGCGCGACCCTCAGCCTGTTCGGCGGCGGCATCAACCCCGGCGCCGAGGTCCCCTCCGGCGTCGACCCCGACTACATCCTCGACTTCGCCCGGACCCACGAGGCCGCCGGGTTCGACATGGTGCTGACCGGCTATTCGTCGTCAACCCCCGACGGTTTCGAGGTCGCCGGTTACGCCGCTGCGCATACCACCCGTCTCGGCTACCTGATCGCCCACCGTCCCGGATTCGTCGCGCCAACCCTCGCCGCGCGCAAGGCCGCCACCCTAGACCAGCTTACCAACGGGCGTATCGCCCTCCACATCATCACCGGCGGCAACGACCTGGAGCAGCGGCAGGACGGCGACTGGCTCGACCACGACTCCCGCTACCGCCGCACCGACGAGTACCTGTCCGTGATGCGCCGCATCTGGACCGAGCAGGAACCCTTCGACCACGATGGCGAGTTCTACCAGTTGCAGGATGCTTACAGTCAGGCCCGGTGCCGCCAGCGCCCTCACGTCCCGCTGTTCTTCGGCGGCGCGTCCGACATCGCGCTGGACGTCGCCAGCCGTCGCGCCGACCTGTTCGCCCTGTGGGGTGAACCCCGCGCGTCCATCGCCGAGCGCATCGCAGATGTGCGCAACCGGGTGGCCGAGTCCGGCCGCGATCCCTCGGAAATGCGATTCAGCCTGTCCGCCCGCCCGATACTCGCCAGCACCGAGGAAAAAGCCTGGGAGCGTGCCGAGCAGATCCTGTCCCGTGTCAAACAGGCAACGTCCGGGCGCGTCACCCCCGGAGTGCCCACTCGTCCTCAGTCCGAAGGCGCGTGGCGTCTGCTGCGGTTCGCCTCCGAGGGCAACGTCCACGACGAACGCCTGTGGATGCCCATCGCCGCTGCCAGCGGAGCGTCGGGCAGCACCACTTGCCTGGTTGGCACGCCGCAGCAGGTGGCAGATTCCCTGCTCGCCTACTACGATCTCGGCTGCACCGCCTTTATCATACGCGGCTTCGATCCCCTGTCCGATGCTGAGGACTACGGCCGAGAACTCATCCCCCTCGTCCGCCAGGGCGTCGCGGACCGTGGTTAGGAACGACCATGATATGACCGGCGAGCCATCGTTGTTCGCCATTCGTGACCTGGTTGAACTTCTATGGCTGCCGCTGCTTATCGGAGTGATTGCCGCAGCCGCGACGTGGGCAATCTGGTACTATACGACCGCGCCGTGTTCCCCTGAAGCGGCAACATTGCACTTCTGCAATCCGGCGTTGGTTGCACGGTACGTCAATGTGGAAATCTGGGCGCGATGCCTGACGTTGGGGACGCTCGCCGGAGGCCTCATCGGAGGAGGTGTGAACTACGCCATGTTTAGCAGAGAACGCGCGGCCCGCATCGCCGCTGAAACCATGCTTGCCGAAGAACGCAAGCGTACCGAAGAAGAGCGCAAGCGGGTTGACCAATTGGTCGCGCAATTTACGGAGACTCAGCAGGCGATGCTGTCCGCCATTACCACGCTGACCGCGGAAGTTGCCGAACTGAGCCGTGAGCGCGCCAACCGCACAGCCGGCGACTAGCATCCGGCCAACCACGGAGTCTTCACATGGTCGATTACGCATCCCTGTTCTCCCGCAACCTGCCCCGCGCCGTGGCGACCCCGGAGGGTTCCAACGCGCAGGTCAAGTACATATTCTCCATCACCAACGCTGTTCCCGAGGTGATCAACTTCGGAGAATACTTGGGCGCCATACAGACCGGGCTGGAATCGGGCGGCCCCAACTCCCTGGCCGCATACCCTCCGCCCGGCGGCCACGTCGGGCTGCGCGAACTGGTGGCCGAGCGTCTCGCCAACAACCGGGGATTCAACGCCTCCCCCGATGACGTGTTCATATCCGACGGAGCCGGCGGCGCAATCAACATCCTGCTGGATTCCTTCATCAACCCCGGAGACGCCGTCCTGGTGGAAGAGTTCACCTACATGGGCAGCCTCCGCATGATGCTGGAGCGCGGCGCAGAACCCATCCACGTCCCCTGCGACGAGGATGGCATGCTGCCCGACGCCCTTGAGGACGCGTTCGTCGCGTTGGAAGCGCAGGGCCGTCGGCCCAAATTCGTCTGGATGATTCCGGTCTATCAGAACCCGCTGGGGTTCACCCCTTCCGAACCGAGGCGTCGCGCTCTGCTCAGCATTGCCCAACGCTACGGCGTCCCCATCCTGGAAAACGAGTCATACGCCGACTTCCGCATCGACGGCGACCCGCTGCCGCCTGCAATTTCCGGCCTCACCGACCAGGGCGATGTGATGTACGTGTCGTCGTTCACCAAGCTGCTCGGTTGCGGGCTGCGCGTGGGGTTCGGCGTGTTGCCCCCCGGTGTAAGGGATGCCCTGCCGCAGGTCAACGCCGAGAACCTGCCCCGCCGCAGCGTCAGCCACCTTGCCACCATGATGGTGTACGAATACCTCAAGCAGCATGAGGCCGAGCACATCGAGGCCGTCAGGGTCGCCCTGCAATCCCGCCGTGATGCCATGCTGGACGCGCTGCAGCAGAACTTCCCATCCTTCTGCGAATGGACTCGTCCGCAGGGTGGGATGCTGGTGTTCGTCCGACTGCCCGAAGGCGCCGACACCTGGAAAACCCTCGCCGAAGCGACGCGGCGGGACGTCAAATACAATCCCGGAGGCATGTTCCGCGCCGACCGGGGCCGCAACAACCACCTGCGCCTGACCTACAGCCACAACTCCCCCGATGAGATACGCGAGGGAATCGCCCGCCTCGCGGAATTGTTCAGCGAAGAGGGCTACTTTGAGGGTTAGCCTGCCCGGTTGACCGTTCGGTCACTGCCGCGCAGGTCGCAGGCGTGCCTCCGGAGCGGAGGGGAACCCCAAAACCAAAGCCGCCGGCAACCAACCGGCGGCTTGATTTAGCACCCAGGAGCGTCCGTACTCGGTCGAAACCGGCAGCGGCGGTATGGTCCGTGGCGGGACGGGTGTGCGACGCGGTTCGCAGCGCGTCAGCCCGGCAGCCTCGCTCGCTCCCTGCCCTGGATGAATGCCACAGCCTCGTCGGGGCTGATACGACCCACCGGCCCGCTGGCGTACATCGCGCCCAGCACGGTTCCGCCGCGGCCCAGCAGGAACTCCGTCGGCTGGATGTAGCCGCCCCGGTCGTCGGACCACCACGACCCCAACCGGTCAGCGTCCTCACGCGTAACGCCGTAGGCCATCGGGAACGACACGCCGGCTTTCTCGGCCATCTCCTGCACGGTTTCCCGAGACTCAACACTGGCGCCAATCATGGACACGCCCATTTCCGCGAGAGCCTCGCTTTGAGATTGCCACGCGGCCAACTGCCGCGCGCAGTAGGGTCACCAAACCCCCCTGTAGAACATGACGGCAAGATACCTGGACGACATATCATCCGGCAGAGTCAACGTACTGCCGTCAATCAGGTTGAAGGTGAACGGCGGCAGCCGGTCCCCCTGTTGCAGTTTCTCGCTCACGCTACCTCCCTCGATCGTAGTGTTCAAGGAGCTTTCTGGTTCGGCCAGAAGAGTTCGTACAGCCGATCCGACAACTCTTCGCATAACACCAGGCCGGCGGTAACTTCCGCTTCGGATTCTTCATCCTCGTAAAAATTGGTGTGGAGCGCCCGTGCAGTGCGAAACGCGTTGTTGATCCAGGTTTGGGTTTCCGCGTCCCCCGATTCGTTCACCAACGCGCTCAGTTCCCTGACGACCTGCCAGATCGAGCGGTGGTTATGGATTATCCCGCCGTGTTGTGCGCTGACCGCCTTGATCGTCTCGGCAACCATACCCCACGCCTTGTTGGACGCCTGGGGCAGGTCTCCGTCCTCTTGCAGATGCTTCCATGCGCTGGCACGGAAATCACGGCTGAGGCTCGCGTACTTTTCCGGAGAGCGGCTTGCGTCGTCCGGTTGTGACGCATCGCGCGCCGCAACCAAACCTCGCGCCACCGCCTCGGCGATCGCTTCATCCGAGAGTTTCATCGCGCCACAATTTCCGGCCTAGTCCCCCACCGCTTCGGCGGTCTCGGACTTCAGCCGTTCCGGCCACCACGGGTCGTCGTACTCGTTGAACAGCCCCTTGATGTGCGGCATGACCTCGTTGGCGAACAGGTCCGTGTTCTTTTTCACCAGTTCCGGCGGCATGCTGCCGATCTGCAGCAGAACCATCAGATGCCCGATGCGCAGCAGTTCACAGGCCTCCGTCAGCTTGCGCCGCACGGTCTCCGGGCTGCCGGCGATCACGTGGCCCTGATCCACGTAGTCCTTCCAGCTGTTTTCCTTGGCGGTTCGCTGGGCTTCCTCACCTATCTGCGGGCGCAGCGACTTGCGGATCGAGTCCAGCGAACGGTAGCCGGGCGATTCAGCGAAGGGCGGGTACACGCGGAGCATCTTTTCATAGAAATACTTGACGTGTTCCTCGTAGTCCTTCTCTGCCTGCTCGTCCGTCTCCGAGACGCACACCAGTTGCAGGAAGCCCAACCGGTGAGGGTTGTCGTCAATCCCGCGTTCGGCCACCCGTTCCCAGTAGCCCTTCACGATGTTGTAACCGCGCAGGTACCCGTAATAGGACAGGTAGCAGTACACATAGTCCCGGTCCAGCACCCAGTCCCAGGTTTCCAGGCTGCCTGAGCCCGGCACCCACACCGGCGGATGGGGTTCCTGCATCGGGCGCGGCCAGATGCTGATGTACCGCAACTTGTTGTACTTGCCGTTGAAAATCGTTGGCTGATGCTGCGTCCACGCTTGCATCACCACGTCGTGCGCTTCCGTGTGCCGGTCCCGCAGCGTGATGGGCACCTGGCCGTATGAGAACGTCGTGTCCATCGCGGTTCCCACGGGGAACCCGGCCACCAACCGCCCGCCGGAGATCACGTCGATCATCGCCATCTCCTCGGCCACGCGCACCGGAGGGTTGTACAGCGCGAGGCTGTTGCCCAGCACGATCACCGCGCCGTTGTTCGTGCTGTTGGCCAGCACCGACGCGATCAGGTTGGGCGATGGCATGATGCC
>CAZCZB010000046.1:0-13021 GCA_964502995.1 uncultured Dehalococcoidia bacterium
CCTCATAATCACTCTCCCCCACTCTCTTGCCCTCCCCGTCGCTCGTCCGATCTGGGTGAGTCGTGTATTGGCGCGGGGTATCCCGGGGGCACCGACCCGCTCCTACATGGTTGGACGGGCAGGCGACGGCGCGGTATGTAGGGGCGAATAATCATTCGCCCGTGCGCGGTCCGGCGTCCGTTCCCGGCAATCTCGGCGTGTATAATGCGCCGATGCTTGCCGCCGCCCGCTCCCGCCTGCACTACGGCTGGGTCGTTTTTGTCCTCTCCCTGGGGAACCTGACCGTGGAGGGCGGCACCAAGAACAGCGAGGCCGTCTTTTTCAACGCGCTCAAGGAGTCCTTCGGGCGCAGCGCGACCTACACCTCGGCGGTGTTTTCCACGGCGGGATTCATCGGCGCGCTGGCCGCGCCCTTCCTGGGCATCCTGCTGGACCGCTGGGGCGCGCGGGTGCTGTTTCCGCTGGCCGGGCTGCTGATCCTGTTCGGATGGGTCGCGTCCAGTTTTGTCACCGACCTGTGGCAGATGTTCTTCCTGTATGCGATCTTCGCCGGCATCGGGCACACCGCCATATCGTCCTTCTCCATGACGGCCACGCTGGCCCCGTGGTTCCCGCAGACGCGGGGGCGGATGCTGGGGCTGGCCGACAGCGGCAACCCCATCGGGCAGGCCATCTTCGCGCCGCTGGCCGCGCTGCTGACCAACGTTTTGGGATGGCGCGGGGCGTTCCGCATCTACGGCGTGATATTCGCCGTCATGATCGTGCTGCCCAACGGCCTGCTGCAACGCCGTCCGCCGGTCACGGCGTCCGACGCTCAACCGGAACCGGTACGATCGGAACCGGCCGCGCCCATGCCTGAATCGGAGTCGCTCGAACCGAAAATGCCCGAACGGGAGACGCCCGAACGGGAGACGCCCGAACGGGAGACGCCCGAACCGGCGGCGCGTTCGTCCACGCGGCTGCCGGCCATGGGGTCCGCGTCGCTGGGCGGAGTGGTTCACGACCCGGCCATGTGGCTGCTGGTGCTGACGCGAATCGCCGGGGCCGTGGGCGTCCAGATGATTCGCGTGCATCTGGTGACGTTCTTCGTGCTGGCCGGCTACAGCGCGCAGACGGCGGCCAACACGCTGGGCGGCGTGGGACTGGTCAGCCTGTTCGCGCGGCCGCTGGTGGGTATGGCGACGGACCGCTGGGGGCGCGAATCGGTGTACACGGCGGGAATGAGCATAACCGCCGGGTCGGTGCTGCTGATCATCTGGCTGGGGGACGGCATAACCCTCTGGCCACTGGCGCTCTATGTGGGCCTGGCCGGGGTAACCGACGGCATCAGCGGGCTGATTGTGGGAGCCAAGGCGGCCGACCTGTTCCCGACGGAGTCGCTGGGCACGGTGATGGGGTTCGTGGAGATGGGACGCGGCGGCGCGATATTCCTGGGGCCGATAATCGCGGGGATCATGTTCGACCTGCAGGGCGACTACATCCAGGCGTTCATCCTGTCGGCGTCGTTCAGTTTCCTGTCGATCATCACCATGTGGGTGGCGGACTTCATCGGACGGCGGCGGCGGGCGCCGGCGGCCCAAACGTCCTAACCGGACTGCGCCATCCAGTCGTCGAATGACGACCCGCCGGTGTGCTCCGCCGGCAATAGCCGCCAGAAGGTTTGCAGCAGCGATGCAGCCCGTGCGAATCCCAACTCCGTATCGATCCGATCCAGGTTCACTTCATAAAAATTGGTGTGCAACGTGCGCACTATGTTTATGGATTCCCTGATCGTAACCGGGTTTTCAGATTCGTCAGCGACCTCGCGAGCCGCCACCAATACGTCATTATGGCCGAAATGTCGCCAGCCCCGGTGGCTGGCCACCGCCTTGATCATCTGGGCCACTGCGCCCCAGGCTTTTTCGCCGGCCTGGCACAAATCGCCCTCTGACAGGTAGGCGGGCGCTTTCTGCCAGTATTCCCTGGACTTGGCCAGGTGCTTGGCGATGCGTTCGTCCCGCAGGGCGGGGTTTTCAGTGTAGGTTGCCGGGGGCATGATGTTTGATTGTAACCGAGTGGTCGGAGTAACTGAGCAATCGGAATGTTGTGTAATGCAATGTTCGTGTCATGTCAAGATTCAACTGTCACTCATGCTTACCCAGTTTGTCATTGCGAGTCCGCCACAGGCGGATGGCAATCCCATCCGCCTTGCGCGGGCAGTTGGTCGTAGCCGTTAGCGCCTCAACGAGATTGCCACGAATGCCTGACGGCATTCTCGCAATGACAGATTATCAAAGTGGGTACGCGTGAGTGTGACACGCAGGTGTTAGGGGTTGAAAGGAAGTGTCATTGCAAGTCCGCCCGCCGGCGGACGTGGCAATCTCGATGCCGTAGCAGTAGCGTTTGCCCTGAAGACCCCCCTGCGCCAACGGGATTGCCGTCCGCCTGTGGCGGACTCGCAATGACAACCCCACAACTCTGAACTGTTACTGCGACACGCTCGCGCTTGCGGCTATAAGAACGTGTGTTTTATTATTGTGTTGCCACTCTGAAACTGATAGGAGGGCCGATTTGCCGACTACGGATTTCAGGAGATGGTGTTGACTCGTTACGTATTTCGGGGCTGCCGGCGTTGTGGCGGCGACCTCTACTTGAACTTTGAAAACCGCCGGAACTCGGACTGGCTGTGCCTGCAGTGCGGCCACCATCCCATGCGCATCGGGCCGCGCCCGAGGGGATCGGGACGCGGCCCGTGGAGCGGCGGGCGGATGTGAACGCGCGGGATCGTGATGGCAGGGGCACAGTACATTGGCCCTCTCCCGGCAGCTGTCCAGGATACCTGAGGTTGTCATTGCGAGTCCGCCTCGGCGGACGCGGCAATCTCGACGTCGTAGCAGGAGCGTCTGCCTCATAAGAGCTCCCGGCCACCAACGAGATTGCCGCGCTTCGCTCGCAATGACACTTCCCTTCAACTCTGAACACTTGCCTCTCCCGGCACGGCCCGGCAGATTTCGTAATCCCTGCTATAATAACCGTCGCGTGATTGCTTTCCGGCGTTGCTATTCGCCGATACCGGGCGAGTTCAGCCGCCCCACGCGGCACATGATTGTTTGAAGCAGCCAGAGCGTTGCACCCCAGGAGATATCTATATGACCTTGACCAAGATTGCCCCTCAAAACCTGCGCACCCCCGGCCCGACTCCCATTCCCGATGACATCGTCGAGGAAATGTCCCTGCCCATGATCAACCACCGGGGGCCCGAGTTCAAGGAGCTGATCGAGGCCACCACCGCCGGTCTGAAGCAGGTCTTCATGACCACCGACGACCTGTATATCCTCACCGCCTCCGGCACCGGCGCGCTGGAAGCCGCCGTCGTCAACACCCTGTCCCCCGGCGACAAGGTCATTGCCGCCACCGCCGGATCCTTCGGCGACCGTTTCGTCCAGATTGCTGAGGGCTATGGCGCCGACGTGGTCCGCATGGATTTCGAATGGGGCGACGCCATCGACCCCGAGGCCATCCGCGCCGAGCTGCGCAAGGATCCGGAGATCAAGGCCGTCCTCGTCACCCATAACGAGACCTCCACCGGCGTGACCCACGACCTGGAGTCCATCGCCCGCGTGGTCAAGGGCGAGTTCAACAAGCTGCTGCTCGTGGACGCCGTCAGCTCGCTGGGCTGCATTCCCCTGCCGGTGGACGGCTGGGACTGCGACGTCGTGGCAACGGGCTCCCAGAAGGGCTTCATGATCCCACCGGGCCTGGCCTTCATCAGCATCAGCGCCCGCGGCTGGGAGGCGTACCAGGACGCCAGTATGCCCCGGTTCTACTTCGACCTGATGGCTGCCGAACGTTCGCTGTCGCGCGGCCAGACGCCGTGGACTCCCAACGTCGCGCTGCTGTACGGCCTGCGCCTGGGTCTCGACCGCATCCTGGGCGAGGGCCTGGAGTCGGTGTACGACCGGCACGCGGAGATCGGCGAGTACACCCGCGCCGGCGTCAAGGCCCTGGGCCTGACGCTCCTCGCCAACGACGAGTCCCGCGCGTCCAACACCGTAACCGCCATCAAGATGCCCGAGGAGATCGACGGCGGCAGGTTCATGGCGATGATGCGCGAGGAGGAGGGCATCGTGCTGGCCGGCGGCCAGGGCAAGCTCACGGGCCACTGCTTCCGCATCGGACACCTGGGCTGGGTCAACAAGTCCGACATTGCCGAGGTGCTGGAGGCGCTGGGGCGCGTCCTTCCCAAGGTCGGCTTCAAGGGCTAAAATACGCGCAATCCAACCAACCGTGGGGGCGAATAATCATTCGCCCCCACGCATATATGCAGCCATGTCATCCGTATCCCAACTGCAACAGGCAATGGCGGCGCTGCGGCTGTCGCTGGCGGAAATTCGCCACAAGGAAGAGCAGCTGGACGCGTCCATCGCCCAGTTTCGCACCCAGCTTCGACGCCTGCCGCGCCAGACCATCTACGGGCGGGCGCCGCTGGACATGGCGCTGTCAGCCATGGGCGAGATCGAGGAGCGGCTCCGCGACGTGGAGGAGAATCGCCGGCGCGTGCTGCTGATCAAGCAGGCCGCCGAGGACGAACTGGCCGCGCTGGAATCGGTGCAGCAGGTTGACGAGGCCCGCAAGGCCCTGGCGCGCCTGAAACAGCAGACGGGCCGGCAGCCCATGTCCGGAGAAACCGAGGCCGAGATCCGCCGCCTGGAGCAGTTCATCGCCATCCACAGCAAGCGCGCCGAGTTGACCATCACCGCCGCCTTCGAGGAACGCCAGAACCGGGGGTAGGTTTGGGTTAGTGCTACACTGGCCCCATGGACCGGATCACTCTCCAGAACTACCGCTGCTTCGGCAGCGAAGAGCAGTCGGCGCGGCTGGCTCCGCTGACGCTGCTGGTCGGCCCCAACAGCACGGGCAAAACGTCATTCCTGGCGCTGATACGCGCCCTGTGGGACGTGGCGTTCCGCGAGGTGGTGCCCAACTTCCGCGAAGAACCCTACGACCTGGGGTCGTGGGACGACATTGTTTATAACTCGGGTAACAGACATCTACGAGTGGAACAATTCCACTCTGGCTTTGAGAGTGCCAGCACTCTCGCCGGGGGTTCATGGTACTTAGGGTTTGGTGCGACTTTCGCAAATCATTTTACGGCTCCCCATCCTATCACTCGCCGGTTTACAGACCATACTGTTGGCTTGGAACTGTATTCGCTGGGAATAGAGTCCGATCGGTATGAAGAAGGAGTACGGTACCAGACCGAATATGGACATTGGGCTGATTGGCCAAGTCGACTTGGGAGCCGCGGTTTGTACCCAATGTCGCTTTTGGAAGACCGTCCACCAGAATCAATGCCACCCAATCGCAAGCAATATCACGAAACTGTGAACGCAGTACTTCACAAGCTCAGATTCTACAAAGATTTTTACCACAGGCCATTCGCTAACGCACCGATAAGATCACACCCGCTCCGGACTTATAACCCGTCGTTGTTGGAGTACGACGCTGGAGGCGACTACGTCCCCAGCTATTTAGCGAATCTATACCGCCGAAATGCTGACGAATGGCAACTCCTTAAAGGCCAACTCGAAGAGTTCGGCAATGTTTCTCAGTTGTTTGACGAAATTCAGGTCCGTTCGTTCGGCAAATCCGACGGCGACCCTTTCCAGATACAGGTGCGCAAGCACAGCGGCCCCAAATCCCGTCCGCGCAAAGGGCCGTGGCGCAACCTGATTGACGTTGGGTACGGAGTGAGCCAGGCGCTGCCCGTTCTGACGGAGTTGCTGCGACCGGATGGCCCGACGATGTTTTTGCTGCAGCAGCCGGAAGTCGACCTGCACCCGCAGGCTCAGGCCGCGCTGGGAACCCTGTTCTGCCAGACGGCCTCCGCCGGCCGCCAACTCATCATCGAAACCCACAGCGACTACATCATCGACCGGGTGCGGATGGACGTGCGGGATGGGACTACGGGGCTGAAACCCGAGGACGTGTCGATCCTGTACTTCGAGCCGGGCGATGTGGCAGTGAAGATTCACTCCATTCGGATCGACAAGGCCGGCAATGTGTTGGACGCTCCCAAGTCCTACGGTAACTTTTTCATGGATGAGGTCAGCAGGTCGATCGGCCTGCGCAAAGGTTAGGGATGTGCGCAATACTTGATAACAGCACCAGGGACGAGGTTTTTGGAAACGCGCCGACCGACAGGGGTCGGCTTTTCTTCGCCTGGATAAACCAGGGACAAGGTCGCTTAGCCATTGGCGGCACCAAGTTGCGGGACGAACTCGGCGGATCCACTCAACAGCCCGGTTCCGTCAATTTCCGCCGCTGGCTTCCCACTGCGATTCGGCTCGGGTTCGTTACCCAACCTGATGACGACGACGTGGTAGACGCGGCAGCGTGCGATCTCGAGGCGCGAGGGATATGCCTTTCTGACGATCCGCACGTTCTCGCGCTCGCACAGGATACCGGAGCAAGGCTGTTGTACAGCAATGACGGAGCGTTGCAACGGGATTTCACCAACCGGGCCATCATCGGCGGCATGCGGGGCAAGATCTATCCCAACACGGGTTATCGGGAATTCCTGAACGACCGACGCAATCGCCGTTTGTGCAGTAGGCCGTGATCTGTCCCAACTTCGTCCCTGTGGTATATTTACTCGGCATTTTTGCCGTTCACGCACGGCTTTCAGGAGCGCGTTCACCATGCCCGCCAGCGCAGAGATTACCCCCATTCCCAACGGCACCATCACGTCGGCCCAGGGCTTTTCCGCCGGCGGCGTTTTCATCGGCCTGAAAACCCGAGGCGAGGACAAGCTTGACCTTGCCATGCTGGTGTCCGACTCCCAGTGCGCAATCGGCGGCGTGTTCACCACCTCCGCCATCCGATCCGCCACCGTTGACCTGGACCGCGAGCGCGTCGCCACCGGACGCGGCCGCGCCCTCATCGTCAACGCCGGCATCGCCAACACCTGCGTGGGAGCCCAGGGCTACAAGGACGCCGAGGAGATGACCCGTCTGGCCGCCGAGAAACTGGGCCTCACCGCCGAGGACGTTCTGGTGTGCAGCACCGGCGTCATCGGCGTGGAACTGCCCATGTCGCTGATCCGCTCCGGCGTGGCTGAGATCGCGCTGGACGCCAACGGCGGCCCCGAACTGGCCCGCGCCATGATGACCACCGACACTCACCCCAAGGAAACCGCCGTTTCCTTCGTGGCCTCCACCGGCCAGACCATCACCGTGGGCGGCGTGGCCAAGGGTTCCGGCATGATCCACCCCAACATGGCTACCATGCTCGCCTTCGCCGCCACCGACGCCGCCGTCGATCCCGGCTTCCTTCAGATGACCGTGAAAGAGGTGGCCGACGAGACCTTCAACATGCTCACCGTGGACGGCGACAGCAGCACCAACGACACCTACCTGGCCTTCGCCAACGGTCAGGCCGGCAATCCCGTCATCGACGAGCGGTCGCCCGACGCTGACAACCTGCGCGCCGCGCTGCACCAGGTGGCTACCAACCTCACCCGCATGCTGGCCCGCGACGGCGAGGGCGCAACCCGACTGATCACCGTGCAGGTTGACGGCGCGCGCGACGCCGCTGACGCCCGGCTGGCCGCAAAGACCATCGCCGGCAGCAACCTGGTGAAATCCGCCGTGTACGGCGCCGACCCCAACTGGGGCCGCCTGATGATGGCGCTGGGACGCAGCGGCGCGGAGGCCACCGAGGAAAAGGTCGATCTGTTCGTCAACGGCGTCTGCATCATGGAGGCCGGCACTCCGATACCTTTCCATAGGGACGCCGTGGTGGCGCTCATGTCGGGCGAGCAGGTGGACTTCCGGGTGAGTCTGAACCTGGCCGACGGCGCGGCCACTGCCTTCGGCTGCGACCTCACCGAAGAGTACGTGATCATCAACAGCGCTTACACGACGTAGGCGCGTACACGACGCAGCCACACGTTCCAAGAGCAGTCCGATGGGTCATTCAGTGTCCAATACAGCGGAGCGCAGAGCGGTAGATATCGTGATGTATGACGCTGAGTTTGTCGTCAAACTCGACGATGGCAACTCGGTACACGTTCCCTGCGATTCGTTTCCCAGACTGTTTCACTCAACTCGCAATGAGCGTGACGACTGGATGTTGATTGACGACGGACGTGGGATACATTGGGATTCGATTGACGAGGACATCAGCGTTCCCGGTCTGGTGGCCGGTCGCCGCTCCGGAGAGAGCGAAAAATCTCTGGCCCGTTGGCGCGCTGCCCGGGAGCAGGTCAAAGCATAATATCGACCCACACTTTTTTTGTTCTTGCGCTGACACCATGTCCCAATCACTATCCGAACCGCCCATCGTCGTCAAAATTGGCGGCAGCACGCTGGGCGGCAACGACACCTCGCTGCAGGACCTCATAGCCCTGCACCGCGACGGGAAGCCCATCGTCATCGTCCACGGCGGCGGCAACGTCATCAGCGAGTGGATGCAGCGGCAGAATCTCGCGCCCAACTTCGTGAGCGGCCTGCGGGTGACCGATGCTCCGTCGCTGGAGATCGTCGTTGCCGTGCTGGGCGGCCTGGTGAACAAGGAACTGACCGCCCTGATGCAAAGGCTGGGCGGCCCCACCATCGGCATCAGCGGCATGGACGGCTGCCTGCTCCAGGCGCGGGTTGCCAACCCCGACCTTGGCTACGTGGGCGAGATTGTCGCCGTTGATCCCACGCCGGTCAACGCCATCCTGTCCGCCGGATTCATCCCGATGATCTCTCCCATCGCTGTCGATGTGAGCGAAGGCAGCGACCACGCGGGTGAGCCGCTGAATATCAACGGCGATACCGCCGCTGGCGCGCTGGCCCATGCGATGAAAGCGGAGAGCGTGGTGTTTCTGACCGACGTGGCCGGCGTAATGGACAACGGCGGTCGCGTGATTCCGCGCCTGACTGCCAGGGGCGCCGAAGCCCTGCGCGCATCCGGAGTCGCCCGGGGCGGGATGCTGCCCAAGCTGGCCGCGTGCCTCGACGCCGTGGCCGACCACGCCGTGCCCAGCGCGCACATCATAGACGGTCGCGAACCCGGCGCGCTGATGGAGTGCGTGAGAGGACTGCCCATCGGCACGCGAATTACGCCGTGAACATGCGGCGCCGGCAAAAATTGTAGGGGCGGGTTTCAAACCCGCCCCTACGCAGATCCGGATCTGTCGACGCTTTAGGCGGCGATCAGGTCCCTGGCGATGGCGTCGGGCATGAGGTCGCCCTGCTCGGCCAGGTGGGCCTTGATGGCCTCGGCGGCGGCGCTAACCAGTTCCGCGTCCAGGTTGGCGGCGGCCTCGGGGTAGCCGGCCTCGGTCAGGTAGGCGCCCGTCTGCTCGCGCAGCACGTCCAGCGACCACTCGAGCTGTGCCATGCTCTCCTTGACGTCCTCGGGATAGTCCACGTGGGATCCGCCGGCGCCCAGCTTGTCATAGCCGCCCTTGTGCCAGTGGCCGCGGGCTCCGTGGGGGTCGAACCGGATGATCTCAACGCCCTGGACGTCCACGCCGAAGGTGGGGCCGCCGAACTTGGCCTTGAGGCAGCGCAGGGGCCACAGATACATCGTAACGTCGCCCTGCTTGCTGAGCGGCCGTACCATGACCTTGCCCAGATAGGACTCGCCATCAATCATAGTTGCCATTGAAAATTCCTCCATTGTCCGCCACGGGGCGGCTGCGTTGCGCCGTATGTTAGCACAAAGCGCCGGGCGCGGTTCTCAGAAATCGTCAGAATCGGGATTTCCTGGATTGTGGGATTTACAGGATCAATAGCATTCCAGCGTGTGTCACGCAATCCTGCCAATCTGAAAATCCTGTAAATCTTGATTCTGACCAATGGCCGCTCACCCACAATCCAACTGCGACTGTTCTTCGGTCCTCCATAGGCGGACCGGCAACTGTTCAGAGTTACAGGAGAAATGTCATTGCGAGCGCAGCGCGGCAATCTCGTTGGCGCCGGAGGGCGCGTTGAGGCAGACGTTCCTGCTACCGCGTCGAGATTGCCGCGTCCGCCACTGGCTGACTCGCAATGACAACGTCGAACAGTTACGCGGACCGGGTTGCGCGAGCATACGGCGTTTGGTGTGGTTATACTGTGGCGCGGCCCGGCGATGAAGCCGGCCGGCGGCCGCCAACGTATGTAATAAAAATACCCCCATTTCTTGCGAGTGTAATGATGATAATTCAACCGCGCCGAGTCTCCATCGGCGTCGTCTTCCTGGCCGCACTGTTTATCGGGCTGGCCATTGCCTGCGGCCCAGGCGCCGCTCCCCAGGCGGTATCGGATGCCGCCCCGGCCGTGGAGCCTACGTCGCCGCTGGCGCCGGCGGCCCAAACCGCCCAGTCGGATACGTCCACGGAAACTGCGGCGACCAAGGCCGATGATGCGATGGCCGATCCCACCGCCGAATCCGCTAGCGGGCAGCAAGCGGATTCGCCGACCGCGACCACCGCGCCCGCGCCGCAGCGCCAGCAGCCTCTGGCCACGGCGGCGGACATTCCTCAAATTGACGGCATCGACGCCTGGCTGAACACCGATATGGAGCTTCAGATTGCGGAACTGGCGGCGGAGGGCAACGTGGTGCTGGTGGACTTCTGGACGTACACCTGCATCAACTGCATCCGCACCCTGCCGTTCCTGCGCGAATGGTGGACGCAGTACGAGGACGACGGGCTGGTGATTCTGGGCATCCACACGCCGGAGTTCGAGTTCGAAAAGGACTACGACAACGTCGCCGACGCCATCGCCACCCACGAAATCGGCTGGCCGGTGGCCCAGGACAACCGGATGGTCACCTGGCGCAACTTCGATAACCGGTACTGGCCGGCCAAGTACCTGTACAACTCGCGCGGCGAACTGATCTACTTCCACTTCGGAGAGGGCGCGTATGCCGAGACCGAGGAGCGCATCCGCAACGCCCTGGTGGAGGCGGGCGCCGACCTGTCGGACGACCCCCTGAACCTGCCGCAGGACCAGTCCCGGGACCCGGCGTTCCAGTCGGCCTCGGCGAGCGGACGCGCCGTCGTGACTCCCGAACTGTACGCCGGCTGGCACCGCAATTTCCTCACCGCCCGCGCCGGACGGCAGCCCTACGTGGCCCAGGCCGAGTACTTCCAGGCAATCGATATTTCCAACGACCAGTCCACCGGGATCATCGACGTGATGGCGCCCGACTTCAGCATGCCCGCCGACATCACGCCCCACGCCATGTACTTCCAGGGACAATGGTCGGTGGAGCCGGAACGCATCCGGCACGCCCGACAGACGGAGAACCTAGAGGACTATCTGGCCCTGAAATACTCGGCCAAGAGCGTCAACGCCGTTCTCACGTCGGATTCCGGCGAGCCCTACCGGGTATTCCTGACCGTTGACGGCGCGATGATGACACCCGAAAACGCCGGCGAGGACGTTCAATGGGACGAAAACGGCACGTCCTACGTGCTGGTTGATGAACCCCGAATGTATGGGCTGGTGACCAACCCGCAATACCTGCACGAGTCGGTGCTGATCATGGGCTCCAACTCCGCAGACTTCGGCCTGTTCGCCTTCACCTTCGGCGTGTACGCAGAGGGGCCGTGATGCTCAAGTCCCTGCATCCGAAACCTGTGAATAACCGGTCACTCCTGGGGCGGCGGGAATCCACGCTCCGTCTGCCGATGCTGTTGACCGTCCTCTGCATGGCCGCGATCGTGTTGCTGGGAATGTTGGGCTGCGGCGACAACGAAACGGCGGAGCCGGCGCCCACCGCCGCGCCCGCGGCAGCGGCAACGACAACGCCGTCAGTCGAGGTGATACAGGTCGCCACCGTCGAGGCAGACGACGCCACGCTGCAGCACCACCTGGCCACCAGGGTGCTGGAGGTGGGCACGCAGCGGGTCGCGTTCCTGCTCAACACGCAGAAGGCGTTGGTCAACGCGCCGCAGGTCGAGATTGCGGTGACGCCCCCGGGCGCCGACGCTCCGGCCACTCGGCTGACCGGAAACTACAACGAATGGCCCTATGGAGTGCGCGGATCCTACACATCTCCCATCGACTTCCCGGAGGCCGGCGAGTACCTGCTGACCGTGGCGCCGGTGGGCGGCGACGTGGCGGGCGAGGCATACATTCCCCTCACGGTGCTGGCGGACACCCCGGTGCCATCGGTGGGCGAAACGGCGCCGGCCAGCCGGACCAAAACCCTGGCGGACGGCCTGCACCTGGTTGACCTGACCACCGCATACCAGCCCGACGCCGGACTCTACGAGGTGTCGGTGGCGGACGCCGTGGCGTCGGGCCGACCCAGCGTCATCGTTTTCGCGACGCCGGCGTTCTGCACCAGCCGAACCTGCGGGCCGCAGGTGGACACGGTGGCGGAGTTGCGCGCCGAGCATCCCGACGCGGCCGACTACGTCCACGTCGAGTTGTACGACAACCCGGCCGAGATTCAGGGCGACCTGAGCCGCGCCGAACTGGTGCCCGCCGCCGATGAGTGGGGGTTCACGCGGATCCCCGGCTGGACCAACGAGTCCTGGGTATTCGTGCTGGACGGCGACGGCGTGGTGCGCCACCGCTTCGAGGGATTTGCCACGCTGGCGGAACTGGAAGCGGCCCTGATGGACGTATCCGGCTCGTAACGTCTGTTCCGCTCCGCTATCCCGCGCCAACGCCGCGTTGGCATCCGGCGGTGGGTTGGTGCGGTGAGTGTGGCAGTGTGATCAGAGTGTGGCGCCCAACGGGTAGGGGCAGGTTTCAAACCTGCCCCTACGTGGTGACACGCGCGCGTTGGGGGCGAATGATTATTCGCACCTGTGCCACGATTCATCCACCGTGTCATTTCATCCTGAACACTTGCGGTGACATTTCCCTCATGGGTACCCATTTTGTCATTGCGAGTCCGCCGCAGGCGGACGTGGCAATCTCGTTGGCTGGAGGAGATACTTCTTTTGATGAGATTGCCGCGTTGCACTCGCAATGACGGTTTGAGGGAGCGAGCGACATTTCCCTCATGGGTACCCATTTTGTCATTGCGAGTCCGCCGCAGGCGGACG
>CAZCZB010000046.1:13121-18537 GCA_964502995.1 uncultured Dehalococcoidia bacterium
GGAGGAGATACTTCTTTTGATGAGATTGCCGCGTTGCACTCGCAATGACGGTTTGGGGGCGCGAGCGACATCTTCGCGTTGACGGCAATCGGCCCGGCGAATACACTGGTAGGGCTTATGGCTCGTTTGTTTGATTTACACATCCATACCACCAAGGGCAGCGCCGATTCCAGCCTGACGCCCGAAGAACTGATCCTTGAAGCCGAACGGCTCGGTCTGCGCGGACTGTGCATCACCGAGCATTCCGGCCCCTGGGACCGCCACGAATTCGAGGCTTTCGCCGCGCAGCACAACGTGGTGCTGATCCGCGCGATGGAGGCCGACACCGACATGGGGCACATCCTCTGCTTCGGCGTCGACCGCTACCAGAGCGGGTTCAATCACGCCGAGGAACTGAGCAAGGCGGCCCACGCCGCCGGCGGGTACGTGGTTTCGGCCCACCCCTTCCGGGGCGTGCTGGCCCAGCATCACCGCACCCGGCCCTACCTGTACCGCGATCCCAATGAACCGATTCCCACGGAACCCGAGGAGGCAATGCTGCACCCGGTGTTCAAGTTGGCCGACGCCATCGAGATCGCCAACGGCGGCACGTCGGACGATGAAAACCGGTTCGCCGCCGAGGTCGCCCACCGGCTGCAACTGCCCGTAACGGGCGGCAGCGACGCCCACAGCACCCACGGCCTGGGCAAGTTCGTGACCGAGTTCCCCGACGAGATTTTCGACGAGGCCCAGTTCATCGCCGCGCTGCACCGGGGCGACTTCCACCCCGTTGAGGGGCTGCGTCAGGGCGCCCTGCGTCCCTACCGTCTCCGCGCCGCGTAATCGCAGGCGGCCCGCGATGACCCAGGCAACCGTATTCGGCGGAACGCGTATCGACCCCTTCGAGCAGGAGTTTGTCTGCATTGACCTGGAGACCACCGGGCTCAACGCCGACTCCGATACCATCATCGAACTGGGCGGCGTGAGGTTCCGGAACGGCGAGATACTCGACCGTTACCAGTCCTTCGTCAACCCCGGGCGCAGGATACCTCCCTTCGTCCAGCAGCTTACCAACATCACCCCGTCGCAGATTGAGCGCGCGCCGGTTTTCCACCAGGTTGCCGGCGACTTTGCCAACTTCATCGGCGACCTGCCCATCGTCGGCCACAACGTGGCGTTCGACCTGGGGTTTCTGCGTTCGCATCGCCTGCCGCTGCCCAACGCCAGCTACAACACCTGGGACCTGGCGTCGGTTTTCCTGCCCACGGTGCCGGAATACAACCTGGGGGCCCTGGCGGCCCACCTTGGCCTCGACCACAGCCAGGCCCACCGCGCCAACGCCGACGCCGAAATCACCGCGCTGGTGTTCCATCGCCTGCTGCAGATTGCGGCCGGCCAGTCCGCCGCCAAGGTTGCCTTCATCGCCCGGGCGGCCCGCACCGCCAACGCGCCGGTGGCCGACCTGCTGGAGGGCTTGATCCCCCACGCCGTCGGCGACAATGCGGCCTCAGCCAGCGTTTCCGGCGTGAACCTGGGCGGATTCGCAGGGCAAACTCCCGCATCGCCCGGCGACGATACCCCCACCAACGCCATCCGCCGGGAACTCACGGAGCAGCAGGTTGAGCAACTGCTGGAACCCGGCGGCATTTTCGCCAGTTCGTTCGAGGGCTTCGAAACGCGGCCCCAGCAGGCCGAGATGCTCAAGGCCGTTACGCAGGCCATCTACCAGAGCCGCAAGCTCATCGTCGAAGGCGGCACCGGCATCGGCAAGAGCATCGCCTACCTGCTGCCGGCCGTGCTGTACGCGGCATCCAGGGGTGAGCGGGTGGTGGTATCCACCAACACCATCAACCTCCAGGAACAGTTGATGGGCAAGGACATCCCCGCCGTCATCGGGATCCTGGAAGATGCGGGCATCCTGGAACCCGGCGTGGTGCGCGCCGCCCAGTTGAAGGGCCGCTCCAACTACGTGTGCCTGCACCGCTGGAACAACCTGGGCACGTCGGACACCCTCAACGAGGGCGAGGCCAGGGTCATCGGCAAGACCGCCGTGTGGCTGGATGACACCGAGACGGGAGACCGCACCAACCTGAACCTGCACATGCTGGACTGGACCGCGTGGTCGCGCATCTGCGCCGACGCGCTGGAAGGCTGCCCGTCCATGCGGGGCGGCGCGCCGTGCTTCCTGCGGCAGGCCCGCGACCAGGCATCGGCGGCGCACGTGCTGGTCATCAACCACGCCCTGCTGCTCGCCGATCTCAACGCCGGCGGGTCGGTGCTGGGCGACTACCAACGGCTGATCATCGATGAGGCGCACCATCTTGAGGAGGAAGCCAGCCGTCAGCTTGGGTTCGAAATCTCCGCCAACACCCTCAACCAGGAGTTGGAGGGCATCTACCGCATCGTCGGCCACCTGAGCACGGCGGCCGGACGGCTGGGCGAAACTCTGGAAGCGCCCCGCGCCCGTGACGCGGTGGCGGCCGCGACCGCCGCGTGCAACCAGGTGGGCCAGGCATGGCAACGACTCTGGGAGACCATCGACGATCTGTACCGCAGCGCGTCCGGTTCCAACGACGGCGGACGCTCCGACAACGACCGGCCGCAACCCCTGACGCTGGACCAGGCCGTCCGGCAGACGCGGCCGTGGAGCGCGGCGGCCATCGAGTGGGAGTCGCTGTCGGCATTCATGCGCGAGTGCATCAACGGGTTGGACGGCCTCAACCGCGCCGTTGCCGACGGGCTGTTCCATCTTCCCGACGAAGGCCCGGCAACCGAATTGGCCAACGCCAGCAACATCCTGGGCGAACTCAACGAGAATCTCGCGTCCATATTCGGACGCTACGATGAAGAGCAAATCCAGTGGCTGGACGTGGTTCGCCGCAGCAACACGCTGCACTCCACGCCGCTGTCGGTGGGGGCCATCCTGGCCGAGCGGCTGTTCGCCTCCAAAGAATCGGTGATCCTGACCAGCGCGACCCTGGCCTCCGATGCCAGTTTCGGCTTCCTGCGCCAACGGGTGGGCTTCCCGGAAGACTCCGATGAGTTGCTGGTGGACAGCCCCTTCAACTACCGGCGCAACACTTTGCTGCTGGTTCCCGACGACCTGCCCGACCCGCGCCGCGCCGCCGACCACGCCGGCGGCACCGCCGAGGTCATCATGAACATGGCCCGTGAACTGGACGGGCACATGCTGGCCCTGTTCACCTCCCACAGCGCGCTGCGAGACGCATCGTTCCGGGTGCGCGGGCGGCTGCGGGCCGAGGGCATCAACGTGCTGGCCCAGGGCATCGACGGCACGCCGCGTCAACTGATCGACCGGATCCAATCCAACCCCAACTCGGTGCTGCTGGGCACGGCAAGTTTCTGGGAGGGCGTGGACCTGGAACCCGGCACCCTGCGGGGACTGCTGCTGTGCCGCCTGCCGTTCCCGGTTCCCAACGACCCCATCGTGAAAGCGCGGGGCAACCTGTACAACAACCCGTTCAACGAGTACCAGGTGCCCAACGCCGTGCTGCGTTTCCGCCAGGGATTCGGACGCCTCATCCGCAGCAAGACCGACCGGGGCGTCGTGGTGATCCTCGACCGCCGCATCCAGACCGCCAACTACGGCGACCGTTTCCTGAACGCGCTGCCGCCCTGCACCGTGCAGGCATCCAAGGTTGCCAGCGCCGGCCGGCAGGCCGCCCAATTCCTCGGCCTGGCCCGCGCCGCCTGACCTGTGCTGCTCGATATCGACCAGCCCTTTGACCTGGCCGAAAGCCTGGAGAGCGGGCAGGCCCACCGCTGGAAACGGCTGGACGATGGCTGGTACTCCGGCGTGCTGGGCGACCGCCTGCTGCACCTGCGCCAGGAATCGTGCGGGCTGGAGTACCGCGTCGCCGGATTGACCGGGACGCCCACCGACCCGGACATGGCATCACTGCTCCGCGCCTACTTCCGGCTGGACGACGACATCGACGCGATCTACGCGGAAATCTGCCGCGACCGCCGGGTTGCCGCCATGGTCGCCCGCTACCCGGGCCTGCGCATCCTGCGGCAGGAACCGTGGGAATGCACGGTGGCGTTCATCTGCTCCGCCACGTCCAACATCCCGCGCATCCACCAGAACATGGAGGCCATGGCCGACCGGCTGGGCCAACCGCTGGAGTTGGAGGGCGAGGTGCGCCACACGTTCCCTTCGGCGGAACAGTTGGCGTCGGCCGGCGAGGGGACGCTTCGGGAACTGGGCCTGGGATTCCGCGCGCCCTATGTCGTGGCCGCCGCCCGGCAGGTGTGCGACGGCGAGTTGGACCTGGACGAACTGATCCGCCGGCCCTACCCGGACACCAAGGCGCGACTCATGGAGTGCTACGGCATCGGCGCCAAGATCGCCGACTGCATCGCCGTGTTCTCGCTGGAAAAGCTGGAGGCCTTCCCGGTGGACGTGTGGGTGCGCCGCGCCCTGGCCGAGTGGTACTTTCCCATGCAGAAGAAGCCGCCCGACCGGGCCATGGTCGAGTGGGCGCTGGGCTACTTCGGGAGATACGCCGGGTACTCCCAGCAATACCTGTTCCACGGCCGCCGGATGCAGAAATAGCGCGGAATTGCGGCCCGCGCCGTGTCGAGGTGATGGGCAGGCGAATGCGCAGGGCCGGGCGGAGCCCGAACCGGCCCCTGAACCGGGGTGGGCAGGCGAATGCGTAGGGGCGGGTTTCAAACCCGCCCCGCGATACCTGCAAATGCGAAGGGGCGAATGATCATTCGCCCCCGTGCGTTGGTCGATGTTGCGTCGGCGTCAGTGGCCGCAGCCGCAGAAGCCGCCGCATCCGTGGCCACCCACGGGCGCGGGCATCGGCGAGCCGCCGAGGTCGGCCATGTCGCTGGCGAAGCCGTCGCCCTTGCTCACCGCGGCGAACACGGAGATGGCGCGCTTGGCGGGCTGCTCGCAGTGCGGGCAGTCGGCGCCGGTGGCGGACATGGACTGCAACTTTTCGAACCGGTATCCGCAGGTAGTACAAGAGTATTCATAGATAGGCATGGCACAAACTCCCGGGTTGTCTGATGGTGCGACTATACCCCTGGCCGCGTCGCAGCGTCAAGCAAAGGCCGGCGCCGGGAGGGCCTTTCGATTATTGCCACACTGACCGGTATTCCGCTCATGGTGCGAAACGTCCGCCTTTGGCGGGAGCCTGCCGTAGGCCCGCCCGTGGAGGGTCGAACCATGAACCCCATCCTTCGACAAGCTCCCGCCACGGGCGGACGTTTCGCAGGATGAGCGGGTAGGCGGAGCGATAATCGAAAGGCCCTGCGGCGGCGGCGGGACCGGGACCGGGCGCGGGCCTTTGGCGTCTCTGGTGGCATTGCGGATATCGGGTGGCTGCCTGGCCGTCTGCAATTCCCTGACCGTCTGCAATTCCCTGACCGTCTGCAATTCCCTGACCGTCTGCAATTCCCTGAC
>CAZCZB010000046.1:18637-23243 GCA_964502995.1 uncultured Dehalococcoidia bacterium
CGTCTGCAATTCAACGTAGGGGCGAATGATTATTCGCCCCTACCTGCCGGGTATGCCCCTGGCAAACTAACCACCGCCGTGCCATCAATTCTGCAACTACACACCCCGCTCATGACGGGCCTGTCGAACCATGAGCGGAACCGCACGGCTCCGGAACTGTGGCCCCGGGTGGCGACGAGGCGGCGTTTCACCTTGGGTGGTTCGACCATTCGTAGGGGCCGCTTTGAACCTGCCCCTGCGCCTGCCGGAACGACGCCGCGACCCCGACAACCGGATTGCAACGCCTGTCTCGGCGACGAAAACCTATTGACAATTTTCGGGCCCTTTCGTAACCTGTTAAGCCGACTGACGAAAACCGGAAGGCCCCGGACTTGTCGGGGCCATTTTTAGGTTATGGCGTGGTGAACTCTGCGTCGTTGTGTCCGTCGAAAACCGCGCCCCGGTGGCGCAATTGGCAGCGCAGCCGATTTGTAATCGGCAGGTTAGGGGTTCGAGTCCCCTCTGGGGCTCTTTCAACGGGCTTCTGCGACAAATTGGGAGTAGCAAAGGCAGCAACGATTCACACGGAGGGATGGGTGAGTGGTTAAAGCCACCAGACTGTAAATCTGGCGCCCTGACGGGCTTCGCAGGTTCGAATCCTGCTCCCTCCACCACTTATGAAAACACGATTCGGGGCCGCCCGACTCCATAGCCTGAACCGGAATCAATCAATACGAAAACCGTTATAACCAACATTCCGCCCAAGTAGCTCAGAGGTAGAGCACGTTCTTGGTAAGAACGGGGTCGGCGGTTCGATTCCGCCCTTGGGCTCCACCAGCGCAAATTCCCCGCCGGGAAATCAGAACCCGCGGGAGGGCAAAAACCGACAAGGAGCAAGGAGTAACTCCCAACCATGGCTAAGCAAGTCTTCGACCGGACCAAGCCGCACGTAAACGTGGGTACCATTGGTCACGTTGACCACGGCAAGACCACCCTCACCGCGGCCATCACCCACGTGCTGGCTGAGGAAGGCGGCGCCAACTTCCGTGATTTCGGCAGCATCGACAACGCTCCTGAAGAACGGGCCCGCGGTATCACCATCGCCATCGCTCACGTGGAGTACGAAACCGAGAACCGGCACTACGCCCACGTGGACTGTCCCGGCCACGCCGACTACATCAAGAACATGATCACCGGCGCAGCCCAGATGGACGGCGCGGTGCTCGTGGTCTCCGCTCCCGACGGGCCCATGCCCCAGACCCGGGAACACATCCTGCTGGCTCGCCAGGTGGAAGTGCCCTCCATCGTCGTCGCCCTCAACAAGGTTGACATGATGGACGACGAAGAGTTGCTGGAACTGGTGGAAATGGAAGTCCGCGAACTGCTGGACACCTACGAGTTCCCCGGCGACGACACTCCCATCGTCCGCGTCAGCGGCCTCAAGGCCCTGGAAGGCGACGCCGACGCCATGGCCGGTGTTCGGGAACTGGTCAGCACCATGGACGACTACATTCCCCAGCCTTCCCGCGTTACCGACCAGCCCTTCCTCATGCCCATCGAGGACGTCTTCGGCATCAAGGGACGCGGCACCGTGGTGACCGGTCGCGTCGAGCGCGGTCAGCTGAACGTGGGCCAGGAAGTGGAAATCATCCGCTCCGGCGATGTCCGCAAGACCGTCGCCACCGGCCTGGAAATGTTCCACAAGCTGCTGGACACCACCGAAGCCGGCGACGCCGTGGGCGTGCTGCTCCGTGGCGTTGACCGCGACGAGGTGGAACGCGGACAGGTGCTGGTTGCCCCCGGCTCCATGCGCCCCTACCGCAAGGCCGAGGCCGAGGTGTACGTGCTCAGCCAGTCGGAAGGCGGCCGCCATACCCCCTTCTTCTCCGGCTACAAGCCCCAGTTCTACATCCGGACCAGCGACATCACCGGCGAGATCACCCTCCCGGACGGCGTTGAAATGGTCATGCCTGGCGACAACATCACAATGACCGTGAACCTCATCACTCCCATCGCCGTCGAGGAAGGACTGCGCTTCGCCATCCGCGAAGGCGGCCGCACCGTCGGCGCCGGAGTCTTCACCAAATTGCTGGAGTGATCCCATGGCTCGCAAGTCCACCGACGCCCGGCAGATCATCACGCTGCAATGCACCGACTGCCGCGAGCGCAACTACTCGACCATCAAGAACCGGCGCAACCACACCAGCCGCATGGAGCTGCGGAAATACTGCAGCCGATGCCGGAACCACCAGGTTCACCGCGAAGTGAGGTAACCCCCAGTGGCCAGAGCCTCAACCAGACGACCCTCGCCGATCTCTCCCCGCTCAGTGGGGAGGGTCGGCCCCATCGGGTTCCTGCAGGAAACGATTTCCGAGCTGCGCAAGTCGGTTTGGCCGACCAAGGAAGAGACGGCGCGGCTCACCGTGATCGTTCTCGTTCTGGCCGTTGCAATGGGGTTCTTCCTCGGTCTGCTGGACCGGTTCTTCGCTGAACTCTTCACCAGGGTGATCCTGAACCCCAATCTCTTCTGACGCCGTTCGCAGCGGCCGGTACCGATTTCGTCGCCACCGTCGGCATGACCGGCATTGCCGGTCGGCGGAACGGCGCGACTCGTTCGTCTGCGACGGCCGGTTTCACACGTAATTCGGGCACATTATGACCACATTGCATCAGTCTGCCGACCACCGTTGGTATATCGTTCACACGTATACCGGCCAGGAGGACATGGTCAAGCGCAACCTGGACTTGCGGCGACACAGCTTCGGGATGATGGACCGGATTACCCGCGTCGAAGTTCCCTCCGAGGACGAAATCATCCGGAACAAGGGCGAGCGCACGTCCCAGCGCCGCAAGTTGTTCCCCGGCTACATCCTCGTGCAGATGGTGATGGATGACGAGGCCTGGTTCCTGGTGCGCAACACCACCGGCGTAACCGGGTTCATCTCCGCCGAGGAGGAGGGCGGCGACCGGCCCCGACCGGTTCCGCTGGACGACCGCGAGGTTGACGACATCCTAGATCGGGTAGCATCCGGCGAGCCCAGGGCCGTCATCGGTCTGATCGCCGGCGACACCGTGCGCATCTCCGAAGGCCCCTTCGCCGATATGCTGGGCAAGGTGGAGGAGGTGGACGAACACCGGGGGCAGGTCAAGGTGCTTATCTCCGTGTTCGGCCGGGATACCCCCGTTGAACTCGACTTCATGCAGGTGGAAAAGGTCTAGTCCACCTGCGTTTACTTTGCTCCCGGCGGTGACCGGGAATTACGACAATGGAGGCCATCAGTGGCTAAGAAAGTAATGGCAGTGATCAAGCTGCAACTTGAGGCGGGCAAGGCCACGCCCGCGCCGCCGGTGGGGCCCGCCCTGGGCCAGCACGGCGTCAACATAATGGCCTTCGTCAAGGAATATAACGAGCGTACCGGCAACCAGTCCGGCACCATCGTTCCGGTACACCTGACCGTGTACCAGGACCGCTCGTTCACCTTCGTCACCCGCACTCCCCCCGCATCCGACCTCCTGCGGCGCGCCGCAGGAATCGAAAAAGGCCAGGGAGACGCCCGCGAGCCTCTGGAAGCGAGCATAGGCAGCGACGAGTTGCGCAGCATCGCCGAAGAAAAGATGAAGGACCTCAACGCCAACTCCGTCGAGCAGGCCATGAACATCATCGCCGGAACCGCGCGGAGCATGGGCATCACCGTCGCCGACGACTGACGCCCGCGCAAACACCGGCAAGGGAGACCAGAGCCATGCCCAAACACAGCCGCCGCTACAACAACGTCTCCGAGCGAGTGCCTGAAGACTCCGTCTATCAGCCCCGCGAGGCCATCGATCTGGTGAAGGAACTGTCCACCGCCAAGTTCGATGAGACCGTGGAGATCCACCTGCGCACCAACGCCGACGTGCGCCACGCCGAGCAGCAGGTGCGCGGCGTAACCGTACTGCCCCACGGGTTGGGCAAGCAGGTGCGCGTCCTGGTGTTCGCCAACGGAGAGGCCGCCGACATTGCCCGCCAGGCGGGCGCCGACTACGTGGGCGACGACGACCTGATCGCGCAGGTCGAAGGCGGCTGGCTGGACTTTGAAGTCGGGCTGGCGATTCCCGAGGTGATGTCCAAGATCGGCCGGCTCGGTCGCATCCTGGGCCGCCGCGGCCTGATGCCCAACCCGCGCACCGGCACGCTGGTGCCGGCCCGCGACCTGCCCCGGGTCATCCAGGAATCCAAGGCCGGACGCCTGGAGTTCCGCACCGACCGCACCGCCATCATCCACGGGCAGTTCGGCAAGTCGTCATTCGAGACCGACGCGCTGATGGACAACCTGACCGTGTTCATGGACTCCGTGATGCGCGAGCGCCCCGAGGCGGTGAAGGGCGCGTTCATCAAGTCCGCCTACATCACGTCGTCCATGGGCCCCGGCCTGTCGGTGGACGTGGGCACGCTGTCGGCGTTGAGGCCGGAGTAGCGCGAGGCCTGATTCCAACGGCTCCGAACGCACCGGAACCGTCATGATCCAACGTGGGGGCGAATGATTATTCGCCCCCACGTTGGGTTCAGGTTCTTTCGATTGTCGCGCCATCTATCCGCTCATCCTGCGAAACGTCCGCCCGTGGCGGGAGCTTGTCGAAGGATGGG
>CAZCZB010000047.1:0-22518 GCA_964502995.1 uncultured Dehalococcoidia bacterium
AGGGTGGAAAAGGCCGAACTTCGCGTTCGACTTATGATAGATAAAGTGATAACTGGCTTGATCAGCTCCGCAATCCCTACTTGGAAACGCGATTTAATGGCGGAGAGGGCGGGATTCGAACCCGCGAGAGGCGTAAACCCCTACGCGATTTCCAGTCGCGCCCATTCGTCCACTCTGGCACCTCTCCGCGCGACCCGCTGCCTGGACTCGCAGATGCGCGAGCGCAGCGTTGCGAAGGGAATTATAGCATGGCAAGTCGGACGCCGCCGATACTCCCATGGCCGGTAACGCGGCAATCGCGCCTGAAGCGGCGACGGCGCGGGGTATTGGGATTGGCGGTACGGGACGGTGGGTTTTTACGGGGATATGCGGGATGGACGGGATAATGTGGCTTGGGAGATTTGGCTTATGGACCGGCTTCGCGGACTTCCGGGCGTCGAGACGTGTGGGCATTATCACCGACTGGAATGTGGTATGGACGCCGCCGATATTCCCATGGCCGATCCGTAATCCGATTGAGTCGTTCAGGCTGGGGTGTTGTTCCGGCCGCGACAACGAAGCCGTCGGGATGAATTTTGGCGTGGGTCTTTCGTCCGTCCCACGACGGCGAGACCCGAAACAATCTCGCGCACGGTCATTGGTGAATAACTGCGAATTCCAGCCATGATCGTGCTATTGCAACTGTTTTGTTGGTTCTATGCGCTGTTGTGCTGTCGATTTCGCATTATTTAACGAGTATTGAACAATCTTACGCGCTTGCCCGCGCTCCCGGCGGTGGTCTATACTGTTGCAACACTATTATTCGTGCGGGCGCTAGTACCATGGCTGACATTTTTGACAAATTGCTGCCTATCGTGGAACGGTTCCGGGCCATCGAGGACGAGATGGCAAAACCGGAAGTGGCCGCCGACTATGCTCGGCTGGGAGAACTGAACCGCGAAAGGTCGGGCCTGGAAAACCTGGTCTCCATTGACGCCCAGCACCGGGGCCTGTCGGAGGAGCAAGCCGACCTGCGCGCGCTGATCAGCGAGGGCGGCGACGCCGAATTGGTCGAAATGGCCCAGTTGGAACTGGGCGACGTCGAAGAACGGCTTGACAACTTGGCCCAGCAACTGCGCATCGCCCTGCTGCCGCGCGACCCCAACGACGAGCGCGACGTGATCGTCGAGATTCACGCGGCCGCCGGCGGCCAGGAAGCTTCGCTGTTTGCGTCCGATCTCTATCGCATGTACCAGCGTTATGCCCAGGAACAGGGCTGGAGCGTGGACATTCTGGATTCGAACCCGTCGGACCTGGGCGGATTCAGCCGGATCGCCTTCTCGGTGGACGGCAAGAACGCGTTCAGCAAGTTGAAGTTTGAGGCCGGCGTCCATCGCGTGCAGCGAGTTCCCGAGACCGAGGCCCAGGGTCGTATCCACACCTCAACCGCCACCGTGGCCGTGCTGCCGCAGGCCGACGAGGTGGAGGTGAACATCAAGGAAGACGACCTGCGGATCGACATCTTTCATGCCGGCGGACACGGCGGGCAGAACGTGAACAAAGTCGCCACGGCGGTCAGAATCGTGCACGAACCCACCGGCATCATGGTGGTCTGCCAGGACGAGCGCTCACAGTACAAGAACAAGTCCAAGGCCATGACCATCCTGCGCAGCCGGCTCTATTCCGCTGAGCAGGAAAGGCACCAGGCGGAGATTTCCAGCAACCGCAAGGCGCAGATCGGCAGCGGCGACCGCAGCGAGAAAATCCGCACCTACAACTATCCGCAGGACCGCATCACCGACCACCGGGTCAACCTGTCGATTCATGGAATGCAGCGGCTAATGGACGGCGGACTCAACGAGATCGTCGACCGCCTGATCACAGAAGCCCAGGAACGGGAACTGGCGGCCATTTCCGCGTAGCCGGTCTGACCATCGCGAGCGAACGAAACGGGGCGGCCGGCCGGTCGCCCTTACCATTGAACCCCATGCCAAACCTGCGCAGCGTCATCCAGGAAACCCACCGCACGCTGGAGGCCGCCGGCATACCGGATTCGCGGCTGGAGGCCGAGGTGATGGTGATGGACGTGATGCGGATGCCGCGTCAGGCCATTTTCGCAGAGCAGGAAACGCAGGTTGGTGCGCAGCAGGAAGCGCAACTGGCGGCCATCGTAGAGCGCAGGCTGACCCGTGAGCCGCTGGCCTACATTCTCAACTACCGGGAGTTTTACGGAATCAACCTGCTGGTCAACGGGGATGTTCTGATTCCCCGGCCCGAAACCGAAACGCTGGTGGAGCACGCCCTTTTCATGGCGTTGATGGGCATGGAGAGCAGGGAGTTGGTGATCGCCGACGTTGGAACCGGCACCGGCGCCATTGCGGTGAATCTGGCGATACACCTGCCCGCCGCGCGCATCTACGCCATCGACGCCTTCGACTCCACGCTGGATGTTGCCGCCTACAACGTGCGGATGCACAACGTCGCAGACCGGGTGACACTGTTGAAGGGCGACCTGTTGGAGTCTTTGCCGGAACCGGTGGACGTGATCGCCGCCAACCTGCCCTACCTGCCCACCGAGCGGATCCCGACGCTGCAGCCGGAGATTCAGTGGGAGCCGGCGGCGGCGCTGGACGGCGGCGCGGACGGGATGGACCTGATCCGCCGGTTGTTTACGCAGGCAACCGAACCGGAACGGTTGAAGCCTCACGGCGTGATTCTGCTGGAAATGGACCCTGAGCAGATGGACGAGGCGCGCCGCCTTGCGTCCGAGGCGTTTCCCGAAGCCGAGATCACGGTGGAACCGGACCTGGGCGGCCTCGACCGCGTACTCTCAGTGAGCTTGGGCGGCGGCTCGGACGGATATTAAGGCCGGCGCAATCCGTTCCATCCGTTCATGGTGAACCTGTCGAACGATTGACCACTGGAAACAGTGTCCTTCGACAGGCTCGGGATGAGCGGGGAATAGTGTTAGCCGATTGCGCGGTTGCTTTGGAGCAGCCAGTTGGCGTCCAGCTCGATGTCGGGACGGCAGATCTGGATGAAATCGCCCACGTCGCCGATGTAGGGCGGTTCGCCACGGCACAGCCGGAGGTACTCCACGACGACCGCCAGATTTACGGCGCCGGACCCGTCGGTGAACGGAGAATCTGCCGCCTCGGCATCGTCGGTGAGTTCCCAACGGCCCGGGCCGGTGCCCTGGTTGTTGAACCACGCGCGCTTCAGCACGCCGTCAACGTCGGGTTTTCGCTCGCCCATCGCCAACTCCACCGCCTGCCAGAGTTGGGCGCGACGGATGGGTTCGCCGCGGGTCACCAGCACGTCGCGGATGATCTTGCTGGCCATTAGCGTGATGCTGTCGTCGTGTTTGACCGCATATTCTTGAACTTCGGTCGGGGTTGTCATGGGTTCTCCTGGGCGCTTTCAAGTGGGGGAATGGGACGGTAAACACGCCGTATAATTCCGACCATTAATGTTGCCCGATGGGTTGGCCGACGTCAAGACGCTACTGGGGTAAAGAGGCGATTTCGCTACTCGGGTATTGGCCGACCTGCGCTCGTGCGCTGCTTCCGAGAGAATTCGGATTATCGCGGCGCTGTTGGCTCGCTCCGTTTCTGACGTTTTGCCAGGCGAGTTATTCGGGGGTGAAGTCCGCCGGGTCCAATTGGTACCAGTAAACGTCGGAGCCGCGTAGTTCGGCCTCGATCTCCTGGACGTTGTGCACGCTGGCGATGACGGCGTGGCAGGGATGGCCGGTCAGGCGATGCAGCAACTCGGCGTTTCGGCGGGCACGTGTGGTATCGCGCTCATCGGCGGTGTAGGAGGCTTCCACGGCGATGTAATAAGTCTCGCCGTCAGGGTTGGTGGTGATCAGCACCAAATCGGCGCGGATGAAGCTCTGCCAGTCTCCGGCGGACGAGATGTTGCGTCCCACGGGTCCGATCAACTGCCGCAGTTGTGCGCGGGAGAGGCTGTCCTGGAATTCAAGGCCGAGCAGTTCGGGGATCTCTCCGAAGTGGGCGGCGACCACGTAACGGGCGGTGTTGCCTTTCAGCTCGCCGATGGAATTGTCAATCCGCCTCAGGGAGGTTTCGATACGCTCGTTGAACTGCTCCTGATTGGTGATGAATCGGTCGACTCGGTCGTTGAATTTCTCCTGCTTGCCGATGAATTGGTCGACTCGGTCGACGAAGGCGTTGAACCTGGTGGGGAGTTCCAGGAGTTCGTTGGTCAGGATGAGGCGTCGGGCAGCTTGGTAGAACTGTGCGTCCTCTTCGAGCAGCCTGAGCAGGTCGTCGCTGGTGTTGATCGTGGTCATCCCGGCGTCTCCGTTGGTGTTCCATTGTATATCAACCACGCTGGTTGCAGGAACTTATTTGACTGGCGGCTGGGGTGATCGCGGGACTCTGGGGTTCCGAGTGACTGGATCCCCGGAGTGCGGCATGCCTCAGCGGATCTCCGAATGTCCGTAGATCGAAGCGCCCTGCCGGGTCATTCGCTACTTCGCTTCAGCTCATTCCATTGAGTAGCGAAATTGCCCAGGGGGAAAGCACCTGCTATGGTTTGACCAGAGTCGGCAGTTTTGCGAGCATCAAACAGCTCGGAGTGGCCGGGCAGCGTCGTCTCGCTCAAGAGATAGACGCCGGACATAGCCGCGCTCTTTGATGCCCAGATTTACTGGTTCGATTGCCAGTCTTGTTGGGTAATCGTAAACAGAGACGGGGATTCCCAACTTTGGAGGATTCCCAACTTTGGACGATGTTCCGGGTTGCAAGGATGGGTATGAGACTTCCAGGGTCTTTTGATTATCGCGCTACTTGTCCGCTCATCCTGAGCTTGTCGAACTGATCTTGTTGAAGGATGGGACACATGGTTCGACCCTCCACGGGCGGGCCTACGGCAGGCTCCCGCCAAAGGCGGCCGTTCCGCACCATGAGCGGGCTACCGACCGGCGCGCCGATAATCTAAAGGCCCTGATGCGACTTCACAAGCCCTTGATTTGCAGCGTCTTCACCTCGTCCGCCTCCAGGTCGGCGATGCGTATGGCGTGGTTGTTGGTGTCGGCGATGTAGAGCAGCGGGGCGCGGCCGTTTTCGAATAAGGCGAAGCTGAGGCCGCTGGGCTCGCTGAATGTGGAAAGCTTGCCGGCGCCGTCGTGCAGCCCCATTGCGCCGGAACCCAATACGGTCTGCACCGAGCGGGTCATGGGCAGCACCTTTTTGATCTTGTGGTTGTAGGTATCGCAGATGAACAGTTCGCCCTGATGCCACTCGATGCCGATGGGGTGCTGCAGGCGGACATGATGCTCCATGCCGTCGCGGTCGCCGAAGGCGAACAGGTCCAGGCCCACCAGCGTCGCCACGCGACCGGTGACCGGGTCGATGCCGGCGCTGCGGACGCTGCTGGTCTCGGAATCGGCGAAGTACAGGATGTCGGCGTCGCCGCGATCCTTGCCCACTACGATGCCGCTGGGCTGTGCCAGCGTGGCCTGCGCCAACGGGCCGTTGTCGATGTTCTCTCCGCCGGTGCCGGCGTGGGGGCCCACGATGCCGTCGGCCAGGGTCATGCGCCACAACTGGTGGATGCCCGCCATTGCGATGTACAGCGTGCCCTCGTGATGCGCCAGGTCCCACGGGCTGCTGAGGGCGATCTGCGGGCCGGGGCCCGACGCGCGCCGGTCGTGTCCCTGCTGGCCGGTGCCGGCGACGGTGTTCACGGTGGCGGACGCGAGATCGATGCGGCGGATGGCGTGGTTTTCGGTGTCGGCCACGTACAGCGTTTCGCCCACCAACTCCATGCCCTGCGGATGGTTGAAGGCGCAGGACGTGTAATCGCCGTCCGCGAAATCCTCGGCGCCGGTTCCGACCACGGCCTGCAACTGTCCGTCCAGGTCGGTGATGACGATGCGGTTGTGGTTGGTGTCGGCGATGAACAGGCGATTGCCCGGCCCGTCGGCCAGCACCTTGCCGGGAAAGGCCAGGGCCGACGCCTCCACCGCATCGGGCTTGAGGCCCAGGTCGCGGCGGTCGATCAGGCCCTTTTCGTCGAACTCGGCGATCATGCGGCCGATGAGATCGTCGAAGGCCTCGTAGGGCAACTCGCCCTCGTGCTTGCCAATGACCTTGCCCTCGGGATCGACGAACATGAGCGTGGGCCAGGCCCGGCAGGCGTACTGCCGCCAGACGTTGAATTCGGCGTCATTGACGATGGGGTGCTTCAGTTCGTAACGCTGGGCCGCCAGGAGAACGTTGTCGGCGTACTTTTCGTTATCGAACTTGGCGGAGTGGACTCCGATGACCACCAGTTCGTCGGCGTACTTCTCTTCCATTTTCCGCAACTGCGGAAACACGTGCATGCAGTTGACTCAACAGTAGGTCCAGAAGTCGAGGATCACCAACTTTCCGCGCAGGTCGGCCATGCTCAGGGGCCGGTCGGTGTTGAGCCATTCGATGCTGTCAGGGAAGTCCGGCGCGTTGACGGTGCCGGCGAAAGACTGGGTGGCCATGATTGATCTCCGTTGGGGTTGGTTCGGTCACCCCGACTTTCGCCGGAACGACAGTTGGCGCGTGGTGCGGGTGACGGCTAGCGTGGGGGCGCTGTCTCGAAGGCCAGCGTGGCATAGCGCATGAAGATTGCGCCGACAGGTTCGCCCAGCGGGGCGTTTGCCACCAGCACGGCGATGACATGCTCCTTGCCAGGTTCGCCCGGTTCTTCCAGCAGAACGCGCTTGGGCGTGTTGTTGCCGGTGACGGCGCCGATGTTGCGGTCGATCTTGCCGTCGATGTACACCTCACCGTAGTTGTCCACGTTGGTTTCGAACCACACGCGGCAGGTGGACACGTCCTGTCCCTTCACCGTCCCGGGCATGGTGAAGCGCAGGCGATACCAGGCGAAGGTGAAACCGACGGAATAGCGCTTCTGGAAATCCGCGCCGCTTTCCCAACCGGAATCGTCATAGTCGGGCAGGCGGGCGTTGCTGCCCAGCATTTCGGCGACGAGGCCCTGGTTGGGCTCGCCGGGTTCGAGACCCTGCGCGATGCGCCAGCCATCGGACTTGATGACGGCCAGATCCTCTTTCTGCTCAAGATCCAGTGCTACTCGGGGCATGGGGATAACTCCTTTGACTGATTGAGAATTGCAATGCAGGGGCGGGTTCCAAACCCACCCCTACGTACTGTTTTGCTCGGTAGATTCAGTGGCGGTACGTTACATTCCTTGCATGGGCAGGTTGTGGCATGGGCAGGTTATGACATACGCGGCGCACGGGCAAGTTATGACTTCAGATGCTCGGCGAAGAACTCCAGTGTGCGCGGCCAGGAGCGGTCGGCGGCCTCCTTCTGGTAACGCGGGCCGGTGAAGTCCATGAAGGCGTGGTCGGCGTCGCGGTACACGTAGAACTGGTGCTGTTTGCCCAGGCGGTTCAACTCCTCGTCGAACTTGCGCATATCGTCCTGCGAGGGGTTCTCGTCCACCTCGCCGAAGTGGAACAGCATGGGGCAGTTGATGTTGGCGGCCAACTCGAAGGGCGGCGTTTCGCCGGCGCCCCAGGTGACCAGCAGGTTGCCGCCGTAGTAGGGAGCGACCGCATTGATGTGGGGGTTGGACGCCGCGCCCAGCCAGGCGACGCGTCCGCCCATGCAGAAGCCGGTGATGCCGATGCGGTCGCTGACGGCGTCGTGATTGCGCAGCCAGTCCACGGTGGCGTTGATGTCGGCGACGATGTCGGGATCGCTGAGCACGTCCCACGGACGGGGGCGCGGGTCGGCGTTCATCACCTCGTCGGAGTTGCGGTGGTACAGGTTGGGGGCGACGGCGGCGTAGCCTTCTTCGGCCAGTCGGTCGCAGATGGTGCGGATGAACTCGTCCACGCCGCCGCCGTGCTGCGACACCACCACCGCCGGATAGGGCGCGGTGAAGCCGGCGCTGCTGCTGGGCACTGCGGCGTACATATCCATTTCGCTGCCGTCAACGGTTAGCTTTTCCGGTAGTGCAGGAAGTTGAAATGGGGTATCACGAATTCCGATAGTAATCATTTCCCGGCACGCCGAACGAAGCATCACCAGTACATCTCCCCGAACGAGCGGTAGTTACATTCGCAACAACGGTAACGCTGGCGCTCCCGAGTTCCCTTCCCGTCCTTCTGCATCCGATTTGAACCGCAATTCGAGCACACCGTATCACCCAACACAGCGAGACCTCGTCCCCACTGCTTACCTTCTAGCGCACTAGAATCTCCCTGCGCTCGGGCGCGACCGTACGGTCCTCGCGTGCTGCATTCATAGGATGTCCCACCGTAATCAATGGCAGCCTGGGCCAAATCGCGACGGTCCCAAAGATGGTCCGTCAGACCCGCCGCCACCGCCGGCGTCGTCCCCAAGGTCCGATGCACTCGACAGAAGTTGTAGTACATCACCAGTAGCCGCATCATTGCATCGTGCCGCCAGACACGTTTGGAGAACCCATCCGTTCGTCTAATCAGCCGGCGATTGCTCATCCGCATCGTACGGTTGACCCGTTCCACCAGGCTGGTCGAAATCAACCATTCCGCCGGGTTGCCGCTGACTATCCTTTTGAGCACATCGACCACTTCCTTTCCATCGGCGTCGGTAGTATGCGTCTTGACCAGCTGTGCAAAATCAATCTCGCCGCCGAAAGCCAATTCCACGGCCCTCAAGTATGCAGAGTGTCCGTCAGTAGTCAGCTGCACCCGATCATAAAGACGGCCAGCAAGATCATCTACGAACTGCTTGGCGTCTTCAAAGCCACGGCGCCCCACATGACAAGAGACAATCAGCTTCGTGTCGCGATCCAAAGCCAGCCAAGTCCAAACGTCACCGGCAAAATCCGGCGCAGCCTTTGCGTCGTCAACCCGCTTCTCCTTGACGTACACGTACCCCCACAGTTCGTCGGCTTGCAACGATCGCAAGGTCAAGTCCTGAACGTACTCGTCATGCAAAGCGGAGGAAGCCTCAGCAGCTCTATCCAGCCAGCTGTACACAGTCTTGGCATCAACTTTCGCCAAGCGAGCTGTGCCTTCGCAAGACACGCCTTCCACCAAGCAGTGCAGCAGCAACCCCAAGCGTTCAATATCCAGTCGGTTGCCCATGACCTCACCAGCAGTGAGCACCACCGGATAGCAAAAAGACGTGACGGTAGACCGACACCAGCCCACAGTGCATGGCGCCGCTTCCGCTATTGGTCCGCGGCACCGCACGGGCAGTGTTAAAATGACAAACGAGCATCATCGGTTTAGCGTTCCGGGGTGCGTCGTTCGAGGCCGTCGGAGCTTGGACCCTCCGGCGGTCTCACCTTTTTTGCCAGTTCACAACCACCCTACAGGAAGGCCTGCTAAATAGCGGCTGAGACTTGGCGTATTGTACTAAAACAGTACAGATCTCTTCAAGGTTTTTGGGAGTCGCTGCTGGACGCCATCCCATACACGATAAGTTGGTGAGCACTTATAATGCTTCATCAGATACCGTCCATGGCGATGTTCAACAGGCTGTACCGTGTGATAGCATAGTTGCCACCCAATCTGACCACGAGGGACGCTATATGGCTTACATCAAAATCGACGGCTTTCTGTGTGAACGCTGCTGGCATCGTTGGGCACCCAAACAGCCAAATACGCCGGAGCCAAAGAACTGCCCCAAGTGCAAGAGCCCCTACTGGAACAAGCCGCGCATGAAGCCGGCCCGCGGCAACCCAGCTTGGCTGAACGACAAAGCCCAACAAGTCGCCGCATAATCGACGCTCGGCAGTTCGAGCAAACCAAACTACCGAGCCGCCAAACCTAGACAGGGCGACCATCTGACCGCCGTAGTCGTAGCGGACGCCCAAATACGTCCCACAGACGGTCCTGTACGGCACAGGATAGGCGCACGCCTACCCTGCCTGAAAACCCAGCACGCGGAACAAGCAATACACCACCGACCAAGAGAGGGTAGCCATGACTGAAACCAATCAGAGGACTCCCACCGACGCGCTGCGCCGCTTGGCCGCAGTGCTCAGCGACGAGGAGTGCGACCCAGATGACTTGATCCACGCCTTCGGCACCATCGAACAGATGAGAACTGAGGTAGCTCAGCTGCTAACCGCACTGCTAGACCGAGCCGGTGAGTGAAAAAGCCCCCAACCCTCAAGGCAAGCCAGGTGGCCCCAAAAACAGGGAGATCCTCGAAAGGGCAGACACCAAATCCCGCAACTCACACTCCCAAACGGTCAGGACTTCCCAACCAGCCTCGCGCAGTGCGACAACGTTCCGCTGGTCCCTGCACTGATTGCGTTCCAGTTTGGCGATCCAAAACTCGCGGTTGGACACCGGCACACGCGCCCTTGGACAATCCGCATGCGCATGCCAAAAGCAACCGTTGACGAACAGGACTTTACGCCGTGAGGCGAACACGAGGTCAGGACGGCCAGGCAGTCCCGCACTATGCAACCGGAATCGGTATCCCAACCGATGCAAACCACGCCGCACCTGCATCTCCGGCACGGTTCCTTTAGAACGGACCTTAGCCATGATGCGACTGCGGACATCGGGCGGCACATGGTCAGCCATCACAATTCACCCAAAGCAACCAAGGAAGTCACCCAGTAAAGCGGAACGCCGCCGGGGATGCACACCGGCCCCTCGACGCCCTGCGAGATACGCCATCTCAATGCGAGGGATCATACCACACGACATGACAACGAAAGGGCCAAAGGCAAGACATGCCTGTCTACGTTAGTCGGAAACCTCGCCGGCTGCAAGAACACTCCCGGTCCATTGCCAGCAAAACCATGACGATCAGCGCCTCAAGCACTGAAGAATGCCCCCAAGTCAAACCGCTTACCAATCAGGAAATGCGGGAAAGCTAAGGAAACCACACGTGACGAAAAACGAACAGCAACGATTCAAAGTTACAACACCGATCTGCAAACCAAACGTAGGCCGCCATCACCGAATGACGGCAGTAGACCTGTTCTGCGGTATCGGGGGGTTCCACGTAGCAGCTGAGCAAAACGGAATAAAAGTAACCTTCGCCTGCGAAATTGACGCTGCTACAGCGAAATGCTACGAAACAAACCTACGCCTGACCCCGCACGGCGACATAGCCCAATGCATGGACGACATTCCGCCACACGACATCCTGATGGCCGGATTTCCCTGCCAAGACTTCAGCATCATGGGCAAAAGCCAAGGGTTGCAAGGCGAACACGGAAGCCATGTGCTGCAAGTCGCCGAAATAGCCAGCTTGCTACAGCCCGACGCAGTAGTGATGGAAAATGTCAAACGGCTTACCACCCACGACCAAGGCAAAACCATCGAATTAGTGGAAAAGGCGTTCAATGATCTGGGCTACATCACCGATCACAGGGTCCTCAACGCCCGAGACTTCGGGCTACCCCAACAGCGGGAGCGCACGTTCATCGTAGCAATTCAAAAAGGCGCACGGCCATTAGAATGGCCGAAACCGACAGGCTCGATGCCCAAGTTGAGCGAAGTGCTGACAAAGGGACGGGTGCCCAACCGTTACTACGCCAGTAAGCAAATTCAGGAAAACCGGAGAGAGGCGCATAGGCCCAGCATCCGGGAAGGAAAACTAATTTGGCACGAGAACAAGGCAGGCCAAGTCAACAGCCTTCCCTACTCCTGTGCCCTAATGGCCTCGGCGTCGCACAACTACTTGCTGGTGGACGGTAAGCGCCGCCTGACCGAGCGCGAGATGCTGAACCTACAGGGTTTCCCACGGGATTTCCAGCCTCAAGGCAAATACGCGCAAACCAAGCGCCAAGCGGGTAACGCGGTACCAGTCCCAGTAGCCGCCGCAGTCATAAAAGCGGTAAAAATCGCGCTGTCGTGAGAAATTGCATGCTGTACGACCGTTATTGCTGGCGAGAATTGCAAAACCACTTGACGAATACAGTGAAAGCGGTGTAGCATTAGAGAAATTCCAAAGGAGGTGCGGCTATGCCCCCCGAGAAAACCAACATCATCTCGGTAGATGGAACCATGGACGACGTCATGGTACGTTCCATGAGCCTGTCCGCCGAGACCCAGAGGGAAACCCCGATCCCCGTCCGGGTTTTTAACCAAGGCAATCGACTGATGGTCAGCGGCATATTGCCTTGCAAGACCCTGGTGCGGGTCTTGGACTACAACGCGGCCGACAAGGGCACGACAGCAGCCAAAGCCCTGAACGCGACGAACCGGCCGTTTATGAAAGACCACGCTCAAGGCTTCGCAAGATACCTAAGCAAAGCCCTGGAGCAGGATGAAAGCTTCATCATCCCGCCGATGACGCTCAACTCCACGGGCGGCTTGGACATCTTCGTCCTGTCAGCCAACGGAAAGACCAACTCAGGGTATGCAGTCCTGCCAGACGAAACGAAGATTCACATCACAGACGGACAGCACCGCTTCCAAGGCATCAAGCAGGTGGTCGAAAGCACCAAAGGAACTCCGCAGGGCGAAGTCATCGCGGAGACCGCAGTTCCCTTCTTGATGACAATAGAAGCGGACATCAACCAAGTCCATCAGGACTTCGCAGACGCCGGTAAGACCAAGGCTCTACCGCCGTCGCTGCTCGCGGTGTACGACACCCGACAGCCTGCGAACCGGGCTGTCATGCAAATCAGCAGAGAGGTCCCCCTGCTTGACGGAAGAGTGGACTCCACTTCCAACAGTGTTGGGAAAAGCAGCGAGTTCATCTACTTGGTCAACCAAGTCAGACAATTCGTCAAGCACAGCCTCACTGGATCAACCAGCACGAGCGAAACGAGCTTCGAAGAACAGGCTACCGCGGCACTCTCAAACGAAGAGTCGCGCGATAGTTGGATCCGCTCGCGTGTAGCCTTCCTGAAGGCCATGTCCGAGATCGTTCCCGACTGGAACGAAGTGGCACAACTATCCTCGCCCGGCGGTTCCGACGCGGCAGCCGTATTGCAAAAAACCAAGGACGTGAAAGCCCGCGGGAACGTCCCCTTGAACGGTGCTTTCCTGACCACGCTGGGTCTAGTATCCCACGAATTGTTGCGCGACCACGCCAACACGGACCTCTCGGAAGCCGAACTGGTCACCGAGCTGAGAGAAGTCCTGCTTCCCCTGAATGGCGTGGATTGGTCACGCCAAGGGCAGCTATGGCAAGACAACATCGTTACCGGCGGGAAGATCCGAACCCAAGCCCCAGCGGTGCGCGCGGCGTCTAAGGCAATCTTGCAACATCTGGGTTTCACCGAAGAAACAGCATCCGAAGCGGCGTAAGCCAATGAGCCCAAGTCGAACAGCACGCCCGCCGGCACCACTGGACCGGCGGGCGTGTTGCACGAAAAAGGAGGCCTGAAATGACCGAACTAGCGGAAGACCCACGCAAAATATTGGAATTCTACGCAGACAGGCTTGCAGCATACGCCAAGTACGGATCGGACGAAGAAACGACCCACATCGAAGAGGACGAGGACGAGGAGGAGATCGACATTGAACGGCACTACGTGCACGAAGGTCTCGCATTGGCCGAAGACTATTTAAGAGAGGAAGCACTACCTGTTGCGAATCTGATTCACGAACTGCTCGGAAAAGGAAATCAAACAGATCAACGGTGAACCGAAGAAGATGGTCTGCCCCTCATTACAATCAACGCGCAACCGCGAAAGAAACGCTACTATCGGAATTCGTGATACCCCATTTCAACTTCCTGCACTACCGCTTTTCCCAGAAACTGGCCATTGCGATACCTCCTGTGTTGGGTGAGGGTGTTGATTCATCACGTAGGGGCGAATAAGCATGCAGGGGCGAATGATCATTCGCCCCTACACAATACTATCCTTTGAGGTGCCTGGCGAAGAATTCCAGGGTTCGGGGCCAGGAGGCCACGGCGGCATCCTCGTTGTAGCGGCCGCCGTCGGGATTCATGAAGGCGTGGTCCGCGCCCGCGTAGGTGTGGAAGGTGTGGTCCTTGCCCAGGCGGGTCAGTTCGGAGTCCAGTTTTTTCATATCGTCCTGGGACGGATTGGCGTCGATTTCGCCAAAGTGGAACAGCATGGGGCAGTTGATGTTGGCGGCCATGTCGAAGGGCGGCGTCTGGCCGGCTCCCCAGGTGGTCATCAGGTTGCCGCCGTAGTAGGGGACGACGGCCTTGAAGTTGGGGTTGGACGCGGCGGCCAGCCAGGCCACGCGCCCGCCCATGCAGAATCCGGTGACGCCGATGCGGTCGCTCTGCACGGCGTCGTGGCTGCGCAACCAGTCCACTGCCGCGTTCATGTCGGCGACGATGTCGGGGTCGCTGAGCAGCACGGCCGGGCTGGGACGCGGGCCGCCGTTGGCGGATGCGGCGATGGCCTCGTCGGTGTGGCGGTGGTACAGGTTGGGCGCGACGGCGGCAAAGCCGTCGGCGGCCAGCCGGTCGCAGATATCCTGCAGGAATGCGTCAACGCCGGTGGCGTGCTGGGCCACCAGCACGGCGGGGAACGGCGCGGAGTGTCCGGCGCTGCTGGACGGCACGCTGGCGTACATGTCCATTTCGGCGCCGTTGACGGTGATCTTTTCCCAAAAGCTTGCCATGGTTTACCTCTTAAATTCGTGATTCGTCTCAGAGCATCGGCGCATCCTGGTTCGCTGAGGAACTCCGGTCATGTCGGGATTCCCATGCTTGCTTGAACGCCCAATTAAGCATTGAGGACACAGCCAACAGGATCAGAGCTGTTCCCACAGCTATCAGACCAGGCACGTCACCGATTCTGAGCACGTTCTCAACGACGTACCCGACCACAATCAACAGCAGCCCGGACAAAACCAGTATCGTCCAACTGATCCTGAGAGTGCGCACGTTATTGATCCGCGAACAATTTGATCAGAAAGAACGTTACACCACCGGCAAGAAGGCTGGCCATGGTTGCTAAAGCGACCGTCTGCGCCCACTGCCATGGTGTCGGTGGTTCAGCGGCCAACACTCCTGAACTGAGGACCAGCAGAAAAAACGCAGAACTCGCGCACGCGATAAGGAATCCGTAGCAGAGCTTGCGCATCCAGAAAAATCCCCCAGCCAAGTTTGCTCGTGAGCAGTCTCAATGCGTCAATTATATTTGAGCGGGATTCGACGAGTGTAACGCTACACCAACCCCTCCGCGCGGACCTCGGCCAGGGTGGCCTCGAAGGCGGCCAGAGTGGCGTCGATGTCGGCTTCGTTGTGGGTGGCGGACACCAGGAAGGCGTCGCGGCCCATGATGTCGATGCCGTGGTTTTGCAGGGCGCGCTTGATGCCGGTGACCGCCGCGGAACCGGCGGCCGCCTTGATCTGGCGGTTCACCTCGGGGCCGAACTCGTGGTCAAAGTCGCCGTCGGCCAGGGTGAAGTGGATCATGGACGCGACGCCGTAGGCATGGCCGCTGACCTCCATGCGGGTGAAAACCTCGTTGAGGCCGGACTTGAGGCGGGCGGCCATGGCGTCGGCCTGTTCGTTGATGGGCTCGGCGGCGATCATCTCCAGGCAGGTTGCGCCGGCGACGGCGGACAGCGGGTTGCCGTTGAAGGTGCCCGGGTGATAGACGCGCTCGGTGTTGTCCCACTCGGGGTCGCCGCGCTGGGCGATCATGTCCACGATGTCGGCCTTGCCGCCCACGGCTCCGCCGGGAAGGGCGCCGGCCACGATCTTGGCCATGGTGGTCAGATCGGGCGTGATCCCGTAGCGCACCTGCGCGCCGCCGGATGAGGCGCGGAATCCGGTGACGACCTCGTCGAAGATCAGCACCACGCCGTGCTGGTCGCACAGGGCGCGCAGGCCGGACAGATACGTGGGCACGTCGAAGGGAAGCTGACCGTAGTGGGCGCCGGTGGGTTCCAGGATGATGGCGGCGATGTCGGTATCGCGCTCCATGGCCTGCTGCACGGCGTTGAGATCGCCGGCGGGGACGATGACCATGCTGCCCCAGGATTCCGGCGGTATGCCGGGAGCGGGACGGTCGGAGCCGGCCATTGCGTAGTCGTGCCAGCCGTGGAAGTGGTCCTGGAGCTTGATGACCTTGTTGCGGCCGGTGTAGGCGCGAGCGAGGCGCATTGCCATCAGCGTGGCCTCGGTGCCGCTGCTGTGGAACCGGACGCGCTCGACGGCGGGCATGAGGTTCATGATGGCGCGGGCCCAGCGCAATTCCTCGTCGGTGCAGGCGCCCAGGTGCGTGCCCAGGCGGATCTGCTCGGTCACCGCGTCGGCGATGGCGGGGTGCGAGTGTCCCAGGATCAGCGCGCCGTGTCCGGATACGTAGTCGATGTATTCATGGCCGTCCACGTCCCACTTGCGGGGGCCCTGGCCGTGGGTGATGTACAGGGGGAAGGGCTCGGCGTAGCGGTTGTCGTGGGTCACGCCGCCGGGGAAGATGCCCACGGCCTCCCGGTAACGCTCGGCGGAGCCGGGGTGAGTGGCGATGTACTGTTCAAGGATAGTGGGCATTTTCAAGCTCCTGTGTGCAGTTTTCGTGGCATGCGGAAACGTTTCGACCTGCTCGGATGCAGCGTTCACTAGAGCGACTTGCTCAACTGCCGCCAGCATATGGGCGACTATCTCGCACAGCCTGTTTTCGCTGGCCGGTACCGGCTCGCCGCGCCAATAGGCTTCGACGATTTCTCGGTCTTCATCGTCCAGATATTGCGTCGCTCCATGCTTGTCTTCTGGCAACTCCGCGAGAAGTTCGATCAGAGACAGGGGCCGACGACGCGGCGGAATCTGTGGGTTGTCTTCCGGCGGCAAGCCAAGGGTGTTCCGAGCGGCGTCCTGCAACATGGCAACTATCCGCACGTACTCTTCGTCGCTTACCGGATACCATTCTCCGCGATTGAGGGACTCAATGATTTCTCGTTCCTCATCGTCGATGTAAGGATATTCAATGTGAGTCATAGATACCTTCCTGCCAGCCGATACCAGCGCATTCGTCTGCCGTCGGGGTACGCAGTGACCAAATATACCGTGTCATCGTTAATTTGATAAAAAGGAACGGTATAGAGATATCCTCTCACCATCACTATGAATAAATGCTGATCGGGGTACCTTTCCAGACTGTGATTATAAATGGTATCAATCACGTTATTGCGATTGATTTCTATCGCTATGTCTTCAAACGCTATCATCCGTTGCCGCCGCAGCAGATAATTTTTGTCATCCGACCAAGTGAAGATCATCAGGGCACTGTGCCTGCGGGTTTCGGATTGTCCGAGCTAGGGGGTATGCTGATATTAGCACAGAGCGGCACTTGCGATTAATCCGGCTCTGCCAACAGCACCGGGGGCTTTTTGATGAACAGGAAGCACGCGCCGGCCGCGAAGGCGCAAAGGGCGCCGGGGATGATGGCGTAATCGTAGTTGCCGAACCGGTCGGCCACCCACCCGGCGTACACCGGCGACGCCACCAGCGCCCACGCGTAGGCGAAGGTGATGTATCCGCGCAGCGTGGCGAACCGGTCGCGCCCGAAGTATTCGCCCAGCGCCGCCCACACGATGACCCCCGCTCCGTCCATCATCCCCTCGCACAGGATGAACGCCAGCACCAGCGTGATTCCCACGGCCGTTTGCCAGTCGCCCAGCCAGAGGAAAAGATAGCCGATCCCCTCCACGATGAGGCTGAAAAACATGATGCCCTTTTTGGAGATGCGGTCGGCCATGTATCCCAGCGCAAGGCGGGACACGAAGTTGATGAACGACATCAGGCCAATGAGGTTGGCCGCCATCTGGGTGCTCATGCCCTTGTCGTCGACCAGGATCGGGAACAGGCTGACCAGGATGCCCAACGTGGCCGTCTGCCGCAGACCCGCGCCCAACAGCAGCAGCCAGTAGGCTTGCGTCCGCAGCGCTTCCCGCGTGGTGTAGTCGCGGGTTTCCCTGGGTGCGCCCCGGCCGCTCCGTATTGTCGGTGGGCGGCTTGCTCCGTCGGGCAGCAGGCCCATATCCTCGGGCTTGTTCCGGAACCAGAAGCACAGGGGCAGGAGGATCACCGCGTAGAACCCGCCCGACGCGATCAATCCCCACTTCAGGCTTCCCCGGTCGATCAGCAGGTTCATGGCGGGGATCAGGGCCAACCCGCCCAGGGATGACACCGCGGCCAGGATGGAGATTGCCAGGGAACGCCGCCGCTGGAACCACTGGTTCAGCCCGGCGAAGCACGCGTGCTGGAACGCCATGCTGTTGCCCAGCGACACCAGGCCCAGGTAAATCAGCGCGAATCCCCAGAACCCGGGCAGCCAGAACGCCATGACCGCGTATCCGACCACGGCGATGAGCAACGAGGGCACCAGCACGGCCCGGTTGCCCCACTTGTCAATCAGCCAGCCGGCCGCCGGGCCTTCCAGCCCTCCCTCGGCGCGGGCGATGGAAAAGATGAGGTTGGTCTGGGCCTGGGTTATGCCCAACTGATCCCGGATGGGAATGACCAGCACGCCGAACCCACGGAAGAATATCCCGCTGGCGAAGAACGACATCACCGAGGTGATGGCCACCATCCACCAGCCGTAGTAAATCCCTCCGTCCCGCGCTGGCTGTGGTGGGGCGGCCGTCGGGTTGTCTGATACAGCCACGGGTTAGACCTGACGGGTACGCAATAATTCGACCCGCCAGAGGCGGGTCAGCGCACAACAGAAAGAGTGTAACCGTTAGGCTTGGCGAGGGCAAACGGGGGACGGATGGCCAGAAATGACAGAGCCGAGTTGGCCAAGTAGTAACCCTTAGGCGGTCTGTTTATTTGCGCCGCGACTGTTTTGGTGCTGCCTGAAACAGGGTTTGCACAACGGCCGAGACATACTGGTTGCATTGGGTTTTCCGCAGTTATGACAGTAATTTTCTGAATAATCCCGGTTTCCGTACTTTGCCCATTCCTGATAACAGCCGTAACAAAGGGGTTTGTTGGGGTCAGAATCTATGGACCCTCCGCAACGGATACAGTGGCCGGAAGTTTTGGTAGCTGTGGGTTGCAGGGAGGGTTTACTTTGATCAGTCGGAGGAGGTGAGGCACGGCGACGTAGATATCTGGATTCTTCTGCGATCGCATCGTAAAGTTCGGGCTCTAATTGCTTGTCGACCAGAATTCCCATCTCGTAGTTGTTTTGTTGAGAGAATTCGTAGAGGTTCATCGAAGTGATGATGGCTACGCTCTCGTTGAGGTAGCATTTTGCGTGTAGGCTTTGGAGCGAGCATAAGTCTTTGCGAGCCAATGATTTGGTCCAAGGCTCCTCTTGGGGTTTCGTCTTTGGTTCACGGTAAATCAGCGTGAATGTCACCCCGCGATCATTTGCATCGCTGATAGATTCCTGTAGGCGTTGACTCACTTGAAGATATGGACTGATAAGCGTTATCTCATCCTTGGCGTCTCTGATGAGTTTATCCAGTGCATCAGAAATTCCATTGGTGGTTAGAAACTTGACCATGCTGTCTCTCCGAAAACGACTGCAGGGATGATAGCACGGCGTACGTACTTCGCGGTCAACCGCGCTCTTCTAGCCGCGCGAAATCCACGCTTCGCTCGCGGTAACACGTCGAGTGATAGTGCATGAGTCTGAATGACGCCGCTGCGGTGCGGTGCGGTTGGTTTCGGGGGTACAATGGGCGCGGGCGCGCTGTTTCGTCATGGTATCGGGGGGACTCGCGATGGTTCGCCACATCATTCACGCCGACATGGACGCTTTCTACGCCGCCGTTGAGCAGTTGGACAATCCCGAACTGCGCGGCAAGGCGGTGCTGGTCGGCGGCCGGCCGGAGGGTCGCGGCGTGGTTGCCACCGCGTCATACGAGGCCCGCAAGTTCGGCGTGCGCTCGGCGATGCCAATGGCCACGGCGGTACGCCAGTGTCCGGAGGGCATTATCGTGCGGCCACGGTTCGACCGCTACCGCGAGGTGTCCGGACAGGTCATGGACATCTTCCGCAGCATCACGGAGGTGATCCAGCCGGTGTCGCTGGACGAAGCCTACCTGGACATCACGGAAGCGGCGGCGCAGAACTCGCCCATTGCCATCGCCATCGACATCAAGAATCGCGTCCGGCACGAGGTCGGGCTGACCATTTCCGTGGGACTCGGCGCCGGCAAGTGCGTGGCCAAGATCGCGTCGGACTTTCAGAAACCCGACGGCCTGGTGGTGGTTCCGGAGGGCGAGGAGGCGGAGTTCCTGGCGCCGCTGCCGGTGGGCACGCTGATGGGCGTGGGACCCAAGTCGGCGGCGCGGCTGCGGGACGACGGCATCCAGACCATTGGGGATCTGGCGGCCATGCCCGATAGCTGGTTCGGCCGGCGGTTCGGCAAGCGCGGGTTGAGCATCCGCGACCGCGCCCGCGGCATCGACGACGAACCGGTGAACACATCGCGGGAGGCCAAGTCCATCAGCAGCGAGAAGACGTTCCCCGAAGACCTGAGCGAGGTTGCGGACATTCGCCCGGTGATCGAGCGGTTGTCGGGCAGCGTCGCCGGCTCACTGAGCCGCAAGGGCATCACGGGGCGCACGGTTACGGTGAAGATGCGCCTGTCGGATTTCACCACCTTCACCCGTCAGACCACGCTGCCAGCGTCGACGGATGATGACGCGACCATCACGGCGACGGCGTGGACGCTGATGGAACGGGAGATGACGCCGGGGCGGGCGTTCCGTCTGCTGGGAGTGGGCATGTCGGGCTTTGCCGGGCGGGACGAAACGGATGACGCGCCGGACCCAGCGCCCGAACTGCAGCAGCGATTGAGTCTGTAGCGCGGGGTTTCCACAGGGCCTTTTCAAAGTCGCCGAACGTCCCGCTCATGGTGAGCCTGTCGAACCACGAGCATGTCCTTCGACAAGCTCAGGACGAGCGGATGCAAGAAGATCGCGCAACTTTGAAAATGCCTGGAGGTTTCCACAGGCCACGAATGGCTGCAACAACTCTCTGATATGATGGCACGGAGGGAACCGCCATGACCACTCCGAAACCCAAAGCGCGACCGGCAGCCCAGCAGTGGCAGCCCTACCCAAGCCTGCCGCCCGAGCCCAGAGATATGGAACAAATGCCGGCCGCCCACTACCTGCGTGAAATGCTGCAATACGTTCTCACGCCCGGAGATCACTACCCGCACCATCCGTCCATTTTGATTGGCGACCAGATCCCCATTTACTACGGCCCGGCAAGGCCCGGCGGCGGCCCGCCCGCCCACGTCATTCCGGACTGCCTGGTTGCGCTGGACGTTGATACGCACGCAATCTGGCAGAGGGTGGGTTACGATCCGATACAGAATGGCAAGCCGCCGGATGTGGTTATCGAGGTGGCCTCGCGTTCCACCCATCGGAACGACAACGTTGGCAAGCGGGAAATCTACCGGCAGATCGGCGTCCCCGAATACTGGCGGTTCGACCCGACCGGCGGCGATTTCTCCGGCCGACCCATCATCGGCGAGCGCCTGGTCAGCGGCGAATACGAGCGGTTGCCGCTGATCGAGTATGACGACGGCAGTGTTGGGTCAACCAGCCCAGTTCTGAACCTCAACTTTCGCTGGCGGGACGGACGGTTCCGGATCCACGACCCGTTGACCGGGGATGTAATGGAAGATCCGCAGGAAACCGTGGCCCGGTTGCGGGAAGAAATTCGCCGTTTGCGCGGCTCATAAGGACGCGCTCGTCGTTCGACCACCGCCTACCGGAACAGGTCCTTGTCGGGGTCGCGGACGATGGCGCGGCTGTCGGCGTCTTCCATGCGCTCGTAGGGGTAGCCCTTGATGAGGGCGACGGGCACGCCCAGCAATTTGCCGGTCACCAACTCCGCCGTGGCCGCCAGTTCGTCGGCCACCGCGATTGTGGTGGTGTGCAGTTCGTTGCCGTGGGGGTCGTACTCACCCACGTAGCTGATCACCGGATTGAATCCGGCAACGCCGATGGACACGTTGATCGCGCCGTTGCGCCAGGGACGGCCGAAGGTGTCGGACACGAGCACGGCGGCGTCCACGCCCAGCCGTTCGCGGATGGTGTCGCGGATGCCGCGGGCCGATTCGTCGGGGTCAACGGGCAGCAGGCAGATGGCGTTGTCGCCGGGGATGTTGGAGGCGTCGATGCCGGCGTTGGCGCAGATGTAGCCGTGGTAGGTCTCGCTGATGATGACGCCGCGGTCCATGCGCACCACGCGGCGGCTTTCGCGCAGGATCATCTCGGTGTGGCGCGGGTCGCGGCGGTGCCCCTCGGTGATGGCGACGGCCAGCGGGGATGCCTCGACCTCGTCGATGGTCATGACACGGCCCTCGGCCTTGGAGACTATTTTCTGGGTGACGACCACAACGTCGCCGTCCTCGATGGGCGTGCCCTGGGCGGCGGCGGCGTCAATGATCTGGCCGGCCAGGTCGTCTCCGGCCCGCACTTCGGGCAGTCCCTCGATTCCTACAGCGCGGATTTCCGGCGGCATGGCGCACCTCTCAAGTACGATGGGGTGTCAGGGCGGCGTTATCGTAACCTGTTGACACCAGTGTATCACCGACGCGGCCGCGCGACGCCGAAGCGGACGCTGCAACAGCGCGCCGTTTTGGGACGGTTCGTTCGAATCAACGAGACATTGCGCGGGGTAGGGGCGAATAATTATTCGC